>NZ_JBVJPV010000001.1:362573-938074 GCF_055609245.1 Streptomyces sp. NPDC036813 | reverse complement strand
TTCACCAAGCAGTCCGAGTACCCGACCGGCGTCTACGTGCTGCCCAAGCACCTCGACGAGAAGGTCGCCCGCCTCCACCTCGACGCCCTCGGCGTCAAGCTCACCACGCTGCGCCCGGAACAGGCCGCGTACATCGGCGTCGACGTCGACGGCCCCTACAAGGCGGACCACTACCGCTACTGAACGAGCGCCCCGCCGGGTGGCGGGGCCCGTACGGCGGCCGCAACGGCGCCGTACGGGCCGCGCTGCCTACTCGGGATCCCCGAACCAGCACCCCAGCGCCCCGGTCAGGGTGTCCGCGTCCCCGGCGTCGCCGCGGGCCGACCAGGCGATGTATCCGTCGGGCCGCACCAGCAGGGCGTCCGTGCCCATCTGCTCGGTCGCGGTCGCCGTCACCACGTTCACCCGGAAGCGCCACGGCTCGACGGCTTTGAGCAGGTCTTCCGAGTCGGCCAGCAGCAGCAACAACGGCCGTGCGCTGTGCAGGAGTTCGGAAAGGCCGGTGACCGAGTCGCCGGTCTTCAGCAGCACGTCGGGGGCGAAGCGGCCGGCCAGCGGGTCGCCCGCGCGACCGGTGTCGTAGTGGACGTCGACTCCGCTGATCATGCCGCCGAGGTACTGGTTGACGTCGTCGAAGTGCATCATCCGGGCGAACAGGGTGCGCAGCGAGTCCATGCGGGGGTCGGGGTCCATCAGAGCCACCTGGGCGCGCACGTTCTCCAGGACCGCCTCGGCGATGGGCGCCCGCTCGGTCTCGTACGTGTCGAGCAGTCCGGCCGGCGCCCAGCCGTGCACCTCGGCGGCGAGTTTCCAGCCCAGGTTGACGGCGTCCTGAAGGCCGAGGTTGACGCCCTGGCCGCCGGCCGGGAAGTGGACGTGCGCGGCGTCGCCGGCCAGCAGGACCCGGCCGACGCGGTAGTGCTCGGCCTGCAGGGCGGCGTCGCTGAACCGGGTGAGCCAGCTCGGTGAGTCCATCGGTACCGGGTGGCCCGCGATCCGCTCCACCTCCGCCCGGAACTCGTCCAGGGTCACGGGCGCCTGCCGGTCCGGGTGCGGGCCGCGGAAGTCGTAGGTGCAGACCCGGCTGCGTCCGAACAGGTTGAGCCACACGAGGGTCCAGCCCCGCGGGTTGCGCTGCCAGCCCTGCGGTACCTGCGCCGGGTCCAGCAGGCGGACCTCGCCGATCAGGGCGCCGACGCGGGCGGGCGTGCCGGTGAACGGGATGCCGGTCAGTCTGCGCACGGCGCTGCGGGCGCCGTCGGCGCCGACCACCCAGGAGGCACGCAGTGTGTCCGTGACGCCTCGGGAATCGCGTACGGTCAGGCGCATCGCGTCCGCTTCCTCGTCGAGGCCGACGAGTTCGCGGTCGCGCCGGATGCGCGCGCCGAGCCGTTCGGCTTCGGCCGCGAACACCTCCTGGGCCCATGCCTGCGGGCTGCCCACCATGACGGGGCCCTCGGTGACGACCCGGCTCAGGTCGAGGTCGAACATGCCCGAGAAGTGGAACGGCACGGGGCCCCGGCCCACCGGCGGGGCAGGCGGGCCGGGCTGCACGGCCTCGAGGAGTCCGCGCCGGTGCAGGGTCTGCGCGGTGCGGGCATGCAGTGTCCCCGCCTTCGACTCACCGGTCGGCGCGGGCAGCTTCTCCAGGACGGTGACGCGCACGCCCAGCAGGGCCAGTTCCCGGGCGAGCAGCATGCCGACGGGCCCGCCGCCGACGACGGCGACCTGAGTGTCCACGGCTGGGCTGTTCGGCATGGGGGCTCCTGCGGTGGTTGACGGCACTCTGGGCGTTCGTTCGGATGCTGTACGTCAGGAGGAACACCGGCCCGCGCCGACGGGTTGCACGACGGTGCCGGCTCAGCTGCCCGGCAGCCGCACGGACTGCCGGTGCCGGAAGACGTTGCCGGGGTCGTACGCCTGCTTGATGCGCTGGAGGCGCCGGTAGTTGCCCTTGTAGTACAGGTCGTGCCAGGGCGTGCCCGAACGGTTGAACTCCGGCGAGCCGAGGTCGGCGTCGGGGTAGTTGACGTAGCAGCCGTCGGTGACCGCGCCGGGGACCGGGACGCCGCCGGTGTCGGCGTACATGTCGGCGTAGAACTCGCGCAGCCAGCGTACGCAGTCCTTCTCGTCGGCCGGGTCGTCCCACCAGATCATCCAGGCCAGCTTGTACGCGGCGTCCCGGTGGGCGCTCGCCGTGGCGTCCTGGGCGACGGCCGAGACCTGGCCGGCGAAGGAGCTGAGCATGACCGAGCCGGTCGGGTTGCCGATGTCCGTGCGGGTCAGGTGACGGTAAAGCGCGGCCAGTTGGCGCTGCGGGAAACCGGCCTTCATGTACGCCGACTTGAAGTCGCTCTTCTGGGTCGGGTCGTTGGTGGTGGGGTTGGCCGTGCCGAGGTAGCGGGCCGCCTGCAGCCAGGGAAGGCGGCGCGGGGCGGCCAGGTCCGGCAGCGCGGCCAGCTCACCCATCCGCGTGGTGACCGGACCGTGCGCGACGGTGACGCCGTCGGTGACCGCCGCGAGGAACTCGTCGTGCAGCCGGGCCGCGCCGGGCACGCTCGCGTCGACGTGCGTGATCAGGCCGACGGCTCCGTTGGAGACGTGGTTGAGGGAGAGCAGGCTGCACACGGCGGTCGCCGGGTCGCCCGGGGCGGCGTGCCGCACGTGCCAGTCGGCGTAGTTGCGGACCAGCCGCGTGAAGGACCGCTCGTCCAGGTCGGCCCATTTCCAGGAGACGGCGCTGACCAGGACCTCCGGCGGAGGGGCCGGCAGCAGCCGGGCCGGGTCCGTGCCGCTCGCGCCGGGGGTGCGGAACCAGTAGCGGGTCACGACGCCGAAGTTGCCACCGCCCCCGCCGGTGTGCGCCCACCACAGGTCCCGGTTCGGGTCGTCGTCCTCGCGGGTGGCGACCACGGTGCGCACCGTGCCGTCAGCGTTCACCACGACGACCTCGACCGCGTACAGGTGGTCCACCACCAGGCCGAGCCGGCGGCACAGCAGTCCCCAGCCGCCGCCGCTGACGTGGCCGCCCGCCCCGACCTGGAAGCACATGCCGGCCGGCACGATGACTCCCCAGGTGCGGTACAGGCGCTCGTAGACGTCGAGGAGCTGGGCGCCCGGCTGCACCATGAAGGCGTTCATGGACGGGTCGAAGTCCACGTCCCGCATCGCCGACATGTCGATGACCACTTGGACGTCGGGACTGAAGACGAAGTCCTCCCAGCAGTGTCCGCCGCTGCGCACCGTGAGCCGCTTGCCGGCCCGGACCGCCTGCCGCACGGCGGTGGCGACCTGGGCGGTCGAGCGCGGAACGTGGACCGCCTCGGGCCGGCCGATGTAGCGCTGGTTCCAGCCCCGGACGAGGTCCGGGTAGCGCGCGTCGCCCGGGGTGACGGTCACCAGCTCCTGCGGCTGGGCCACCGCCTGCCCGGCGGGCAGCAGCACGCCGCCGCCGATCCCGGCGCTCGCCGCGAGCACCCCCCGTCTGCTCACCTGTCGCCTGCCGTGCGTCATGGGGCCTCCCCTCCCGCTGTCGCGTGCGGATCACACGCGGATGCCGCCGACGCTAGGCATCCTGCGGCGGTCGCCGCACTCCGCATCTTGCGGCGTGCTCGGCGCGGGACACCTGGCTCGATTCTTCAGAGGCCACTGCGACAGTTCAGCCCGGGACCCGCAGCGGAATCCCACCCGAACCCTGTGACCAGGAACGAGGAGGGGTGTCATGTCGAGCATGCCGCTCACCGGTAAGTCGGTGCGCCTGGCACGATTGTCCCGGCCGGGAGACGGCCGGTTCCTGTTTGTGCCGCTGGACCACTCCGTGTCCGACGGGCCCGTGGCCACCGCCGCCGCATTCGGCGACCTGGTCCGCTCCATCGCGGACGGCGGCGCCGACGGTGTCGTCGTCCACAAGGGCAGGGCCCGCATGATCGCGCCGGCGCTGCTCACGCGATGCTCCCTGGTGGTGCATCTGAGCGCGAGCACCGCGCACGGACCCGACGTCAACGCCAAGGTGCTGGTCGGTGACGTGGAAGAGGCGGTCCGGCTGGGCGCGGACGCGGTCAGCGTGCACGTGAACATCGGCTCCGACACCGAGGCGGAACAACTCGCCGACCTCGGCGCCGTGGCCGCGGCCTGCGACCGCTTCGGCATGCCGCTCATGGCCATGATCTATCCGCGGGGTCCCCGTGTGACCGATCCGACCGACCCGACGCTCGTCGCCCATGTGGTCAACATCGCCGCGGATCTGGGCGTCGACATCGTCAAGACGGTGCTCGTCGCCCCGCCGGAGCGCATGGAAGAGGTGATCGCCTCCTCGCCGCTGCCGGTGGTGGTGGCGGGCGGCGGCTCCACCGAACGCAACCTGTACGAGTTCGCGGTCACCGCCATGGACCTGGGTTGTGCCGGACTCGCTGTCGGACGCCGGGTGTTCACCAGCCCGTCGCCCGAGAAGGCGGTCCGGGAACTGGCCTCAATCATTCACCGCCGCGAGCTCACGTCCGAGCCCGCGCCGCAGACCGAGATGGCAGGTGTGTTGTGAAGTTTGCCTGGATCGACCTCCGGACCGTGCCCGCCGAACACCGCGAGGCGGTCGTCGACGCCGCGATCCACGCCCGGGTCGACGGCATCGTCGACAGCGACCCGGAGCGCCTCGCCCTGCTGCCGAACACCGTCAAGCGCGTCCTCGCGCCGGGCGCGCGCCTCGGCGAGGAGGCCCCGGAGGACCTGATCGTGCTGCGCGAGGTCGTCGACGTCGACAGCCTCGGCGCGCTGGAGAGCCTGCACCGCGCCGGTGAGAAGGACACCGCCGCCTGGGTCAACGTCGTCGACGACCCCACCCTGAAGCTCGCCTGTGAGGCCGCACGGGAACTCCCCTTCACAGTGGTGGAGTTCAAGGACCCGACGAAGATCCCGCTGGAGATCGTGATCGCCGCCGCGGACGCCTCGCCGGGACAGCTGATCTGCCAGGCTTCCGACATCGAGGAGGCGCAGATCATCGTCGACGTCCTGGAGAAGGGCTCCGAGGGCGTCCTGGTGGCCCCGCGCTCCGCCAACGACGTCTTCGCGCTGGTGGAGATGTTGCGGGTGAAGACCCCGGACCTGCAGCTTCAGACGCTCACCGTGGAGTCGATCGAGCACCTCGGCCTCGGTGACCGGGTCTGCATCGACACGTGCACGCACTTCGAGAAGGACGAGGGCATGCTGGTCGGCTCCTACGCGCACGGCTTCGTGCTGTGCGTGAGCGAGACGCACCCGCTGCCGTACATGCCGACCCGGCCGTTCCGCATCAACGCGGGCGCGCTGCACAGCTACGTGTTCGGGGCGGACAACCGCACCAACTACCTGAGCGAGCTCAAGGCCGGCAGTCCGGTGCTCGCCGTCGGCGCCGACGGCCGCACCCGCCGCATCGTGGTGGGCCGCATCAAGCTGGAGTCCCGCCCGCTGCTCGGCATCAAGGCCGTGTCGCCGGAGGGCGTGGAGGTCAGCCTGATCGTGCAGGACGACTGGCACGTGCGGGTGCTCGGCCCCGGCGCGGCGGTGCTGAACGTGACGGAGCTGAAGAAGGGCGACCAGTTGCTGGGTCATGTGGCCACCGACAAGCGCCACGTGGGCTGGCCGGTCGGCGAGTTCTGCGTCGAGAAGTAGGCGACAGGCGTTCGGGGCCGCTCTCGTCGCGGCCCCGGCGCCGCGGCGAGGAGTCCGGTGGAGGCGATGACGCAACGGTCCTGGTGGGGTGCCGAACTACTCGGCCGCCACGCCGACGACATGGTGTGGGCACGTGCCGCGGAGCGCGAGGTCACGTTCGGCAGGATGCGCCGCGAGACGGCGTGGCTGGCCGATGTGCTGGAGCAGCACGGCATCCGCGCGCACAGCACGGTCGCCCTGTACGCCAACGCGAGTTTCACTTACCCGTGGACGCTGTTCGCGCTGTGGTCGCTCGGCGCCCAGGTGGTGCTGAGGGAGACACCGCCCGGCCGGTGGGCACGGGATGTCCCGCCCGGGGCGCAGCCGACGCAGTTCTCGGTGTCGCTCGGCGAGGGCCGCGGCCGGCCCGACGCCTTCGTCGACGAGTGCGAGGTGCTGGTGCGCCGCCACTCCGGCGGCCGTCCGGGGGCCGGCGGGCACTGCCTCGTGCAGTTCTCTTCCGGAACCACCGGGCGTCCCAAGGCGGTCGGCAGGAGTCCGCGGTCGCTCCTGGCGGAACTGGACCGGGTCGCCGCCGTGGACGGCGTGCCGCGCCACGGTGAGCGGGTGGCCGTGCTGGAGCCGCTCACGCACTCGTTCGGGCTGATCGGTGGGGTGCTCCACTCCCTCGCGGTGGGCGCCACCGTGGTGCTGCCGGTGGCCCGCACGGCGGCGGCGACCGTGCGGGCGGCTGCCGACGCGCACGTGGTGCTGGGCAATCCGCACCACTTCCGCCCGCTGGCCCGGGCCGAGCCCGGAGAGCTGCCGCACCTCCGGCTGGCCGTGTCGAGCGGCGACGCCCTGCCGCCCGAGATCCCCGCGATGTTCCACGGCCGCCACGGGGTGCGCGTCGGCCAGGCCTACGGCACGACCGAGACGGGCCTCGTCGCCGCCGACCTCACCGGCCGCTTCGGCCCGGCCGTCGTCGGCGTTCCGGTGCCCGGCGCCCGTACCCGGGTGGTCGGCGGGGTGCTGGAGGTGCACGTCCCCGAGTCCCCGTATCTGTACGACGACACGCCCTGGACGGGCGGCTGGATGTCCACCCGTGACCTGGTCACGTGTGATCCCCGGACCGGTGCTCTGCGTCTGCGCGGGCGGGTCCAGGGTGTCGGCGACGCCTCGGTCGACCTGCTGCGCATCGAGTCGGTTCTGCGGGCCCACCGGCACATCACGGACGCGGTGGTCCTCGGGGTCGGCCCGATCGAGGCGCATGTGGCGAGCAGTGCGGAACTGGACGGCGAGGACCTGCGTTCCTGGTGCCGCCGGTTCCTCGGCGGGGCGCCGGCGCCGGACCGCTACCACCTGCTGCGGGAGCTGCCCCGCACCGCCAACGGCAAGGCCGTGCGGGACCGTGGCGTCCTGCGCCGGCACCGGACGCACCCGCCAGGGGCGTGCCGCTGCATCAGCTGGTGAGCCGCCCGCGGCCGAGAACTGCGGCCGGGACGGCGAAGGCCCGCTCGGACGGCTCAGTGCCCGGGCTGGCGACGCGGTGGCGGGCACCCTTCGTCCTGAGCGCGCGAACACGGCGGGACCCGCGCGGGCGGCACCCCCGCGACGGCGGGGTTCCGTGCGTCGGCGGAGTCGGGGCCCGGGAGGGGCTGCCGGGCCGGCGACTCCCTGTCCGGCGACCCCATGTCCGTGGGCCGGCTGCGGCCGGATCCGCTCACGGTGGTCCGATCGCGGCGGTCCGGTGGCGGCGGTCCGGTGGCGATCCGTCGCGACGGCGCATCGTGACCACCCGCCGGGCGCCGGCCTCCGCCCCTACCCGCACCGCCCCGCCCCGCACCGCACCGCCCCCCGGACGCATCCCCTCCGCCTGCGGAGCCATCCGCCGCGAGAGCCATGAGAAACGACCTCCCAGAGGAAATGGAAGGCACGGAGCATGACCGTGACGACGACCGCCGCAACGCTGTACACCTGTGACGAGGCACGCTGGCAGGCCGTGCGGGACCGGGACGCCCGCGCGGACGGCCACTTCTGCTACGTGGTCACCACGACCGGCGTGTACAGCCGCCCGTCGTGCACGGTGAAGCTGGCCCTGCGGGAGAACGTCCGCTTCTTCCCGACCCCTGAGGCCGCCCGGGCCGAGGGCTACCGCCCGTGCCGTCGCTGCTGCCCCGACGACTCCGACCGGCACGCCGCGGCGGCCGAGGCGGTGGCCCTCGCCTGCCGGATCATCGACGAGGCGCCGCTGCCGCCGAGTCTGGACGAGCTGGCCCGCAAGGTCGGCTACAGCCGCTTCCACTTCCACCGCCTGTTCAAGTCGTTCACCGGCATCACGCCGCACGCCTATCTGGCGGCGGCGCGTGCCCGCCGGGTGCGCGAGGCCCTGCCGCTGTCCGGGACGATCGCCGACGCCATGTACAGCTCTGGGTTCAACTCCGGCGGTCACTTCTACGCGGCGGCGCCGGAGATCCTGGGCATGACCCCGAAGGCGTACCGGGCGGGCGGCGACGGCACGGACATCCGGTACTCGGTGGCGGGCTCGTCGCTGGGGCCGGTGCTGGTCGCGGCGACGGACAAGGGCGTGTGCGGGGTGCTGACGGGAGACGAGGTGCCGGGTCTGCTCAGCCGGCTCCACACCATGTTCCGGCAGGCCCGCCTCCTGCCTGCGGACGACGACTTCGCCGCCGCCGTCGCCGCGGCCGTGCGCGAGGCGGAGCCGCCGCAGCTCGGCCGTGAACTGCCCCTGCGCATACGGCGTTCCGCGCTCGCCGTGCGGGTTCGGCGGGCCGTGCCGACGGCGGCGGTGCGGGTACGGCGCACGGTGCCCGCGTCGGCCGTCCCGAGCAGGTGACCCGGGCCGAGGCGCGACCGCCGGACATCGGTGCACACCGGACCGGAGTACCCGTGCCCGGCGCCGCAAGGCTGACGGAACCCGCTGGGAAGGCGGCCGTCGGCCCGGGCCGGCCCGGGCTCACGCGCGGCCGCGTCCAGGGACAGCGCCCGGCACGACGGTCGCCGTGCCGGCGGTCGCGGTGCCGGCGGCCGCGCACCTCCACGAGCCACCCGGCCGCACTGCACGGGACCCCCGCGGGCGGCCCGGCCCCTCTCCGCCACCGGCCGGGCCGGCACTCCGGTCTGCCCGTGCTGACCGAACCCGCCCCCGGCACCGCCGGCCGCGGCTGAGCTCAGCCCGGGGAGCGGGACTCCGCCCCGGCGGCGGCCGCCTGCTGCCCGGCCACCGCCGGGCGCAACCGTCCCGATGCCCAGGTCGCGGGCAGCGCCGCCGCGCACACCAGCAGCCCGGTGAGCACCGCGTCCGTCGCACCGCCGTGCGAGACGGCCGCGCCACCGGCCACCGCCCCTACCGCGATACCCGCGTTGACCGCGGACGCCGGCAGCGTCGCGGCGAGGTCGCGTCCGGGGCCGGCCAGCAGCCCGACCCGGTACTGCAGCGAGGGGACCAGGCCGAACCCGACCACCCCCCACAGCACGAGGGCGAGAGCCACCAGGACCCGGGAGGCGCCGGCGACGTGCAGGACCGCCAACGCCACGACCAGGGCGAGGTTCGCCGCGACGAGCGTGCGCGCCGCGTCCCGGTCCGCTGCCCACCCGCCCACGAAGGTGCCGGCAGCCGTCGCGGCCCCGTAGGCGAAGAGGAAGACGGTCAGCCAGGTGCCGGACACCCCCGTGACGTCCTCCAGGAACGGCGTGATGTAGGTGAACGCCGCGAACTGGCCTCCCAGCAGCAGGAATCCGACCCCGAGCACGGCCAGCACCCGGGGCGCCAGCGCATGCCGGGACTGCGCCCACAGGCCGCCCGTGCCCGAGCCGTCGACCGGCGGGACGCACACCGCCGCCGCCAGCAGCGCCACCGTCCCGAGGACCACGATGGCCGTGAACGCCGCGCGCCAGCCCAGGTGCTGGGCCGCCAGGGTGCCGAGCGGGACCCCGAGCGCCGTGGAGACGGCGATACCGCCGAACACCACGGAGATCGCGCGCCCGGTCCGCTCCGGCGGCACCAGGGCGGCCGCCACCGTGAACGCCGTACCGAGGAAAAGGCCCTGCAGTGCCCCGGTGACGGCCCGGGCCGCGAGCAGCGTACCGAAGGCCGGGGCCAGGGCGGCCAGCAGATTGCCGGCCACGTAGCCGGCCAGGGACGTCCACACCAGGGTGCGGCGCCGGACCCGGATGGTGAGCGCCGTCAGCAGCGGACCGCCGGCACAGATGCCCAGCGCGTACGCGGTGACCAGGGTGCCCGCCGTGTCCACGGACACGGCGAGGTCCCCCGCGACGAGCTTCAGCAGGCCGACGACGACGAGCTCGGCGCTGCCCATGACGAAGGTGGCCAGGAAGAGGGCGGCGAGGGCCGGACCCGGCCGCCGCCGCACCGAGAGGGGAACGGAGGTCATGTCAGTGCCAGAAGTTCTTCCTGGCGCTGCGCAGCCCCTGGAACGAGTCGAGGTCGGGAACCGTCCACCCGTCGAGGTCGTACTCCTGGAGGCACTGTTCGGCGAAGCCCTTGTACGCGTCGAGCTGGCCGGTCTCCATCTGGGTCATGAAGATGTCGCTGCGCACCGACTCGTGGTTGCCGGAGTAGTTGCGTTCGTACAGCTCGTGCCGGCCGCCGAACTCGGTGCCGACCGCGTCCCACAGCAGCTTCATCAGCTTGACGCGGCTGACGGCGTCGTAGCCGTTGGAGCCGCGCACGTACTTGTCGAGGTAGGGACGCACCTCGGGGTTCTTGAAGTCCTCGGCGCTGGAGTTGACGTAGATCAGGCCGCTGGCGACGTCCTGCTCGATGATCTCCTTGATGCGCGGGTAGCCGATGGTCATGAACCAGCGGTAGGCCATGCCGTACTCCAGGCGCGGCAGCAGGGACCCGTCCTTCCACTCCTCGGGGTTGCGGGCGGCGGCGTCGGTCAGGGCCCAGAACATGTTGCGCCAGGCGAGCACCTCGCCGATTCGGGCCTGGATGCCGCGGAAGTCCTTGGTGCCGGTCATCTCGACGGCCTTGGCGAGCAGCCCGGCGATGAAGTCGATCTTCACGGCGAGGCGGATGCAGCCGTGGAAGGTCAGGCGCGGGATGAAGCCGGACTTCGGGGCGAACCCGTTGACCTGGTCGACGTCGCCGTAGAGGAAGACGTTCTCCCAGGGGATGAGGACCTTGTCGAGGACGAAGATGGTGTCGTTCTCGTCCAGGCGCGAGGAGAGCGGGTAGTCGAAGGGGCTGCCCATGACGGCGGCGGTCGCGGCGTAGGAGGGACGGCAGATCAGCTTCAGGCCCGGCGCGCCCATCGGGATGGTCGCGACGAGCGCGAACTCTTTCTCCTTCAGCGGCAGTCCGTAGTGCGAGATGAAGTTGTAGTGCGTGATGGCCGAGCCGGTGGCCACGACCTTGGCGCCGCTGACGACGAGCCCGGCGTCGGTCTCCTTCTCCACGTGCACGAAGACGTCCTTGACCTCTTCGGACGGGCGGTGGCGGTCGACGGGCGGGTGGATGATCGCGTGGTTCCAGAACAGCACCTTCTCCTGGGACTCGCGGTACCAGCGCCGTGCGTTGTCCTGGAAGGGCGCGTAGTAGTCGGAGTTGGCGCCGAGGGTGCCGAGGAAGGCCGCCTTGTAGTCCGGGCTGCGGCCCATCCAGCCGTAGGTGAGGCGGGCCCACTCGGCGATCGCCTCACGGTCCTCCACGACGTCCTGGACGCTGCGCGGGGTGCGGAAGAACTTGTGGGTGTACCCGTCGCTCCCGGTGTCGGTGCGGGTGGTCAGCACGTCGCGGCGGGCCGGGTCGTGCAGCGCGTCGTACAGGCGGGCCGTCATCCGGGCGGGGTTGGCGAACGCCGGGTGCTTGGTGACGTCCTCGACGCGTTCGCCGTAGATGTAGACCTCGCGGTCGTCGCGCAGGCTCTCCAGGTACTCGTCGCCGGTCAGGGGGCGGGTGGTGCGGGGAGCCGGTGCGGAGGCGGAGGCCTCGCCCTGCTGCAGCGTCATGGTGTGTCCTTGTCCGGTCGTGGCGGTCAGTGACCCAGGGGGATGTGGAGCGCCGCGGTTCCCGACGACCAGGCGCCGTCCGCCGGTCCGTCGAGGGTGCCCGCCCACGCGTGGTGGCCGGGCGCGGTGTCCAGGAGGCGGAAGGCACCGCCATGGAAGACCAGCGGCTCGGCGTCCCACGTCGTGAAGGTGCGCACCTGCCCGATGTGCAGCACGTGGTCGCCCCCGTCGTACGCGGCCCAGGGCACACAGTCGAGGTGGGCGGCGCAGCCGGCCAGGCGCGGCCCCGCCGCGTCGGGGTCCCAGGCCACGGGAGTGTCCGCGGGCAGTGGCCGGCCCGCGAAGTGCAGGGCCAGGTCCTGCTGGTGTGCGGCGAGGATGTTCACGCCGAACGACGACGCGCCCGTGAGCAGGTCGCACATCCGGCTGCGCCGGTCCAGGGACACCATCACCAGCGGGGGGTCGAGGGAGACGGAGGTGAACGAGCCCACCGTGGCACCGTGCACGCCGCCGCCGTGTTCGACGGTGACCACGGTGACGCCCGTGGCGAACCGGCCGAGGCAGTCACGAAAGCGGCGTTGACTGTCGCCCATCGACACTCCTCGAAAAGAAAATGAGCCCTCGAATTCGGCGCTCTCTGAGGGGCATTGTGCCGGTGGCCGCTGAAGGATCGATCGAGGGCGACGGAGGGCATTTCTGCGCAATATCCAGGAGAGCGGAAATGATTGACACCGGTGCGTGCGGGCGCCTGTAATTCCTTCTCGGATTCGAGTAACCGACACGAGGTGGCCAATCATGAGACTCCAGGTCGAGTTGACCGACGCACTCCAGGACTACGTCGCCGATGTCTCGCTGCGCGAGCCCGACCTGTTGCGACAGCTGCGCGAGGAGACCTCGCAGCTTCCCCTGCACCTGATGCAGATCTCGCCGGAGCAGGGTCAGTTCATGCGGACTCTGCTCAAGGCGACCGGGGCCCGGCGGACTCTCGAGGTCGGCGTGTTCACCGGTTACAGCCTGCTGTCGACGGCACTCGCGCTGCCCGCCGACGGCCGCGTGGTGGGGCTGGACATCAACGAGGAGTGGGGCGCCATGGCGCTCGACTACTGCAAGCGGGCCGGCGTCGCGGACAAGGTCGACCTGCGCATAGGCGACGCCCGGGCCTCCCTCGAGCGGCTGCTGAAGGAGGAGAACGCCGCCGGCACGTTCGACTTCGTCTTCATCGACGCGGACAAGGAGAACTACACGGCGTACTACGAGTTCGCACTCGAGCTGCTGCGCCCCGGCGGTCTCGTCGTCGTCGACAACGTGCTGTGGCACGGTGCCCTGCTCGACGAGTCCGTCCAGGACTCCGAGACGCAGGCGCTGCGCGCCTTCAACCCGCGGCTGCTGCACGACGAGCGGGTGGAGCTGAGCCTGATCCCCTACGCGGACGGCCTGACGTTCGCCGTCAAGCGCTGAGTTCCGCACCACGCGCGCGTGAAGGCCGCCCCGGTCCTCCCGGGGCGGCCTTCACGCGTGAGTCAGGGCAGGCGGACGGACTGGGCGTGGCGGAAGAAGTTCGTCGGGTCGTACTTCTTCTTCACCTGCTGCAGGCGCGGGTAGTTGCCCTTGTAGTAGAGGGCGTGCCAGGGCGTCGACGACGTGTTGTACTTCGGGTCGTTCAGGTCGTTGTCCGGGTAGTTGACGTAGCAGCCGTCGGTGACGTCGTTGGGCACGGGAACACCGCCGGTGTCGGCGTAGACCTCCGCGTAGCACTGCCGGTTCCAGGCGATGTAGGCGGCGTCCTCGGCGGGGTCGTTCCACAGGGACATCCACATCATCTTGAAGAACGACTCGCGGTGCGGATAGCCGGTGGCCGACGGGGCGAGCCGGTTGACCTCACCGCCGTAGGAGCTGAGGGTGATGGAGGCGCCGGGCAGGGTGACGTCCGTGCGCGTCAGGTGCTTGTACAGCGCCGCGAGCTGGCGGTCGGGGAAGGCCGCGCGCATGTACGCGGACTTGTACTCCTGCCGGTAGGTCGGGTCGGTGAGGTTGGTGTTGGTGGTGCCGAGGTAACGGGTGGCCTCCAGCCACGGCAGCTTGCGGGGTTCGGCGTAGCTCGCCATCGGGCCGAACTCGGCGAACTGGCGGGTGACGGCCACGGTCGGCACGTCGACGCCGTCGCCGATCGCGGCCAGGTAACCGTCGAGGAGCCGGCGGGCGTCGGGAGCGGTCGCGTCGACCTGGGTGACCATGGCGATCTGGCCGGCGGACTTGTGGGTCAGCACGAGGAAGCTGGCCAGGGCCAGTTCGGGGACGCCCGGGGCGCTGTGCGCGGTGAACCAGCGCGCGTAGTTCTGGGCCAGCCGGGAGAACTTCGCCTCCGTCATGGTCTCCCACGGCCAGGCCTGCGCCACCAGGTACACCTCGCGGGGCGGCTTGGGCAGCAGCTTCTTCGGGTCGGTGCCGGTGGCACCGGGTGTGCGGAACCAATAGCGCGTGACGACACCGAAGTTGCCACCGCCGCCGCCCGCGTGGGCCCACCACAGTTCGCGGTTGGGATCGCCCGGATCGTTGGTCGCCACGACGGTGCGCACCTTGCCGTCGGCACCGACCACGACCACCTCGACGGCGCACAGGTAGTCGATGATCAGGCCGAGCTGGCGGCACAGCAGGCCCCAGCCGCCGCCGCTGACGTGGCCGCCGGCCGCCACGGAGTAGCAGATGCCGCCGGGCACGGTGACGCCGTACACCTGGTAGAGCAGGGTGTAGACGTCCAGGAGCTGGGCGCCCGTCTCCACGGCGAACGCGCGCCGTCCGGCGTCGTAGTACACCTTGTTGAGCTGTGACAGATCGAGCACCACCTGGACCTCGGGGTTGAAGACGAAGTCCTCCAGGCAGTGGCCGCCGGAGCGCACGGTCAGACGTTTGCCGGCGGTGACGGCGGCCTGCACCACGCCCGCCACCTGGGAGACGTCGTCCACGATCTGGACGGCCTCGGGGTTGCCGACGTACCGGTTGTTCATGCCGTGCACGAGCTCGCCGTACTGGGCGTCCGCCGGCGTCACCGTCACCGGGGCGAACGTGACGGTCGCGGCCTCCTGCTCCGCTGCCGCCGCCTGCCCGGCGAAGGCTCCGCCCACGGCGGCCGTGCCGCCCAGGGCCGCCGCGGTCGTGAAGAACCGCCTGCGGCCTATCCCACTGTTGTCGCGCACTCTACGTCTCCCGTTCTCGCCATTTTCGGCGCACCGCTTCACGCGTTCACCTGCGCCGCGACAGTACGAATCAGCCATCGCGGAAAACACCCCGGATCTTGCGGTCGAATCCCTGAACGGCGGATTCCGGGATACGACCGCAAGATGGGGAGTGTCGGACGGCCCACCGGTCGCCACCATCGGAGTCCAGGCTGAATTCGCCATGGTGGAAGGAGGCGGGGCCGGTGACGGTCAGCGTCGGTGAGGTGTACGAGAACCCGCGGTGCAGGGAGCGGGTCGTGATCAGGACGCCGTCCTCGCACACGGGCGGGGAGCGCACCGTGATGGACGTGTACTCCGAGCCCGGCGGCGCCGTGTCGGGAGAGCATCTGCACCCGGTGAGCGAGGAACGCTTCACGCTGGTGCGGGGCAAGGTCGCCTTCCTGATCGGCGGGCGTCAGGTGACCCTCGACAAGCCCGGGCAGAGCGTGCTCATCCAGCCCGGCATCAGGCACCGCTGGTGGAACTGCAGTGGTGAACAGGCCTTCCACATCTGCGAGGTGCGCAAGAACAGCGACCGCTTCGAGCAGTTGGTGCTGCGCCAGCTCTTCGGGCTCGCGCAGGACGGCAAGACCACGCCCGAGGGCATGCCCCGGCTGCTGCAGCAGGCGGTGACCACGCTGGAGTTCGGTGACGTGGTGCGGTTCACCTCGCCCCCCTGGGCGCTGCAGCGCGCCCTGTTCACCGTGCTGGCCCCGATCGCCCGGCTGCTGGGGCACCAGGGGTGCGACCCGCGGTACATGGACCGCAAGCCGTCCGAGATCGCGGAGCTGGAGGAGCTTCCGGAGGAGGTCATGCGCTGGCACCGCTGATCCCGCCGGTCCGGTGAACATCGCCTGCAACACCTTCGGGCACTGCGGTGTTTCCCATGACGAGAGCACATCGCACCGCGCTCCTCCCCCACCTCAGGGCGGGGCCGACCATCGAGAAGGAACCTTATGGATCTGCAGCTTTCCGGCCGGGTCGCCGTCGTCACCGGCGCCTCCAAGGGCATCGGCCTGGCCATCGTCCGCACGCTCCTCGAAGAGGGCGCCAAGGTCGTGGCCACGTCCCGCAAGAGCACCCCGGAGCTGGATGCGCTGGCCGGCCCGAACCTCGTGCACGTCTCGGCCGACTTCATGGACGAGGACGCGCCGGCGCAGGTCGTCGCCCGCGCCGTGGAGCAGTTCGGCGGGCTCGACATCCTGGTGAACAACGCGGGCGGCCCGCCCCCCGGCGTGACCCTGCCGCGCGGCTCGTTCCTGCACGCCTCCGACGAGGAGTGGCGTGCCATGTTCGAGTTCAACCTGTTCTCGGCCGTGCGTGCCATCCGTGCCGCCATCCCGCACCTGCTGGAGCGCGGCGGCGGCGCGATCGTGAACATCTCCTCCGGCAACGCCCGGCAGCCCTCGCCGATCAACGTCGACTACGGTGCCGCGAAGGCCGCCCTGAGCAACGTCACCAAGGTGCTCTCGGGCGAGTTCGGGCCCCAGGGCATCCGCGTGAACACGGTGTCCCCCGGTGTGGTGCGCACGCCGTGGTGGACGGACGAGGGCGGCGTCGCCGACATGATCGCCTCCCAGGCCGGCACCGACAAGGACAACGTCATCAACAGCGTCGTCCCCGAGATGCTGAACCTGGCCACGGGCCGCTTCGTCGAGCCGCAGGAGGTGGCCGACGCCGTCGTGCTGCTGGCGTCGCCGCGCTCCGGCAGCACCACGGGTGCCGAGTTCGTCGTGGACGGCGGGCTCCTCAAGGAGCTCTGAGCACCACCGTGCGGGAGGGCCGGCGAACCCGGCCCCTCCGCCCGTGCCCGGCCGCCGCACTGCGGCCGGGCGTACGACGCACCACGGCCGCCGGCGGCGTGCGGTGACCTGATCCGCGCGGGCCGCCGGCGCCGTCGGCAGTGCTGTGCGCGGCCGTCGCCTCCTGGAGCGACCTGCCGCTGACCCTCAGGCGCCCCCGGGGACCGCCGCAGTTCCGTCCGCTCCCGGATCCGTCTCCGCGACGGCTCCGCCGAAGGACGGCCGGGCCGTCCGCGGCGGCCCGGCCGTCCTTCGGCGGAGCTCCGCGGCGCCCGGCCTGCTCCCGCGCGCCTTCGCCGCCTCCCGCTCGTTCCCGGGTGCCGCCGCGGGCGCCCTGCCGCGGGCCCCGCCCGGTCATCCCCCTTTCCTGTCCTGCCCGCCGTGACGTCTCGCGGCCCCAGGGCCGCCACTCGTTCGGATCGCCGGGCTCGCCCGCCCGCCGCCTGCCGCGTCACCGCCGGCCGCCACCACTCCGCGTGGCCCTTTCGCCGTGCCCGCCCGCACCAGGACCCGCCGCCTGATCCGCGCCGATCCGAACGGCAGGCCGCGGGCCGCTTCTTCCCGTCCACCCCGCTTCGGGGCCGGCGCGGCGGCATCGATGTCAACTCCCTGGAGTCGTCATGGCCTTGGCCGCCCCTGCTCGCACACGCGACCGCGCAGCGCCCCCGCTGGACCGCCGGCTGCTCGCCCTGGCCGTCCTCGCTCCGCTGCTCGCCAACGCCGACTCCGGCATCGTGACACTCGCCCTCAGCGACATCCGGCGCGACCTGTCGATGTCGCTCGACGCCGTGCAATGGGTGACCAACATCTACGTGCTGCTGGTGGGCGGACTCCAGCTGCTGGGCGGCCGGCTGGCGGACCTGGCCGGGGCCCGGCGTCTGTTCCTGCACGGCATGGGCGCCTTCGCCGTGGCCTCGGCCCTGTGCGGCGCCGCCCCCAGCGGCCCGCTCCTCGTCACCGCCCGCGCCGGGCAGGCGCTGGCGGCGGCCGTGCTCGTGCCCGCCGCGATGTCGCTCCTGGTGACGGCGGCCGCACCGCAGCAGCGCGCCCGGGCCCTGGCGCTGTGGGCGGGCGCGGGCGGCGTCGGCTCGGTGGCCGGTGTGTTGTGCGGGGGCCTCGTGGTCAGCGGCCTCGACTGGCGCTGGGCCTTCTGGCTCAACGTCCCCGTGATCGTCGTCGCCCTCCTGGTGTCGCGCCGCACCCCGCTGCCAGATCCGCCCCGCGCCCGCGGCGCCCGCCTCGACCTGGCCGGGGCCGCCGCGCTGACCGGCGCTCTGCTCGCGGCCGTGTACGTCCTGGTCCGCCTGGCCGCTCATGGCGCGGACCGGTACACGGCGTACGCCGCGCTCGCCGCGTCGGCGCCGGCAGCCCTCTTCGCGCACCGGCAACGCAGATGTCCCCACCCGCTGCTGCCCCCGTCCCTGCTCCGCGACCGGAACCTGGTGTGCGGTGCGGTCGGCGTCCTGCTCGTGTCGACGGCCGCCGCGCCCGTCGCCTTCCTCGGCGGCATGCGGCTGCGCGACACCTACGGGTTCGGTGCGCTGGCCGCCGGAGTCGCCCTGCTCCCGATGGTCGGGGGCATCTTCGTCGTGGGCCGGGCCTGCAGCGCGCTGCTCACCCGGTACGGTGCCCGCCTGCCGTGCGCGCTCGGCTGTCTGCTCCTGGGGGCGGGCCTGTGGACGCTGGCCGCCCGCTCGCACGCCCCGGGGTACGTCTCGGGCATGCTGCCGGGGCTGGTCCTGGCCGGCGCGGGACTGCCGTTGATCTGGATGTCGTGCGAGGTCGTGGCGCTGGCCCGGTTCCGGGGCAGCGGCGCGGGGCTGGCGGCGGGCCTGGTGCAGTGCGCGGGACAGTTCGGGACCGCGCTGGGCACGGTGCTCGCGGTGGCGGTGTGCGGCCGTGGCACCGGGGTGGCCGCCGGGGCGGGGCAGGCGTTCGGGGCGGCAGCCCTGCTGATGGGGCCGGCACTGGTGGGCGCCCTGATCTGCCTGCCCGGCCGCCGCGCCCCCGGCCCGGGCCGCCGCGCGCAGAGCCGGGACCGCGGCGCGCACCGCCCGGACCGCGGCGCGCGCCGCCCGGACCGACGCCCGCACGGCCCCGGTCGCCGCGCACAGGCCCCGGCCGGCCTCGCCCCGTCCACGTGGACGACGCGACCGGCGCGCGAACCCGTCCGGCCCCGGCCGTGGCGTGTGCGAACCGGTGGCTGAACGGTTCCGCGACAGCCGTCGGCCGACCGCCTCGACCAGTGCGAAGACGCTGCCCTCGGGTCCGTGGAAGTGACAGAGCCGTAGACGTCCTCGCACTGCACTCCGGCTCGCGGACCGCATGGGGATCACACCCGCCGAACTGCCGTGCGCACAACGGCCGCGCCGAGGCGATGTGCCTCATGTCAGCGCGGCCGTTGTGGTGCTTCGGTGCCGGCTGGGCGACCTGCTGAGCCGCCAGTCCGGGAACACCGCGTGCGCCGGGTGTGCCACGGGGTGCCACCGGCGGGCCGGACAGCGCCCCCCGCGCCGCCGGCTCCCCCGCGGGGCCGTCAGACCCGGACCAGCCCGTCGTCGCCCACCGGGTCACGGGGGGCGGAAACAGTACGCTCGGCCAGCAGGTTGAGCGACTGCCTGGAGCGCGAGCTCGAGGGCGGCTCCAGCCGTTGGTCCCCGGAGAGCATGCGCGTGTGCAGGCGTTGCAGCCGCGCCGACGGCTTGGTGCCGAGTTCCTCCCGCAGCCGGGCCCGCAGCCGGTGGTAGGCCATCAACGCGTCGGCCTGCCGGCCCGACCGGTACAGGGCGAGCATGAGGTGCGCTACAAGGTCCTCGTGCGTGCCGTACTGATGCACCAGCGCGGTCAGTTCGCCGAGGATCTCATGGTGCCTGCCGAGGCGCAGTTCGGCGCCGAGCCGCTGCGGAACGGCATCGAGCCGATCACGCTCGACGACCTCGATGGCGGCCCTGAGCAGCGGACCGGTGGGCACGTCGACGAGCATCGGCCCCGTCCACATCATCTCGGCGGCGCGTAACTGCTCGGCGGCCTCGGCGTACTCGCCGGCGTCAAGGGTGGCGCGCGCGGCCCGCACCTGCTGCTCGTAGCGGTCCAGATCCAGTTCACCGGCGTTCAGCTTGAGCAGGTACCCCTGGTCGCGGGTCTGCAGCCGGCCGGGGGTGCGTCCCGGGCCGCGCCGGGCCCCGTCCAGGAAGCGGCGCAACTGCATGACGTACGTGTGCACCGCCGCGACCGCGCTCGACGGCGGACGGTACTCCCATATCTCCTCGACTATCTGCGCCACCGACACGACGTGGTTCGCGTTGAGCGCCAGGAGCGACAGCAGTTGCCGTTGTTTCGGCGCGGTCGGGGTTCTGTGGCGGCCGTCGTCGTCGCACACATTCAAAGGGCCGAGAACGCGAAACTCCATGTGACTCCCCCATCGTCGCCCGGGCGGGCCCGCGGAAGGTCGTCCCGCTGGAATACCCGGTCAAACGTCGCGATCCGCGCGGATTCTACCGTCGTTCAAGGTCTGCCGGTCCCGTCACGGGGACCTGTTGTGCGTTCGGTCACCGCCGCCCGCGGGCCGTGGCCGGTGAGGGTCTCGCCGCCGTCTCGGGCGGCCACCCGGTGACCTGTGCCAGGAGCGCCCCGGGGTCACCGGGCTCCCGGTCGGCCCGCCAGGCGACGTGCTGGTCGGGGCGGATCAGCACCAGATCACGTTCGTACACTTCCCGCGCGAGCGGATCGTCGAGCGTCAGGGTCCGCAGCGGAACGCCCCGGTCACCGGCCGCGGCCTCGATCCGTTCCGTCCGCGGCGGACGCGGGCCGAGCCGTAGCAGCGTGAACCCGGGGCCGAACCGGTCGAACAGCGAACTGCCGTCCGTGCGGCGGTCGTCGAGCCACAGGTGGGGCGCACGGCCGCCCGGCACGGCGGAGGGCGTGTACGCGGCGAAGGAGTCGGGCACCGGCCCCAGGCCGTCCCCGGCGACGATCGGGGAGCCGTCGTAGCGGGCGCCCAGCTGCACCCCGAGGGTGTCCAGGGTGCGCATCCCGTACTCGGCCAGTTCCGCGCCGGTCTTGGCCCGGGCGGCCTCGCCGGCCGCCGAGTCCGCTTCCAGCCAGGCGGGCCGGTCGACGGCGCCGAGTCCCTGGCCGAGGGTCCGGGCCGCCGAGGTGTTGCGCAGGGCGATGGGCCGGCGCTCGACGCCGTAGGTGTCCAGGAGGTCCGGGCCCGCCCAGCCCTGCACGGCCGCCGCGAGTTTCCAGGCGAGGTTGGCGGCGTCGTCCACACCGGTGTTCATGCCGAAGCCACCGTTGGGTGTGAACAGGTGCGCGGCGTCACCGGCGAGGCGGATGCGGCCCGTGCCGAACGACTCGGCGACCAGCGCCGCGCCCGCGGTCCAGGGCCGGTGGCTGAGCACCTCGACCGGCAGGGGCTCGCCCGCCGCCCGCTGCACCAGCCGCACCAGCTCGGCGTCGGTCGCCGTGTCCGGATCGACGGAGCTGGTGAGCAGGAAGAACTCGTCCACGCCGTTGAGCGCGATCAGGTTCAGCGCGAGGTCCGCGTTGACGACCCAGTTGCTCCATGCGCCGCGATCCCGCAGGAAGTCCCGGTACAGCGTGGGCACCCGCAGGTGGGCGGCGGTGGAGCGGCGTCCGAGGATGTCCTGGTCGAGGGTGCCCTCTCCCTCGTAGCGGATGCCGAGGTGGCGTCGGACCAGGCTGTGGCCGCCGTCGCAGCCCGCGACGAATGCCGCCCGGAACTGGCGCCGGGCGCCCTCGCGTTCGGCCACGACGTCGACGTGCTCCGCGCTCTCGCGCAGGGCGGTGACCGTCCAGCCGTAGCACAGGGTGATGCGCGGCCGGGTGCGGGCGTGGTCGAGCAGCAGCCGCTCGACGTACATCTGGTTGGCCCGGTGCATGGGTTCCGGCGACGGGTCCGTGCGGTCGGCCGCGATCCGTCGGCGCTGCACCTCGCCGCTGCCCGGCCAGGGCAGCAGGGCCAGTTCGTGCGCGTTGTAGCGGGTGAAGAAGGAGATGCCGGCCGAGTGACCGGCGGGAAGACCGAGCCCGCGGATCCGCTCGGCCAGTCCCAGTGTGCGGTAGTGCTCCATCGTCCGCGCGTTGTGGGTGCTGCCACGCGGCTGATCGGGCACGCCCGCCTGGGCGTTGAGGACCACGCAGGGAACTCCCTGCCGGTCCAGCAACAGCGCGAGCATCAATCCGACCGGACCGCCGCCGACCACGGCGACCGGAGTTGTCAGCGGGTCGTCCATCCGACGCGGCCTCCAGCCTTCTCTCGATCGAACTGGTGCGATCGTCGCAACCCGCTCTGAAGAACGAAGCAAGATCGGCGGCCGGGACGGCTTTCCATCGGCCCTTTAGCAGCCGGTTGGAGACTCCGCCACGAACCTTTACCGAACCGCTGGGGTATCACGGGCCGCGATGTCTCACCGGTGACCGAAGAATTCGGCGCATCACTGCGGAGTGTGAGGTATTCCTATGTTCCTGTCCGGCACCCACAGGTCCGTCGCGCAACGCCTGCGCCTGCATACCGACCGGGATTTGGGGGCGGGGAATTTCTTCTGGCACGCGTGGCGCGTCGCCCGTGACCGGGACCGTCCGCTGCTGTTCCACCCCGACGTGTCCTCCCCCCAGTGGGCGACGGGCGCGCCGGAGGCGATGTCCCTGGACGACGTGCGCGTCGCAGCGATCCGTTACGCCCACTGGTACCGGGGGCGCGGGGTGCGACCCGGGGCCCACGTGGGCCTGCACACCCGCGACGGGCTGCTCGGCCTGATCCACCACATCGCCATCACGTCGCTCGGTGCCGCCGCCGTGCACTGCAACCCCAGGATGGCCCCGGCGACGGCCGCCGAGTACTTCCTGCGCACCCGGACCACGGTGCTGGTGGGTGACGGCGACCTGCTCAAGGGCCTCGCGGACGCCTGGGAGGCGGACGCGCCGGGGAAGACCACGCCCGAGGTCGCGGACATCGCCTCGCTCGCCGTCACCGCTCCGCTGCCGCCCCGGCCGATGCCCGGTTTCCCGCACCGGCACACCGCCGAAGACCTGGTCATGATCTCGCACTCGTCGGGCACCACCGGCCGGCCCAAGGCCCCGGTGTTCCACCACGGTTCGTTCTTCGCGGGCAAGCGGGAACGGCTGTGGTCCTTCCCCTCTCTGCGCTCCGACCGGCTGCTGACGGCCCTGCCGCACAGCCACTCGGCGGGCATCAGCTACCTCAGCCTGGCGATCCTGCTCGGCATCCCGACACTGATCCTGGACGACGCGAGCGGCGAGGCCGTTGCGCGGGCGGTGAACCTGTTCCACCCCACCACCGTGCTGGCCTTCCCGCTCACCCTGGCCGAGATACCCACCGAGAAGATCAGCCCCGAGGCCGCCCGGCACCTCCACACCTGGCACGGCATGGGCGACGCCTCCCACGAGCGGCACATCCGACCGCTGATCGCGCTGGGCCGGCGCACCGAGAACGGCAAAGTGCTGAACGGCTCGCGCTACCTCGACGGACTCGGCTCGTCGGAGATGGGCATGGTGCTGTTCAAGCAGGCCTACACGCCCGAGACGACCCGGTACGCCCGCCACATCGGCCTGCCCGCCAAGGTGGTGCGCAAGGCGGCCGTATTCGACGAACAGGGCCGCGAACTGCCCGACGGGCAGGCCGGCCGGCTCGGGGTGCGGACACCCAGCATCACCGCCGGCTACCTGGACGAGCCCGACCTCACCGAGGAGTCGACGGTCGACGGGTACTTCCTCACCGGTGACATCATGCGCCGCGACAGCGACGGCACCTGGTACCACCTCGACCGCACCCCCGACGTGATCCACACCGCCGGCGGACCCGTGTACAGCCTCCCCGCGGAGGAGGTCGTCCTGCTCGCGACGCAGGCGCTGGACACGGCGGTCGTGGCGGTCGACGATCCCGACTCCCCGGGGCATTCCCGCCCCCTGGCCGTCGTCCTGTTCGCCGACGGCGAGGAGCGCGACGCGGCTCGGCTGCTCGCGTCGTGCAACGCGGCCCTGGCCCGCGAGGGTCTGGCACCGCTCGGCGGCCTGCTGGTGGCCGCCGACCGCTCCGAACTCCCCGTGGGGGTGACGGGCAAGGTCCTCAAGCGCCTGCTGCGCGAACGCCTGCGCACCGTCCTGTCCCGCACCGGCGACCCCGCGCTCGCGGTGTCCTCCCCCGTACGGAAGGTCTGATCATGCCCGGTACCGAGACGACGGCGGCACGTCAGGTGGTCGATCTGATCACCGGCACCTGGCGGGCCCAGGCCCTGCACGCGGCGGCCGCGCTGTCCCTGCCCGACCACATCGCCGCCGGACACCGCACCGTCCCGGCGCTGGCCGAGCGCACGGGCGCCAGCGAGGACGGCCTCGCGCGGCTGCTGCGGCTGCTCGCGGCGCTCGGCGTGTTCAGCGGCGACGAGGAGGGTGGCTACGGTCTCACCGACGTGGGCGCGCTCCTCGTCGCCGACGGCGAACAGTCCATGCGCGACATGGTGCTGCTGTACGGGGAGGAGTTCCACCGCGCCTGGGGTGCGGTGGTACCCGCGATCCGCACCGGGACCTCCGGCTTCGAGCACGCCTTCGGCACCTCGCTGCATGCCCATCTGCGTGACGAGCCCGACGCGGGGCCGCGGTTCCTGCGCGCCATGAACGCCGGCAACGTGTTCTTCCCCGAGGCCGCGGCGGCCTTCGACTTCACGAGGGCGCACACCGTGGTCGACGTGGCGGGCGGCAGCGGCCTGCTGCTGTCGGCCGTGCTCCAGGCCCACCCGCACCTGACGGGGACCGTCTTCGACCTGCCGCACATGCTGCCGGTGGCCGAGCGGCACCTGAGCGCCACCGTCGACGCCCACCGCTACGAGACGGTCGCGGGCGACGTCTTCGACAAGGTTCCCGCCGGCCACGACGTGTACCTGTTGTCCCGGGTGCTCCAGGACTGGGACGACGAACGGTGCGTGACGCTGCTCGCCAACATCCGCGAGGCCATGGCGGACACGGGGCGGCTGCTGGTGCTGGAGAGGATCGTCGCCACCGACGGCACGGCGCCCGTGCTGCCGCTCCTGTGGGACCTGCACCTGCTGATGGCCGCGGGCGGCCGCGAGCGCACCCTCGACGGATACCGCTCCGTCCTGGGCGCCGCGGGCCTGCGCCTGGAGAGCGTGCACTCCCTCGCCCTCGAGACGAGTCTGCTGATCGCCGCACCGGCATGAGGCAGTCCCCGCGTCCCGGCCCTCCCCTGACACCCATGGAGTATCCCTATGCCCAGCGGTGACCTCGACCTGTGCCTCGTCGGTGCGGGACCGCGCGGTCTGTCGGTCCTGGAGCGGCTGTGCGCCAACGAACGCTCCGCGCCCGCTCACCGGGCGGTCACCGTGCACGTCGTCGACCCCTACCGTCCCGGAGCCGGACGGGTGTGGCGCACCGGACAGGCGCGTGTGCTGCTGATGAACACCGTCGCCTCACAGGTGACCGTGTTCACCGACGCCAGCGTGGAGATGGACGGCCCCGTAGAGCCGGGCCCCAGCCTGTACGAGTGGGCGCGCACACTCGGCGACGGGCCGGCGGCGCCGCTGTACGACGAGGCCGTGCTCGCCGAGGCGCACCGGCTCGGCCCCGACGACTACCCGTCCCGTGCCTTCTACGGCCGTTACCTGGAGGACGTCTTCGCCCGGGTGGTGTCCCACGCCCCGCCGCACGTACGGGTGCGGGTGCACCAGGCCCGGGCCGTCGCCCTGCGGGAACGGCCCGAGGACGGCGCGCAGCAGGTCGTGCTGTCCGACGGGAAGGTCCTCGACGGCCTCGACGCGGTCGTCCTCTCCCAGGGACACGTGCCGACCTCCGTCTCCTCCGCCCAGCGCCTGCTCTCGCAGCGCGCGCGGGCCCACGGGCTGCTGCACGTCCTGCCGGCCAACCCGGCGGACCTGGACCTGTCGAACGTGCGGTCCGGTGAGACCGTGCTGCTGCGCGGCCTCGGACTGAACTTCTTCGACCACATGGCCCTGCTCACCGTGGGGCGCGGCGGCCGCTTCGACCGCGTCGGCGAACGTCTCGTCTACCGCCCCTCCGGCCGCGAGCCTCGCATCGTCGCGGGCTCCCGGCGCGGCATCCCCTACCACGCGCGCGGCGCCAACGAGAAGGGCGCACACGGCCGTCACGAGCCGCGCGTGCTGACGGAGGAGGTGGTCGCGGCGCTGCGGGAGCGGGCGGTGGACGGTGAGCGGGTGTACTTCGGCACCGACCTGTGGCCCCTGATCGCCCGGGAGGTGGAGAGCGTCTTCTACGGGACGCTGCTGAGCGCCCGGGGCCGGGAGGCCGAACGCGAGGAGTTCGTGGAGCGGTTCGTCTCGCTGCCCGAGGGTTCCGCCCACACCGAGGAGTTGCTCGACGCGTACCGCATCCCGCGCGACGAGCGGTGGGACTGGGACCGGATCTTCCGGCCGCACGGTGACGGGGAGTTCGCCGACCGGGCGGAGTTCCGCCGCTGGATGCTGGAGCATCTGCGCCAGGACGTGCGCGAGGCCCGGGCGGGCAACGTGAGCGGGCCTCTCAAGGCTGCACTGGACGTGCTGCGCGACCTGCGCAACGAGGTACGGCTCGCCCTCGACCACGGCGGCCTGGACGGCACCTCCTACCGGGACGAGGTGGAGGGCTGGTACACCCCGCTCAACGCCTTCCTGTCGATCGGGCCGCCCTCCTCACGCGTCGAGGAGCTGATCGCGCTGCTCGAGGCGGGTGTCCTGGACCTGATCGGCCCGGGCATGCGGGTGCGCATCGACGGCACGGCGGGAGCGTTCGTCGCCGAGTCGGACGGCGTGGGGGGCGCCCCGGTGCGCGCCCGGGTGCTGGTGGAGGCGCGCCTGCCGGAGCCTGACGTGCGCCGGACCGCCGATCCGCTGCTGCGCGGGCTGCTGTCCACCGGGCAGTGCCGTCCGTTCCGTATCCCCGGGGCGTGCGGCACGAGTTACGAGACGGGCGGGCTCGAGGTCACCGAGCGCCCGTACCACCTGGTCGACGCCTACGGCCGCAGCCATCCACGGCGCTTCGCGTACGGGGTGCCGACGGAGGCGGTGCACTGGGTGACCGCGGCCGGCATCAGGCCCGGGGTGAACTCGGTGACCCTGGGCGACTCCGACGCCATCGCGCGGGCGGTACTGGCCCTCGCCCCCGCCGCAGCGGACGCCTCTCCGGGGCGTTCGGGCAGGACGCTGACGGAGGCACCCGCGTGACGGCGCACCCGGCGGGACTGGACTCCGGGCTGCTCTCCCCGGTGCGGGCGGGCACCCCGGTGGAGCGGGCGGTCGGTGACGAGGCCTGGCTCCAGGCGATGCTGGACGCGGAGGCGGCGCTGGCGCGCGCCCAGGCCGGGCTCGGCACACTGCCGGCGTGGGCCGCCACGGCGATCACCCGGGCCGCCCGCGCCGAGCGGATCGACCTGCGCCGGCTCGCCGTCGCCGCCCGGGAGAGCGCCAACCCGGTGGTGGGCCTGGTCCGCGCCTTCACCGCGGTCGTCGCCGAGGAGAACCCGGAGGCGGCCGACTACGTGCACCGCGGTTCGACCAGTCAGGACATCTTCGACACGGGCGCCATGCTGGTCTGCGACCGGGCGCTGCGCCTGGTGCACGCCGACCTGCTGCGCACCGCGGCGGCACTGGACCGGCTGGCGGCGCGGCACCGGGACACCCTGATGGCCGGACGGACGCTGACCCTGCACGCCGTTCCGATCACCTTCGGGCTGAAGGCGGCGGGCTGGGGGCTGCTGGTGCGCGAGGCGGCCGACCGCGTCGGCCGGCTGCTCGACGGCCGGCTGCCGGTCTCGCTCGGCGGTGCGGCGGGCACCCTGGCCGGCTATCTGGAGTACTCGGCGGTGGACGGCGCGCCGGCTGCGGACGCGGCGGCGCTGTCGAAGGCGTTCGCGGCCGAGACGGGGCTGGCCGAGGCCCCGCTGCCCTGGCACGCGTTGCGCTCCCCCGTCGCCGACGCGGCCGCGGCCGCGGCCTTCGTGACCGGGGCGCTGGGAAAGATCGCCGTGGACGTGCAGTCGATGGGCCGTACCGAGGTCGGTGAGGTCGCCGAGCCGCCCGTGGCCGGGCGCGGAGCCTCCTCGGCCATGCCGCACAAACGCAATCCGGTGCTGACCACCCTGATCCGCTCGGCCGCGCTCCAGGTTCCCGCGCTTGCGGGCGCGCTGACGCAGTGCCTGGTGACCGAGGACGAGCGCTCGGGCGGTGTCTGGCACGCCGAATGGCTGCTGCTGCGTGAGTGTCTGCGGCTGGCGGGCGGCGCCTCGCACACCGCCGTCGAGCTGTGCGAGGGGCTCGTCGTCCACGCGGAGCGGATGCGGGCCAACGCGGCGGCGACCGGCGCCCTGATGTCGTCCGAGCGGATCGTCGCGGTCCTGGCGCCCGAGTTCGGCAAGGCCACGGCGAAGCGGCTGCTGTCCGAGTCGGCCGAGACGGCCGCTCGCACCGGGCGGCCCCTGGCCGACGTCCTGTCCGAACACCCGCTCGTCGGGCCCTCATTGGGCCCCGTGGAACTGGCGGATCTGCTCGATCCCGCCACGTACACGGGCGCGGCCGCCTCCCTGGTGGACCACGCCCTGGAACGTCACCGCAACCCCTGATCCACGCCCCGTCGTCCCGACACCCAGGAGTTCTCATGTCTGCCCGGCTCTTCACCTCGGAATCGGTCACCGAAGGCCATCCCGACAAGATCGCCGACCGTATCAGCGACACGATCCTCGACGCCCTCCTCGCCCAGGACCCCACGGCCCGCGTCGCGGTGGAGACCCTGATCACCACCGGTCAGGTCCATGTCGCGGGCGAGGTCACCACCAGCGCGTACGCCGACATCCCCGCCCTCGTGCGCGAAGCCGTCCTGGAGATCGGGTACGACTCCTCCGCCAAGGGCTTCGACGGCGCCTCCTGCGGCGTCTCCGTTTCCATCGGGGCCCAGTCCCCCGACATCGCCCAGGGCGTCGACACCGCCTACGAGCAGCGGGTGGACGGCTCCTCGCGGGCGGAGGAGGACCGGCTGGCGCTTCAGGGCGCCGGCGACCAGGGTCTGATGTTCGGTTACGCCTGCGACGAGACGCCCAGCCTCATGCCGCTGCCCATCCACCTGGCTCACCGCCTGTCGCGGCGCCTGTCGGAGGTGCGGCGCGACGGGACCGTGCCCTACCTGCGGCCGGACGGCAAGACCCAGGTCACCGTCGAGTACCTGGGCAGCAAGCCCAAACGCCTGGACACCGTCGTCGTCTCCTCGCAGCACGCCAGTGACATCGACCTGGACGCCCTGCTCACCCCCGATGTGCGCGAGCATGTCGTCGAGCACGTCCTGGACGAACTGGCCCAGGAAGGCCTCAAGCTGGAGACCGAGGACTACCGGCTGCTGGTCAACCCCACCGGTCGCTTCGAGATCGGCGGCCCGATGGGCGACGCCGGCCTGACCGGCCGCAAGATCATCATCGACACCTACGGCGGCATGGCCCGCCACGGCGGCGGCGCCTTCTCCGGCAAGGACCCCTCCAAGGTCGACCGTTCCGCCGCCTACGCGATGCGCTGGGTCGCCAAGAACGTCGTCGCCGCGGGGCTGGCCTCCCGCTGCGAGGTGCAGGTCGCCTACGCCATCGGCAAGGCCGAACCCGTCGGTCTCTTCGTCGAGACCTTCGGTACCGCCACCGTCCCGCAGGCCGCCATCGAGAAGGCCGTGACGGCGGTCTTCGACCTGCGCCCGGCCGCGATCATCCGCGACCTGGACCTGCTGCGCCCCATCTACGCCCGGACCGCCGCCTACGGGCACTTCGGCCGCGAACTGCCCGACTTCACATGGGAGCGGACCGACCGCGTCGATGCGCTGCGCCGGGCCGCCCGGCGGTAACCGTCCGCGCGAACGCGGCCCCGGACCCTCGTGGTCCGGGGCCGCGTCGTCGCCTCCTGACGGGCCTGGCTCCCTAGGAGTTGATCACCATGCGTATAGCCGTGACCGGTGCCATCGCGACCGACCAGGTGCTCACCGTCGCGGGCCGGCTCACCGACGGCACGGCGATCGGCCGCGGCGCCGCCGCGGTGCGGGCCGAGAGCCTGCGGGTGCGCCACGGCGGAGCAGGCGCCAACATCGCCGTGGGACTGGGCCGTCTCGCCCTGCGCCCGCTCCTGGCCGGGGCGGTCGGCAAGGACTTCGCCGACTACGGCCGCTCCCTGCTGTCGTACGGCGTCGATCTCGAACTCGTGCGCGTCAGCGAGGTCCTGGACACGGCGCGGGCGGTGGAGGTCAGGGACGCGGGGGGCGGCCGGCTCAGGCTGTCGTACGACGGCGCGCAGACGGAGTCCCGGCACATCACCCTGCTGCCGGCCGCACGCCGCATCGGCGGGCTGGGTCTGGTGGTGGTGGCGGCGGGGGACGTCGAGGCCATGGTGCGGCACACCGAGGAGTGCAGACGGCTCGGCATTCCCTTCGCCGCGGATCCCGGCGACCGGCTGTCCCGCCTCACCGGCCGGCAGGCACGCCAACTCGTCGACGGGGCCCGCTACGCGTTCACGGACGAGTTCGACGTGCCGCGCCTGCGTGAACTCACCGGGTGGGGCGAGGCGGAGCTGCTCGGCCGGGTCGGCACCTGGGTCGTCACACGCGGGCTGCGCGGGGTGGCCATCGCGAGGCGCGGGCGCCCCGCGGCCGCTGTCGAGGCGGTGCGCGCGGCGCGGGAGGGCGATCCGTCGGGGACCGCCGAGGCGTTCCGCGCCGGTTTTCTGGCGGGTGCCGTCTGGGGCTGGTGCGCCGAGCGCGCGGCGCAGCTCGGGTGCGCCCTGGCGGCGGCCGCCCTCGAGTCGCCCGACGCCCAGGGCTACCCGCTTCTCCGGGACCGGCTGGCGGCCCGCCTCCGGTGCGCCTACGGCCCGGAGGCCGCGGATCAGATAGCCGCCAGATTACCGTCCTGAATGCCGGCCGGAAAAAGAACCGGCCGACTGACCGAATTAATTATCAGTCGTCATTCCGTTTGACGTCGAAAACGTTACACGCCTATCCTCGAATCGAAAAAACAGGATGCCTGTTCGAAGTGTTACGACACCACGGGGATAGGAATTCTTTATGAAGTCGGGCGTTCTCGGCCCCCTCTTACTGTCCGATTCCGGCGTGAATCTGGTGCCGAGCGCACCGAAGCCGCGCCAGCTCCTCGCCTTCCTGATGCTGAACGCACCGCGGATGGTGCGGGCCGGCGACTGCATCACCGAGCTGTGGGGGTCGACTCCCCCGAAGAGCGCGATGTCCACGCTCCAGACCTACGTGCTCCACATACGGCAGGCTCTGCGCGGCCCCCGCGGCGACCACAGCCGTCTGCTGCTGACCAGGAACCAGGGCTACCAGCTGGCCTTGGAGACGACCGACTTCGACCGGTTCCGGTTCGCGGAGCTGACGCGGCGCGGGCGCCTGTCCGCCGCCGCCGGGGAGCACCGCACCGCGTCGGAGATGTTCACCCTGGCCCTCGCCCAGTGGCGCGGGACCGCCCTGTCGGACGTCCGCACCGGCCCGCTCAGCTCACCGCACCTGGCGGAGCTGGCGGAGACCCGGCAAGGGGTCCTGGAACAGCGCATCGAGGCCGACCTCGCCCTCGGCAAGCACCGTGAGCTGGTCGACGAGCTGAGTGACCTGACCGCGCGCCACCCCACCCACGAGAACGTGCACGCCCAGCTGATGGTGGCGCTGTACCGCTCCGGCGACCGCAAACGCGCCGGGGACGTCTTCCACGGCCTGCGCCGGGCGCTCGGCGACACCCTCGGCATCGAGCCCGTCCCCCGGATGCGGCGCCTGTACCAGGCGGTCCTGGCCGGCAGCTCGGCGCTGGACGCTCCGGTCGTCCACCGATGACGCGTTCCCGACGTCCCCGGACGACCGTTTCCCGGCGTCCCCGGACGACCGCTTCCCGACGTCGACGGACGACCTCTTCGCGACGTCTGCAACCCCCTGGCCCTGGACGGTGTTTCTCTCAGTGATGGACGACAAGGCCGAGCAGCTGACCGATCTCCTGGCGGCGCACCTCGAATCCGGCTTCACCGAGCTGGTCCGGGTGCACGCCGGGGCGGTGCACGCGTTCCTGTACCGGGTCTCCGGCTCGTTCGCCGAGGCGGACGACCTGGGCCAGGACACGTTTCTGCGCGCCTACACGGCTCTGCAGGAGTACAGCCCCGCACGGCGCCGTGAGCTGCGTCCCCGCGCGTGGCTGATGACCATCGCAGCGAACGTGTGGCGCAATCACGTCCGTACCCGGACACGGCGCCCGGCCACGGCCGGACTGCCCGTGGAGGAGACCATGGACGTCTGGCCTGACCACAGCCCGGGCCCGGAGGAACGCGCGGCGACCGCGGAGGACCGCTCCCGCCTGGTCACGGCGCTGTCCGCCTTACCCGAGCACCATCGCATACCGGTCGTGCTTCACCATGTGATCGGGATGAGCTACTCAGAGGTGGCCGAGGTACAGGGCTGCGCGGTGGGCACCGCGAAGGCGCAGGTCTCCCGCGGGCTGGCCGGCCTGCGGCGACTGCTCGAACCGGAGCCGACGGCCCTGAAGGAGGTGACGATGTGAACGAAAGCAACGGCGACGCGGTCACGCGGCGTCTGCCGGATCTCGCAACCGGGGCACCGGAGGACTTCGCGCTGCGCGTGCTGCGCCGTGCGGGCATCTCCGAGGACCGCTACGACACGTACGTGCGCCTCGACACCGCCGCGGGCGGTCTGTTCGTGGCCGCCGGTCCACGGGCCGTGACCGGTGCCTGCCTGGACTCGGCGGGCCTGACCCCGACCGGCTTCGAGGAACTCCACCGCGCGCGCACCGGCCGCTCGGCGATCCCGGGGGGCCGACCGCTCCCCGGGCTCATTCCCGCGCTGCGCACCGGCCGGGCCCGCCGGCTGGCGATCGACCTGTCCGGGCTGCCCGCGCAGCAGCGCGCGGTCCTGGAGGCGGTGCGGAACATCCCCGCGGGGCAGCTTCGGCCGCTGAGCTGGATCGCCCGCGAGGCCGGCGCCGAGGCCCCGCCCTCGGCCTCCGAGATCCTGCGGGCGCTGGCGGCCAATCCCGTCGCCGTGCTCATACCGTGCCACCGGGTCACGCACGACAACGGATCGCCCTGCGACGCCGCGTACCTGCCGAAGGCGGGTGAGGCCCTGCGCCGGGCCGAACACATCGACATGCGCCGAGTGGCGGAGCTGTCCCGAGCCGGCGCGGTGTTCCTCGGCAGCGACACCACCTTCATCTACTGCCACCCCACCTGCGCCCACGCACGCCGCATCACCCCCGGGCACCGGGTGCACTTCCGCACCGCGCAGGACGCCCGCGAGGCGGGTTACCGGGCCTGCAAGAGCTGCCGGCCCCTCACCGTCTGACCCGGCGCACCCCGCAGCACCACAGAGAGGTCCCCATGCCCACCCCACTCACCGCCGCACTCGCCTCGCACCGCACCCCGCTGGGTCCGCTGACCCTCGCGGCCACCGACGACGCGCTGGTGCTGTGCGCCTTCGACGACCGTGAGCAGGCGGTGAACCGGATCACCCGCGGTGGCCTCACCGCCGTGGACGCCGACGCCGCCACCCCGGCCCAGCTCCGCATTCTGGAGGAGGCGGGCCGCGAGCTCGACGCGTATCTCGAAGGCCGCAGCCGCGCGTTCACCGTCCGGATGGACCTGCGCCTGGCCACACCGTTCAGCCGCACCACCGTGGAGCGGCTGGACGCCATCCTCCCGTACGGGATGACGGGCACCTACGCCGAGCTGGCCGCCGCGCTCGGACGGCCGCGGGCCGCGCGGGCCGTGGGCACCGCGCTCGGCGCGAACCCGCTGTGCGTGGTGCTGCCCTGTCACCGGGTGGTCGGCTCGGGCGGCCGGCTGACCGGCTACGCGGGCGGTGTCGCGGCCAAGCGGTTCCTGCTCGACCTGGAGTCCGGCCGCACGGCCGCGCCCTCCCTCTGAACGGGCGGGCGCCGGAGCACATCCCCCGCCTCCGGCGCCCGTCTTCATCCACGACCGCGGAGCACACCCTGACCAGCTACGACACCCCTCACCTGCCGGGCATGGAACACGGCCGCATCCCCACCGCGCCCCACGCCGGCGACACCGACGACACCCTCGACCTGCCCGCCGTGGACGCGCTGGACTGGACGGCGCTGAGCGCGGAGCTGGACGCCGAGGGCGTCGCCGTCACCCCGCCCCTGCTGTCGCCGGAGACCTGCGGCGAGATCCGCGCGCTCTTCGACCGGGACGACGTGTTCCGCAGCACCGTCGACATGGGCCGCCACCGCTTCGGAAGCGGCCGCTACCGCTACTTCGCCGCGCCGTTGCCCGAGGTGGTGACCGCGCTGCGCACGCGGCTCTACCCGCCGCTGGCGCGGATCGCCAACCAGTGGGCGGAACGCCTGGACCGGCCCCGCTTCCCGCAGACCCACGCCGAACTGACGGCGGCGTGCGCCGCGGCCGGACAGCTCCGGCCCACCCCCCTGCTGCTGCGCTACGGCCCGGGCGACTACAACTGCCTCCACCAGGACGTCTACGGCGAGCTGACATTCCCGCTGCAGGTGGCGGTGATGCTGGACCGTCCCGATGTCGACTTCACCGGTGGTGAGAGCGTCTTCGTCGAGCAGCGTCCGCGCGCCCAGTCCCGTCCCGTGGTGAAACGGCCGGGCCAGGGGCAGGGGCTGATCTTCGCGGTGCACGACCGGCCGGTGCGGTCGGCGCGGGGCTGGAGCCGCTACATGCTGCGCCACGGGGTGAGCGCGGTGCACGACGGCCGGCGGCACGTCCTCGGTGTGATCTTCCACGACGCACCGTGACGTCGGCGCCGTGGCCGGTGCCGGGGGCACCGGCCACGGTGTCATGCCGGCTGGCGCGCGTACCAGTCCCGGCACGCGGCGAACTGCTCTTCGAACACGGGCCCGGGCCGCTGCCCGGACCGCTCCCACAGCCTGCGCGCGTCGTACCAGTGGTCCTGGGTGACCAGGGCGTACTGATGGTCGGAGAGCGCGGGCATCGCCTGCCCGATGCGGGCGCGGTGTTCGGCCGGGGAGATGTCGCCGGGCGGCAGCGGCAGCCCGAGGACACGGTGCAGGGCGAGCAGGAGCCTGCCGAAGGGCAGCGGACGCGGATCGGCCGCGTGGTAGATCGCGGGGCCACGCGCCGCCTCGTGGTCACGGACGAGCGCCGCGACGCAGCGCCCCAGGTCCCGCAGCGAGATCAGCGAGATGAGCGGCCGGGTGTGCGCCGGCCAGTCCGGAACCGCCGTCAGCATCCGGGCCAGACTCGGCACCACCCAGCGGTCGCCCTCCCCGTAGATCAGATGCGGCCGCAGCACGATGCCGCCGGCGTCCAGGACTGCGGACTCCCCGCGCAGCCGGGACACGCTGGCCGGGGACAGGGGGCGGGGCGTGATCTCCTCCTCGCCGGCTCCGCGGTGCGGGCCGGTCCCGTACACGGAGGCGGTGCTCAGGTGGATGACGCGCGCGACTCCGGCGCGCCGGGCCTCGTCGAGCAGGGCGCGCACACCGAGGTGGTTGACCGCCTCGCAACGGTCGGGATCGCGCCCCACGTAGGAGGCGGCGTGCACCAGCGTCGTCACGCCCTCGCACACCCCGCGCAGCGTTTCCGGACGCGTGAGATCGGCGCCGATGTGCCGCACCCCGTCGGCGTGGGACACGAGCGCTGCGCCGCGGGACGACAGGACCCTCAGGTCCGGGGCGCCGGAATCGGCGCCCGACAGCAGCGCACGCACCACGGCGCCCCCGATGAAACCGGTGCCTCCGGCCACCAGGACGGTGCCCGTACCGTGCGCGGCGTGTGTCGTGGGTCCGGTCACGTGCCGCTCACTCCCCGGCCGCGGTGAGGATCGCGACCCGGCAGGTGCCGGCCTCGAAGCCGTCCTGGAGGAAGCGGACGGTGAGGGTGTGGCGTCTCCTGCCGTCGTGCTCCGGCTCGTCCACGGACACCAGACACGGCAGGTCGAACTCGACGTAGCGCCGGAACTGCGCCTCGCACGCGACCAGGAGACCACGGGGTGCGCCCAGGGCCAGCAGGCCCGCCTGCCGGGCCGCCTCCATGAGAACCATGCCGGGCACGTGGTCCACCGGGTGGTCGAAGAGCACCGGATGCTCGGCGACGATCCGCAGCGGGTGGGCGCCGGAGTCGGCGCAGGCGCCGAGCACGACGTCGGACTCACATTCGCGGCCCACGAGCCGCGGGTCGACCGGGGCCGTCGTGGTGTGCGGCGGCCGGGCATCGATCCGGTCGCCGCGCAGGCGCCGGTAGACGGCCTGCGAGGTGCACTTGCCGGTCAGCCGGCCGCTGCCGAGCCGCTCACCGTCGCGGTGGGCGACGACGTCGTAGCCGTAGCGGCTGACCACCCCGGCGCGCCGCTGTATGTGGCTGAGGCGCATGTCGAGCACGACATGGGCGGGGCGGGCCGGACGGGAGAGGCGTACCTGTTCCTCGTCGACCTCGAAGGCGGTGGACTCGGTGAGGAAGCCGGAGCCCATGGGCACGTCGAGCGCTTCGTGGGCTAACAACAGGCAGGCCTGTCGGATCGTTTCCGCAAACAGCATCGGGTCATGCCAGCGGCCGTCGACCGCTCCGTAGTAGCTGTGGGTGCGGGACCACTGCGCACCGAGGCGGTGATCGTCGTGAACGGTCTCCCACCCGGTCAGCAGCACCTCGGACACGGCGGCACGGTGGACGAGGCTCCGCGGAACGGTCTGCTCGAACAGACCGGGGCCACACCTCTCCCCGAAATACGGACGATCGGCTTGCAAAAGGGAATTCATTGCGCCCCCCGAGCTCTGGAAACTGATGTGAAACACCGTCTGACCAGTACCGATACAGCCTCGAAGGCTCCGCGAGCATCCGGGGCTCCGCGCCGAGAATACTAGCCGAATGGTATTCTTCAGCTAAAGGGAAAAGGAAGTCTGGGCGCGCGAGGGATCGCGGTGACCACGGGAGAGGCGGAATGCCGCCATCCGCACCGCGAGGGGAGGAGAACCGACTGTGGCGACGGGAACGAGAACACGGCAGGAGCGCGCGGAGGCGACACGGCAGGCGATCCTGGACGGCGCGGCTGCCGCGTTCGACGCGGCCGGGTTCGGCAGCACCAGCCTCAGCGACATCGCCAGGCATTCCGGTGTCACCAAGGGGGCGATGTACTTCCACTTCCAGTCGAAAGAGGCCCTGGCAAGGGAACTGGTGGCGGAACAGTTCGAACTGCTCCCCGCGGGCGCCGATCCCGACCTCCGCGCCCTGCAGCGAGCCATCGACCTGACGCACAGCATGGCCCACGGACTGCGCTCCAGCACCCGGTTGCGGGCGGGTATCCGGCTCGTCATAGAGCTCGGCTCGTTCGCGGCACCCGACCCGACGCCCTACAACCAGTGGATCGACTCCGTCCGCGACCTGCTGGCGAACGCCCAGGGCGCCGGCGACGTCAAGCCCGAGGTGAACATCGGCGACCTGTCGACCTACATCGTGGGGGCGTTCGCCGGAGTGCAGATCACGTCACAGGTGCGCACCGCCCGGCAGGACCTGCACGACCGGGTCACGGACATGTGGACGTGGCTGCTGCCCGGGGTCGTCCCTGCCCGCCGCCTCGCCCGGTTCGCACCGGCGGGGTCCGGCGAACTGTGGGCCGCGATCGGCGACGGCGCGAGGGTGGACTGAGGCTCCGGCCGGACCGCCCGGCACCGGGCGGCGCGGTGACGGCACCGCGGGTCACGCCGCGGGAGCCGTCACAGCCGGGAACCACCCGAGGCGTCGATGCACTGCCCAGTGATCCACCGCGACGACTCGGACGCCAGGAAGGCGACGATGTCGGCCACGTCGGCCGGCTGCCCCAGCCGCTCGAACACGGACCACGCGGCCAGCTCCGCCGCCGCCCGACTCGTACGGCGCTTCTGCGCGTTCATGTCCGTCTCGATGAATCCGGGCCGGACGGAGTTCACCGTGATGTGGCGCGGCCCCACCTCCTTGGCCAGCGCCAGGGTGAAGGTGTCGACCGCCCCCTTGCTCATGGAGTAGACCAGGGACTCCGGGTAGGCGATGCGGGCGGCCGCCGAGGAGATGTTGACGATGCGGCCCCCGTCCGGCATCCGCTCGAGCGCCTGCTGGGCCGTGAACACCAGGGACTTGGCGTTCACCGCGAAGATGCGGTCGAACAGCTCGGGCGTCACCTCGTGGATGCGGGCGGACCCGCTGACCCCGGCGTTGTTGACGAGGACGTCCAGTCCGGGACCCGTGCCGTGGCGTGCGGCTCCGGCGTCGAACTGGGCGTAGAGGCTCTCCACTCCCCCGGGCGCACCCAGGTCCGCTCGAATCGCGAACGCCTGTCCGCCACCGTCCCGGATGGCCCCGACGGTCGTGGCGGCCGCGCTCTCGTCCGCGCGGAAGTGGACCGCCACCAAGGCGCCGTCCTGTGCCAGCCGCTGCGCGATGCCCCGCCCTATCCCCCTGCTCGCACCCGTCACCAGTGCCGTCTTGCCCGCCAACGCGCGCATTTTCCTCCCCCTTGAGACCTGCGCCGGATCGCAGCCGTGGCAAGTTGTAGCACCGTCAGTGACTTGCGGCGCGCCTGCGAGCCGAAGACGCGCCCGGGGGCGCCGTGGTCCGCACCCGCGGAAGGGCGTCCGGAGAGGCGACGACGGGAAGCACCAGTTCCCACAGGCATCCGAGCCACTGGTGACTCTCGTCCTCGGACACGCCCATCCATGCCAGCGTCTCGACTCCGCAGACCACCGCGGTGACGAGGGTGCGCGCGGACAGGTCGGGAACGTCGGCGGCCAACTCGCCGTCCTTGCGCGCCATTTCGAGCAACTGCCCCAGCCGGCCCAGCCACAGCGGGTAGAAGTCCACAGGAGCCGGGCTCCCGGCCGTCCGCTCCCGCGCGATCCGCACGCCGGCCTTGATGAAGGGGTCCGAGCGCAGCATTCCGCTCAACGCGTGCATGGCGTCCACGAGGATCTGCAGACAGGACTTCTGCGCGCAGGTCAAGTCCGTGAGCATCGTCTCCAGGATGTCCTGGCCCCGTTTCTGCACGGCGTCCGCGAGGTCGTCCTTGGTCGGGAAGTGGAAGAACAGCGCCCCCTTGGTGACACCTGCGGCCCGGCTCACTTCGCCGAGCGTCGCCTTGACGAAGCCGTGGAGCGCGAACTGCTCGGCGGCCGCGACGATCAGCTTCTCCAGCGTGCGTTCCGATCGCTCTTGCTTCGCCATCGGTTGGTCCCCCCATGCTTCGAAGCGGCAGGACATATCCCCATAGGTCCACCGCCTGCACCGCCGGCCCGTCCCCGCCCTCGCGGTACTCGGCAGACGGGCGCGGCTCTCCCGTCTGCGGCACCAGCTTAGAAACCGGTCGAACGACTTGTCAATGAAAAGCCGGTCGACTGACTTGTGAAACGGGGGGCGGCCGCAACGGTCGCCGAATGCACCTGAGCGCCAGTGGACGCCCGTCCACGCGATTCGATCTTGGGGGCCCGTTGTCAACATCACCCAACCGGACTTTTCCCGGCGGCCGTTCGCGGTGGCTCAGCACCGGTTGCGTGCATCGTCGGCGCATGACGCCTCGTCAACAACGCCGCCGACGACCACGACTCCTCCATCGAGGAGACCGACCTCAAGGTCTACCAGCGGGCCATGGACCGCAATCTGCAACCCTGCTGGGTGATGACCAAGGCGACGTCGCCGTACCTCATGCAGCAGGCACAGCCCGTGCATCCGTCGAGGTCGATCGTGAGCGTCAGCGCCATGGTGGCTCTCCTTGCGTTCTGGCCCGTGCGTTCTGGCGGGTCTGCCCACAAGGCTGGAGCCGTTCGTCGCCGCCCCCGGGCCGAGCCCCGAAGAATGCCCAACCGGGGGTCTCTCGCCGCTCGAGCCGCCGACGGCGCGGTCGTCGGCGTGCCGGATGCGACCTGGGGAGGCCGTGAGCGCCGGGGTCGAGCGGGGACAGGATGACGATGGCGAGGGGTCGCCGAGGGTCTGGCCGGCGGCTGGGCCACGCTGCCGGGGTAGCCGCCCGCCGGGGAAGCCGCGCTCGCGAGCGCGGCTTCCGTCCGTCCCGACGAGCTCGCGAACCCGTCGGCGCACGGCAGAGCACATGCCGCCTGCGGGACGTCACTCGTACAGGGCACAGGCCCCGGCACCGTGCGCGCCGGGTGTCAGGCGCGGGACCACCTCTGGTCGGCCTGGCCGTTGCACGTCCACAGGACCAGCGGGGTCCCGTCGGCTGTGGCCGCCCCGTCGGTGTCGAGGCACAGACCGGCGTGGACGTTGCGGATCGAGCCGTCGGCGCCGAAGGTCCACTTCTGGTTGTCCTGGCCGTTGCAGGGCCAGGTGATGACGCGGGTGCCGTTGGTGGTGCCCTGGTCGTAGGCGTCCAGGCACTTGTCGCCGAAGACGCGGACCTCGCCGCCGGCCCACGTGGTCCACAGCTGGTTGGCGGCCGTGTGGCAGTCCCAGATCAGTACCGTGGCGCCGGGGGCGGTGGAGGCGTTGTCGACGTCCACGCAGCGGCCGGATGCGTTGCCCCGCAGACGCGAGGTGGTCGCGGTCAGCGGGCTTCCGCCGGTCACCCGGAAGGCGGCCACACCGTGGGAGGGGACGCTCGCCGAGATCTGCCCGGACGTGCTCGACACGGCGCCGGACCACAGGTCCGTGGTGGTGAACGGGCCGCCCGTCAGGCCCACTTGCGCGGCCGTCGTGGTGACCGTCGCGGTGGCGCCCGACCGGTTGAACAGGCCCACCGCGACCGAACCGTCCGACAGGGGCTTGGCGAACACCTCGGTGCTTCCGTCGTCGCGGACCCTGCGCCCGCCCGCGCCCAGCGGGTCCTGGTCCACCGCCAGCAGACGCGGGTTGCGCAGGATCGCACTCACGTCGGGGGACATGGTGCGGATGTCGTTGCCGGCCATGAGCGGCGCACCCAGCAGCGCCCAGAGGGCGAAGTGTGAGCGGGACTCGGTCAGTGTCAGGCCGGGACGTCCGACGACCAGCATGTCGGGGTCGTTCCAGTGCCCCGGACCCGACTGTGCCGCCAGCGGCGCGGTGACGTCGAGGACGTTGCCGACGCCCATCGGATAGCTGTTGGTGTTGCCGTTCTGCCAGATGTCGAGCAGGTCCTCGGTCGTCCGCCACTGGTCGGCGATCTCGCCCCAGTTGTAGGTGGCGCCGGTGATGGCGTGCAGGCTGTTGGGATTGATGCTGTAGACGATCGGGCGTCCCGTGGCGCGCAGCGCGTCGCGCATGCGGGTGAACCGGGCGACCTGCTCGTCGCGCGTGCCGTTCGGCGAGCACCAGTCGTACTTGAGGTAGTCGACGCCCCAGGAGGCGAACGTCGCGGCGTCCTGTGCCTCGTGCCCCCCGCTGCCCGTGGATCCCGGATAGGAGCCCGTGGCCTGCGCGCAGGTGCGCTCGCCCGGTGCCTGGTAGATGCCGAACTTCAGTCCCTTGCTGTGGATGTAGTCCCCGAGGGCTTTCATCCCGTTGGGGAACTTGGCCGGGTTGGCCCGCAGGCCGCCCTGCGCGTCACGCTGCGGATCGAACCAGCAGTCGTCGACGACGACGTACCGGTAGCCGGCGTCCCGCATGCCCGAGGAGACCATCGCGTCGGCGGCCTGGCGCACCTGGCCCTCGGTGATCCCGCATCCGAAGCTGTTCCAGCTGTTCCACCCCAGGGGCGGAGTGAGTGCCGGGCTGCCCGGTGCGGCCGATGCGGCGGAAGAGACGGAAGCCGTCACCGACGCGGTCACCGTCAGCGCGGAGGCCGCGAGGAGGCGGAGCAGTCGTCCACTTGATCGTTTGAACACCAGGGCTCCTTCGCAGGGAGTACACCACGGGGTCCGAAATTTCGGACGTCATTCGTAAAATCAAGGTGTCTCGGATGCTAGGTGCACGGGCGCCAGTGTCAACACCACTAGAGCAACGGGCTTCACATGACCGCTTGTTCGCCAGAACGAGTGGGTCCGAATGTTTCATGGATGGGAGCGAATGTGTGAGAAGGGTTGACGGACTTCACTGCCGCCCTATGATCCTGCTTGTCCAGTCGTCCGATCCACGTTCGTGATATCGGACAGACGCCACCCAACCCAAGCGCAGCCAGGCACCTCCCAGACGCGATCGTCGAGGGCCGGGGCCGGGTCACGGCCGTCAGGCGCTGGCGCGGGTGACCAATCGTGTGGGGAGGATCAGCGGGGTGGGATCCTGCCCGTTGACCAGTGCGACGAGCATGCGCGCCATCTCCCGCCCGAGAGCCTCTATGGGCTGATGGACCGTGGTGAGCGGCGGATCGGTGATCCGCGCGACGGTCAGGTCGTCGAAGCCGACCACGGCGACGTCGGCGGGGACCCGTCGGCCGGCCTCACGCAGCGTCCGCAGCGCTCCCACCGCCATGTTGTCGTTGGCGGCGAACACCGCGTCCACGTGGGGGTGTTCCGCCAGCAGACCGGCCATGGCGGCGGCTCCGCTGCGCTCGGTGAAGTCCCCCTCCTGCGGCGGCATCGGATCGAGACCGGCACCCAGCACGGCGTCCCGGTAGCCGCGGTACCGGGCACGCCCGGCCTCGGTGTCCAGCCTCCCGCAGATCGCGGCCACGCGCCTGCGGCCGAGCGCGAGCAGGTACTCGGTCGCCTCGCGCGCCCCGCCGACGTTGTCGACGTCCACGTACCACCGGGGCGCCGGACCCACCGGGCGGCCACCGAACACGACGGGCACCTGCGCTTCGTCGGCCATCCGGGCCAGCGGATCGTCCTCGCGCAGCGCCATCAGCATGGCGCCGTCCACGCCCTTGGACCGAAGGAGCTCCTCCACCCGCTTGCGCGCCCGCTCGGTGGCCGCCAGACAGAGCATCAGATGCAGGTCGGCCTCCTCCAGAGCGGCCGACGCTCCCACGATCACCCGGGCGAAGAAGGGGTCGGCGAAGATCGACGGATCCTCTCCGGAGACGACCAGGGCGGCCGCTCCCGTCTGACGGGTGGCCAGGGCGCGGGCGGTCGGATTGGGTACGTAACCGAGGTGCCGGACCGCCCGTTCGACCGCCTCCCGCTTGGCGCGGCTGACATGCGGAGCGTTGTTGAGGGCGCGGGAGGCCACGGACCGGGAGACACCGGCGTGTTCGGCGACCTCGTCGAGCGTCGGCTGCCGACGCGGCGCATCTTCTGTCATGAATCATGAGCCTCCCACAGATGGGGTGCCTCTCGGTCACCGCACGACTGGGAACGCTTCCAGATCTTTGGACGGCCACCCCGGGAATCCTCGGGGCAGGTCAACTGACGCGCCGACTATTGACAGTTGAAGCAGGCCGCCACACGATTGGGACCGCTTCCAGTGGGAGCGCTCCCACCACCCCGTACCCCTGCCAGGAATCCGAGGTACTGTCATGCGCCCGAGACTCCGCACGCTGGTGGCAGCGCTCTGCGCTCTGCCGCTGGCGCTCACCGTCGCCCCGTCCGCCCACGCCGCCGACCCGACGACCATGACCAGCGGGTTCTACGTGGATCCCGACTCCAGCGCCAAGAGATGGGTCGCCGCCAACCCCGCCGACGGCCGGGCCGCCGCGATCAACGCCTCCATCGCCGACATCCCGATGGCCCGCTGGTTCGGCTCCTGGAGCGGCACCATCGGCACCGCCACGGGTGCCTACGTCGGGGCGGCGGACTACCGGGACAAGCTCCCCGTCCTCGTCGCCTACAACATCTATCACCGCGACTACTGCGGCGGGCAGTCCGCGGGCGGAGCGTCCTCGCCGGCCGCGTACGCCAGTTGGATCGCCCAGTTCGCCGGCGGGATCGCGAGCCGTCCGGCCGTCGTCGTCCTGGAACCGGACTCCCTCGCGGACTACGGCTGCATGACCCAGGCGCAGATCGACGAACGCGAGGGCATGATCAGCGGCGCTCTCGCCGAGTTCAACCGCCAGGCCCCCAACACCTGGGTCTACCTGGACGCCGGCAACCCGCACTGGGTCGACGCGGCGACCATGGCCCGGCGCCTCCACGAAGCCGGCCTCCGGCAGGCTCACGGCTTCTCGCTCAACGTCTCCAACTACTTCAGCACCGCGGAGAACACCGCCTACGGCAACGCCGTCAACAGCGAACTCAGCGCCCGCTACGGCTACACCAAGCCGTTCGTCATCGACACCAGCCGCAACGGAAACGGCTCCGACGGACAGTGGTGCAACCCCTCGGGCCGCCGCATCGGCACCCCCACGCGGACGGGCTCAGGCGCCGAGATGCTGCTGTGGATCAAGACTCCTGGCGAGTCGGACGGCAACTGCGGGGTGGGAGCCGGCTCCACGGCCGGACAGTTCCTCCCCGAGGTCGCCTACAAGATGATCTACGGCTACTGATCCAGGACTTACGCCGCCCGCCCGGGCGACCGGCAGTCCGCCGGGGCGGGGGCGCTCCCCTTTCAACCATCCCAACGACCAGGAAGCAGCCATGAATCCACGCAGCCTACGGCGCCGCGCGGCCGCCGTCGTCGCGGGTCTCACCGCCTGCGCCGCACTCACCGCGACGCAGGCGCAGGCCACCCCCACGCGGGACGTGATCACTCCGGCCACGACGTTCTACGTCGACCCGCACAGCAAGGCGGCACAGCAGGCGCTCGTGGACTTCGGGAACGGCGACATCGAGAACGCCGCGAACATGGCCAGGCTCGCGAGCTGGCCGCAGGCCGAGTGGTTCACCAAGGGCACGCCCGACGAGGTGCGCTCCCAGGTGAGCGGGCTCGTCCACCGGGCCCGGGCCGTCGACCGGACGCCCGTCCTGGTCGCCTACGACGTTCCGGGCCGGGACTGCACGCAGTACTCCAGCGGCGGAGCCGCATCCTCCGCCGCTTACCGGCAGTGGATCGACGCGTTCGCCGCCGGCCTGGGCTCCAGCAAGGCGGTGGTCGTCGTCGAACCGGACGGCACCGCCCTGCTCCCCGAGGACTGCGGGCCCACCGCGGATCCGACCGGCGAACTCACGGCCGCCCGGATCGCCGACCTCGCCTACGCCGTCAGAACCCTGAAGGGCCGGCCGCGCACCGCGGTCTATCTCGACGCGGGCAACGTCCAGTGGCGTCCCGTCGGCGAGATCACGCAGCGGCTGCTGGACGCGGGGGTCCGCTACAGCGACGGTTTCGCACTGAACGTGTCCAACACCCATCCCACCGACCACAACGCGAAGTACGGCACCTGGATCGCCAAGTGCATGTGGTTCGCCACCTCGGGACCCGAGGAGGCGCGCGGCCACGCCGAGCGGTGCGCCGACCAGTACTACTCGTCCGCCGCGCCCAACGACGGCGCCCCCGGCAACGCGGTCTCCTCCGCCGACCCCACGACCTGGCGGTGGACCGACGCCTGGTACGACCGGAACGTGGGCACCCCGCCGGCCGAGGCCCTGCGGCACTTCGTGATCGACACCAGCCGTAACGGGCTGGGCGCCTGGACCCCCGAACCAGGCAAGTACAGCGGGGATCCGGAGATCTGGTGCAACGCGCCCGGCCGTGGTCTCGGGCCGCGCCCCACCGCCGACACCGGCGTCCCCCTCGTCGACGCGTACCTGTGGATCAAGATCCCCGGTGAGTCCGACGGCAGTTGCACGCGCAACACCGGTGGGACGGTCGACCCCGAGTACGGCGTCGTCGACCCGCCCGCCGGCACCTGGTGGCCCGACCAGGCCCACGCGCTGGCACGCAACGCGGCCCCGCGTCTGAGGTTCAACCACTGATCCGGGCACCGCGCCCTCGGTCGGCGACGACACCGGCCACTGCAGGCGCCTTTCACAGGCGAGACCGCCGGCCATGCCGCGGCCCGCAACGCGCACAGGGCGTGCGTGCGTTGCGGGCCGGTGCACCGGGCTCGCGTGCGGCCGGCGGGCGGGGCGCCGGTCAGGCGGCCGGGCCGCGGGGCTGGTCGGCTCAGCCGCCGCTCTTGCGCCTGAACGACCGCTGACTCGCGGCCGGTCCGTGCGCCGCACGGACCTTCGAGGCATCGGGGTTGGCGGCGGTGTCAGCGGCGTCCGCCTGCGCACCGCGCTTGCGCGCCAGGGCTTCGCGGAACTTGCGCTTGAGGTCGTAGTTGCCGTCGCTGTCCGGCGCCAGGGGGGACGTCTCGGGGGCGGCCGGCTCCGAACCTTCCGGGGATACGGGTTCTGCGGTCATGGTGACCTCCTGGGTTCGGGGGTTTGGGCAGGCACAGCTTGTCACGCCGGGGGCAGTGCGGGGCGCCGGCAACGTCATCCTGCCTCCGTTTCGGCGGGTGTCCCCCTCGATTCTCAGCCGTTACGACGCACGAGGGCGGCCTTGCGGGCCTCGGCGAGCTTGCGGGCCTCGCCGGCCTTGCGGGACTTTCCGCCGGCACCGCGGGAGGGGTCCTTGCTGGTACCGAGGCCGCGGAAGGGAGCGTTGGTGTTCTTGGGGCGCGGGACGGCGGGGCCGCCGTCGAGGGGGATGCCGGAGGGAGCCTTGGCGCCAGTGATCCGGCTCAACTGGGCCTCGCCGGAGCGCACCTTGGTGACGGTCGGCTCGATGCCGGCCGCGGCCAGCATCTGGCTCGTCTCGCGGCGCTGGCCCGACAGCACGAGCGTGACCACGCTGCCGGACTCACCGGCGCGGGCGGTGCGGCCGGCCCGGTGCACATAGTCCTTGGGGTCGGTGGGCGGATCGACGTTGACGACGAGATCGAGGTCGTCGACGTGCAGGCCGCGGGCCGCGACATTGGTCGCCACCAGAACGGTGATCTGGCCGTTCTTGAACTGCGCCAGGGTCCGTGTGCGCTGCGGCTGGGACTTGCCGCTGTGCAGGGCCCCGGCGTGCACCCCGCTGGCCCGCAGATGCCGGGTGAGCTGGTCGACGGCGTGCTTGGTGTCGAGGAACAGCAGGACGCGGCCGTCGCGGGCGGCGATCTCCGTGGTGACGGCGTACCGGTCGGGGCCGTGGACGACCAGAACGTGGTGCTCCATCGTCGTGACCGTGCCCGCGGACGGGTCGACCGAGTGGACGACGGGGTCGTGGAGGTAGCGGCTGACCAGCTGATCGACGTCGCGGTCCAGGGTGGCCGAGAACAGCATCCGCTGACCGTCGGGGTGCACCTGGTCGAGCACGTCGACCACCTGCGGCAGGAATCCCAGGTCGCACATCTGGTCGGCCTCGTCCAGCACGGTGATCCTCACCCGTCCCAGGCGGCAGGCGTTGCGCTCGATCAGGTCGTGCAGGCGTCCGGGGGTGGCGACGACCACCTCGGCTCCCTCGCGCAGCGCGGCGACCTGCCGGCCGATGGACATGCCGCCGACGACGGCTGCCATCCGCAGCCGCAGTGCCTCGGCGTACGGCGCGAGCGCCTGGGTGACCTGCTGGGCCAGCTCCCGCGTGGGCACGAGGATCAGAGCGAGGGGCTGCTTCGGTTCGGCGCGCCGCCCAGCCGTACGGGTCAGCAGCGGCAGGCCGAAGGCGAGCGTCTTGCCCGACCCGGTGCGGCCGCGCCCCAGGACGTCGCGCCCCTTCAGGGCATCGGGCAGCGTGGCGGCCTGGATCGGGAAGGGTTCGCGCACCCCGAGTCCGGTCAGCGTGCGCAGCACCTCCACCGGCAGACCCAGGTCGGTGAAGGAGACGGCCGCGGGCGGCGCCGGGGTCGTGGCCTCGGGCTGGGCGGGAGCGCCGTCAGTGATGCCGGAGTCGTCGGGGTGCTTCATGAACAGCCTTCCGCAGGGGAACGTACCGAGGAAGGCCCGGCAGGATGGAACAGCCCCCGCATGAGCGGAACCGAACAGTCAGAATCGCCCACCGCGACGACCACGCAAAAGCATGACCCTAACACAGGGCAGATCGTCGCACCGTGATGCCGATCACCTCCTGACCCTGCACCTGCCGCTGCCGTCCCGGGGCTACGTCGCCCGGAACCGTCCCTGCTCCACCTCCACGACCCGGGCCTCACCCAGGAGCCGGTCCAGGTGCCGCTCTGCCGTCCTGCGTTCCACCGGGCCCACGTGCGGGCCCTCGACGTGCGGCCGGTACACCAGCCGGTGTGCGGCGATCTCCTCGACGCTGCGGGGTTCGCCGAGGAACGCCAGCAGCGCCGCGTCCCGCTTCTCCACCACGGCCGCGTAGACGTCCAGCCGGCGCCGGAACTCCGCGGCGCCCTCGATCACCCCCTTCTGGTGGGACGTGCCGTACCAGCGGGCGTCGATGTCCCGGCAGCGACGCATCGACGCCTCGAAGCCGGCGAGGCTGCTGCCGGGGTCGCCGTAGTAGGGGCCGAAGGACGTCAGGTCGATGTCCGCGACGAACAGGAACCCATCCGGCTCGATCAGGAAGCCGCAGTGGCCCGCGGTGTGACCGGGCAGATGCACCACGGTCACGGTGCGCCCGCCCAGGTCGAACACGGCGCCGTCCTCGAAGCCGAGCGCGTCCGGACGCCCCCGTACCTGGAAGTGGTCGCGCAACCTCGCCTCCACCTCCCGCGCCGCGTCGGACGGAAGGCCGAGCCCGGCGATCATCGCCTCCCGGGAGCGCAGCGCGGCGAGGTCGGCGCCGTGGACGTGGACCGGCGCGACGTCGTAACTCCCCAGCCCGGCGATGTGGTCCTCGTGGGCGTGGCTCACCAGGACCAGGTCCGCCGGGGGTGCGTCCTTGACGAGCGACAGCGACGGGTCGACGACGAGGGTCTCCGCCGCGCCCCGCACGAGCAGCGAGTTGCCGTACGGGTAGGCGCCCCGCTCGGGGCCGACCAGTACGTCGACTCCGCCGTATGCGACTGCCGTGTATCCCGTGGTCTGTGTGTCCACGACTCTCGTGCCTTCCGAACCATGACGACCGTGGTGGGCACGGTACCGGGACCCAGTCGTCGACGCTCACACCACCCGCTCGAATACCCCCGGGGGTACCTGTTACGGTTGAGTGGATACCCCGGGGGGTAATCGAGCGAACGGAGCATCTCTGTGTTCTTCATCGACACCATCGAGCTGGAGGGGCTCGGGAACCGCAGCTACCTGGCCGGAGGCCGGCACACGGCCGTCGCTGTGGACCCGCCACGCGACATCGACCAGGTGCTCACCGCGGCGGCGCGGCGGGGGGTGCGGATAGGCCAGGTGGTGGAGACCCACCTCCACAACGACTACGTCACCGGCGGTCCGGACCTGGCCAGGGTGACGGGCGCCGCCTACCTGGTGCCGGCCGACGCCAACGTGGCGTTCGCCCGGGTGCCGGTGTCCGACGGAGACACCGTCACCGTCGACTCCGGCCTGGAACTGCGCGCGGTCGCCACGCCCGGCCACACCCCGCACCACACCTCCTACGTCCTGCGGGAGGACGGGAGGCCGGTCGCGGCGTTCACCGGCGGGTCGCTGCTGATCGGCACCGTGGGCCGGCCGGACCTGGTCGAGCCCCGGCTGACGGAGAAGCTGGCCCGCGCCCAGCACGCCTCCGCGCACCGCCTGGCAGCTGAACTCCCCGACGACACCTCCGTGCTGCCGACCCACGGCTTCGGCAGCTTCTGCTCCTCCGCCCAGGGCGAGGGCAACGCCACGACCATCGGCAGGGAGAAGTCCCGCAACGCGGCACTGACCGAGGACGTGGACTCCTTCGTCGCCCGGCTCCTCGCCGGCCTCGACGACATTCCGGCCTACTACGCGCACATGGGCCCGGCCAACGCCGCCGGACCTGCGCCGGTGGACCTCACCCCCGCGGCCGTCGCGGACGCCGACGAGATCGCCGCCCGGCTCGCGGCCGGCGAGTGGGTTGTGGACCTGCGCAACCGGGTGGCCTTCTCCGAGGGCCACGTCGCCGGATCCTTCAACTTCGAAGCCGACGGCAAGATCGCCACCTACCTGGCCTGGATGATCCCGTGGGGCAAGCCGGTCACCCTGCTCGCCGAGTCCCCCGAGCAGCTCGCCGCCGCCCAGCGCGAACTCGTCCGGGTCGGCATCGACCGCCCGGCGGCCGCCGCGACCGGCACCCCGCACCGGTGGACGGCCGACGGCGACCGCCTCGCGTCGTTCCCGCGCTCCACCTTCGCGGGCCTGGCCGAGCACGGCACGGACGGCATCGTCGTCCTCGACGTGCGCCGCGACTCCGAGCGCGCCGCCGGCCACATCGAAGGCTCCGTGCACATCCCGGTCCATCAGCTGCACCAGCGGCTGGGCGAGGTACCGGCGGGCACCGTGTGGGTGCACTGCGCCGGCGGCATGCGGGCCGCCATCGCGGCCTCCCTGCTGGACGCCGCCGGGCGGAGCGTGGTGGCCGTGGACGACGGCTTCGACTCCGCCGCCGAGGCCGGACTGACCGTCGTCACCGGCTGACCAGGCCCGGCCCACTCCCCACCGACGTACCGAGAGATTGCATGATGTTCCTCTTCCGACGCGGCAAGGACCGCCTCACCGTCCGTGAAGCCGTCCGCCGCACACAGAGCACCGATGCCCCGGCCGCCGTACTGCTGGACGTGCGCGAGCAGGGCGAGTGGGACGCCGGGCACGCCCCCGGCGCCGTACACGCTCCGTTGTCCGGTCTGACGGCGGGTGCGGCGCTGCCGAGCGAGGCCCGGGGGCGGCCGCTGGTCGTGATCTGCCGCAGCGGGCGCCGCTCACGGCAGGCTGCCGAGCTGCTGACCGGGCGCGGGGCCGACGCCGTCGACGTCAAGGGCGGCATGCGGGCATGGGCCGCCGCCGGACACCCGGTCGTCGACGCGCGCGGGAACCACGGCTCCACAGCATGACCGCCCTGATCCTCGCGCTCGTCGCCGGAGCCGTCGTCGGCCTGGCCCTGGGCGGTCTCGGCGGGGGCGGCAGCGTCCTTGCCGTGCCGGCCCTCGTCTACCTTCTGCACTTCACCCCGACCGAGGCGACCACGGCGAGCCTGGTCATCGTCACGCTGACCTCGGTGACGGCGCTGACCGGGCATGCCCGGGAGGACGGCGTCGCCTGGCGCACCGGACTGCTGTTCGCCGCGGCGGGCATCGTGCCCGCGATGATCGCCGGGGCCGCCGCCGGGCACCTGCCGCAGTGGCTGCTGACCGTCGCCTTCGCCGTCATCGCCGCGCTCGCCGCCCTGCGCATGCTGCGTCCCGCGCGCGGCGAGTCCACCGGCCGGGTCCGCCCGGGCAGAGCCGGCGCGGCGGGCGCCGGACTCGGCGCCGTGACCGGATTCCTGGGTGTGGGCGGCGGCTTCCTCGCCGTACCGGCGCTGGTCGGCGTGCTGAGTCTCCCCATGCGCCGGGCGGTCGGCACCAGCCTGCTGGTCATCACGATCAACTCGCTGGCCGCGCTCGCCGCCCGGGCCGGCACCGGCATGCACCTGGACTGGGCGATCGTCGCACCGTTCACCGCGGCGGCGATCCTGGGCGCCCGGGACGGCAAGCGCCTGTCGAAGCGGCTCAAGGGCACGGCGCTGCAGCGTCTCTTCGCCTATGTGCTGCTCGCGGTCGCCGTCTTCATGCCCGTCGCCGCGCTCGCCTGAGTCACCGCGCTCACCTGAATCGCCACGCTCGCCTGAATCGCCAAGCTCGCCTGAATCCCCGCGCTCGCACAAGTCGCCGCGCTCGCCCCTGAGTCGCCGCGCTCGCACAAGTCGCCGCGCTCGTGCGACCGGGACCGGCCGGACTCCCCCGACCGCACCTCACCGCCACCCCACGCCCTTCCCGGCCTCATCGACACAAGGAAGAGATCTGCCATGACCACGCTCACGACCTACGACCCCGGCCAGGTCCGCACCCGGCTGCACGAGCTCACCGTCATCGACGTCCGCACGCCCGGCGAATACGCCGGCGGTCATCTCCCCGGCGCCCTGAACATCCCCCTGGACCAGCTCGGCCCGGCCCTGCCCGACCTCCGCACCGCCGCCGAGCGCGGCGACGTCCTCGTGGTCTGCGCTTCGGGCACCCGCTCCGAGAACGCCTGCCGGATGCTCGCCGAGAACGGCATTCACACCGCCACCCTCGCCGGCGGCACCGCTGCCTGGGCCGCGCAGGGCCACGACCTGGACCGCCCCCCGGGAAGCTCCCGGGCAGCCTGGACGATGGAACGCCAGGTGCGTCTCACCGCCGGCTCTCTCGTACTGCTCGGCCTGGCCCTCGGCAAGACTGTCCGCCCCGCCTTCCGTCTGCTGTCCGCGGGCGTCGCCGGCGGCCTGGTCTTCTCCGCCGTGTCCGACACCTGCGGCATGGCCGCCCTGCTCGCCAAACTGCCCCACAACCGGCACAGCCGGGCCGACCTGGAAGCGACACTGGCGCGTCTGCGCGGCAACTGACCTGCCAGAGGGCTTCCTCCCCGCGCGCGGACGGTGTTCGCCACAGCCCCGAAACGGGACGTACAGTACCCCTAGGGGTATTTCCGAGGAGTGATCGTGGAGCTTGAACTCGAGGGTGCGTCCCTGAAGGCCGTACTGAATCGCCTACGGCGTGCGCAGGGCCAGATCTCCGGCGTGATCCGGATGATCGAGGAGGGGCGGGACTGCGAGGAGGTCGTCACCCAGCTCGCGGCCGCCTCGCGCGCGCTCGACCGGGCCGGCTTCGCCATCATCGCCACCGGCCTGCAGCAGTGCGTGGCCGACATCGAGTCCGGACGCAAGGCCGGCGCGGACGGCGAGAGCCCGGAGGAGATGCGCGCGCGGCTCGAGAGACTGTTCCTGTCCCTGGCGTGACGGCCGCCGCCCTCTGAACCGCGGAACCGACCACCGCCGACACGTCGTCGTCACCCCCGCCTGCCCGTCGGACACCGCCGTCGTCCGGCGCGACGTGCTGCCGCAGGCCCCGGTGGACCTGGCCCGGTCGCGCTGATCGCACGGGGTCACGCCAGAGTGACCCGCATGCCGCCTGCGGCCAGGGTGCCGAGGACATCGCCGAACAGGTCGTGGGGTCGGCCGTCCGGTGTCAGGGTCCGGGACAGACGGTCGCGGGCGGTCGCGGCGTCCCGCCAGAGCAGCGGTGCGGGCGCGGTGTACCCGAAGCCGCCGCGGAGGCAGTCGTCCAGGGCGGCCAGGCAGGTGCCGAAGTATCCGCCGGGCCCGTTCACCGCCTCGCCGAGGGCGAGGTAGAGGGCCGGCTCGTCGGTGATGTGCCGGCCGTCGAGGACGTAGGGGTGACCGGCGGGCCGGTCAGGTCGGGCGCGCCGATGGGGCCGTTCCCGGACGAGGTCGAGCCAGCCCTGACGCTGCCGGGTGTCGAGGCCGGCCCAGGCCCCCAACACGTCCGGAGGGCCGGCGAGCCATCGCTCCCAGACCGACCGCATGTGTTCCTGCACCGGCGTGAAGCGCTCTGCGTCGAGCTCCAGGTCGATCAGTTCCGTTCCGCGGGACGACGGGCGCCATGCGGTGACCCGAGCGTGCAAGAGGCGTTCGGTGAGCGGCTCGCCCCGGTCGTCGCGTATCTCCAGAGCGGCCTCGTCCAGGTCCAGCGCCCGTCGGGTGCCCTTCGCGAGCGCCGCCCTCAGCTCGTCGCCCGGCGCGAGCCCCCGCAGGACGAGCGGCGAGGCGAGCTGCTCGCGCGGCAGGACCCGGGCGAATTCCCGGCACGAGCCCAGCACCCGGTACTCGTCGTGCAGGAGCACGCGGCCCCGGTGCCCTTCGGGCGGGCCCTCGTAGTCGTCCGCGCCGGTGAGGACGAGGCCGCCTGCCTCGCGGGAGCGCCCCAGGCTTTCCGCGTCCCCCAGCAGCCACGGGCCGAGGGCACCGCCCTCCGGCACCAGCCACACCCTGCTGCCGGCCCAGCCCCGCACGTCACCGTCTTCCGGGACCCATCCGAACAGCTCGTAGATTCCCTGCCGCACTTCACCGAACAGCCCTTGCACGTCGGCACAGACACCCCAGGCATGACCGTGCTCGGTGTCGAGCAGGGTGAACCGCGCCGGCCGGTGATGGTGGTCTTCCTCGTGCACGGTGGGATCATGCCAGGGCTGGGCGCTGCGCGGTGCGGCTGTGGTGATGGCGAGTGAACGGGTGCGTGCACCGTTGCGCGGGTGACTGACGCCCGAACAAGGCGCGGCCCGCGGGGCGTTCCGTCAGGCCCGGAAGCGAACCCCTGTCTGACTGAGTACGGTCTGGTTCGATGGGGCCGGGGGGCGGTACTTTCGGCGGCGCGGCGATCAAACGGGCCGTTCGGCCCGGTTCGGTACGGCTTCCGGCTGCCCGGCGCGAACCCGCACGCGTCCGGCCGAGCACCGCCACCGCGTACGCGCGGACGCGGCGTTCTCGGCCCGCTCCACGAGAGGAAGGTTCAGCGCGATGAGTTCCAGGATCCAGCCGACCGCCCAGGTCGACGCGGCCGCGACGATAGGCGACGGGACGACCGTCTGGGATCTCGCCCAGATACGTGAGGACGCGACGCTGGGCCGTGGGTGCATCGTGGGCCGGGGGGCCTACGTCGGGCCGGGCGTGCGGATCGGCGACCACGTCAAGTTGCAGAACTACGCCCTGGTCTACGAGCCCGCGGTGCTCGGCGACGGAGTGTTCGTCGGTCCGGCGGCCGTGCTCACCAACGACTACTTCCCGCGCTCGGTGGATCCGGAGGGCAAGCTCAAGCGCGGTGGCGACTGGGACGCCGTGGCCGTGACCGTGGGCGAGGGGGCGTCGCTCGGGGCGCGTTCGGTGTGTGTGGCGCCGGTGCGCGTCGGGCGCTGGGCTCTGGTCGCCGCGGGGGCGGTGGTCACCCGTGACGTGCCGGACTTCGCGCTGGTCGCGGGTGTTCCGGCGCGCCGGATCGGCTGGGTGGGACGGGCCGGCGTACGACTGGTGGAGCGCGACGGTGAGCCGGGTGCGTGGGAGTGCCCCGAGACGGGCGCGTTCTACGACGAGAAGAACGGCGAACTTTTCGAACGCGTATGACTTTCTGATTTTCGCAAAACGCCATTCCTCGAACATCCGCAGGCATAACATGTGTGCGTACTGTGGAGGCGGGGCACAGTGAGCACACAAACCAGCGCCCAGGGGGGGTACCGGGTGGGTACATCTGTGTCTGACGCGAGGAGCGAGCGCCGCTCCGACGCCTGACGTCCGACGATCGGCATCCGCGGGTCCACATCCGCGCATCGACGTCCGACGACCGGCGTCCGACGTCTGTTTCCGCCGCGCGGCCATCCGTCCCGGCGATCACAAGTCTGTGCACAACAGGGGGGTTGGTGTGTCCACACGATGACCACTTCACGTCTCGCGGCGCTCGGTCACGAGGAGCCGCCGCTGCTCCCGCTCGCCGGGCGGCTCCTCGCGCTCGCCGAATCGGGGCTGCCGAGGATGCTGCTGCCCGGGGGTGAGGCCTTCGCCTTCACCATGGCGGGGCAGCAGCGCCCCGACGGCTCCTGGGCCCTCGAACGGCGCGGGATCAGCACCCGCTACGCGGCCATCACCGCGCTCGGCGTCCGGTTCCTCCACGAGGACCGCCAGCGTGCCGTGCTCGGTGGACGCAGCGCCGAGGAGTTCGTCGGTCTGCTGGTCGAGTCGCTGCCCGCGGTGACCAACCTCGGTGACGCGGCGCTCATCGCGTGGGCCGCCGCCGACACCGGGCACCCCAAGCTCTCCGACGCACTCGCCCGGGTCGAGGCCCTGGACATGGCGCGACGGCCGCAGTACACCGTCGAGGCGGCGTGGGTGCTGTCCGCGCTCGCCGCGGCCCGGGACACCGTCGACGTGGAGACGCATTTCGCCGCCGCCCGCGACCGTCTGCTGCGCGCCCGCATCGGCGACAGCCCGCTGTTCCCGCACGCCACCGGGCCCGGCCTGGTGCCCTGGTACCGGGAGCACGTGAGCTGCTTCGCCGACCAGACGTACCCCCTGCAGGCCCTGGCCCGGGCGCACGCGAGCAGCGTCGGGGGCGACCCGGAGGCGCTCGCCGCGTCCGAGGCGTGCGCCGCGCGCATCTGCGCGCTGCAGGGCGACGGCGGCCAGTGGTGGTGGCACTACGACGCGCGCACCGGCTCTGTCGTGGAGGGCTACCCGGTCTACAGCGTCCACCAGCACGCGATGGCCCCGACCGCCCTGTTCGACCTCGCCGACGCCGGCGGCACCCACTTCGGCGCGGCGATCCGCAAGGGCCTGCGCTGGATGACGGACGTGCCCGAACTGGCCGGTGCCGCGCACCGGGAGCCGATGATCCTTGACGACCTCGGCGTCACCTGGCGCAAGGTCTTCCGGGGCGACCCGAAGAAGGCCGTACGCGCCGCCCGGGGGCTCGCCACCCGCGTCGCCCCGAACCTGCGGCTGACAGCCCTGGACCGGGTGTACCGCCCGCTGTCCGTGGACCGTGAGTGCCGGCCGTACGAGTTCGGCTGGATGCTGCACGCCTGGCTGGGGGGCGAGATATGAGCGCGCGTCAGTCCCTGTTCGGGATCGAGCTGGATGCGCTGACCATGGACGAGACCGTGGAGCGCTGCCTCGAAGCGGTGCGCGAGGGCCGTCAGCTGGAGATCGGCGTGGTCAACGCCGCCAAGCTGGTGAACATGCGGCGCGACCCGCGGCTCGCCGAGGCCGTGACCGGCTGCGATCTCGTCCTCGCCGACGGGCAGGCCGTGGTGTGGGCCGGTCGCATCCTGCGCGCCCCGCTGCCGGAACGGGTGGCCGGGATCGACCTGTTCCTGCGGCTGCTGGCCGAGGCCGAATCGCAGGGCGTCTCCGTGTACTTCCTCGGCGCGAAGGAGGACGCGCTCGCCGAGATGCTGCGCCGGGTGGCGGTCCGCTTCCCCGGTCTGAAGGTCGCCGGCAGCCGCAACGGCTACTTCGACGACTGCGAACAGGAGGAGATCGCGGACGGCATCGCCCGCAGCGGTGCCCAGATGCTCTTCCTCGGCATGACCTCGCCGAAGAAGGAGATCTTCACCGCCGCGCACGGCGCTCGCACCGGCGCCCGCGTGGTGCACGGAGTCGGCGGTTCCTTCGACATCCTGGCCGGGGTCACCAAGCGGGCCCCGAGGACCTGGCAGCGGTGGGGGCTCGAGTGGCTCTACCGCGCGCTGCAGGAGCCGCGCCGCCTGGGCAGGCGGTATGTCACCACCAACGCCTCCTTCCTTCTCATGACGGCGCGCGAGTTCGTCCGGCTCACCCCGTCGCCCGCTTCCGCCGACAGGAGTCACTGATGCGCGTCGTCGTGGTTGGACAGGGTTACGTCGGACTGCCGCTGGCCGTCCGCGCCGCCGAGGTCGGACACGAGGTGATCGGCTACGACGTCGACGCCAGGCGGATCAAGAGCCTCGCCGCCGGTGAGTCCTTCGTCGAGGACGTCTCCTCGGAGCGGATCCGTGCCGCGCTGGACGAGGGCAGCTACAGACCGAGCGATCTGGCGCGCGACTGCGGTGGTTTCGACGTCGCCGTGGTCACCGTGCCGACCCCGCTGCACGAGGGCACCCCCGACCTGCGTTACATCAGGGAGTCGGCGGCCACCCTCGCCCGCTATCTCCGCCCCGGCGCCACGGTCGTCCTGGAGTCGACGACGTATCCCGGCACCACCGAGGAGTTGTTCGCGCCGATCCTGGAGGACGGCTCGGGCCTGAAGGCGGGCACCGACTTCCACCTCGGCTACTCCCCCGAGCGGATCGACCCGGGCAACGCGGTCTGGGGTTTCCAGCAGACGCCGAAGGTGGTCTCCGGCGTCGACGCGGCGTCCCTGAAGGCCGTGCAGGACTTCTACGGGCAGCTCGTCGACACCACCGTGCCGGTACGCTCGCCCAAGGAGGCCGAACTCGCCAAGCTGCTGGAGAACACCTTCCGGCATGTGAACATCGCGCTGGTCAACGAGATCGCGATGTTCGCCCACCACCTGGACATCGACGTGTGGCAGGCCATCGACGCGGCCTCCACCAAGCCGTTCGGCTTCATGAAGTTCACGCCCGGGCCGGGCGTCGGCGGCCACTGCCTGCCGATCGACCCCTCCTACCTGTCCTGGCGGGTGCAGCGCGAACTCGGCCAGTCCTTCCGGTTCGTGGAGCTGGCCAACGACATCAACAGCCATATGCCCGAGTACGTGGCGCGCCGGATCAGCGACCTGTTCAACCAGCGACGCCGGTCCGTGAACGGCTCGCGCATCCTGCTGCTGGGGCTGGCCTACAAGAAGAACACCGGTGACGCCCGGGAGTCGCCGGCGCTGCGGATCTCCCAGCTGCTGCTCGACATGGGCGCGCAGGTGCGGGCGGCGGACCCGCACGTCGTGGAGGACCTGCCGGTGGACGCGCGGCTGGTGCGGGTGGAGCCGGTGCCCGAGGAGCTGGCGGCCGCCGACGTGGTGGTCCTGCTCACCGACCACGACAACTTCGACTACGAACTGATCGCCGAGTACGCCCCCTTCGTGCTCGACTGCCGTCGGCGCCTCGCGGCCGGCCCAACGATCGAGGTGCTCTGAGACATGCGAGTCGTCTGCGTCGCCGGGGCGCGGCCCAACTACATGAAGATCAAGCCGGTGATGGACGCCCTGGAGCGCCGGGGCGCCGAGGTCGTCCTCGTCCACACCGGTCAGCACTACGACCCGGCCATGAACGACGTGTTCTTCGCCGACCTCGGCATCCGCCCGCCCGACCGCTTCCTCGGGGTCGGCTCCGGCACCCACGCCGAGCAGACCGGACGCGTGATGACCGCGTTCGAGCCGCTGCTGGACGAGGTGTCCCCGGACGTCGTCGTCGTGGTCGGCGACATCAACTCCACCCTGGCCTGCGCCCTGGTGACGGCGAAGGCCGGGCCGCTGCTCGCGCACGTCGAGGCGGGTCTGCGCAGCCGTGACTGGAGCATGCCGGAGGAGGTGAACCGGGTCGCCACCGACCGGGTCAGCGACTATCTCCTGGCCCCCTCGCCGGACGCCGTGGAGAACCTGCGCGCCGAGGGGTACCGGGACGATCAGGTCCACCTCGTCGGCAACGTCATGATCGACACCCTGCTGACCAATCTGGAGCGGGCGAGGAACTCCGGCGCCCTCGGCCGGTACGGCCTGTCCCGGGGCGCGTACGGCCTGGTCACGCTGCACCGGCCGGCCAACGTGGACGACCCCGAGGTGCTCGCCGGTCTGCTGAAGGCGCTGGGGGAGATCGCCGGCCGCTGCCCGCTCGTACTGCCCGTGCACCCGCGCGCGGCCGGGCGGCTGGCCGAGATCGGCGTTCCCGGGGGTGTCCGGCTGGTGCCGGCCGCCGGGTACCTGGATTTCATCGCCCTGCAGGAGGGTGCCCGGCTCGTGCTGACCGACTCCGGCGGTGTGCAGGAGGAGACCACCGCGCTCGGCGTGCCGTGCGTGACCCTGCGGGACAACACCGAGCGGCCCATCACGGTCGAGCAGGGCACCAACGTGCTGGCCGGCCGGGATCCGGAGCGGATCGTGTCCACCGTGCACCGGGTGCTGGACGCTCCGCCCGCGCCGCGCCGGCCACCGTTGTGGGACGGCCGCGCGAGCGACCGTATCGCCGAGGTGCTGCTGGAGGGAGGCACCGCGCGCACCCGGCCGCGGCCGACCGACCGGACACTCCCCGAATGATCCGCTCGCACCATATGCTCGGGGCACATCGGGTCGCGAGGGGGGACCACCATGGATCTCGCTGAGATCTTCCGTGTCATGCGCAGGCGCTGGAAGGTGCTGTTGCCCGGACTGCTGCTGACCGCGGCGCTGACCGCGGCCGTGGCGCTGACGGTGCCGGTCACCTACCAGTCGCAGAGCACCGTCGTCCTGCTGAACTCGCAGAAGGCCACCGTCGCCTACGACGGCAACCCGTTCCTGAGCACGCAGACCTCGCTCACCGGCATGGCCGACAGCCTGGCCCGCAATCTCAACTCCGACGGATCGCTCCGGGAACTCAGGTCCCGGGGCGCGAGCGGCACCTTCGAGGCGAAGCTCGCCGACAACGCCCAGGGGCCGCTGATGTGGCTCACCGTCACCGGTGACGACAAGGCCGGTGTGCTGGCAGCGGACCGCATCCTGACGACGTACGCCAAGGAGCGGCTGGAGCAGTTCCAGCGGCAGCAGCGGGTCGACCCGAAGGCCATGATCCGCATGACGACCATCGTGCCCCCGCAGGACCCGGTGGCGCAGACCAAGACGCGGCTCGAATACATGGTCATGGCCGGTGGTCTCGGTCTGGTGCTGAGCCTGGTGGCCGTCTTCTTCGTGGAGGCCCGCCGGCGGCCGCGGGTCGCGAAGCCCGCGCAGCCGGCGCAGTCCACGCCCGGGGAAGCGGTCGTGGAGCAGACGATGGCGCTGCGGACCGCACCCAGCTGGTCCCGGGCAACCGACAACCGGCCCGCGGACAACCGGCCCACGGAAGTCCGGCCCGCAGACGGCAGGTCCACCGACAGCAGGTCGGCCGAGACCAGGTCCCCCGACACCCGGTCCGCCACGGAGTCGAGGCCCGGGCGGTCCGTCATGACCGTGGAGTCCGCCGCCGAGCCGCTCGACGAGGAGTCTGCGCATGGACAGCATGGACAGCGTCCGCACACCGGACAGCGACACCGCTGACCCGGGCGGCACTCCCGCTCCCGCCTCGCTCGGCCACCAGGTCCGTTCCGCGGCCCGCTGGAGCCTGATCAACACCGTCGTCATGCGCCTGGGCAACTTCGCCACCGGCATCCTCCTGGCGCGCTTCGCACTGGGACCGGCCGAGTGGGGCGTCTACGGCATCGCCCAGACGGTGCTGCTGGTCCTGCTGTCGGCGAACGAACTGGGCGTCAGCCTGGCCCTGGTGCGCTGGGAGGGCGACCCGCGCCGCTTCGCGCCGACCGTGCTGACCCTGGCAACCGCCTCCAGCGGCCTGCTGTACGCCGCTCTGTTCCTCGCGGCGCCGACGGTCGCCGTGCTGCTGGACTCGCCCGACGCCACGGGCGTGCTGCGCGTGATGTGTCTGTGCCTGGTGATCGACGGCGTGGCGCAGGTGCCGGCCGCCATCCTCACCCGGGAGTTCGCCCAGGGCCGGCGGATGGTCATCGACGCGCTCAACTTCGTCCTCAGCACCTCGGTGACCCTGGCGCTGGCGTTCACCGGCGAGGGCGCGATGAGCTTCGCCTGGGGCGCGGTCGCAGGCAACATCGCCGCCCTCGCCGGCTGCGCGCTGGCCGCCCCCGGCACCCTGCGCTTCGGCTGGGACCCCGTGCAGGCGCGCGCGCTGCTGAAGTTCGGGCTGCCGCTGGCCGGTGCCAGCCTGCTCGCGCTCGCCGTCGTGAACGTGGACACCCTCGTCGTCGGCTCCACCCTCGGCGGGGTCTCGCTCGGTTTCTACGTGCTGGCGTTCAACATGTCCGGCTGGCCGGTCCGCATCATCTCCGAGGCCGCCCGGCGGGTGTCCTTCGCGGGCTTCTCCCGTCTCGCCGACTCCCCGCAGGCCCTCGCCCATGGCTTCAGCCGCGCCCTGGGTGTCCTGGTCACCGGTACCGTCCCGCTGTGCGTGCTGCTCGGCGGTCTCGCGGCCCCGGTCGTCGACCTGGTGTACGGCAGCACCTGGGTGCCCGCCGCGGCCGCGCTGCCCTGGCTGATGGCGCTGGGCCTGGTCCGCATCGGCTGCGAACTCGCCTACGACTGCCTCGTCGCCGCCGGCCGGCGCCGTTCCCTGATCCTCACACAGGGCCTGTGGGCCGTCGCCCTGATCCCCGTCCTGGTCGCCGGTGCCCGGCTCAACGGCATCGTCGGCGTCTCCCAGGGCCATGTGCTGGTCGCCGCCGGCCTCGTCGTGCCCGCATTCCTGCACGCGCTGGGGCGGGCCGGGATAGGCCTCGCACCCCTGGCCCGGGCCTGCGCCTGGCCGTTCCTCGGGGGCGCGGTGATGACCCTGGTCGTGCTCGCCGCCAAGCGGCTCCTCGGCGACGGCCTCCTCGCCCTGTGTGTCACCGCCACGGCCGCGCTGGCCTGCTATGTAGTGTGCGTCCTGCCGAGCCGCGGGTTCCTGCTCGGCTCGCGTACCCCGGAGACCGTATGACGAGGCTGCGCCTCCTGCTCGCCGGCCTGGCCCTCGTGCTGTGCGCCGCCTGTTCGGCGGGCGGCGACCCCGCCCCGGCCCGCTCCGCGGAGCGAACGGCGGACGCCAAGCCGCCGCTCCCCGGGGAGGCCGGCTTCCCGGACGCCCGCAGCACCGGCCCGCGCGTCGCGCTCACCCCGCACTCCTCGGGGAACGTCAGCATCCGGACCGACGGCACGGTCATCAAGGGCTGGGACCTCACCGGCTCCCTCGACGTCTACGCGAACGACGTGACCGTCGTCGACTCGAGGATCACCTCCGCCAACTGGTGGGGGATCAACCTGCGCCCCGGATACAGCGGCCTGAAGGTGCTGCACAGCACCATCACCGCCGTCCCCGGCAAGGGCCCGGACAACGGCGGGGTGGACTACGCCGTCTCCAACATGGGGACCAGTTCGATCGAGGTCGGCTGGTGCGACATCTCCGTGTTCGGCAACGCCCTGTCCATGGGCCAGGGACAGCTGCACGACAACTACGTCCACGACCTCGTGCCGTTCCGCAACACCGGCGGTGAGTGGCAGCACACCGACGCGGTGATCAGCGGTGGCGGCAACACGGGCGAGCTGGTGATCCGGCACAACACGCTCCTCAACCCGGTGCCCGTCGACCGGGGGGCGTCCGCCGCCGTCGGCCTGTTCGCCGACAGCGGCCATGTCTCCCGGGTCACCGTGGAGCGCAACCTGCTGGCGGGCGGCGCGTACGCGCTGTACGGGGGCGGGCCGGGCGCCACAAGGGTCAGGGTCACGGACAACGTCTTCTCCCGCCGCTACCACCGCAACTCCGGTGTCTACGGGGCGGTCACCGCCTGGAACGAGGGCGGGACCGGGAACGTCTGGCGCGGCAACCGGTTCTCCGACGGCACCCCGATCGTCCCCAAGCCGGCCGGCTGAGGAAGAGGATCATGCGACGTATCGTCCGCGCCCCCTGGGAGCTGCTCAAGCGCGCCTTCGGCTGGCTCGTCCTGTTCGAGCTGCGCAACAAGGTCCTGCTCGCTCCCTCGGCGCTGCGCCTGCGCCGCTTCGAGACGGCGGAGGTCCGCCGGCTCGCGGCCGCCGCTCCCCCGCCCGCCGCGCTCGTCACCACGGTCATCGCCACCCACCGCCGGCCCGACGCGCTGCGGGCGGCCGTGCGTTCGGCGCTCGCCCAGAGCGTGCGCGACCAGGTCGTGATCGTGGTCGACGACGGCGCCGGGCTGCCCGAACTGCCGGACGATTCCCGGTTGTTCGCCGTGTCGCTGGCCCGCAACACCGGTGTGGCCGGCGTCGTGCGCAACGTGGGCATCCGCCTCACCCGCTCGCGGTACGTGGCGTTCCTGGACGACGACAACCTGTGGGAGCCGGACCACCTGGAGCGGGCGCTGGCGGTGCTGGAGTGCCCGGGCGGTCCCGACGGCGTGTACACGGCGCTGCGCCGCGTCCTGCCGGACGGCACCGAACGGGACGTGCTGTCGGTGCCGTTCGACCGGCGGCGGGCCGCCCGGGAGTCGTTCCTGGACACCAACGCGTTCGTCGCGCGGCGTACCCGGGCCCTGCACTTCAGCCGGCTGCGCCGCACCCCCGAGGTGATGCCGCGCGAGGACTGGGAGCTCATCCACCGCTACAGCCGCGGCCACCGGGTGCGCCATGTGCCGCACGCCACCGTGCGGTACCTGGTGAACCCGGGGAGCTTCTACACGACCTGGTCCGCCTGAGGCCCGGGCGTGGCCCGCAGGGCGCCCGGGGTGAGCAGTGCGCCGGCCGCGGCCCGGCTGGCGGCGCGGCCCAGGAGGGCGCGTGAGGTCTCCCGCAGCAGGACGGCCGCACGGAAGCAGGCGGTGGCGAGCGGCCCGTGGCGTCGGCGGTACAGCCGTACCCGGTTGACCGTGAGCAGACTCCACAGCCAGGGCGACACCTGCGAGTCCCCGCCGAGATGGACGGCCTCGGCCGCCGGCTCCAGCTGTGTGGCGTGTCCGAGGTCGCGCGCCCGCAGGCAGTACTCCGTCTCCTCCGAGTAGAGGAAGAAGGACTCGTCCCACGGGCCGCACGCGGCGAGGCAGTCGGACGAGATCGCCATGAGGGCACCCGTCGCCCAGTCCGCGCGGGTGGGCCGCCGGTAGGCGCCCGGGTCGGTGACGAGTTCGCTCAGCGCCGGGAAACGCCCGGCCCGGCGGTTGCCGATGACGGCCTCGCCGAGGGCCCGCAGCACGCTCGACTCCCGGCGCAGCGAATGGTGCGGGGTGTCCCCGCCCTCCTCGTAGAGCAGGGGTACGGCGATGCCGACGCCGTCACCGAGGCTGTCGACCAGGCGTCTGGCGCAACCCCGCCGCATGCGGATGTCGGGGTTGCAGATCAGGACGGCGTCGTAGCCGTCGGCGGCGGTCAGGGCCGCGTTGACCCCGGCGGCGTACCCGGCGTTGCGTCCCGTCGGGACGACGGTGGCGTCCGGGGCCAGGGCTTTTAGGACGTCGACGGTGTCGTCGGCGGAGTCGTTGTCGGCGACGACCAGCTGCCAGTCCAGGCCGGTCATGCCGTCCGGGAGCGCGGCGAGGAACCCGGGGAGCACCGCGGCGCTGTTGTAGGTGACGACGATGACGGCGACGCGGCTCATCGGGACTCCACGAGGTCGGGAAGCCGGGCTTCGGTGGGCGTGCTGCGGCTGACGACGGCGGCGGCTGCGGCCTCGCGCCGGATGAACCCGAGGTAGCTGCCTCCGGCGCCCAGCAGCAGGAAGAACATGCCGGCGAACATCGGGAAGCTCAGCGAGTCGAAGGTGGCGCTGATGACGAGGGCGACCAGGCTGGAGGCGAAGAACGCCTGCCCCAGTTCCCGGTCGGCCTCGGTGCGGGCGAGGCGGCGGATGGCGCCGCCCTGGTGGATGCCGGTGACGAACAGGGTGAGCAGGGCGAGGAGACCTACGACGCCCATCTCGGCGAGGCCCAGCATGTACTGGTTGTCGGTGAAGAAGTACAGGTCCGGGGTGAAGGTGCCGAAGCCCCGCCCGAACAGCGGGTGTTCCTTCAGATACGGCACGATCGCGCTGTACTTGACCGTGCGGGCCTGGGTGCTGCTGTCGGAGTTGGACAGGAACGACGCGAACAGGCCCGTGATCGTGCCGATCAGCCCGGGCACGAGGACCTTGAAGACGGCCACGGACGCCGTCATCACGCCGATCGCGGCCCACCGCCGGGCCGGCTTCCAGCGCACCACCATCACCCCCGCCACCAGCAGCAGGCCGATGATCGAGGTCCGCGACACCGACAGCGGCAGCGCGCCGGCCAGCAGCACGACCGGCGCCCAGCGGCGCCAGGCCCGCAGATGACGGCGTACCGGATCGAAGGCCTGCTGGATCGCGAAGGGCAGCAGGATGGCCAGCACGCCGGCGAACTCCAGGGGCTGGGCCGTGGTGGAGCGGGGCCGGGTGAAGGCGCCGCGATCCATGACGGACACCTGGGCCACGCTGGTCTGCAGGCCGGGGATGTGCAGGGAGTCGGCGATGTTGGTGGCGGCGAAGAAGTCGTAGAAGCCGATCGCGGCGACGACGGACGCGAGGACCACCACCCGGCGCAGCAGCACGTCCAGCCGGCCCCGCTCCTGTATGGCCGCCGACGTCAGGACGACCAGGGACACCCACACCAGATAGCCGATCAGCCCGCGGTCGGCGCCGAGGACCTCCTGGTGCGAACTCTCCCGCATCGCATCGGCGATGTACGCCAGGAGAACGGCGACACCGAGCACGCACATGGCGACCCGGGCGAGCCGGGTGCCCGGAGCGGGCAGGATACGGCCGCCGAGCCAGGTCGCGAGGTACCACAACAGGCCGAGCAGGGCGAAGACGTTGGCCGGGGTGCCGACGCCGCCGAGCGCGGGCAGGGCGAGGTTGGACGGGATGAAGAAGGCCAGGGCCAGATAGACGGTGAGGATCGCCGTGGCGTCGACGCGCCGGGCCGGCAGGCCGGCCCGTTTCCCGGTGCGGGTCTCGTTCGGCCGCGGCTCGGTACTCCGCCGGCGGCGGACCACCGCGACGCCCTCCATCAGGATCGACAGCAGGAACGCGCTGACGACCCCCAGGATGACGACGGCCGCGACGTCCTGGTAGCGGCTCTTCGACTTCGCCACGGGTGTCTGGGGCAGGACGACGGGCGCCGTCTGCACGAGGTAGGCGGGCGGGACCTTGGCGGTCTCCTGCAGGGCGTCGAGCTGTTCACCGGCGAACGCGGTCAGGGTGTTGGTCTCCTGAAGCACCTTCGCCCGGTCGGTGCCGGTGACGCTGAGCGAGAGCAGCGGGCTCTCGCTCTGCGGCGCGAAGCCCGCCGTGTACGGGTCGGTGACGCCCCGGCCGCGCAGTTCCCTCGCCGCGTCGCTGGATTCCAGGGTGCGGATCAGCACGTCGGCCGTGACGATCAGCGAGCCGCCCGCGTTCGAGATGGGGTTGCCGAACGTCGGAGCCAGCCGTGCGACCGCCGAGGAGTCCAGCAACGCCACCGAACTCTGCGACTGGTAGGAGACGGGCACCGTCATGTACAGATAGCCGCCGCCGAGCAGACTGAGCAGGGTGAAGGGCACCATGAAGTACCAGCGTCTGCGCAGGATGGCCCATATCTCACCAAGGCTCACGTACCGTCCCCCCAATCGGTGGCATCACGCCGCGCGTCCTGCCAGTATCGGGGGTGACGGAAGGATCTCCTATGTCGCCCGGGAACGTCGCCGACGCGCTGCTGCGGCGCTGGTACGTCGTGGTGGCCGCGCTGCTGCTGACGGCCGCCGGGGCCTGGCAGGTGGTGCGCCCCGCGCCCCAGTACGTCGGCTCCGCGGTGGTCGTCCTCAAGCCGCCGGTGACGCGGAACCAGCCCAACCAGCTGACGAATCTGCAGCCGCCGCTCGCCCTGGTCTCCTACTCGGTGATCCAGCAGCTCCAGTCCCCCTCGGGTGACCGGGAGTTGCGGGCGGCCGGCGTCGAGGGGACCTATCACCTGGTGCCGCGCAACAGCGGCACCAGCGCGACGCCCCGCTATCTGATCCCCTCGCTCCAGGTGCAGGCGCAGGCGTCGGACTCCGACGCCGCCGTGAGCGCCGTACGCCGGGTCGTCGACGTCTACACCCGGCACGTCGAAGCGTTGCAGACGTCCCAGGGGGTCCCCGACGGGTCGCGGATCACCGCCTCGGTGCTGGTGTCCCCCAGCGCCGCCGAGGTGCAGGGCACGCCGAGCCGTGGCCTGGCCGGGGCCGCCCTGCTGGGCCTGGCCGGTGGTGTGGTGGGCGCGTTGTGGCTCGACCGGTACCTGATGAGCCGCCGCAAGGTCACGCCGGGCCGGCACGCCGGGCCGCTTGCCGTGGCCCCCTGAGAACGGTCGCATCAGATGCCGCGGCGCTTCCAGGACTCCCACCACAGCCACTCCCGGCCGCGGTCGGCCACGGCCGACCACACCAGCGGCTGGAGGTACGGCATCGCGGCCGGTCCGATCCGCCGCCGCAGCCGCAGCGCCCGGTACTCGGGCAGCGCCCGGTAGCCCGGCAGGCACTCCTCGGCGAACGCCACGCACGCCTCGACCGGGACGACATCGGTACGGCCCCGGTCGTAGGCCCGGTAGGCGCGGCGCAGGGCGTAGCGCGCGAGCCGGGTGTGGACCTGCTCGGCGAGACGGTCGCGGTGGGGCAGCCGGTCGGCGCACTTGTCGAGCACCGAGTCGAAGGCGACGAGGCGCTGGCGCAGGTCGTCGAGCTGGCCGCCGAAGTCGGTGGTGGACATGTTGTCGCCGTGGACGCGGTAGAAGGCCTGGTCGGCGCCGCGTATGTAGCCGACGTCGGCGTGGGCGGCGAGCCGCATCCACATCTCGATGTCACCGGCATGCGGGAGGGCGGGGTCGTAGCCGCCGACCGTGCGCTGGAGGCTGGTGCGGACGACGACCTCGGGTGAGGTGATGCAGCCGGTGCCCTCCCTGAAGCGGCGCTCCAGCCACCACTGGCCGGGGTAGACGACCGAGCCGGTGGAGCGGGTGCGGGCCTGCGGCAGCGGGCCACCGTGCTGGAAGCGCAGGGGGCGGCCGTAGGCGAACCCGGCCTCGGGGTGGGCGTCGAGGAGGGCGGCGGCGCGGACCAGGGCGCCCGGGACGAGCCGGTCGTCGGCGGACAGCAGGGCGACGTAGTCGCCGTCGGCCCACTCCAGCAGCCCTTCGTTGTAGGTGGCGATGTGGCCCTTGTTGGTCTCGTGGACGTGGACCTCGATGCGCGGGTCGGAGGCGGCCAGTTTCTGCGCGACCTCGGCCGAGTCGTCGGGCGAGGCGTCGTCGATGATGAGGACCCGGACGTCCACGCCGTCCTGTTCGTCCAGGACGCTGCTGACGCAGTCGGCGAGGAAGTGGCCGTATTTGTAGCAGGGGATGACAACACTGACGGTGCTCATCGATGCGGCAGCCAATCCCCGGTGGTGGTCCGCTCGGCGCGGACCACCACCGGTGCGCTCGGTCGGTCAGTTCTTCTTCTTGCGGACGGCCTTGCTGGTCAGGGTCCAGCTGCGGGCCTGCACCGCGTGACGGTGCTTGTCCCGGGCGCTGATCGTGACCGTGAACCGCGTGCCGTCCGGCAGCGGGGCCGACAGGTGGACGGACACCTTGTGGGTGGCCCGGTCGTAGGAGGTGACGGCCGTGACGTGGAGCTTCCTGGCGGCGGCTGCCGTGGGGCCGGGCAGGACGGTCACGGTCGCGGTGACGGAGGACAGGGCGGTGCCGGCGGGCAGGGTCGCGACGAGGGGGCCGGCCGCGTCGGCGGTGTGCGTCACCGAGGACGTGGTCACCTCCGAGGCGGTGGCCGGCGCCAGCATGGCGGTGGGGTTGTCGGCGGTGAAGACGGGGCCGACCCAGTAGTTCGCGGAACCGTAGGAGCTGTTCGGGAAGGCCGGGCCGGCACCGTAGCGGTAGAGCCCGTTGTGGTGCGTGGTGGTGTCGGCGGTGGCGGTCAGCGGATACGACTGGTGGGCCGCCGTGAAGTAGCCGCCGTCGACGGCGTAGTTGCCCTGCGGGGCGTGGTAGGAGACGACGTACGGGGTGCCGGCCGTGATGGCCACGGGAGTGGTGAAGGTCAGCGTCTGCCAGCCGGAGGGCGACTCGTTGGTGAAGGTGCCGCTGCCGAGCAGGGTTCCGTCGTCGGACCACACGCTGCCGGTGTGGGTGCCGGTGTTGCCGGTGCCCTTGTAGAAGGTGACGCCGGTGACCCAGCCGGCGGTCGACGAGGTGAAGCGGGTGCCCAGTTCCACGGAGTTGGCGTCACCGGTCACGTCGGTGGTGGCCGGGACGGTGGCCGCGTTCCACAGGGTGCAGGGGCAGGTGACCGCGGGCGGGGTGGAGCTGGTGGTGAAGCTCCAGGTCACCGGGTTCGCCATGGTGTTGCCCCACACGTCGGAGGCCTGCACGGACGCCGTGTAGGTGGTGTGCAGCGCCAGTTCGGTCGACGGGGTGAAGGTCGCCTTGTTCGCGGCGGGGAGTGTGACGGTGCCCGGTACGGCCGTGCCGTCGGGGTCCTTCACCGTGAAGGTGAGGCTGTCCGCGTCGATCGAGGCGTTGAAGGTGGCCGACACCGGTGCCGTGATCGAGGTGTTGGTGGCGCCGGAGGTCGGGGACGTCGCGGTGACGGTGGGCGGGGCGGTGCTGGCCGTCGAGGTGTCGAGCACCACGTCGACCCAGTAGTTGCTGCCCGAGGACTGCGAGGACGGGAAGGCGCTGGTGGAGCTGTACCGGTAGACGCCGTTGCCGCCGTCCGTGCCGGACTTCAGTGCCGTGAGCGGGGCGAGGCCCGCGTCGCTGTCGGTGAAGTAGCCGCCGTCGTAGGAGTAGCCGCCGTTGGGGGCGAAGTACGAGGCGACGTAGGTGGTGTTCGCCTTGACCGCGACCGGGGCGGCGAAGTTCAGCTGCTGCCAGCCGGAGGCCGACTCGCCCGTGAAGGTGCCGGTGGCCAGGCGGGTGCCGGAGGCGGTCCACAGGCTGCCGGTGTGGGTGCCGGTGTTGGCGGGTGACTTGTAGAAGCGGACACCGGTGATCGAACCGGCGACCGTGGTGCGGAACTTGACGCCCAGCTCGACCGAGCTTCCGTCGCCCGCGTTGACCGTGCCGGGCACGGCCGAGGCCGGCCAGACGGTGCAGGGGCACGTCTGGGGGCCGACGGTCACCGGGAGGGTCGTGACGGCGCCGATGTTGACGCTGTCGTCGACCGCGCGGACCTTGATCGACGCGGGACCCGGGGAGGTCGGGGTCCAGGTGTACTTCCAGGACGTGAGGCCGGTGGCGGCGTTCCATGTCGTGCCGCCGTCCGTGGACACCTCCACGCGGGCGACGACTCCGCCGCCGGTGTCGCCGGCGGTGCCGGTGAGGGTGACCGGCTTCAGGGCCGGGAGGGTGGCGCCGGAGGCGGGGCTCGTCACGGTGACCGCCGGCCCGGTGGTGTCGGCGGAGGCGGTGGCGGCGACGAGGTTGCCCTGCAGGGTCCTCGGCTGGACCCCCATGTCGGCGAGGATGTTCACGGTCGCCTGCTGCATGCGGGCGTCCTCGGTGACCACCGTGTCGGCCGGGTTGTAGGTGGGGACGTTGGTCAGGCCCCACGACCACTGCACGGTGCCGGAGCCGAACACCAGCGCGCCGGAGTCCTGGTCACGGAAGGCGACGAGGCTGTGCGTCGCGGTGCCGTTGCCGTAGACGTTGCCCCAGTCCATGCGCAGCTTGCCGTCGTTGATGTCCACCGTGGTGGACGACAGGTCGATGGCTCCGGTCGGCCGGGTGCTGTTGGTGATGTCGCTGTCCCACTCGTAACCGAGCGTGCCGGCCGGGAAGGTCGCGGTCTGGCTCGGCGTGAGGTTCGCGACGGAGGTGTTGCGCCACAGCCGGTTCTTGCCGTAGGAGCCGGGGACGGTGATGGCGTCACTGCGGTAGCCGTTCACCGTGAACATGGAGCCGGTGAGGATGTTCGGCGGCTGGTAGGTCTGCCCGTACTGGGTGCTCGTCGGGTCCATCCAGGTGCCGGTCCAGATGCCGCTGGGGTCGGCGATGCCGTTGTTCTGCGCCATCTTGGTCATCTTGTAGCAGACCATGGTGCGGTTCGCCGTGTTGGCGCCGTCGATGCTCGGGGCGAGGCGGGTCTTCCAGAAGACCTCGTTGCCGCTGAAGAACGCCTCCCGCAGCCCGGCCTTGCGGGCTGCCAGCACATTGGAGTACTGGCTCTGCGTCCAGTACTCGTCGTGGCCGGAGGACACGTACACCTTGTGGTTCTTCAGCAGGGTGGCGCCGTTGGTCGACACGTCCACGCCGGACAGATAGCTCACGTCGTAGCCGTTGCGCTCGAGCCACGACAGCATCATGAACTCGGAGCCGTAGATGCCGTTGTCGCCGCCGATGTCCAGCGGCCGGTTGTAACTGACCTCGTAGGCGCGGCCGTCGGGCGCGGGACCGGCCCCGCCGTACAGGTCCTGGCCGCCGTAGTCGTTGTACGCCTGCCAGGTCTGGTCGCTGGTCTGCACGACGACGTCGGAGGTGCTGGAGTCCTTGCGGACGACGAACGGGTACGGCATGAGGCCGTCACCGTCGGTCTGCGTGAGGTTCGCGATGTACAGGCCGGACACGGCGTCGCCGGGCACCGTCCAGCTCGCGGTCACGGGCCAGTTGCCGCAGTCGACCAGGCCGGTGGTGCTCTTGGTGGTGCAGCTCTTGGGGCTGGTGGTGTAGTTCGCCGGGTACGTCACCGCGGCCTGCGCCGCCGTCGACATCTCCCGGGCGCCGTCTCCGCCGTACCAGCCCAGCCGGTAGATCTCGATGCGGTACGGGGTCTTCGACTGGACCTTGAACTGGACCGTGTCGCCGGCCTGGACGCTCTCCTTGGTGGTGAACCCCTTGATGTCGCCGTAGGCGTTGGCCGAGAACCAGTCGGACTTGGGGCTGCCCGGCTTGGAGTTCTCGCAGACGACCGGGTTGGACCCGGCACCGCACGGATCGGTCACCGCCTGGGCGGGGACGGCCTGCGGGAGCACCGCCCAGATCAATGCTGCGACGACAGCGAGGCGCCCGCCCCGCAGCCGTCTGCTCCAACTGTTCATGAGTACCTCTCAGCGGTGCTGTGCCGGCCGACCCGTGCGGTCGGGGTGGAGCGGGGATCGTTCAGCCTGCGAGCGCTGCGGTGAGCGCGTCCACGACCTGCTGCTGCTGGTCGGGGGTGATCTGCGGATAGAGCGGGAGCGACAGGATCCGCTCGGCCGCCTTCTCGGCGTTCGGGAAGTCGCCCGGCCCGTGGCCGAGATGACGGTAGGCCGGGGTCAGGTGGACAGGTTGCGGATAGTGCACGCCCGCGCCGATGCCCTCGGCGTTCAGCTTGCCGACGACGTCGTCACGGTCCGCGCCGGTGACCTGGACGACGTACAGGTGCCAGACGTGGACGTTGCCGGGCTCTGTCACCGGCAGCACGAGCCGGCCTGCGGCCGCCTGGTCGGCGAGCAGCGCGTCGTAGCGGGCGGCGGCGGCGCGGCGGGCCGCGTTGCCGTCCGCGAGACGCGCCAGCTTCGCGCGCAGCACGACGGCCTGCAGTCCGTCCAGGCGGCTGTTGAAGCCGGGGACGTCGTGGCGGTACTTGGCGACTCCGCCGTGGTTGGCGATCGCGCGGACCAGGCCGGCGCGTTCCTCGTCGTCGGTGAGGACCGCGCCCGCGTCGCCGTAGGCGCCCAGGTTCTTGCCCGGGTAGAAGCTGGTGGCGGCGATGGTGCCGCTGCCCGGCGCGCGGCCGTCGCGGCGGGCGCCCTGGCACTGGGCGGCGTCCTCGACGACGCGGACGTGTCCGGGCAGTTGCCCGGCGAGAGCGGTGACGTCGGCCATCTGACCGTACAGGTGCACCGGCACGACCGCTCGGGTCGCCGGGCCGACCGCGTCCAGCGCGGCCTGCGGGTCGAGCAGGTGGCTGCCGGGCAGGCAGTCCGCGAGGACGGGGCGCGCGCCGATCCGGGCGACGGCGCCCGCGGTGGCGATGAAGGTGTTGGCGGGCACCACGACCTCGTCGCCGGGCCCGACGCCGCTCGCGCGCAGGGCGAGTTCGACGGCGTCGGTGCCGTTGGCGACGCCCACGCAGTGCGCGACACCGCCGAAGTCGGCGTACTCGTGCTCGAAGAGGCGGACCTCCTCGCCCCCGACGAACGCCGTGTTCGCCAGGACGCGGTCGAAGCCGGCCCGTACCTCGTCGGCGACCTCGGCGTGGGCCGCCTTGAGGTCCACCAGTGGTATGTGATTCATGCGATCCGTCCCCCCATTGCGTGCAGCGCCAGTTCGTCCAGCGCCGGGGCGGCCGCCTCGCGCAGCCGCCGGGCCGGGCTCCCCACCCAGACCTCGCCCGGCGGTACGTCGCCGAGCACCGTGCTCCCCATCCCGATCTGCGACCACTCGCCGACCGTCGTGCCCTCGCGGACCAGGGCCCCGGAGCCCACATAGCTGCCGGTGCCCAGGCGCACTCCCCCGCCGAGGCGTACGCCGGAGGCGACGGTGACGTAGTCCTCGACGACGTCGTCGTGGGTGAGGACGGTGTGCGGCATCACCGCGACGTGCGCGCCCACGTGGACGGCGGCCGTCAGCGCGCAGTGCGCGAGCACCACCGAGCCGGGGCCGATGCGCGAGCTCGCCGACACCGCCGCGGTCGGGTGGACCACGGTGGCGTAGCGGTCCTCGGGCAGGCCGAGGCGGCGCACCAGGCGGGCGCGGGCGCCGTAGTCGCGGGGGTTGCCCACGCAGATCACCGCGCGGGCGTCGGGCAGGTCGTGGACCAGGTCCGTGCCGCCGAGGACGGGCACGCCGTCGACATCGGTGCCGTGCAGGGCACGGTTGTCGTCGAGGTGCCCGAGCAGTGTGGCGTCGCCCGCGTCCCGTACGGCCTGCGCGGTCTCCCGGGCGAAGCCGCCGGCGCCGACGATCAGCAGCGCGTTCATGGTGTGGCCTGTTCGCGCAAGGCGGCGACCACGCGGTCCTGCTGGGCCTCGGTCATGGTGTGGAACAGGGGCAGGATCAGCGAGTCGCGGCTGATCCGCTCGGTGACCGGCAGCGGCGCGCCGGCGTGCCCGGCGTAGGCGGGTTCGAGGTGGGCGGCCATGATGCCGCGGCGGGCGGACACGCCGGCCGCGGCGAGCGCGGCGAGCAGGTCGTCCCGGCCGACGGGGAAGTCCGGCTCCAGCAGCACCCAGTACGACTGGAAGTTGCTCTCGCCGTGCTCGGGGTCGCGCACCGGGGTGAGGCCGGGGATGTCCCGCAGCGACGCTTCGTAGCGGGCGGCCAGTTCGCGGCGGCGGCTGATCATCGCGTCGAGTTTGCCGAGCTGGACCAGGCCGACCGCGGCCTGGATGTCCGTCATCCGGTAGTTGTAGCCGACCTCGAGGTAGCTCTCCAGGACGGGCTTGTCGCTGGCGTGACGTTCGGCGGCCGAGGCGTTCATGCCGTGTTCGCGCAGCCGGCGCAGGCGTGCCGCCCACGTGGCGTCGTCGGTGGTGATCATGCCGCCCTCGCCGGTGGTGACGATCTTGCGGGGGTGGAAGGACCAGGCCGCGATCAGCGCGCCCTGCCCGACGGGCTTGCCGCCGGCCGTGGAGCCGATGGCGCAGGCCGCGTCCTCGACCAGCGGGAGCTGCCAGTCGGCGCAGGCGGCCCGCAGGGCGTGCACGTCGGCGGGGACGCCGCCCTGATGGACGACGAGGACGGCCCGGGTGCGCGGGGTGCGCACGGCGTCCACGGTGGCCGGGGTCAGGTTGCCGGTGGCCGGGTCCACGTCCGCGAACACCGGCTCGGCACCGACGTAGCGCACCGCGTTGGCGGTGGCGATGAAGGACAGCGAGGGCACCACGACCTCGTCGCCGGGTCCGAGTCCGAGTGCGACGAGGGACAGGTGCAGGGCGGTGGTGCAGGAGCTGACGGCGACGGCGTGCTCGGCGCCGACGCGTTCGGCGAAGGCCCGCTCGAAGGCGGCGACCCTGGGGCCCTGGGCGACCCAGCCGGACAGCACGGCCTCGGAGGCGGCCCGGGCCTCCTCCTCGCCGAGCCAGGGGATCATCACGGGGATGCGGTCGGTGCTCACTTGGCCGCCTCCCGCTCCGCGCGCCACCACTCGACCAGGTCCTTGAGGCCGGTGCGCAGGTCGATGTGCGCGGTGAAGCCGAGCCGTTCGGTGGCCCGGGAGGTGTCGGCGAGGCGCCGGACCACCCCGTTCACCGCGCGGGCGGGGCCGTACTCGGGCTCCAGGCCGGTGGCGCCCATCGCCTCGAGCAGGCCCTCGGCCAGCTCCTTCAGCGAGGTCTCCGTGCCGCTGGCGACGTTGAACACCTCGTCGGTGACCTCGGACTCGGCGGCCAGCACATTGGCGCGGGCGATGTCGCGGACGTCGACGAAGTCCATCGTCTGGCTGCCGTCGCCGAGGATCAGGGGCGGCTCGCCCGCCTCGATGCGCTCCATCCAGCGGATGAGCACCTCGGTGTACAGGCCGTGGATGTCCATCCGGGGGCCGTACACGTTGAAGTAGCGCAGGGCCACGTAGTCGAGCCCGTACATGGCGTGGAAGCTGCGCAGCATGCCCTCGTTGAAGGCCTTGGCGGCGCCGTAGAAGGTGTCGTTGTGGTACGGGTGGTGGCGCTCGGTCGTCGGGAAGGTGTCGGCCATGCCGTAGACGGACGCCGAGGAGGACGCGACGACCTTGGAGACGCCGGCGTCGACGGCTGCCTCCAGGACGTTGAAGGTGCCGTCGACCATCACCTCGTTGGCGAGGCGGGGTTCCTCAGCGCACTGCGTGATGCGGATCGCGGCCAGGTGGAACACCAGGTCGGCGCCCTCGGTGACCTTGCGGACCAGGGCGGCGTCACGGATGTCGCCCTCGACGACCTGCACGGTGCCGCTGCCCAGCGCCCGGGCGAGGTTGGCCATGCGCCCGCGCACGAAGTTGTCGAGCACGACGATCTCGCGGGCACCGCCCTCGGCCAGGAGGTCGACGAGGTTCGAGCCGATGGTGCCCGCCCCTCCGGTGACCAGGATCTTCTTGCCTCGTACGCTGCTCAACTGCTTAGCCCTCTCGCTGATGTGGAACGTCGGTGCCGGGCGCTGACGCTGACCGTCGGTGCCCGGCACCGGTGGGGTACGTCAGTGCCCGGCGCGCAGGCCGACGACGGCACCCTTGAACTGCAGGCTCCGGGAGGCCGCTTCGAGAATGTCCAGCACGCGCAGGCCCGCCTGGCCGTCGGTCAGCGGCGCCCGGTTGTGGCGTATCGCGTCGGCGAACTCCTCGGCCATGCCCCGCAGCGCTTCCCGCTCGGCGATGGCGGGCGCGACCATGTCCCCGGAGCGGTACGAGACGAGCATGTCCCGGCGCTCGTCCGCGCCGATCTCCTGCGGCGCGGCCAGGTCGACGCCCCGGTCGTAGATCGCCACCCGCTGCAGCGGGTTGAGGTCGTCCCACACCAGGGTGCGTTTGGCGCCGCCCACCATGGTGGTGCGCACCTTCGTCGGGGAGAGCCAGTTGACGTGCACATGGGCGATGGCGCCGGTGTTGAGCTGCAGCGTCAGATAGGCCACGCAGGCCTGGCCCGCGCCGATCGGGTCGGCGCCGTGGGCGGCGACGGCGACCGGCTCGACGTGGTCGGGGAGGATGAAGTCCAGGATGGACAGGTCGTGCGGGGCGAGGTCCCACAGCACGTCGATGTCCTTCTGGACGAGCCCGAGGTTGATGCGGACCGAGTCGACGAAGTGGATCTCGCCCAGTTCCCCGGAGTGGACCGCCTCCCGGATACGGCCCACGGCGGGCGTGTAGCAGTAGGTGTGGTCGCACATCAGGGTCAGGCCGCGCTCCTGCGCCTCGTTCACCAGGCGCAGTCCGTCGGCGTAGGTGGCCGCGAGGGGCTTCTCGACGAGGACGTGCTTGCCGGCGCGCAGGGCGGCCAGGGCGATGTCGAGGTGGGTGCCGGCCGGTGTGGCCACGGCGACGGCGTCGACCGCCGGGTCGGCGAGGACGGCCGCGTAGTCGGCGGTGGCCTGCACGGTGGAGTAGGCGCCGAGGACCCGCTGGGCGCGGTCCACGTCGAGGTCGCACAGCCAGCGCAGCCGGAACCGGTCGCTGGCCTGGAAGTTGCGGACGAGGTTGGGGCCCCAGTATCCGGCCCCGACGACGGCGACCCCCAACGGCTCCTGCGTCACAGTGTTCCTCTTCTCCTGGCTCATCAGTAGGCCCCCGTCCCGCGCACCACGGCCGAGCCGGTGCGCAGCAGGATCGACAGGTCCAGGCCCATCGACCAGTTGTCCACGTATCCGAGATCGAGCCGGACCGCCTCGTCCCAGGGCAGGTCGGAGCGCCCGCTGACCTGCCACAGCCCGGTGAGACCGGGTTTCACCAGCAGCCGGCGTTTGATGTCCGCCGTGTACTCCTCCACCTCCTCGGGCAGTGGAGGGCGGGGGCCCACGAGCGACATGTGGCCCTTGACCACGTTGATCAGCTGCGGCAGTTCGTCGAGCGAACTGCGGCGCAGGAAGGAGCCGACGCGGGTGACGCGCGGGTCCTGCTTCACCTTGAACAGCAGTCCGTCGCTGTTGCTGTTGAGGTGCTCCAGTTCGGCCCGCAGGGCGTCCGCGTCCTGCCGCATCGTGCGGAACTTCAGCATCGTGAAGTGGTCGCCGTAGCGGCCGACCCGCTGCTGCCGGTACAGGGCCGGTCCGGCGCTGTCCAGCCGGACGACCAGGGCGACCAGCAGCATGGGCAGCCCGAGGAGCAGCAGGAACAGCGCCGCGAGGGTACGGTCCAGTGCTTCCTTGGGCAGCCGGGAGAGCCGGGAGAGGTTCGGCGCCTGCACCCGCAGCAGCGGTACGCCGTTGGTGGGGCGCACGGCCAGGCGTGAGGCGGACACGTCGGTGAGGACGGGCGCCAGCAGGAAGTCGGCGTCGTGGACGGCGGCCGTCCACGACATGCGGCGCAGGACGGCGGCGTCGAACTCCGGGGCCGGGAGCACCACCACGGTGCCGATGCCCATGGCCCGGATGACGTCGTCCAGGTCGCCGGCGCCGCCCAGGACGGGCACCCCCAGCCGGCGGATCTGCGCCGTGTGCTCGGTGTCGCTCACGCACACGCCGGCGACGTGCAGGGCGCGTGCGCCACCGGCCCGCCGCAGGACTGCGGCCAGCTCCAGGACCCCGTGCGAGGGTCCGACCAGGAGCGTCGCACTGCGGTCGCGCCCCCGCGCCCAGCGCCGGTGCAGCCGGCGGCGCAGCGCGTAGCGGAGCGGCAGTGCGAAGGCGACGACCGGCAGGGCGGCCGTCGTCATGTCGTGAAGGAACCCGGCGTCATGGGTGAACACCCAGTACGTGCCCGCCAGCGCGGGCAGCAGGGCGGCGCCGCGCAGCACGCGCAGATACTCCTCGGCCCCCAGCGGAAGGACGCCGCGTCCGTAGGCGCGGTGGGCGAACATCGCCGCGATCCACAGCGGGGGCAGCAGCAGCGCCACCGCCCAGCGGCCGTACACCCCGTGGATCACCAGGGCGGCGGCCAGGGCCGCGGACGCGTCCGCGACCAGCAGAGCTCTTCGGTACGTGCGTTCCCAACGTCTTCGACGAGCATCTGGACGTCTATGTTCCACAACCAGGTGCTCATGCGTGATCTCAATGGTCATGGACCCCCCACCACCACATGCGCAGCTAACCCTGAGCCAACGAAAACCGGGCATGCGGTCGCGAGGCCCGCAGCCGGGACTGGATCGGCGCCGCTGTGTCTCCTCAGCACAACGGCACTGAAAAACAAGGAAGTTCCAGCGGTTCCCCAACCGCTTCATGCCCCCCGCGTGTTGACCGGCTGCCTCTCGGCACCCGGCGCACAACGCCGTTCCCTGACGTGCAGCCAGGGGCTGGTTCCCCTCCCAAACCGGTCCGGCGGACCTCAATCTAGACCACGGGACGCAGTCGCGGGAACAGTTGGACGAAACACGCAGCACAAGGGCGTCACCCGGGGCATACTGCCCGCGTGACGAGCATCGTGATCCCGGCGCACAACGAGGCGCGTGTCCTCGGCCGGCTCCTCGATTCGCTGCTGGCCGGCGACGTCGAGGACGACACCGACATCGTGGTCGTGTGCAACGGGTGCACGGACGACACCGCGCGCGTCGCGGCCGCTCGCGGACCTCGCGTGCGGGTGGTCGAGCTCCCCGCCCCCTCCAAGCACGCCGCGCTGCGGGCCGGCGACGACCACGCGCGTGGCTTCCCACGCCTCTACGTGGACGCCGACGTGGTGCTCACGGCCGCCGACGTACGGGCGCTGGCCGAGCCCCTGGACGACGGCACCGGACGCATCCTCGCCACCGCGCCGCGACGGCACATCCCGCTGGCCGCCTGTGCCTGGCCGGTGCGCGCCTACTACCGGGTGTGGCAGCGGCTGCCCGCGGTGCGCGAGGGGTTGTTCGGCCGGGGTGTCATCGCGGTCTCCAAGGCCGGGCACGCCCGGATCGCCGCCCTTCCGCCGCTGATGGCGGACGACCTGGCCGCGTCGCTGGCGTTCGCCGCGGACGAGCGGCGCGTGGTCGGCTCGGCGCAGGTCGTGGTCCATCCGCCGCGCACCTGGCGGGACTTGATCAAACGGCGGATCCGGGCCGCGGTCTCCACCGCGCAGGTCGAGCGGCAGGACCCGCAGGGCGCCTCTGCGCGCACCGGCCGGTCGGACCTTACGGCGCTGCTGCGCGCGGAGCCGGCCCTGCTGCCGGGGGTCGTGGTCTTCGTCGCCGCGGCGCTCGTCGCCCGCCGGGGGGCGCGCAAGGCCATCCGCGCCGGGGACTTCGGCACCTGGCTGCGCGACGAGAGCAGCCGGCGGAACTGAGCGCACCGGGAGTCCTGGCACATGTACCTCACCGACCGTTCCGCACCGGCGCAGGCGGGCGCCGACACGGGCCGCACACGCGGCCGGCGGCCCGGGGTCGCCCCGGTCGTGCTGGTGCTCGGCACGGTCAGCCTGATCACCGACATCTCCTCGGAGATGGTCACCGCCGTCCTGCCGCTCTACCTCGTCAGCACACTCGGCTTCAGTCCGCTGGGCTTCGGCACCCTCGACGGCATCTACAACGGCGTCAGCGCGCTGGTGCAGCTCACCGGCGGCCATGTCGCGGACCGGGTGCGCGGCCACAAGCTGATGGCCGGGCTCGGCTACGGCCTCTCGGCGCTGTGCAAGCCGCTGTTGCTGCTCGCCGGCAGCCTCGGCACGCTCGGCACGGTCCTGGCGCTGGACCGCACCGGCAAGGGTCTGCGCACCGCCCCGCGCGACGCGATGATCTCCCTGTCCACACCGGCCGCGCACCAGGGCCGGGCGTTCGGCGTGCACCGGGCGATGGACACCACCGGTGCGATGCTCGGCCCGCTGGCGGCCTTCCTCATCCTGCGCGCGGCGGCCGACGGCTACGACGCGGTGTTCGGCGTGAGCACGTGCGTGGCCGTGCTGGGCGTCCTCGTCCTGGTGCTGTTCGTGCCGGGCAGGGGGCAGGGCGCGCGCGGGGCCGGGACGGGCAGCAGCGACCTCCGCCGGGCCGACGCGGGGGGCGCCGGCGGTGCGTCCGACGGGGGCGGAGACGGCGCGCGCCGGCCCGACGCGGGGGGCGCCCGCGGGGGTGCGTCCGACCGGGGCGGAGACGGCGTGCGCCGGCCCGACGCCGGCAGCGGTGAGCTGAGCGGAGCTCCCGTGGACGGCGCCGCTGCCAGGCCTCCTGTCCGGGTGCGTGAGGCCCTCGCCCTGCTGCGCCTGCCGCGGCTGCGGGCGCTCGCCGGCTGTGCCGCGCTGCTCGGCCTGACCACCGTCAGCGACGCCTTCGTCTATCTGCTGCTGCAACGGCGGGCCGGGGTCGGCGACGCGTGGTTCACGCTGCTGCCGCTCGGCACCGCCGTCGTGTTCCTGCTGCTGGCGGTGCCGATGGGCGCGCTGGCCGACCGGGTCGGGCGGCGCACCGTGTTCCTCGCCGGGCATCTGGCCCTGCTCACCGCCTACGCCCTGCTTCTGTGGGCGCCGGCCACGCCGGTCCTCGCGCCGGCGGTCCTCGCCCTGCACGGCGCGTTCTACGCGGCCACCGACGGCGTCCTGCCGGCCGCCCTCGCCGGTGTCGTGCCCGAGCACCTGCGCGCCAGCGGCCTCGCGATCGTCGGCACCAGTCAGGCGCTGGCCCGCTTCTGCTGCTCGCTGGCCTTCGGTGCCGCGTGGACGCTGTGGGGCGACGGACCGGCGCTGGCCGGTTCGGCGATCGGCCTGGTGTGCTGTGCCGGTGTCGCGGGCCTGGTCCTGCGGCCGGCGGGCGGCACACGATGACCACGCCACGCACCGGCATCGATACCGACGCCGACGCCGACGAGGCAACACGCACCCGCACCACCGCAACGACGAACGCAAGGACCCGAATGACACCGCTGCGCCGCCGCCTGCTCATACTCCTCGCGGCGGTGCTGCTGCTCGCCGGCCTCGGTACCGGCGTCGTCCTGCACGCCGCCGCCCGCGCCGACCGGGCCGGCCAGGCGCAGTCGGGCGGCCCCGCCGTCACCGCGGGCACGCCGGCGCTCGACCAGAAGGGCCGCCTGCTGTTCGTGAACGCGGCCGCCGGCCCGCACCGGGGCGCTCTCGCCTCGGTACCGTCGGCCGATCCGGGGGGCGGGCGGATCGCGGCGGACCTGAAGTGCGTCCGCTTCTACGCCGCGGCCGGAACCGGCGTCTGCCTCCAGTCCAACCCGGGCGTCCTCAAACAGAGCAACCGCGCCCTGATCCTGGACTCCCGGTTGCGCACCCTGCGCACCTTCCCGCTCGCGGGCACCCCGAGCCGGGCCCGGATCTCGCCCAGCGGCCGCTTCGCCGCCTGGACCGTCTTCGTCTCCGGCGAGTCCTACTCGTCGGCCTTCTTCTCCACCCGCACCTCCGTACTGGACACCCGCACGATGCGGCTGACGCCGAGCCTGGAGACGTTCTCCGTCGTCAAGGACGGCAAGCCGTACCACGCCTCGGACGTCAACTTCTGGGGCGTCACGTTCGCCGCCGACGACGACACCTTCTACGCCACCCTCAACACCGCCGGCCACACCCATCTGGTCCGCGGGTCCCTCTCCCGGCGTACGGTGACCACCCTGGCCGAGAACGTGGAGTGCCCGTCGCTCTCCCCCGACGGGACCCGGGTCGCCTACAAGAAGCGGGTCCTGTCCGGTGCCTCGCTCTGGCACGAGTACGTCCTCGACCTCAGGACGCTGCGCCAGACGCCGCTCGCCGAACGCCACAGCGTCGACGACCAGGCCACCTGGCTCGACGGCCGCACCCTCGCCTACGCCCTGCCCGCCGACGGCAAGGTCGGCGGCAGCGACCTGTGGAGCGTACCGGCGGACGGCACGGGAACCCCCCGGCTGCTGATCGCGGGAGCGTCGTCCCCGGCTCCGCTGTAGCCTGCGCCGCCTCGAGGGGCCCCGCTGGAGGGGCGCGGACCGGGGAGCTTCGGTACGTTTCCGGTATGGGCATCGATGTCGACGCGTTCCTCCGTCGTCTGGCTCAAGAGCTCAGACCGCGAGCGGTGGAGTCGGCCGACCTGCTGCTGCAACGCCTGAGCGTCGACATGCCCGAGCTGTGGGAGCACGAGGAGATCGCCGCGCTCGCGCTGGAGGAGACGGCCGGGCACATCCTCAGGTTCCTCGACGTGCTCGAAGGGCGTATCGACGTCACCGAGGTCGAGGCGCCACCCGAGGCACTGGAGATCGCCCGCCAGGCCGCCCGGCGCGGCGTGCCGATCAGTTGGCTGCTGCGCTCCTACCGTCTCGGCCACATGATTCTGGTCCAGCTGTTCCAGGGCGAGGCGGTCCGGCTCACCGACGACTGGGAGCTGATGAACGCCGCGGCCATGCGGCTGATCGGGGCGGCCTTCGCCTACGTCGACCGCGGCTCGGAGCAGGTCGTCACGGCCTACCAGGAGGAGCGCGACCGGCGGCTGCAGCGACGGCTGCTGCTGGTCAACGAGGCGAGCCGGCGGATCGGGACGTCGCTCGACACCGCCCGGACCGCCGAGGAGCTGGCGGAGTTCGGCACCGACGACTTCGCCGACCTGGTCACCGTCGACCTCCTCGACTCCCTCCTGCACGACGGCGACGCCCATCCGCCGGCCGCCCCGGCACGCACGCCGGTGCTGCGCCGTATCGCCCAGCGTTCGGCGCTGGACCACGACGCGGATCTGCCGGTCGCGACCGGCCGGACGCACACCTACCCGGCGGAGTCGGAACCGGCGCGGGCACTGGCCTCGGGACAGCCGCGCCTGTACGGCGCCACGGAGCCCGCGTCCGGTCATCACTCGGCCCTGCTGCTTCCCCTGCGGGCCCGCGGCAGCACCCTCGGCCTCGCCCAGTTCCTCCGTCGCCGCACCGCGGCCCCCTTCGACGACGACGACCTCCTGCTGGCCCAGGAGATCGCGGCGCTGGCGGCGGTGTCCATCGACAACGCCCGCCGGTACAGCCAGGAGCGCGCCACCGCCCTCACCCTCCAGCGCAGCCTGCTGCCGCAGCGCGCGGTGGAGCAGTCCGCCGTCGACACGGCGTCCCGCTATCTGCCGAGCGGTGCGCGGGCCGGCGTCGGCGGTGACTGGTACGACGTGATCCCGCTGTCCGGGGCGCGGGTCGCCCTCGTCGTCGGCGATGTCGTGGGCCGCGGTCTGCACGCCGCCGCCACCATGGGCCGTCTGCGCACGGCCGTCCGGTCCTTCGCGGACATCGATCTGATGCCCGACGAACTCCTCACGCATCTGGACGACGTGGTCATCCGCCTGCAGCGCGAGGAGGCGCGGGACGACGGCGAGTTGAGCGCCACGTGTTTGTACGCCGTCTACGATCCGGTGTCCCGTCTGTGCACGCTGGCCAGCGCCGGCCACGTGGCGCCCGCGGTGGCGACTCCCCCCGTGGCCCGGGAGCCGGGCTCGACATGGTCGGTCGACTTTCCCGAGATGGAGATCGGTCCGCCCCTGGGGCTGGGCGGACTCCCCTTCGAGACGGCTCAGTTGGAGCTGGCGGAGGGCAGTCTGCTGACCCTGTACACCGACGGTCTCATCCAGAGCCGTGGCCGTGACGTCGACGCCGCGCGCGCCGCGCTGTGCGACGCCCTCACCGACGGGCCGGACAAGCCGGAGGAGATCTGCGACCGGCTGCTCGCCGCCGTACTGCCCAGCAACCGCTCCGACGACGTCGCCCTGCTGGTGGCGCGGACCCGGGCCCTGGACCCGGGCCATGTCACCACGCTCGATCTGCCCCCGGATCCGGCGGCCGTGGCCGGCGCCCGCGCCCACACGTCCCGCGCGCTGACCGCCTGGGGACTCGAGGACGCGTCCTTCGCCACGGAGTTGATCGTCAGCGAGCTGGTCACCAACGCGATCCGCTACGGCAAGGGCCCGATCCAGCTGCGGCTGATCCTTCAGTCCACGCTGACGTGCGAGGTCTTCGACGCGAACAGCACCTCGCCGCACCTGCGCCACGCCCGCACCTTCGACGAGGGCGGGCGCGGCCTGCTGCTGGTGGCCCAGCTCGCCGAGCGCTGGGGCACCCGGCACACCCGCGAGGGCAAGGTCATCTGGGCGGAACAGACGCTGCCCGCCGAGGCGGACGGCTCGCCCTGACGACAGCGGACTTCGCGGCGGCGCCCCGCCGGCCGGCGCTGCCGGGATCTTCACCCCGGCGCTGCGCGGCTGACCCGTCCGCCGACGTGTGCCGCCGTACACTGCTGCCCGCCGAGATCGCGTTCGAGGGAGTCCGCTGGTGCATTCCTGGCTCTCCGAACGCCGGCGCGCGGCGGTGAGCACGAGTACGGCGGTGGCCGTGCTCGTGGCAGCCCTGGTACTCAACAGCCGGTCGCCGTGGATCTCCGGGGCGGACGTCGGCGTACTGGTGATGTTCGTCTATCTCGCCTGCTATCTCACCGTCACGATCGTGGCCTTCACGTCCGCCGGTCCGGAACAGATCCGCGCCTGGGCCGACCGCTCCGCGCGGGGCACGGTGTTGCAGCGTTACGTCCTCGGCACGGCACCCGGCCCGGGGGTCTCGCTCCTCATCGGGGCCTGCGCGCTGGTGGTGGCGGTGGTGTGGCGGCCGGGCCACCTCGGCTCGGCGCTGCCCGCGGCCGTGCGGGTGGTGGCGACGCTGGCCCTGGTGGTGTGCGCCTGGGTCTGCGTGATGCTGTCGTTCGCGGTCGCCTTCCACGCCGACAACCTCGTGGAGGACGGGCGGGCGCTGGAGTTCCCCGGCGAGGACTCCCCCGCCTGGGCGGACTACGTCTACTTCGCCCTGTCGGTCATGACGACGTTCGGCACGACCGACGTCAACGTGACCTCCCGGGAGATGCGCCGGACGGTGGCGGCGAACGCGGTCATCGCCTTCGTCTTCAACACGGTCACGGTGGCGAACCTGGTGGCCGCCCTCACCTAGGGCCTGTCCCCTCAGCGGCGGACCTCGTGTCCGCGCCGGCTCACGCCCGCTCCGGCGGCTCCCGCCGGGTCCGAGCGGCGGCGATCAGGGCCTCCATCACCCGTAGGTCGGTTCCGGCTTCCGGATGCCACTGCACGCCGATGGCGAATCGGCCGGGGTCCGGCAGCTCGACGGCCTCGACGGTGCCGTCCTCGGCATGGCAGCTCGCCGTCAGGCCGTCGGCCAGCCGGTCCAGGGCCTGGTGGTGGTAGCTCGCCACGGCGACGGCCTCCGGCAGTGCCGCGGCCAGCAGGGTGCCCGGCACCGGCTTGACCACGTGCCGTGCGAACTCCCCGGGCGGGCCGCAGTGCCCGCCGTGTCCGACCACGTCGGGCAGATGCTGCACGAGCGTGCCGCCGAGGGCCACGTTGAGCAGCTCCATGCCCCGGCAGATACCGAGCAGTGGCGTGCCCCGGTCGAGCGCGGCCTCGATCAGGGCGAGTTCCCAGGCGTCCCGCCGCTCGTGGGCGGGGCCGGTGCGCGGGTGGCGATCGGCGCCGTAGCGGACGGGGTCGACGTCGGGGCCGCCGGCGATGACCAGGCCGTCCAGGCGGGCGACGGTCTCATCGGCGGCCCCCGGGTCGTCCGGCGGCAGCAGGACCGCCAGCCCGCCGCAGCGCTGCACCAGCTCGTGGTAGCCGGCCGGGAGCACGGCGGCGGGCAGGTCCCACACGCCCCAGCGCACGGAGGACTCGAGGTAGGTGCTGATGCCGATGCAGGGCGTGGACACGGGGAGCTTTCCTTCCGGGCGTCGGGCGGGGAGCTTTCGTTCCGGGCGTCGGGCGGGGTCAGTCGCGTTCGAGTTCGGCCTCAGCCTGCGCCAGCGCGGCGAACTCCTCCTCGGGAGCGGAGGCCACGAGACGGTGCCGACTGTAGAGGGCGAAGTAGGCGAGGGCGACCGCGTACACGGCCAGCGCGATCAAAGCGGCGGTCTTGTCCACCAGGAAGGTCGCGGCGAGCGCGGCGCACGCCAGGACGAGGGCCACACAGGAGGTCAGCACGCCGCCCGGGGTGCGGTACGGCCGCGGCAGACCGGGTTCGCGACGGCGCAGCACGATGTGGGAGAGCGCCATCAGGGCGTAGGAGATGGTCGCGCCGAACACGGCGACGTTGAGCATGCGGGCGCCGTCGCCGGTCGCGGCGGCGAGCGCGAAGCCGAGCGCGCCGGGCACCGCCAGGCCGAGGTAGGGCGCCTTGCGCCGGCTGGTCAGGGACAGGAAGCGGGGCAGGTAGCCGGCCCGGGAGAGGGCGAACAGCTGCCGGGAGCCCGCGTAGATGAGGGAGAAGAAGGAGGCGACGAGCCCGGCGAGGCCCGCGTAGTTGACGAACCGGCTCAGCGCCGTGGGCCCGTCGTCCCCTTCCAGCGCCGCGACCAGCGGATTGCCGGCGTCCTTGATCGCCGCGGAGCCGTGCGCCCCGGTGGCGGCGAGGAAGGTGACCAGCGCCAGGACGAGCAGGATGCCGATGGACAGGGCCATGGCCTTCGGCAGGGAGCGCGCCGGGTCCTTCGTCTCCTCGGCGGCCAGCGGCACCCCTTCGACGCCGAGGAAGAACCACATCCCGAAGGGGAAGGCGGCCCAGATGCCGAGGAGTCCGTAGGGCAACCAGGAGTTCGCGGCGAAGGCTGTGTGGTCGACGGGGATGTCGTCGAGCCGGCCGGCGTCGAAATGGGTGAGGGCGCCGACGGCGAAGACGATCAGCGCGGCGACCGCGATGCCGGTGACGACGAAGCTGAAGCGCAGGGCCTCGCCGACGCCCCACAGATGGATGCCGATGAACAGGGCGAAGCACGCGAGGTACACGGGCCGGCCGGAGGCCAGCCCGAACAGGTGCAGGGACTCGACGTAGTCGCCGATGAAGATGGCGATGGCGGCCGGGGCGAGGACGTACTCGATGAGGATCGCGGTGCCCGTGAGGAACCCGCCCCAGGGGCCGAGCGCCCGCCGGGCGAAGCCGTAGCCGCCGCCGGCCGTGGGCAGTACCGCGGCCATCTCGGCCTGCGAGAAGACCAGACAGGTGTACATCACGCCCATCAGCAGGGCGGCGGCTGCCAGCCCGCCGAATCCGGCCTCCGCGAGACCGAAGTTCCAGCCGGCGTAGTCGCCGGAGACAACGTAGGCCACACCGAGGCCGGTCAGCAGCAGCCAGCCGGCACTGCCCCGGCGCAGCGTGCGCCGCTCGAGATAGGCGTCGTCCGGCGACGGCGGTGCCGTGGGGGAAGACGGTGTCACGCGTGCGTCGGTGCCCTCGCTCATGGGCCGAGCTCCCTACCTCGAAGAAAGGTACGGATACACACCTTTGCGGCCCTGGGGGCGGAGCGCAAGACCTTTGAGCTCTTCCTTTTCAAAGGTCTGTGTGCGTACCTTAGGGCCTCCGTCCGCACCGACAGGAGGCCGTTCCCGTGGCTGACCGTACGCCCCCGCTCAGCGTCGACGACCTGGTGACACTCGTCGACACCGGGGAGATCCACACTGTCGTCCTCGCCTTCACCGACATGCAGGGAAGGCTCCAGGGCAAGCGGTTCGCCGCGCGCTTCTTCCTCGACGAGGTCCTCCGAAACGGCACCGAGGGCTGCAACTACCTGCTCGCGGTGGACACCGACATGAACACCGTCGGCGGCTACGCCATGTCCTCCTGGGAGCGCGGCTACGGCGACTTCGCGATGCACGCCGACCCGGCGACCCTGCGCCGCACGCCGTGGGACGCGGGCACCGCGCTGCTGCTCGCCGATCTGGCCTGGCACGACGGCTCCCCGGTGGTGGCCTCCCCGCGGCAGATCCTGCGCCGCCAGCTGGACCGGCTCGCCGAGCACGGCTGGACCGCGTACGCGGGCACCGAGCTGGAGTTCATGGTCTTCAAGGACACCTATGAGGCGGCCTGGTCGCGCGGCTACCGCGAGATGACCCCGGCCAACCAGTACAACGTCGACTACTCGCTGCTCGGCACCGCCCGCGTCGAGCCGCTGCTGGCGCGCATCCGGAACGAGATGGGTGCGGCGGGCCTGACCGTGGAGTCCGCCAAGGGCGAGTGCAACCTCGGACAGCACGAGATCGCCTTCCGCTACGACGAGGCCCTGACCACCTGCGACCAGCACGGCATCTACAAGACCGGCGCCAAGACCATCGCCGCGCAGGAGGGCGTGTCCCTCACCTTCATGGCCAAGTGGGACGAACGCGAGGGCAACTCCTGCCACATCCACCTCTCGCTGCGCGACGAGGCCGGCCGTCCCGTCCTCGCGGGCGACGGGCCGTACGGGATGTCCCGGCTGATGGAGCACTTCCTGGCCGGGCAGCTGGCGGCGATGCGGGACTTCACCCTGCTGTACGCGCCGAACATCAACTCCTACAAGCGGTTCCGCCCCGGCTCCTTCGCGCCGACGGCCGTCGCCTGGGGCCCCGACAACCGCACCTGCGCCCTGCGGGTGATCGGCCACGGCCCCGGGCACCGCATGGAGAACCGGCTGCCCGGCGGTGACGTGAACCCGTATCTGGCGGTCGCCGGCATGGTCGCGGCCGGGCTCTACGGCGTCGAGCACGAGCTGGCGCTGCCCGAGGCGTGCACCGGCAACGCGTACACGGGCGATGCCCGGCACGTGCCCGGCACCCTGCGGGAGGCCGCCGAGCTGTGGCAGTCCTCCCCGATCGCGCGGGCCGCCTTCGGCGACGAGGTGGTCGAGCACTACCTGAACATGGCCCGCGTCGAGCTGGACGCCTTCGGCTCCGCCGTCACCGACTGGGAGCGTTTCCGTTCCTTCGAGCGCATGTGAGGAACCCCTTGTCCCACCACTCCCACCGCTCGGAGCACTCCGAGCACTCCGAACACTTCGAGCCCCCCGAGCCCTTCGAGCACGAGGTCGTCAATCCGGCGACCGAGGAGGTCGTCGCCACCGTCCCGGCCACGAGCGCGGCGCAGGTCGGCGAGGCCGTCGCCCGCGCGGCGCGCGCCCAGAGCGCCTGGGCCGCCCTCGCGCCCGGCGACCGGGCCCGGCTGCTGCGCCGCTTCGCCGCCGTCATCGACGACCACCGGGAGCAACTGGCGAGGCTGGAGGTCCTCGAGGCGGGCCACCCGATCGGCAACGCCCGCTGGGAGGCCGGCAACGCCCGCGACCTGTTCGACTACGCGGCCGGTGGCGTCGAGCGCCTGACGGGCAGACAGATCCCGGTGGCGGGCGGCATGAACGTCACCTTCCACGAGCCGCTCGGGGTCGTGGCGGTGATCGCGCCGTGGAACTTCCCCCTGCCGATCGCCAGCTGGGGCGCCGCCCCGGCGCTGGCCGCGGGCAACGCCGTGCTGCTCAAGCCCGCCGAGAGCACCCCGCTGACGGCGATGCGGCTGGCCCGGCTCGCGCTGGAGGCCGGCCTGCCCGAGGGGCTGTTCCAGGTGCTCCCGGGCGCCGGCCCGGTCACCGGCGCCGCGCTCGTCGAGCACCCGGGCGTCGCCAAGGTGGTGTTCACCGGCTCCACCGCCGTCGGCAAACAGGTGCTGGCGAAGGGCTCGGCGCAGCTCAAGCGGGTGACCCTGGAACTCGGCGGCAAGAGCCCGAACATCGTCTTCGCCGACGCCGACCTGGAACAGGCCGCCGCCGCCGCGCCCGGTTCCTTCCTCGACAACACCGGCCAGGACTGCTGCGCCCGCAGCCGCATCCTCGTCCAGCGCGAGGTGTACGACCGCTTCCTGGAACTGCTCGAACCGGCTGTCAAGGACTGGCGGGTGGGCGATCCCGCGGACCCCGGCACCCGGATGGGCCCGCTGATCTCCGCCGCCCAGCGCGAGCGGGTGCGCTCCTACGTCCCCGACGGCGCCCCGGTCGTCATCCGCGGCGAGGCCCCCGACGGCAAGGGCTTCTGGTACCCGGCGACGGTCCTCGAGGGACGTCCGGACGACCGGGCGGCCGTCGAGGAGATCTTCGGCCCCGTCGCCGTCGTCCTGCCCTTCGACGACGAGGCGGAGGCCGTACGCCTGGCCAACGCGACCGACTACGGCCTGTCGGGCTCCCTGTGGACCCGGGACGTGGGCCGCGCGATCCGCGTCTCGCGGGCGGTCGCCGCCGGGAACCTGTCCGTCAACTCGCACTCCAGCGTCCGCTACTGGACCCCGTTCGGCGGGTTCAAGCAGTCCGGCATCGGCCGGGAACTGGGCCCCGACGCCCTCACCGCCTTCACCGAGACCAAGAACGTCTTCATCAGCACCGAGGAGAACCGACCGTGACCGAGTCCGCCATCTGCCGCCGCCTGGTCGGCCGTACCGCCGTCGTCACCGGAGCCGGCAGCGGCATCGGCCTGGCCACTGCGCGCCGTCTCGCCTCCGAGGGCGCGCACGTCGTGTGCGCCGACATCGACGCGGCCGCCGGCAAGGCCGCCGCCGACGAGGTAGGCGGGCTGTTCGTGCAGGTCGACGTCACCGACCCCGAGCAGGTCGAGGCGCTGTTCCGGGCCGCCTACGACACCTACGGCAGCGTCGATGTCGCCTTCAACAACGCGGGCATCTCGCCACCCGACGACGACTCCATCCTGGAGACCGGTCTGGAGGCCTGGAAGCGTGTCCAGGAGGTCAACCTCACCTCCGTCTACCTGTGCTGCAAGGCCGCCCTGCCGTACATGCGCCGCCAGGGCAAGGGCTCCATCATCAACACCGCGTCCTTCGTGGCCCGGATGGGTGCGGCGACCTCGCAGATCAGCTACACGGCCTCCAAGGGCGGCGTGCTCGCGATGTCCCGCGAACTCGGTGTCCAGTTCGCCCGGGAGGGCATCCGCGTCAACGCACTGTGCCCCGGTCCGGTCAACACCCCGCTGCTCAAGGAACTGTTCGCCAAGGACCCCGAGCGGGCCGCGCGCCGTCTCGTGCACGTGCCGGTGGGGCGGTTCGCCGAGCCGGAGGAGATGGCGGCCGCCGTCGCCTTCCTCGCCAGCGACGACTCCTCCTTCGTCAACGCCACCGACTTCCTCGTCGACGGCGGTATCGCGGGCGCGTACGTCACCCCGCTGTAGGCCCCGGCCTTCCCGCACGGCCGCCGGCCCGCTCGCAAGGCCGGCGGCCGTCCGACGTTGCGCAGCCCCAGCGTTCCGCACCCCGAGGAGGCGTATCCCGTGTCCCGCAAGAGACGTCGGCCGCTGGTGGCCGGCACCGCGCTGGCCCTGACCCTGATCGGCGGGTCCCTGGCAGCCGGCCGCCCCACCGAGGCGGAGCCCGCACCCCGCGCGTGCCCCGTCCTCGCCCCCTCGCCCGGCTGGTACGGCGACAACCGGGCCCGGCTCCAGCATCTGATCGACCGTCACGGCCGCTGCGGCGACCGGTCCCACGGCAGCGAGGACAAGCCCGTCGCCGTGTTCGACTGGGACAACACGGTCGTCAAGAACGACGTCGGTGACGCGACGATGTTCTGGCTGCTGCGCCACGACAGGGTCCGCCGGCCCGCCCACCGGGACTGGCACACCACCAGCCGCCACCTCAGCGACGCCGCCGCCCGCGCCCTCGCGGCCGCCTGCGGCACCTCCGGTCCGGCCGGCGCGCCGCTGCCCACCGCAACCGACACCGGCTGCGCCGACGAGATCCGATCGGTGTACTCCGACGGCGTCACGACCGGCGGTGAGCGCGCCTTCGCGGGCTTCGACCACCGCCGCACCGAGCCGCGGTACGCGTGGCTCGCGCAGCTGCTGCAGGGCTGGACGCCCCGCGAGGTCCGGGAGTTCGCCGCCGCGGCCCGGGCGGAGAACCTCGCGGCGCCGGTCGGCACCGAGCAGCGGGTCGGCAGCGGACGGGAGACCGGCTGGGTGCGCTACTACGCCGAGCAGCGCGACCTGATCCGCACGCTCCAGCGGTCCGGCTTCGACGTGTGGATCACCTCCGCCTCGCCCGAACCGGTCGTCGAGGTGTGGGCGCGCGGCGTCGGCGTCGACGCCGCGCACACCATCGGCATCCGCAGTGTCACCGCCGCCGGCCGGCTCACCGCGCATCTGAGGGGCTGCGGCACGGTCCGCGACGGCGAGGACACACTGATCCCGTACATCGACGGCAAGCGGTGCTGGATCAACATGGTGGTGTACGGCGTCCAGGGCGCGGCGGCCGAGCGGCCCCTGCCCGCGGACCGCCGGCAGGTCTTCGCGGCCGGCGACTCCGACACCGACGTCACCTTCCTGCGGGACGCCACTGCCCTGCGCCTGGTGCTCAACCGCAACAAGACCGAGCTGATGTGCCGGGCCTACGACGACGGCGACGGCCGCTGGATCGTCAACCCGATGTTCCTCCAGCCGAAGCCGCGCAGGGCCGACCCGTACCCGTGCGCCACGACCGGATACGAGAACCCGGACGGCACGCGTGGGCCGGTGCTCCGTCAGGACGGTTCTGCTGTGCCGGACCAGTGGGACACGGTGTACCCGCAGGGCCTGTGAAAGACTGACGTGTTTCCCGTGCCTGTTCGGGCAGGGGAGAGACGACGCACAGCGAGTGGAGAAGCAGTCATGACCAACGTCCGCCTTTCGACGACGATGGGCGACATCGTCCTCAGCCTCGACGACGCCAAGGCCCCGAAGACGGTCGAGAACTTCCTGGAGTACCTGAACAGCGGCCACTACGCAGGAACGATCTTCCACCGGGTCATCAACGGGTTCATGATCCAGGGCGGTGGCCACGGCACCGACATGCGCATCAAGCCCGCCCCGCGCACGGTGGAGAACGAGGCCAAGAACGGCCTGAAGAACGTCAAGTACAGCGTCGCCATGGCGCGGACGTCCGCTCCGCACTCGGCCAGCGCGCAGTTCTTCATCAACGTCAGCGACAACGACTTCCTGAACTACCCGGGCCAGGACGGCTGGGGTTACGCGGTCTTCGGCAAGGTCGTCGAGGGCCAGGACGTCGTCGACGCGATCGCGCAGGTCCCGACGGGTGCGCAGGACGTGCCCAAGGAGCAGGTCGTGATCAACTCCGCCGAGGTCGTGCAGGCCTGAGCCACGGCGGCTCTCAGTACGGCCGGCCGGGCGCCGGGTCCTCCTCCAGCAGGGGGCGCAAGGCGCCCAGCACGGCACCCACGCACACGTCCCGCAGTTCGGCGCGGGTGCACGTCGGCTCGGACAGCCAGTCCACGCACAGCACCTGGACGAAGACCAGCCAGCTCTTCAGCACACCGGAGACGGCCTGCCGGGTGCCGGCGTCGGTGACCGGCAGGACACCGAGCAGTCGCTCGCGCAGGGCGTCCAGTTCACCGGTGATGATCGTCTGGATCAGCCGGTCGCCGGCCAGGACCCGGTTGGCCGCCAGGACGGTGTTGCGGTTCTCCGCGAAGTACGCGATGTGCACGTCCAGGCCCTGGGCCAGCTGGTCCGCCAGGTCGTCCGCGGGGTCGAGCCGGGTCAGGTCGAGCAGCCGGTCGGCGACCTGCCGGTAGAGCGCGGCGAACAGGTCCCGCTTGCTCGGGAAGTACCGGTACAGCAGCGCGCGGGAGACGCCCGCACGCTCGGCCACGTCCTCCATCAGCACCTCGTCGTAGGGGCGCTCGGCGAACTGCCGTGCGGCGACGGCGAGGAGTTCGGCCCGGCGTTCGTCGGGGGTGAGGCGGCGGCGAGGCGACATGGGCGGCATGTTACTTGACATGCGTCTACTAGCAGCACCTACCCTGAGCGTGTTACTGGACGCGTGTCTACTAAGTGACGGGGGCATCGGCATGACGAGGGTCGGAGTGCTGCGGGGACTGGCTTGGGCGATGGGGTACGCGTGCGTGGCCATCGGTCTCTTCCATGTGCTGCTCGGGAACGCCGCGATCCCGGGCGCCGGTTCGGCCGGGCCGACCATCGACAGCTTCGGGCGGTTCATGGGCGCGATCTTCGCCGGGTACGGGCTGGCCTGGCTGTGGGCGGTACGGCAGTCCCCCGTTCCGGCAGCCGCGGTGCGGGTGCTCACCGCCGTGTTCCTGCTCGGCGGGGCCGCGCGGCTGCTGTCCCTCGCGGTCGAGGGCCGGCCGCACTGGTTCCAGCTGCTGCTGGCGATCGTGGAACTGGGGCTGTCCCCGCTGCTGTGGTGGCTGGCCGACAGCGAAGAGAAGGCCGCGGTCACGGCCTGAGGGCCGAGTGCCGGGAAGCCGGCGCTCACGCTCCGGCGGCCGAGTGCCGAGAAGCGCCGGTCACGGTCCGACGGCCGAGTACCGCAGCGGGAGCGGGGCAGCGCGGACCGTTGCCCCGGCCCGGGGCGGCCCGGCCGCGGCCCCGGGACGCTCTGCGAGAATGGAAGGCCGGTTTACCGAGCGCCGCAGACCGGCGGCGCTCGTCTCGTCCTTGGAGAGCACGCACGGTGTCCCGACAGCACGGAACCCCCTCCCCCGCCGGGGGCCGCAAGCGCCCCGCCCCGTCCGCCCGCCGGGGCGGATCCGACGTGGCGGGCGGCGGGCGCGGCGGACGCCGGGGGCCGCAGGCCCCGTCGTCCCAGGAGGCGGCGCGCGCCAAGGACGGGGCGCCCGCCGGCGGTGACCGGCCGCTGCCCGCGCCGCGCCGGGCGGACCTGCAGGCCGACTGCGCGTCGTGTTTCGGTCTGTGCTGCGTCGCGCTGCCCTTCGCCCGCTCCGCCGACTTCGCGGCCGACAAGCCGGCCGGGAAGGCGTGCGGGAACCTCCGGGCGGACTTCCGCTGCGGGATCCACGCCGACCTGCGCGAGCGGGGCTACCCCGGCTGCACCGTCTTCGACTGCTTCGGCGCGGGCCAGAAGGTCTCCCAGGTCACGTTCGGCGGCACGGACTGGCGCAGCGCGCCGGGTACGTCCGGGGCGATGTTCGCCGTCTTCCCTGTGATGCGGCAGCTGCACGAGCTGCTGTGGTACGTCACCGAAGCGCTCGGCCTCGCGGCGGCCCGGTCCGTCCACCGGGACCTGCGGCGTGCGTCGGGCCGGATCGAGGAACTCACCCGGGGCAGCGCCGAGGAGATCCGCGCGGTGGACGTGAACGCGCTGCGCGGCGAGGTGAACGAGCTGCTGCTGCGGGCGAGCGAGCTGACCCGGGGCGGGCTGCCCGGCCGGCGCCGCAACCACCGCGGGGCGGATCTGATGGGCGCCCGGCTGGCCGGTGCCGATCTGCGGGGTGCCAGTCTGCGCGGCGCGCTGCTGGTCGCGGCCGACCTCCAGCGCGCCGACCTGCGCTCGGCCGACCTGATCGGCGCGGACCTGCGCGACGCGGATGTCTCGGGCGCCGATCTCTCGGGCGCGCTCTTCGTCACCCAGGCCCAGCTGAACGCGGCCAGGGGCGACGCGTCGACGGTCCTGCCGACGGGACTGGAGCGGCCCGGGCACTGGTGACGCCGGGCGCGTGCGCCGGCCTGCCAGGCGTACGGCTCGGCGTCCGGCGGGATGACGCCCGGTGGCCGGTGAGTTCGGCCGTTCGGTGCACTTGAGATGCGGCGGTCGGGCGGGCGCTGTTGACTGAAGTCACCGGCACCGCAGCGCAATCCACGACTCCGGCCGGGCCGCGTCCGGAACCCCGAGACGGATCGCGGCCCGGCCGGTGCTCCGGCCCCGACTTCTCCGGCCCCGACCGGGTCCGGCCCCCCGCCCGGACGCCGCCGTCACGCCACGGTCTCCCCCGTCAGCCGCCCGGCGGCCCCGGCCGCGTCCTGCGCCCGGGCGAACTGCGTCCGGTGCAGTTCGGCGTACCGTCCGTCCGCCGCCAGCAGTTCCTCGTGCGTGCCGCGCTCCACGATGCGGCCCCCCTCCACCACCAGGATCACGTCGGCCGTCCGCACGGTCGACAGCCGGTGGGCGATGACGACGGCCGTGCGGTCCGCGAGGGCCTCCGTCAGCGCCTCCTGCACGGCCGCCTCCGAGGTGTTGTCGAGGTGGGCGGTGGCCTCGTCGAGGATGACCACGCGCTGGCGGGCGAGCAGCAGCCGGGCGATCGTCATGCGCTGGCGTTCGCCGCCGGAGAGCCGGTAACCGCGCTCGCCGACGACCGTGTCCAGGCCGTCGGGCAGGGAACGGACGAGGTCGTCCAGGCGGGCCCGGCGCAGCGCGTCCCACAGGTCGTCGTCGCTCGCCTCGGGACGGGCGAGCAGCAGGTTGGCGCGGACGCTGTCGTGGAAGAGGTGGCCGTCCTGGGTGACCATGCCGACGGCTCCGTGCAGCGAGCGGAAGGTGAGGTCGCGCACGTCGACGCCGCCGACTCTGACCGCGCCCGCGTCGGTGTCGTACAGCCGCGGCAGCAGTTGGGCGATGGTCGACTTGCCGGCGCCGGAGGACCCGACGAGGGCGACCGTCTGGCCGGGTTCGGCGCGGAAGGAGATGCCGTGCAGGACCTCGGCGCCGCCGCGGGTGTCGAGGGCGGCGACCTCCTCCAGGGAGGCGAGGGAGACCTGGTCGGCGGCCGGGTAGGCGAAGCGGACGTCGTCGAACTCGACGCCGACCGGCCCGTCGGGCACCTCGCGGGCGTCCGGCTTCTCCTCGATCAGCGGCTTCAGGTCGAGCACCTCGAAGACCCGCTCGAAGCTGACCAGCGCGCTCATCACTTCCACCCGGGCCCCGGCGAGCGCGGTGAGCGGCGCGTACAGCCGGGTCAGCAGCAGCGCGAGGGAGACGACGGCGCCCGCCTCCAGGGTGCCGCGCAGCGCGTAGAAGCCGCCGAGGCCGTAGACCAGGGCGAGGGCGAGCGCGGAGACCAGGGTCAGGGCGGTGATGAACGCGGACTGGGCGGTGGCGGTGCGGATGCCGATGTCGGCGACCCGCCGGGCGCGCAGCGCGAACTGCACGGACTCCTCGTCGGGCCGCCCGAACAGCTTGATCAGGGTGGCGCCCGGGGCCGAGAAGCGTTCGGTCATCCGCGTGCCCATCGCCGCGTTGAGCGTGGCGGCCTCCCGCTGCATGCGGGCCATGCGGCTGCCCATCCGCCGGGCCGGGATCACGAACACCGGCAGCAGCACCAGCGCGAGGAGGGTGATCTGCCAGGACAGCGTCAGCATGACCGCGAGTGTGAGCAGCAGCGTGACCAGGTTGCTGACCACGCCGGACAGGGTGTTGCTGAAGGCACGCTGGGCGCCGATGACGTCGTTGTTGAGCCGGGAGACCAGCGCTCCCGTACGGGTCCGTGTGAAGAACGCGACCGGCATGCGCTGCACATGATCGAACACAGCCGTCCGCAGATCGAGGATGAGTCCCTCGCCCAGCGTGGCCGACAGCCGCCGCGAGAGGATGCCCAGCGCGGCCTCGGCCACCGCGATGAGCGCGATGAGCAGGGCGAGGCGTACGACGTGGCCGGCCTCGCCGCCCGACACGATCGAGTCGACGACGCGTCCGGCGAGGATCGGGGTGGCCACGGCGAGCAGCGCGGTCCCCACCCCGAGCACCACGAACAGGGCGATACGCCGGCGGTGCGGGCGGGCGAAGGCGCCGATGCGGCGCAGCGTCGCAGGGTCGAAGGGGCGCCGCTCCTGCTGAGCGGTCATGACGCTGTGCAGCTGCGTCCAGGCGGTGGTTTCCATGCTCATGGACAGAAACGTAGAACCTCAATCATCGTTGAGGTCAATGTCCGCCGTCCGTCCCCCCGTTCGAAGGATCCGATGACCGTACGCAATGTGCCGTCCCCGCTTCCGCAACCCGCCGTTGGCACGGTGCCGAGAACCTCTCCCGATGTGACCGCAGTCCCCCTCCCCCCGCTGCCGCAGGGACGACTCCCCCGTCGCGTCCCCGTCCGGCAGGTGCTGTGTCTGCTCCCGCTCCTGCTCGTCGCCGTCGTCGCCGTGCGGCACCGCGCCACGCTCGCCGAAGGGCTCGGCCAGCTGCGCACGGCCGAGTGGCCGTGGCTGCTCGCCGCGGCCGGCGCGACCTGTCTGACCTGGGTGGCGGCCTCGTTCACCCGGCAGGGCGCACTCGTCGAGCGGCTGCCCCGGCGGCGGCTGCTGGCCACCCAGTTCGCGGCCGGCGCCGCCAACCATCTGCTGCCCACGGGTCTCGGCGCGAGCGCGGTCAATCTGCGCTTCATGACCGTGTGCGGGGTACCGCTGGCCCGCTCCTCGTCGGCCCTCGCGCTCTACATGCTCGCCGAGTGCGTGGGTCGGCTCGTGCTGCTGTCGGCGCTGCTGCTCGCCTTCCCGGGCGCCCTGCACCTCGGCACCCTGCTGCCCGACGGCGCGGTGCTGCCGCTGCTGGCGGCCGCCGCCGCGCTCGTCCTGGCGGCAGGCGCCGTGCTGGTCTGCGTGCGGCGACTGCGCACGGCCGTGCTCGGCTTCCTGCGCACCGCGCTCCACGAGGCCCGCGACGTGCACACGCGCCCCGCCCGCGCCCTGGCGCTGTGGGGCGGCTCGCTGGCCTTCCCGGCGCTGCAGGCGTCGGGTCTGGTCCTGGTCGGGCAGGCGCTGGACCTTCCCGTGTCGCCCGCGCACATCGCGGTGGCCTACCTCGCGGCGACCGTGGCGGTGGCGCTGGTGCCCACTCCGGGCGGGGTCGGCTCGGTGGAGGCCGCGCTGGTGGTGGCCCTGGTCGCGGCGGGCGGCCCGGCGGCCGTGGCGACGGCGGTGGTGCTGGCCTACCGGATCCTGACCGTGTGGCTGCCCCTGCTGCCGGGCGCGCTCACCCTCGGGGCGCTGGTCCGCCTGAAGGTGATCTGACACCGGCGGCCGTTCGAAGACGATCTGCGACCTGCGACTCGCGAGTAACCTGCGGGCGTCGCCGTACAGCGTCGCCCAGAAGGGGTTTCCGTCATGCCGGTCCGCGTCGAACGACGAGATCATGTCACCACGGTCGTCCTGTCCCGCCCCGAGGCGCGCAACGCCGTGGACGGGCCGACGGCCGCCGAACTGGCCGCGGCGTTCCGGGCCTTCGATGCGGACGACGAGGCGCGGGTGGCGGTGCTGTGGGGCGAGGGCGGCACGTTCTGCGCGGGCGCGGATTTGAAGGCGATGGGCGGGGAGCGGGGCAACCGGGTCGCCGAGGAAGGGGACGGGCCGATGGGGCCGACGCGGATGCGGCTGTCGAAGCCGGTGATCGCCGCCGTCGCCGGGCACGCGGTGGCCGGCGGTCTCGAGCTGGCGCTGTGGTGCGATCTGCGGATCGCCGAGGAGGACGCGGTGTTCGGCGTGTTCTGCCGCCGCTGGGGCGTGCCGCTGATCGACGGCGGCACGGTACGCCTGCCCCGGCTGATCGGCACCGGCCGCGCGCTGGACATGATCCTCACCGGCCGCCCGGTCCCGGCCCGCGAGGCGTACGAGATGGGGCTGGCCACGCGCGTGGTCCCCACCGGCACGGCACGCGCCGTCGCCGAGGAACTGGCCGCCGCCCTGGCCCGTTTCCCGCAGGACTGTCTGCGCTCCGACCGCGCGGCGGTCCTGGACCAGGAGGGGCTGGACGAGCGCGAGGCGCTGCGTGCCGAACTCGCCCACGGAACAGGGGTGCTGGAGCAGGCGATGAAGGGCGCCGGCCGGTTCGCGTCGGGTGCGGGACGGCACGGGGCGTTCGACGAGGACTGACCCCGCCGCCACGTGATGCCCGGGAACGCCCCTCGAAGCGCGATCGCCGCCGGGCCGCTCAGGAGGCCGTGCGGTAGCCGCCGTCCACGCGGATCGCGGTGATGCCGCTGATGTACCGGCCGCCGCAGCGGTCCTGGGGCAGCACCAGTTGCGGTCCGGCCCGGTCGAGCGGCACGCCGTCCGCCGCGACCGCCAGCAGCACGGGGACCCGCCCGAAGTCCGGGTCGATCTCGGCCCAGGACAGCAGGACACGGTGGCCGTCGGTGCCGGTCAGGGCGATCAGGAAACGCAGCCGGTCCTTGCGGCGGGCCGGGTCGAACCCGGGACCGGCGTCGGACAGCACGTCGTAGAGCAGCGGACCCTCGAACGTGTGGTCCTGCACCCCGCTGGTGGCGCATTCGAAGCTGACCCGTGCCGCGTGCAGGGGCCAGGCGAGCAGATCGGACACGGTGATCCGGGCCGGACGCGCGAGATCCCCGCTCAACGCGATCTCGGCGACCGGCCCGGCCGCCGCGACGTCCGGTTCCGTCATGGATGGGCTCACGGAGTACCACCTCCCGGTGGACCGTACCCGGACGGAGGCGCGAGAGAAACGCAAATGCCATCCAAAGACGGCGGCAACGCGCGCTTGTGCGATGCCACAAGGGGATCACGTCCCGCATCTGCGACGCGAACCGAGATGTGTGCCGCGCGCGGAGACCCGCTTGCGATCGCCTTGCTCACCTGGCCGAAGATGTCCGCATGGACCGAGAGACGGATGAGGTACGCGAAGCGATCGCCGGCGAGCTGCGCCTCATGGATCCCAGCGTGCGCAGTTCACGCTCGCTTGCCCAAGAGCTCCTGGACCCGGACTTCGTCGAGGTCGGCGCGTCAGGGCGGCGGTGGACGTACGAGGAGATGCTTGCCGCGCTGCCCGAGATGGACGGTGCGGCAGACGGCGGTCCACGTTACGAGCCCTCACACTTCAGCGGCGTCCTGCTGGCCCCCGGGCTCGTGCACCTCACCTACGAGACCACGCTGGACGGAAACCGGGCACGGCGCAGTTCGCTCTGGCGCAAGCAGGGCGCGGACGGCACCTGGCAGATGTACTACCACCAGGCCACGCCCGTCCCGCTCGACGGCGGGTGACCGCGCATCCCGGACGGTGATGGCCGCTCGCACCAGCCGCCCGGTTTCGAACTGCTGTCTGCCATACGGCAGGATGAGCGCTCGCGCCGTGCTCTGACGCCCCGTCGGGCGCGCACGGCGCGGATCCCCGATACGAGCAGTTCGAGCAGGTGACAACGTGACGAGACTTCACATCCCGCCGTCGGCCGCGGGCGCCGATGACCGTCCTCGCGGAGGCGGCCGGTGAACCGCGCGCTGACCCTGGACGATCTGGTGCTGGCCGGCATCGCCCTGGCAGCGGGCCTGCTGGCGGCCTTCTTCTCGCGCACCCTGCTGCGCTGGCTGGCCAAGCACGCCAAGCGGACCAAATGGAGCGGCGACGACGTCGTGGTGGACGCCCTGCGCACGGTGGTGCCGTGGGCGGCCATCGCGGGCGGTGCCGCGTCGGCGGCCGCCGTGCTGCCGCTGACGCAGGCCGTGCAACGGACGGTCAACCAGTCCCTGACGGTGTGGCTGATCCTCGTCGTCACCCTGTCGGCGGCCCGGGTGATCGGCGGGCTGGTGAGCGCGGTCACCCAGTCGCGCTCCGGCGTCGCCGGATCCGCGACGATCTTCGTGAACATCACCCGGGTGCTGGTCCTGGCGATCGGCTTCCTGGTGGTGCTGCAGACCCTCGGCATCTCCATCGCGCCCCTGCTCACGGCCCTCGGCGTGGGCGGTCTGGCCGTCGCGCTGGCCTTGCAGGACACGCTCGCGAACCTGTTCGCCGGCATCCACATCCTCGCCTCCAAGACCGTGCAGGTCGGCGACTACATCCGGCTCAGCAGCGGGGAGGAGGGCTACGTCGAGGACATCAACTGGCGGCAGACGACCGTGCGGGCGCTGTCCAACAACCTCGTCGTCATCCCGAACGGTCAGCTGGCCAAGACCAACATGACCAACTTCTCCCGGCCCGAGCAGGAGCTGACGATCCTGGTACAGGTCGGGGTGGCGTACGACAGCGACCTCGATCATGTGGAGCGGGTGACCAACGAGGTGATCTCCGAGGTCATGACCGAGATCACCGGCGCGCTGCCGGACCACGAGCCGACGATCCGCTTCCACACCTTCGGCGACTCCCGGATCGGCTTCACGGTGATCCTGGGCGTCGGCGAGTTCAGCGACCAGTACCGGATCAAGCACGAGTTCATCAAGCGCCTGCACAAGCGCTACCGCGCGGAGGGCATCCACATCCCCGCCCCGGCCCGTACGGTCACGCTCCAGCAGGGCACGGCGACGATCCCGCACCAGCGCACGGTCATGAACACGCCGTCCGAGCTCTTCCCGACGGAGTAGAAGCACCGCCGGGGGCGCGGGGAACCGCGCGATCAGCCACATCCCCTCCGCAGACGCCGGCGAACCGCCACCTACCACCCCGGCAGGCGCATGCCCCCCGGCGGAGCGCCTACGCTCGAAGGGCCATGCCCCCGACGCCCGACCCCCGCACGATCGGCCAACGGCTGGACGCCCTCGCGCGCCAGCCGTTCCGGTCGAAGTTCCACCTGCGCGGCCGCGACCGCGCCACCGCCGAACTGAAGGGCCCGGCGACGATCCGCCGGCACGCCCACGACCTGATCGTGAAGCGCCTCGCGCCGGCCGAGCCGTACAAGGACGGCAAGCAGACGCCGTACCGCGGTCACCCCGTGTTCGTGGCCCAGCACGCGACGGCGACCTGCTGCCGCAGCTGCCTCCAGCGCTGGCACGGGATCCCGAAGGGCCGTGAGCTGAGCCACGCCGAGCGGGAGTACGTGGTGGAGGTGATCTGCCGGTGGATCGCGCGCGAGATGACCGGCGGTACCGGCCCGGACACGGTCCGCCGCCACTGAGCCGAGCGGACTCGGCCGGGCCGCGCGCGAGGCGCCCACGGCGCGGATTCCGGCCAGGACCCTTGTCGAGCCGGACCGGATCACGAGATATCTTGATGTCGAGCAATGTTGCAGACGTGGAGCGGAGCACCCGGTGACTGACTCGACCATCATCTATACGCACACTGACGAGGCCCCGGCCCTGGCGACGTATTCCTTCCTGCCGGTGGTCCAGGCGTACGCCTCGCAGGCCGGTGTCGATGTGAAGACCCGCGACATCTCGCTGGCCGGGCGCATCATCGCCGTGTTCCCGGAGTACCTCACCGAGGACCAGCGCATCCCGGACGCGCTGACCGAGCTGGGCGAGCTGGCCAAGACGCCGGCCGCGAACATCATCAAGCTGCCGAACATCTCGGCGTCCATCCCGCAGCTCAAGGCCGCGATCGCCGAGCTGCAGGGGCAGGGCTACGCGCTGCCGAACTACCCGGACGAGCCGAAGACCGACGAGGAGCGCGAGATCCGCGCCCGCTACGACAAGATCAAGGGTTCCGCTGTGAACCCGGTCCTGCGTGAGGGCAACTCCGACCGCCGCGCCCCCGCCTCCGTCAAGAACTACGCCAAGACCCACCCGCACCGCATGGGCGCCTGGTCCGCCGAGTCCAAGACCGACGTGGCGACGATGGGCGAGAACGACTTCCGCTCCACCGAGAAGTCCGTGATCGTCGACCAGGACGGCACGCTGAAGATCGAGCACGTCGCCGCCGACGGCACCAGCACCGTGCTGCGCGAGTCCGTACCCGTCCTGGCCGGCGAGGTCGTCGACGCGTCCGTGCTGCGCGTCGCCAAGCTGCGTGAGTTCCTCGCCGCGCAGGTCGCCCGCGCCAAGGCCGAGGGTGTGCTGTTCTCCGTGCACCTGAAGGCCACGATGATGAAGGTCTCCGACCCGATCATCTTCGGCCACGTGGTGCGCACCTTCTTCCCCAAGACGTTCGAGAAGTACGGCGAGAAGCTCGCCGCCGCGGGTCTGACCCCGAACGACGGTCTGGGCGGCATCCTCAAGGGCCTCGACGCCCTCCCCGAGGGCGACGAGATCAAGGCCTCCTTCGACGCCGAGCTGGCCGAGGGCCCGGAGCTGGCCATGGTCGACTCCGACAAGGGCATCACCAACCTGCACGTCCCGTCCGACGTGATCATCGACGCCTCGATGCCGGCGATGATCCGCACCTCCGGCCACATGTGGGGCGCCGACGGCCAGGAGCACGACGCGCTCGCCGTCATCCCGGACTCCTCCTACGCCGGCGTGTACCAGGCCGTCATCGAGGACTGCAAGGCCAACGGCGCGTTCGACCCGTCCACCATGGGCTCGGTGCCGAACGTCGGCCTGATGGCGCAGAAGGCCGAGGAGTACGGATCCCACGACAAGACCTTCGAGATCGCGGCCGCCGGCACGGTCCGCGTCGTGGACGCCTCCGGTGCCGTTCTGATCGAGCAGAGCGTCGAGGCCGGTGACATCTTCCGCGCCTGCCAGACCAAGGACGCGCCGATCAAGGACTGGGTGAAGCTGGCCGTCACCCGCGCCCGCGCCACCGGCGACCCGGCCGTGTTCTGGCTGGACGAGAACCGCGCCCACGACGCCAACCTGATCGCCAAGGTCGAGCAGTACCTGCCGGAGCACGACACCGAGGGCCTGGACATCCGCATCCTGTCCCCCGTCGAGGCCACCAAGCTGTCGGTGGAGCGCATCCGCCGCGGCGAGAACACCATCTCGGTGACCGGCAACGTGCTGCGTGACTACCTGACCGACCTGTTCCCGATCCTGGAGCTGGGCACCAGCGCCAAGATGCTGTCGGTCGTCCCGCTGATGGCGGGCGGCGGCCTGTTCGAGACCGGCGCCGGCGGCTCCGCGCCCAAGCACGTGCAGCAGCTGGTCAAGGAGAACTACCTGCGCTGGGACTCCCTCGGCGAGTTCTTCGCCCTGGTCCCGTCCTTCGAGCAGTACGCCGAGGCCACCGGCAACCCCCGCGCCAAGGTCCTCGCCGACACCCTCGACCGCGCCACGGCGACCTTCCTCAACGAGGACAAGTCCCCGACCCGTCGCGTCGGCGGCATCGACAACCGCGGCAGCCACTTCTACCTGTCCCTGTACTGGGCGCAGGAGCTGGCGCGGCAGACCGAGGACGCCGAGCTCGCCAAGGCCTTCCAGCCGCTGGCGGAGACGCTCGCCGCGAACGAGCAGAAGATCGTCGACGAGCTGAACGCCGTCCAGGGCAAGCCGGTCGACATCGGCGGCTACTACCAGCCCGACCCGGCCAAGGCCGCCGCGGTGATGCGCCCGTCGGCCACCTGGAACGAGGCCCTGGCGTCCCTGAGCTGAACGCCCACCCCGCTCCGGACCCGACGCCGGTGACCTGACCGACCCGGGAAAAACACCTCCGCCCCGACCGCGCACCGCCCGGCCGGGGCGGAGGTGTCCTCGGACGCGAACGCCCGGCCGCGTCTTCGGGGCCGGGGAGCGGCTTCGGCTGTGGCACCTTGATCACGCACGCCGTCCCCGACAACGTCCCCGGAGCCGCCCCATGACCCCAGTCGAGCCCTCGTTCGCGCTGCTCCCCGGCGCCGCCGACTCGCCCGTGATCCTGCATGTGCCGCACTGCGCGCGGGAGATACCGGACGACGTGCGCGCCGGGATCGTGCTCGGTGATCCCGCACTGCGGCAGGAGCTGGACCACATCACCGACGCGCACACCGCCGAGATCGCCGAGGAGGCGGCCCGGCTGGCCGGGGTGACGCCGTGGCGTTTCGTCAACCGGCTGTCGCGGCTGGTCGTCGATCCGGAGAGGTTCCCGGACGAGCGGGAGGAGATGGCGGCCGTCGGTATGGGGGCCGTGTACACGCGGACCACCCACCGGGAGGTACTGCGGCCCGACAGCCATGACCCTGAGCCGCTGCTGGAGCGGTACTTCCGGCCCTACGCGCAGGCCATGACCGAGGCCGTCGCGCGCCGGCTCGACTCCGCCGGGCGGGTCGTGATAGTCGACGTGCACTCGTATCCGACCGCGCCGCTGCCGTACGAGCTGCACGGCACGGGCCCGCGCCCGCCGGTGTGCCTGGGCACGGACGCCTTCCACACCCCGCCCGCGCTGCTGAAGGCGGCGCGGGAGGCGTTCGCCGGGTGCGGGGAGACCGGGCTGGACAGCCCGTTCAGCGGGACGTACGTGCCGCTGGACTTCTACGGCCGCGAGCCGCGCGTCTGCGCGCTGATGGTGGAGATCCGCCGGGACACCTACATGAGCGAGCCCGGCGGACCGGCCGGGCCGGGGCTCGGCAGACTCGCCGGTGCCCTGGCCCGGCTCGTGGACGCCGTTTCGGCCTGATCCGCGGCGCGCCCCGGGTCAGGCCCGCAGCCACTCCGTGACGACGACGTCCCCGCCGGTCCGCAACCGCAGGGCGAACGGCCCGGCGGGCGGCGCGGCGGCGCTGAAGCGGCCCATCGTGTCGGCTGTCAGCGCCGCCCCGGCGTGCGGCCCGGTCAGCACCTCCACGCTCGCCGGCTGCGGCGGCAGCACCTGCCCGTACAGCCCCTCGGCGCCCACCTCGACGTCGACCGTCACCTCCCCCGCCTGGAAGGTCAGCATCCGCGGCACGTCCGTCGCCCCGCGCACCGGCAGCGCGTCGGTCAGCGAGTCGAAGGTCAGCTCCGCGATGCGGGCGTCCAGGTCGTGCAGGGCGTACGCCTCGACGGCGATCGCGCTCAGCGCGGCCGGCAGCGGGTCCAGTACGTCCGCGGCCGCCCGCAGCTCCCCCTCCAGCCGGTCCAGTTCCTCTTCCTCGGCCGGCCCGAGGCCGTCCTCGCCCACCGGCCCGAAGTCCTCGTCCACCGGCCCGAGGCCGTCGTCGTCGTTCACCGCACCCCCCGTGCGTCCAGTCGGGCCCGCAGCCGGCGCAGACAGCGCTGGCGCAGCGGGCCGATGCTGCCCACGGCGATGCCGAGCGCCGCGGACACCTCCTGATAGCTGGGCGGCGGGGAGGCCATGAGCACCCGCAGCAGCCCCTGGCACCGCTCTCCCAGCGCCTCCAGCTCGCGCCGCAGCCGGCGGATGCGCTCGCTCTCGGCGGCCGCCTCCTCCGCGTGCAGCAGCGACTGTTCCGGGGTGTGCTCCTCGCTGGCCCGGTCCAGCAGGTACGGATCGTCGGTCAGGGTCAGCCTTTGCAGACTCCTGATCACCTTCAGTGACTCGTGCCGCGCGGTGCTGGCCAGCCACGACCCCGCCTTGTCGGGTTCACGCAGCCGGCCCAGATGCTGGGCGAAGCGGAACCACACGGTCTGGTAGACCTCGTGCGCGTCGGCGTCCGAGAGCCGGTGCGCGCGCACCACGGACCAGACCAGCGGGCTGAGCCCTTCCACCAGCGCCTTCCAGGCCGCGCCGTCACCGTCGACGGCGGACCGGACCAGCGTGCCGACCTCTGCACGGTCCACGGCTGCCCCACCCCTCGTGTACGGCACGTCATGGTACGCCGTACGGAGGGCGGCCCCGCTCGTCATGACGCCGGGGCGGCCGCCGGACGCCAGGTGGGCGGCCGCAGCGCCGGCACGTGCGCGCCGCGGACCTCGGCGAACTCACGGTTGCCGGCGAGCAGTCGGGAGCGGGCGGCGCGCGGGTCGGTCTCCTGGTGGGCGCTCATGTACGCGGCCACGAGCCCGGCGGCCACCGGGGTGGCGAAGGAGGTGCCGCTCCAGTGCGCGAGGCCCTCGAACATCACCTGGTCCGGCTTGGCGCTCGTGTCCCCGTCGTCGCTGAGCAGTCCGCTGTGGCCCGGCGTGGTGCAGGTGCAGGCGTAGGTGAAACCGTAGCGGCAGGCGTCGTAGGTGGAGTGGTGGTAGACGTACGGCACGGGCGTGGTGAAGCCGGTGAACGTGCTGGTGAGGCGCTCGCCCGGCGCATAGGCCCGCACCCAGGGGCCGTGGTTGGTGAAGCAGGCGCCGAACTCGCCGTCGTCGCGCAGCGCGCCGACGCTCAGCACCGCGTCCTCGAAGCCGGGCACGGTGGCGTAGGCGGCGGGCCAGAACGGACTGGCGCTGGAGTTGTTGCCGGCCGCGGCCACCAACAGGGTGCGCTGCTCGCGCAGTTCGCGCATGAAGGCGTCGACGCCGAGCAGGCCGTCGGTGCGGCCGTTGGAGGTGCCGGCCGACAGGCTCAGGATGTCGGGCCAGCCGTGCCGGTCGACGGCGTCGAAGAGCCTGTCGCCGAACTCGGACTCCAGGATGGCGCCGGCGTCGTTGAGGGTGCCGAGGACGGTGATGTCGGTATTGGGCGCGACGGCGGCGAGCAGCCCGGCGATGAAGGTGCCGTGGCCCATGTACTGGCGCAGGACGCCCGACTCGTCGGTCTCCTGGGGGTGCAGGTCGCCCCGGGTGTGGGCGAGCAGCGGGTGGGCGCGGTAGTCGTGGCTGAGGCCGTTGTCGATCACCAGCACGCCCACGGCCCGCTCCGGGTCGTGACCGCCGTCGCCGGGCGCGGGGTTGAGGGGCGCGGCGTGCTCGGCGGGCACGGGCTCGTCGCCGGGGCAGGAGTTCACCGCGATGGACACCACGTGGTTGCGGCTGACCAGCCGGCGTCCGGTGCGGTCCTCGGCCTGCCGCACGGCGCGCAGCGCGTGGCCGACGACGGGGTCGCCGGGGTGGCTGCCCCGGCCGGGGTCGGCGACCTGGACGCGGGTGATGCCGGAGCGGTTGGTCCGAGGGCCCGCACGCCGTACGGGGGCGGGGTCCAGGCCGTCGGTGGCGGTGAAGTGGGCGCGGACCGCGTCCTCGACGAACGCGGCGTCGTCGCCGTCGCGCACGAGGACGACGCCCTTTTCGAAGACGAACTCCGCCGCGTCGTCCGGGCCGAGTGCCAGCGGGACGCCGGGCATGGAGCGCTGGATCTGGTCGAACTGCTCGCGGAACCTCTGTGGTGGCATGTCGTGTTCCTCCCCCTCGAGGCGACCGTCGTAGGTGAGAGCCGCCGGGTCGCCGATTGATACAGAGGCACACCGGTGGGGATGCGGTTCCCGGTCGCCTACCATCCCAAGGGTGACCTCGGGAAGCGACTCGGTGTTCGACCTGCTGCCGATGGTGTTCGCGGCCCCCAACGAGGCGCTGGCGCGGGCACGGGCGGTGCTGGAGGCGGACCCCGGCCCGGTACGCGCCTCCGTGGCGCACCAGGTGATCGGCATCTGGCAGCGGGACTGGGGCGATCTGCGTCTCGCGCTGCGTCATCTGCGGCGTGCCCGGGACCTCGCGGCCCGCGCGGAGCTTGCCGACCGGGAGGCGGACGTGCTGGCCACGCTCGGGGTGGCCCTGGTGCACGCGGGCCGTACCCGGCAGGGCCTGGCCGCGCTGGAGCGGGGCGTCGAGCGCGGCAGCGGGCACACCAGGGCGCAGGTGCTGTTCCGGCGCGCCTACGCCCGCTGGGTGCTCGGCCGGCACCGGGAGGCGCTGGAGGACGTGCGGCGCGCGATCCCCGTGCTGCGGCAGGAGAACGACGTCATCTGGACGGCGCGGGCGCTGACCCTGCGGGCCACCGTGCATCTCGCGCTGGGCTCGGTGGAGCGGGCGGACGCCGACTTCACGGCCGCCGAGGCGCTGTGGGACACCACGGGGCAGGAGCACGACAAGGCCGACGCGGTGGAGAGCCGGGGCCTGGCGGCGTTCCGCGCCGGGGACGTGCCGGTGGCGCTGCGACTGCTGGACGAGGCGGAGAAGCGGTACGCGGAGCTCGGCACGCCCACATTCATGCTGAACATCAGGCGCTGTGAGGTGCTGATGGCCGCGGGGCTCGCCCCGGAGGCGCTGGCCGAGGCGGACGCGGCGATCCGGGCGCTGGACGGGATCGGGGGGCAGCCGACCCGCAAGGCGGAGCTGCTGCTGGCCGCCGCGCGGGCCGCCCGCCCGGCCGGTGATCCGCACACCGCGGTCGCCCGGGCGGCGGTGGCGGTACGGCTGTTCGCGGCGCAGCGGCGCCCGTGGTGGGAGGCGCACGCACGGCTGGTGCTGATCGAGGCGCGGTTCGCCGCCGGGCGGCCCTCCGGGCGGCTGGTGGCGGACGCGGCGCGGGTCGCCGAGCGGCTGGCGTCGTTCGGGGCGCCGGCCGCGCCGGAGGCGTCCCTGCTGGCCGGGCGGATCGCGCTGGCGCTGGGCCGGCCGCAGGACGCCGAGCGGCATCTGGCGCTGGCGGCGCGCAGCCGGCACGGCGGGCCGCCCCTGGCCCGGATCACCGGCTGGGCGGCGCAGGCGCTGCGCGCGCGGGCCGCCGGGTCGAGCCGGGGCGTGCTGCAGGCGTGCCGCAGCGGTCTGGCCGTGCTGGACGCCCACCGGATGACGCTCGGCGCCTCGGAGTTGCGGGCCCGCGCCACCGAGCAGGGCGCGGAGCTGGCGGCGATGGCGCAGCGGGCGAGCCTGGACTGCGGTGGGCCGCGCCGGCTGCTGGAGTGGAGCGAGCGCTGGCGGGCGACCGCGCTGAGCGCGCCGCCCACCCGTCCGCCCGCCGATCCGGCGCTGCTGAGCAACCTGACCGCGTTCCGGGAGATCGCGGCCCGTGCGGAGGAGGCCCGCGCGGAGGGCCGGGCCGTGCCGGCGCTGGAGCGTGAACAGCGGCGGCTGGAGCGGGAGATCCGCTCCCGCACCCTGCATCTGCGCGGGGACGCGCCCGGCGGCGCCGACCGGTTCGACACGGGGCGGCTGCTGGAACGGCTCGGCGAGGGTCGGCTCGCCGAACTCGCCGTGGTGGACGGGCGAGTGCATGTCCTGCTGGTCGGGCGGGGCCGGGTGCGGCGGTTCACGGCCGGCCTGCTCGCCGAGGCGGAGGCGGAGGCGGAGCATGTGCAGGCGGGGCTGCGCCGGCTCGCGCATCCCGGCGGGGAGGCCCGGCTGCCGGTGCTGCTGGCCGCGGGGCGGCGGCTGGAGGAGCTCCTGCTGGGCGAGGCGGCCCGGCATCTGGGCTCCGGTCCGCTGGTCGTCGTACCGCCGGGGCGGTTGCATCGCGTGCCGTGGGCGGTGCTGCCGTCGCTGAAGGAGCGGGTGGTGAGCGTGTCGCCGTCGGCGAGCAGCTGGCTGCGCGCCCGTGACACCGAGCCGCCGACAAACGGCCGGCAGGTCCTGGTCCGCGGGCCGGGGCTGGCCACCGGTGGGGCGGAAGTGCCGGAACTGGCCGGGCGGTACGGCGCGCCGACGCTGCTGGAGGACGACCGGGCGCGCACGGCGCGGGTGCTGGCGGAACTGGACGGCGCGGCGCTCGCGCACATCGCCGCGCACGGCGTCTTCCGCGCCGACAGCCCGCTGTTCTCGTCGCTGCGGATGGCCGACGGGCCGCTCATCGTGCACGACTTCGAACGCCTCGCGCGCAGTCCGTACCGGATCATCCTGTCCTGCTGCGACACCGCCCGCTTCGCCTCCGTCGGAGCCGACGAACTGCTCGGCCTGGTCACGGCGTTGCTGCCGCTGGGCACCGCCGGTGTGGTGGCGGCGAGCGCGCCGGTCAACGACGCGGCGGTGGTCCCGCTGATGCTGGCGCTGCACAAGGGACTCGGCGGCGGCCTGTCGCTCGCGGAGGCGCTGCGCGACGCCCGCGCCGCCGTCCCGGACGACGCGCTGCACCAGGCGACGGGCTGGTCGTTCACCGCGTTCGGCGCGGCGTGACGACCTTCTGGCTGCGACCGGGAGGCGCCGTACCTCAACGTGTTCCGAACGACGAGCCCTAGGCGGACTGCTGGTCCCGGGTTGGTTCCACCAGCCACGGCAGGGCCTCGCGGTCGCCGGTGCCGAGGCGGGTGTAGGCGCCGTAGAGGTGGTTGCCGACGGTCCGCACGGACAGGGTGAGCCGCTCGGCGATCTGGCGGTTGCTCAGACCGGCTGCGGCGAGGGTGACGATCTGCCGCTGGCGGGCGGTGAGTTCGCCCAGCACCAGACCGGTCAGCGCGGGGGTGCGCGCGCCCGGGCAGCGACGGGCGAGGGCGGCGGCCCGGGTGCGCGCGGTGCGTGCGGCGGTCGGGTCGCGGTGCGCGGGCACCGCCTGGGCGTGCGCCTCGGCCGCGAAGAGCAGGAAGCCGCGTTCGGCCAGTTCCTCGGCCACCCGGTCCAGGGCGGGGCCGTCCGCGCGGGCGAGGGCTTCGGCGTGCCGCGCGAAGACGCTGCCGGGCGGGAGCAGCCCGATGGCCCGCTCCGGGGCGCCGAGCCGGACGGCGTCGTAGGCGTCGCCGGGGCCGATCAGATCGAGCGCCGCGGCCGGCTCCCCGCGTGCGGCGGCGCACCACGCGGAGGTCACCCCGTCCGGCACCGGGTCCCCCGACTGGGCGGTGGCGAGCGCCAGTTCGGTACGGCAGTCCGGGTCGTCGGGGCTGAGGCGGGCCCAGGCCGCCGCCTCGCGGAGTGCGCCGCGCAGGCGGGCGAAGCGGGAACGCAGGGCGGCGTGCGCGGCCGGGACTCCGGTGCCCTCCGTCGCGAGCCAGTCCCCCACAGGGGTGGGCAGCGCGGTGACGTCGTCGGCGTCGAGACGGCGTTCCAGCGCGGCCGTCTCGGCCTTCAGGGCGAGGGCGAGGTCGTCCGCGGCGGGGGCCAGGCGGCGGGCGCGCAGGCGGCCGGCGGTGGCACGCAGCACCGGGCCGTGCAGGGGGTGGGCGAGGCGTACGGCGTCGTGCTCGTCCACGTCGATCAGGCCGACGGCCTCCAGGCGTTCGAGGGCCGGCAGGTCAAGGGCGCCGGCGTCCAGCGGCAGGGGCTCGGCGAAGGCGAGGCGGTCGAGCGTCTCGCGCTCGGCGGGGCAGGCCCGCTCGAGCGGCGTCGCGGCGTGCTCCCTGACCGCCGGGGTGACCGGCAGCGGGCCCCGCCACGCCCAGGTGCCGGTCCCGGGCACGGGCGTGAGCCGCCCGTGGGCGCGCAGCGTGTCCAGCAGGTCGCGCAGCAGTCTCAGGTCGCCGTGGGCGAGCCGGTGCAGACGGGCCGCGGTCAGCGGTTCCGGGGCGCGGCCGGCGCCGGTCGCGAGCAGGGTCGCGGTGTCCTCGGCGGGCAGGGGCGCGAGGGCGAGGCGGGGCAGCAGATCGCCCGTCCACAGCCGGGCGATGGGGGCCGGCACCGGGTGGCCGTCGGTGAGGAGGACCAGCAGCCGGGTACGGCCGTGCACGGCCAGCTGGTGGACCAGCGCGGCCGAGGCGTCGTCCAGCCACTGGGCGTCGTCGACGAGCAGCTGCCGTACGCCGCCGAGCCGGCGCAGCGCCTCGTGCGGGGCACCCGTGCCGGGCATCAGCGGGGCGAAGGCGGCGTAGGGCAGCTGCTGGGCGCCGGGGGTGCCGGCGATCCTCGCGCAGTCGGTGCCGCGTACGGCCTCGGCGGCCAGCCGGGTCTTGCCGCTGCCGGCGCCGCCCGTCACCACCAGCCCGGGCCGGCCGCCCGCCAGTGAGCGGCGGACGAGTTCCCTTTCGTCCTCGCGCCCGGTGAACGGCCAGGGCAGCCGCAGGGTGCGCGCGTCGCGTTCGTAGGTCGTCACGACAACAGGAGCGCCGCTACTCGGTTCTGATACAGGGCGACTTGAGTAGCCCCCGACTCAGGCGGCCGGACGGCGGCCCCGGGCAGGCTGGTGGCGGTTCATCCAGCGTGTACGGCATCACCTGAACCACAGTCCGGCGCCGGGGGAACGCGGCCGGCACGCCATCCTCGGGGGAGGTGACGTGCCGGCCGCGGCCGGCGCGCTCAGGGCGGCAGGATGCGGGTGAACACGATCCTGGCCGCACCGGGCCCGTCGTAGTCGTCCTCCACACGCGCCTCGAAGCCGAGGCTGCGGTGGAAGGCGAGCGAGCCGCTGTTGCCGACCGAGGTGATCGCCTTCAGACGGACCGCGCCCTGGCCGCGGGCCGCCTCGGTGAACGTCTCGTACAGCCGGCGGCCCAGGCCCGTGCCGCGGCAGTCGTCGCGGGTGGCGATCAGATGGACGTAGCCGGTGCCGTCCGGGGTGACGAAACCCACGAGGTAGCCGCGGATGCCGTCGTCGGCACGGGCCACCAGGCAGGTGCCGCCGAACTCCCGGACGAACACCGGCTGGTGCAGGGCGCGCAGGTCGCGCTCGCCCCAGTAGCGGGGGTGGTCCGTCACCACCTGGTGCAGGTCCCGCACCGTGGCCCGGGTGATGTCGAGTGTCATGGGCCGATCATGGCACCCGGGGCCCCGGTGGGCGCCGTGCGGGTCAGGAAGCCGCCCGCTCGCCGCGCACCGCGTCGTCCGGGTGGGCGAGGCCCAGGTGGTCGCGCAGGGTGGTGCCCTCGTAGTCGGTGCGGAAGACGCCCTGTTCCTGCAGGATCGGGACGACGGTGTCGGCGAACTCGTCCAGGCCGCCGGGGGTGATGTGCGGGACGAGGATGAAACCGTCGGAGGCGTCGGACTGCACGAACTCGTTGATGGCCGCCGCCACGGTGGCCGGGGAGCCGACGAAGCTCTGCCGGTTGCCGGTGTGGATGACGAGGTCGCGGATCGACCAGTTGTTCGCCTCGGCCAGCTCCCGCCACTCGCGGGCGGTGGCCAGCGGGTCGCGGTACATGCGCACCTGGGCGCGGCCGCGGGCGATGTGGTCCTCGCTGACGTCGGGGTCGATGTCGGGCAGCGGGCCCTCCGGGTCGTATCCGGACAGGTCCCGGTTCCAGACGAACTCCAGGTGGCGGATCGCGGTGGCGCCGCTGACCTGCTGCCGGCGCACTTCGCGGGCCGCTTCCTCGGCCTCGGCGTCGCTGTCGCCGAGCACGAAGGTCGCGGCGGGCAGGATCAGCAGCTGTTCGGGGCGGCGGCCGTAGCGGGCGAGGCGGCGCTTGACGTCCTGGTAGAAGGCCCGGCCGGCGTCCAGGGTGCCGTAGCGGCTGAAGATGGCGTCGGCCTCGGCGGCGGCGAACTCGCGGCCCTCGTCGGAGTCGCCCGCCTGGAAGATCACCGGGCGGCCCTGCGGGGAGCGCGGGACGTTGAAGCGACCGTGGATGTCGAAGTGCTTGCCCTGGTGTACGAACGCGCCGGCCTTGGCGTCGGACAGGAAGGTGCCAGTGGCCTGGTCGGCGACGATCTCGTCGCCCCGCCAGGAGTCGAACAGCTCGTGCGCGGTGGCGAGGAATTCCCGGGCGCGGCTGTAGCGCTCCTCCTGCGGCAGGAAGCCGCCGCGGCGGAAGTTCTCGCCGGTGAAGGCGTCCCAGGAGGTGACGACGTTCCACGCGGAGCGGCCGCCGGAGAGGTGGTCGAGGCTGGCGAACTGCCGGGCCACCTCGTAGGGCTCGTTGAACGTGGAGTTGATGGTGCCGGTCAGTCCGAGGTGCTCGGTGACGGCGGCGAGCGCGGCCAGCACGGTGAAGGTGTCGGGGCGGCCGACGACGTCCAGGTCGTAGATCTTCCCGGCGTGTTCGCGCAGGCGCAGGCCCTCGGCGAGGAACAGGAAGTCGAACTTGGCGCGTTCGGCGGTCTTCGCGAAGTGCACGAAGGAGTCGAACTCGATGTGGCTGCCGGCCTTCGGGTCGCTCCACACGGTGGTGTTGTTGACGCCGGGGAAGTGCGCGGCCAGGTGGATCTGCTTCAGCGGCTTGGTCATGGCGGTGGGTACTCCTCCGGCTCAGGCGGTCGCGGCGTAGCGGTTGGCGGGGCGGGCGAGGCCCAGCAGGCCGCGCAGGGTGCCGGCCTCGTAGGCGCGGCGGAAGGCGCCACGGCGCTGGAGTTCGGGGACCAGCCCGCGGGTGATGGCGGGCAGGTCGTGCCCCGCGACGGCGGGGCGGAGCCGGAACCCGGTCAGACCCGCCGCCTGGAACTCCTGGAGCAGATCGGCGAGTTCGGCCGGGGTACCGGTGAAGATCCGCGCGTCGCTCGTGTACGGCTCACCGGCCGCGGCGTCCAGCCGCTCCCGGCGGGCGGCGGCCGCGCCCGGGTCGTCGTCCAGGAAGACGACCAGGTCGGCGAAGACGTGCAGCGGCTGACCGGCCCGCCCGGCGGCCTCCTGCTCGGCGCGGATCTCGGCGGTGATCGCGCGGGCCTGCCCGGTGTCGTGCGGGGTGACGTAGCCGACGTCGGCCTGGCGGGCGACGAGCCGGTAGGGGACGCTCCAGTGGGCGAGCGCGGTGACGAGGGGCTGGCCCTGCGGCGGGCGGGGCGTGATGGAGGGGCCCTTGACGCTGAAGTGCCGGCCTTCGAAGTCGATGTAGTGCAGCTTGTCCCGGTCGATGAAGCGCCCGGTGGCCACGTCCCGGATCTCCGCGTCGTCCTCCCAGCTGTCCCACAGCCGGCGCACGACCTCCACGTGGTCGGCGGCCTCGTCGAACAGCTCGGTCACCACGTCCCGCGCGGCGGGGCTGTCGTAGGCGTCGATCCGGGCAACGGTCCGGCGGCCGAAGTGGGCGGCCTCGGTGGGGCGGGCGGAGATCTGCACGCGCAGGCCGGCCCGGCCGGTGCTGACGTAGTCCAGGGTGGCGATGGCCTTGGAGATGTGGAACGGCTCGGTGTGGGTGGCGACGACGGTCGGCACCAGGCCGATGTGCGAGGTCAGCGGTGCGACACGGGAGGCGATCAGGACGGCGTCGAGCCGGCCGCGTACCTGGTCGGTGCGCTCGTCGGGATCGAGGAAGTGCGAGGACTGCGGACCGAGGCCGTCCTCGATCGTCACGAAGTCGAGCAGTCCGCGTTCGGCCTCGGTGACGAGGTCGGCCCAGTATCCGGCGGTGAACAGGTCGCGGGGCCGGGCCACCGGCTCGCGCCAGGAGGCGGGATGCCAGCCGGTGCCGTCCAGGGCGACGGCGAGGTGCACGGGAGCAGCGGGAGTCGAGGACACGAGGGGTGCCTTCCTGGAGGTCTGCGGGGACGCGCCGGCCCCGGGGAGCGACGGGGCGCGGGCGCGGCGGAGGCCGCGAGGGCGGCCGGGTGACGGAGGATCCGGCGGGACGCGTCAGGCGCGACAGAGCGCGCCGGCCACGCGCAGCAGATCGATGTGCGCCCGGGTGTGGAGGCGGACGGCGTGCGGACTGCGGAGCACGGGCGTCACCTCCGGGGTGCGGGCGGGCGCGGCGGCTGCGGCCGCGCGAGGGTCGTCGTGGGTTCAACGCCCGGACCGGACATGGGTGTTCCCGGCGTCAGGAGTTGTCCAGCGGCAGGCCGGGCGGGTTGATCTGTGACGTGGCGACGGCCTCGTTCGAGAGGTTCCACGCCTTGAGCCACTGCGCGTACTGACCGCTCTTGATGAGGTGGTTGATGGCGTCGGCGACCGGCTTGGCCAGTCCGCTGCCCTTCTTGGTGGTGGCGGCGATCAGCCCCTGCAAGGTGGCCCCGGCCCCGGAGAAGGTGCCCGCGGTGCGGGTGGCCTGCGGGGTCTTCGCTGTCTGGGTGACGTGGTAGGCGATGCCCGGGTTGGGGCCGAAGTAGGCGTCGATCTTGCCGCTGTTCAGGGCCAGGTAGGTGCTGTTGTGGTCCTGGTAGTACTTGACGGTGAGCTTCTTGCCCTCGCTCTGAAGCTTCTTCTTCCACTCCAGCAGGATCCGCTCCTGGTTGGTGCCGCTGCCGACGGCGACGGTCTTGCCGGCGAGGGCACGGTAGTCGCCGTCGAACGTCCAGGTGTCGGCCTTGGGGACCTCGAAGGCGAGGTTGTCCTGCCGGTAGGAGGCGAACTCGTACTTGCGCTTGCGCTCCTCGGTGTCGGTGACGTTGGAGAAGAGGACGTCGGACTTGCCGCTGTCGAGGCCGACGAACATGTTCTCCCAGGTGGCGTTGCGCAGTTCGGGCTTGAGGCCGAGGACCGCGGCGACCAGCCGGCCGAGGTCGGGTTCGGCGCCGGTGAGGGTCTTCTGGTCGCCGCCGACGTAGGCCAGCGGCGGGAAGCCGGACGGCAGGGCGCCGACGCCGACACGGAGAGTGCCGCGCTTTCTGATCTCGGCAGGCACCTCGGCGCTGAGGGACTTCACCTCGCTCACCTTCACAGCGGCCTCCTGGGCGGCGCCGTTGGACAGCCGTCCCACGGTCACCGTCCCGGCGGTGTCGGCCGTGGTCGCGGCCTCGCTGTCCCCGCCGCAGGCGGCGAGGGAACCGGCGAGGAGCGCGGCGGCCGTGGCGGCGGTGAGGCCGCGCAGCAGGTGACGTCGGGTGCTGTGGGTGGTCATGGCTGTCCTTGTCGCTGGGTGAACGGGGTGAACGGGTGAGCGGAGGGAGACGACGGCAGGCCTGTCATAGGGCGGCCTCGCGGCGGGCGCGGGCCCGCAGGCCGGTGAGACCTGCGCGCAGGCGCTGCAGCGGGGTCGGCGGCAGGGAGCGGGCGGCGCCACGGGCGTAGTGGCGTTCGACGTAGAACTGCACGACGGAGATCGCGCTGGTGAGCAGCAGGTACCAGACGGTGACGACCAGCAGCAGCGGCACGATGTCGCCGGGGTAGGTGGAACCCATGGTCTGCGCGGCGCCGAACAGGTCGAGCAGGGAGACGTAGAAGACCAGCGAGGTGCTCTTGACGAGGCCGATCAGCTGGTTGACGTAGTTCGGGATGATGGAGCGCAGCGCCTGCGGCAGCGTGATCCGGGTGAACTGGCGGCTCCTGGGCAGGCCGAGGGCCGCCGCCGCGTCGTGCTGGCCCTGGTCGACGGAGAGGATGCCGCCGCGCACCACCTCGGCGGCGTAGGCGGCCTCGTTGAGGCTGAGGCCGACGACAGCGACGACCATGTCGGTGGCCAGCCGCGACTCGTCGAACGTGAGGAAGGCCGGCCCGAAGGGGACGCCGAGACTGAGGGTCTTGTACAGGGCGGAGAAGTTGTACAGGAACAGCAGGACGACGATGAGCGGGATGGACCGCAGCGCCCAGACGTACGTCCAGCTGACCAGGCGCAGCACCGGGCTGCGGGACAGCCGGGCGAGCGCCAGCAAGATCCCGCCGAGGAGGCCGAGGACCGCGCTGTAGGCGGTGACCTCCAGGGTGATGAGGAGGCCGTCGAGGATGGTGGGACGGGAGAACCAGTAGCCGAAGCGGTCCCACTGGTAGAAGCTGTTGGTGGCCAGTCCGTGCACGAACTGCGCGAGCAGGACGAGCACGACGGCCGTGGCGACCCAGCGCCCGGGATGCCGCAACGGCACGACACGGGGCGGGTGTTGCTTCTCCGGCACTGTGTCGGTGGCCGGTGGTTCGGCGAGGGAGACGGCGACGCCTTGGGGTTGGCTCATGGAGGGCTCCGGCGGGGAGTCGGCGCCCCTCGGCCGCGGCGGGCCGCGCGCGCCCGCGTCCGGGCAGCGCGGGGCGGCTGCCGGGCGGACGGGGCGGGGCGCGGGAAAACGCACGGGACCGGGGGCTCGGGCGGGCGACGGCACGCCGCGGGTGCGGGGTGCGGCGAAGGAGCGCGGGGCGGACGGCTGAGAGGTCAGCCCCGGCAGCGGGCTCGGCCCGGTGCGGTACACAGTGCGCTGTTGACGCGCAGGAGATCGACGGCACGGTCGGCGACCAGCGGGTTCGCATACGGCCGCACGCAGCCCACGGCGCGGCGGGCCGCCGTGCTGGGAGCTGCGTGCATCACGTCACCGTCACTGTTCCGGCCCCACGGGCCTCGCGCTTACCGAACGTCATCCGGTCCGGTCGTCACCTGGGGCACCCCACCGCGGAGCGAGGGTTGCCGGTCAGCGAGCCAGGGCTTGTCGCTGACGCTCATGACCGTTCTGGGCCGTAATTAAGACAGCTGCCCGAACAGCTGTCAACGGCCGTCCGCCTGCTGGGACCTGGCGTGAGAGGCCCAGTCGAGGATCTGTACGGCGGAACCGGCGGCCTCCAGTCCGCGGCAACGGGCGTGGTGGCGGCGGGCGATGCCGTCGAGGTCGAGGTGGGCGCCGAAGGCCGGGTGGGCGGCCAGGCGGCGGGCGTGGGACCACAGGGCGGCGTGAGCGGCGACGCGCTGCACGGCGGCGGCGTCCAGGTGATGCCGGTGCACGGTGTCGAGTTGCACCAGCGTGACCCACAACTCGATGTCGGCCGCGGTGAGTCGGTCGCCGAGGAGATACCTCTGGCCGCTCAGCAGCCGCTCGGCGTCGTCCAGCGCGGTCAGCAGGGTGCGCAGGGCGGCCGCCCGCTCGGCGGGGTCGGCGGCGGCCGATCCGGCGCGCTGGGCCGCCTCTTCGATGCCGTCGGCGCACAGCCGCTCCACGGCCTCGATCCCGGCGGCGTCGGCGCGAGGGTAGAGCGAGGGGTGGCCGGAGGCGAAGTGCCGGTCGAGGTCGCGCATGATGTCGCGGGCGTGCGTGCTGACGATCCGCCCGGACCAGTCGTCGCTGAGCACGGGGGCGAGGGCGGGGCCCGGGTAGCGGTGGGCGCTGGCCTCGTACAGCGGGCGCAGCGTGACGTGACCGCCGTCGGGGCAGTCCGGGACGGCGGGCAGGAAGGTGACCGGACAGCTCTCGTCGAGCCCGAGCAGGCTGTGCGTGACGGCGATGCGCAGCCCGTCGGGACTGGCGGTCGACACGTGCAGCCGGTAGCGGCGGGGCACGGCGTAGTGCCCACTGCGCGCGTCCCGCCCGATCCGCCCCCGGAAGGCGGACGCGGACGACACGGAGGAATGGGCGGCGAGCGGTGCGATGGACATGGGTCTCCCGGGGATCGGGCGCGCGGAAGCGCGCGGGGGTGCGAGGGCGGACGGCCCCCGTGGGGCGACGGTGACCTTTGCGGCCACTCGGGTGGCTCCGTGAACGGCGACGCGGAGGGCAGAGGTGCTGCCGACGGCCCGGCGGGAGGGCACCGTACGAACGGCCGCGAGCCGGGCGTGTGTCGGCCTCCGGCGGGCGGACCGCACGAACAGCCGCGTGCCCGGGGCGTGCCGGCCGCCGCCGGTGCGCGGCACGCGAAGGCGCGGGGCCGAGCCCGGGCTCAGGCCCTGACCTCAGGCCCTGACCTCAGGCCCTGGGCTCAGGCGGCGGGACCGATGGCGCTGCAGACGCGCAGCAGGTCGATGTGACGGCGGGAGGTGAGCAGGGGCGACCGGCTCGCTCGGGCGTGGGCCGGGAGCGGTGCGCGAGTCCTCATGCCATTCCCTACCTGTTCACTAGGATTCCCTGTTCTGGAGTGTCGATCGGTCACGGTTCACCGTCAAGGGGGCGTCCACTGGTTGGTCGGACCCGGACGCGCCGGACGCGCTCTCCGTCCCTGTCACCCGTCACATGATCCGCGCCCCGTGACGGCATTGTCCGGAGTCCGTGACACAGCACGTTCCGGGGGTGCGGCGTGAGCTGAGGCGCTGTTACGTTCCCGGCCTGTGTGCGGCCGACGCGGCCGCCCGTGACCAGGGGGGACATCCCGACATGACCGTTCATCGCCTCAGACCCGCCGTCATCGCGCTCGCCGCCGCCGGGCTGGCCGCAGCGCTGACCGCCTGTCAGGGGGGCCACTCCCCCGCCGGAGCCGAGGGTCAGCCGAGCGCCGCCGCCACGGCGAGCCAGGCGTCCGGCACGTCCGGCGGCGGCAACGGCGGGGCGGCCTCGGGCGCCGGGGGGACCGGAGCCGCTGGTTCCACGGCGGGGGCCGCAGGGTCGGGGGGTGCCGGTTCCACCGCGACCGCGTCGCCGGGTGCGGCCGGTGCCGGAGCGTCCAAGGCCAAGCCCGCCTCCAAGGCCTCCGGCCCGGCGAAGAGCACGGCACCGGCCGCCGACTGCGCCGACAAGGCGCCGGACCCGGACCATGTCGACCCCGACGAGATCGCCGTGTACCGCGTCGAGGAACTCCCCGCGAGCACCGGGAAGGTGAACCTCGTCATTCAGCACGGGGCGTGGGGTTGCCCCGGCAAGGACTCCGACGGGACGCCGTTCGTCGTGACCGGCGAGGACAGCCGCTGGGCCCTCGACCAGGCCGCGTACGTCACCGCCACCAACCCCGTCGTCGCCGGCAGCGGGAACCAGCGCATCGGTGTGCAGGAGCTCGTCGACTGGATCAAGGCGCACCCCGACTCCGGCCTGGTGTTCAAGTACGCGACCGGTGACGACGGCGCCATCCACAGCCTGGAGCAGGTCTACATGCCGTGAAACAGTCGAGGGCCGGTTGCGGACTCCTCCGCAACCGGCCCGACCCGCGACCATGGAGCTGTGCTCCCGTCGGGACGACAGGATTTGAACCTGCGACCCCTTGACCCCCAGTCAAGTGCGCTACCAAGCTGCGCCACGTCCCGGTGCGTCGCACGCGGTGGACCGCGTGATCACGCAGGTAAACCCTACCCCACCCGCGCGGGTGCTCCCGCCGGGCAGGGGCGGGCGCAGCCGTCAGCCGGCGCCCGTGTACGCCGCCGTCGTACGGTCGGCGGCCTCGCGGGCCCGGCGCTCGTCCTCGCCGCTCGCCACGTTCGCGGCGTACCAGGCCTCGCTGCTCTCGGTGGAGAAGCGGCGGCCCTCCTCGGACGTCATCCACGCCATGCCCTCGGCCGGGTCGACGCTCTCGCCGGTCCGCAGGTGCACGGTGAGGCCGACGAGCATCCCGTCCCAGCCGACGCCGACCGCGCCGGGCCCGAACTCGGCCCACTTGGTGTCGTCGACGTGGGCGATGTGGTCCAGCTCGAAGCGGGTCCGCCCCTCCCCCTCCGGCGTCAGCCGCAGCTCGATCCAGCTGACCTCGCCGCCGTACTCCCAGGTCGCGGTGAAGCCCTTGGGTGCCTCGCAGCGCTCGATCGTGCCGCCGGCCTGGCCCTGCAGCTGGAAGCGGCCGCCCTCGCGCAGGTCGCCCTCCACCGGCAGGAACCAGCGGGGGATGCGCTCGGGGTTGGTGCACGCGTCCCAGAGGTCGTCGAGCGGGACGTCGTAGGTGCGGCTCACGGTCACCACGCGGGCCTCGCCCGCCTTGAAGTCGCGGCGGCCGACCGTGCGGCGCACGCTGCTGATCTGGTGGGTCACGTCGATCACGGGGTGCTCCTCGGGTTTTCGTCGGTGCCGCTCAGCCGGCGCTCGCGGCGGCCGCGGGCGAGTTCGGTGGCCAGGGCGTCCAGGTGCGGGGTCCAGAAGCGCCGGAAGCGGTCCAGCCAGGCGTCGATGTCCCGCAGGGGCTCCGAGTCGACGGCGTACAGCCGCCGGGCACCCTCGGCGCGGACCGTCGCGAAGCCGCTCTCCCGCAACACCTTCAGGTGCTGGGAGACGCCGGGCTGCGATATCCCGAACTCCGCCCGGACGACGTCGGCGACCGCCCCGGCGGTCATCTCACCCTCGGCCAGCAGCTCCAGTATCCGGCGGCGCACGGGGTCGGCGAGGACGTCGAAGGCGTGCATGCGGCAATGCTATCAGCTTCTACTTATATAATTGCAGAATGATAGGAGGCCCCAGGGCCTCGCGCTCTGGGGCACCACGGCGCACCGTCACTTGATGACCGCGTTCGCCACGACCACCACGAATCCCAGCAGTGCGTCCACCGCGCCGATGGTGATCGACTTGGGCCAACCGCGGTGCGATTGGCGGGCGGTGACCAGGCCGAGGGTGAACAGGAGGGCGATGTTCAGGGCGAACGCCGGGTACTCGACGTTGTCCGGGGGCCACCAGCCCCAGCCCCCGCCGGCGAGGACCAGGACCGTCGGCAGGACGGCGGCGACCAGGGGCCACTCGTCGGCGAGGGCGCGCAGGGCGTCCCAGCGGCGGTGCGGGCCGCGCTCGGCGATGTAGTGGGCGTAGCCGTGGGCCAGCGCGGACGCCAGCGCGGTGACCACCAGCCACAGGGCGTCGTAGCGGCGGCTGTGCGCGGAGGAGTGTCCGTACTGGGTGAGGGCCGCGACCATGGAGCTGGCCAGGACGGCGCCGTAGACGCCGCCGAAGAGGACCATCTCCCGGGCGTCGTGGTGGCCCGGCGCGGAGGCCGTGGGCGGGGAGTCGGAGTCGGCCATGCCCTCACGATCACCCGGGCCGGGGGCGCCTGCCACTTGCGACGATGTGTCGGTCCGGCCGGGGTGAACCCGCACACTGTGTCCAGCGCCGCCGCGCGAGCGGTCCGGCTAGGGTCGCCGCATGATCCACAGCTTCGCACTGCACGTCCCGGACGCCGAGCTCGCGCCGGAGCCGCTCGACGCCGCGCAGATCGTCTGCGGCTCGCCCGAGGTGACCGGGAAGGTGGTGTGGGAGTCCGAGGACGGCCGGCAGGTCCGCGGCGTCTGGCAGATCACGCCCGGCGTCGTCACCGACACCGAGGCCGACGAGATGTTCGTCGTGCTCAGCGGGTCGGCCACCGTCGAGGTCGACGGCGGGCCGACGCTGCACGTCGGTCCCGGTGACATGGCGGTGCTGCGCGAGGGCGACCGTACGACGTGGACGGTGCACGAGACGCTGCGCAAGGTGTACGCGATCAATCTCTGAGGACAGCCGCGGGCCGTTACGCTCCTCCCGCTTCGGGTCCGCCATCGGGTCCCGGGGTTCGTCCGCCGTCGGCCCCGGGGGTCGTCCGGGTCATCCCGGCGCCGCGGGGTCCGGCGCCGCGCCGGAGTCCGGCCGTCCCGTCGTCCCGCGTAGCTCCAGGGCCGGCCTGGTCAGGTGGACCCGGCCGGCTTCCCCCTGGCCCTCGAACCGTTGCAGCAGGCAGCGCGCCGCGCGCCGGCCCACCTCGTGGCCGGCGTTGTCGACCGTGGTCAGCCACACGTGCCGGAGCCGGGAGATGCTCGTGTTGTCGTAGCCGGCCACGGACACGTCACGCGGCACGTTCAGTCCCAGCTCCGCGGCCGCCGTCAGCACCCCGACCGCCGTCATGTCGTTGACCGCGAAGACCGCGGTGGGCCGGTCGGGGCGGCTGAGCAGGCGCACCGCGGCCCGGTAGCCGCCCTCCTCCGTCAGATCCCCGGGCTCGACCTGCTGCCGGAGCCCGTGCGCGGCCAGCGCGGACGCATAGCCCTCCCGGCGCAGCTCGCCCACCGCGCCGTGCCCGCCGACGTGGGCGATGCGGCGGTGACCCAGCCCGATGAGGTGCTCCACGACGAGCCTGGCGCCCCGCTCGTCGTCGCCCGCCACCACGTCCACGCCCGGCAGCACCGGCTCCCGCGCTCCCGCGACCACGACCGGGAGCCGCGCGGCGACCCGCGCGAGCCCGGCCGGGTCGGGCAGCGTACCGACCACGACCACGCCGTCGACCCCGAGGTCGAGGAAGGGTTCGGCGAGATCGTGGCCCGCGCGGCGGCCGAGGCGGGCGTCGGAGAGCAGCATGTGCAGGCCGGCCGCGTGCAGCGGGGAATCCAGACCGTCGAGCAGCTCCACGAACCAGGGGTTGCGCAGGTCGTGCAGGAGCACCCCGACGGTGCGGGAGCGTCGTTCGCTCAGGGTGCGGGCCGCCGCGTTGGGCCGGTAGCCGAGTTCCCGCACGGCCCGGAGCACCGCGTCGCGCTTCTCGGGGCGCACCTGGCCGGAGCCGCGCAGCACGAGGGAGACCAGCGACTTGGACACCCCGGCGCGCTCGGCCACGTCGCGGATCGTCGGCTGCCTCATGGTGTGGACCGTTCCATGAAGTGGTGTCGATGTCAAAGTGCTTGACAGCGGCGGAGGCTCCGCACAGGGTGGCGGGAGAGAGCGATTGGAACGGTCCAAGTCGACGAGAGGGCTGTCATGGCACGCACGCTCGGAGTGGCCGTCGTCGGGTTCGGCTGGATGGGGCGGGTGCACACCCAGGCGTACGCGCGCGTGCTCCACCACTTCCCCCTCCTCGGCCTGCGGCCGCACCTGGTCACCGTGGCCGAAGAGGTGCCGGGACGGGCGCAGGAGGCCGCAGCGCAGTTCGGCTTCGCCTCGACGACCCGTGACTGGCGTGAGGTCGCCGCCGATCCGCGGGTGGAGGCGGTCAGCGTGACCGCGCCGAACTTCCTGCACCGCGAGATCGGCGTCGCCATGGCCGAGGCGGGCAAGCATCTGTGGATCGAGAAACCGGTCGGCCTGGGCGCCGACGACGCCCGCGCGGTCGCCGACGCGGCCGCCGAGGCGGGAGTGCAGGGCACGGTCGGCTTCAACTACCGAGGCGCCCCGGCCGTCGAGGCCGCCCGTGAACTGATCGTCTCCGGGGAGCTGGGCGCGGTCACGCATGTCCGCATCCGGTTGTTCAGCGACTACGCCGCCCATCCCGAGGGTGCCCTGACCTGGCGCTACGAGCGCGAGCGCGGCGGCAGCGGGGTGCTCGGCGACCTCGCCTCGCACGGCGCCGACCTCGCCCGGTACCTGCTCGGCGACATCACCTCCCTGATCGCCGACACCACGATCTTCCTGCCCGAGCGGGCGCGGCCCACCGGCGCCACCGCCGGCCACGCGCGCGCCGCGGGCGGCGCACTCGGCCCGGTGGAGAACGAGGACTACGTCAGCTGTCTGCTGCGCTTCGCCTCCGGTGCGCGTGGCGTGCTGGAGGCCTGCCGCGTCTCCGTCGGCGAGCAGAACGCCTACGGCTTCGAGGTGCACGCCACCAAGGGCGCCGTCTACTGGGACTTCCGGCGGATGAACGAGCTGGGCGTCAGCCGCGGTACGGCGTACCAGGACCAGCCGGTGAGCACGGTGTACGTGGGCCCGGGCGCCGGCGAGTACGGCGCGTTCCAGCCCGGCGCGGCCAACGCCATGGGCTACGACGACCTGAAGGTCATCGAGTGCCACCGCTTCCTGCGCTCGATCGCGGAGGGCACCCCGCACGGGGCGACCCTCGCGGACGCCGTGCACAGCGCGACGGTGCTGGACGCGATGGCACGCTCCGCCGAGTCCGGGGCGTGGGTGACACTCCAGCGGTGACCGCCTCGCTCGGGCCATGAACGCCACGCTCAGCAAACGTCACGCTTCGGCGGTGCACGCGACGCTCCGGCGGACCGTCACGCTTCCCGGGTGAGCGCCCGCAGCCGTCGTACGCCGTCGGCGAGGGCGTCGGCGACATCGCGCGGCGGCATGTCCGCACCGCCCGGGGCGGCGGTGCGGGCGAGCAGCGGCAGCTCCACCTGCACCCCGGGGCCGCCGGCCATGTTCACCGGGTTGCGGGGGTGGATTCCCCGCAGGGCAGCGGGGATCAGCGCCAGGTCGGTGACCGGCTCGAACCGCGGCCGCAGCGCCTGCAGCCCGCCCGCCATGAGGTGCGCCGCGCTCCGGTCGGCGCCGCCGAGGAAGATCGCGCGGGGAGCGGCGGGCCGCAGATGCCCGTGCAGGGATACGACGACATCGGCGCGGGCGAGGAAGTCGCGCAGCAGGCCGCACGGGGCGGCCGCCATCCGCGCCGAGGTGATGTGCACCGGTTCCCCGTCGTTCTGCCGGAACACCAGCCGCGCGGCCCCGCACCGCTCCGCCAGTTCGTCCGCGAGTTCGCCGGTGCCGCCCTCGACGCTGGCGTGCAGTGCGAGCAGGCCGATGCCGTCACCCGGGGTGAGCGTGACCGTGAAGTCGACGCCCTCGATCGTCACGCGCTCGGTCCGCGTGCGCCGCGCGCCGGTCATCGGGCGGCCTGCGGGGGCATGTTGAACGGGGTGACGACCTGGATCGCCGACGGCAGGGTGGGCCCGGCCGGCGGGAGCGCGCCGTGCGCACGCATCACCAGGCGGCAGGCCTCGCGCAGGTCCTGGCGCAGGTCGTGGTGGAGGACGGCGGACAGCCGGTGTTCGCGCAGCAGGCGCGTGTTGTCGTGGTCGAGGTCGTGGGCCACGAACACGGCACACGCGCGGCCCAGGTCGGCGAAGGCCTGGAGCGTGGCGATGTTGCCGCCGCCGATCGAGTACACGGCGCGGATGTCCGGGTCGCGTTCCAGGGCGGCCCGCACGAGGTCGTACTGGGTGGCGTCCAGCCCCTGGCCCTCGGCGATCTCGACGAGGACGCGACCCGGGTGCCGGGCGCGCATGGCACTGCGGAAACCCATCTCGCGCTCCTCCTCGTTGCGGAAGAAGCCGCTGCTGAGGCTGGTGAGCACGTTGCCGGGCCGCTCGCCGAGCCACTGGCCCATCAGATAGGCGGCGGTGGCGCCCGCGGCGCGGTTGTCGATGCCGACGTAGCCGAGCCGGGTGCTGGCGGGCAGGTCCGTGGCGAGGGTGATCACGGGGATGCCCGCGGCGGTGAGGCGGCCGACGGCGGCGGTGATCTCGGGGACGTCCGGGGCCTTCAGCAGCACCCCTTGGGAGCCCCTGCGCGCGATCCGGTCCAGGACGCGGACCTGCTCCTCGACCGGCCCGGTCTCGCGGAAGTGGAAGCGGGAGCGCAGCACGGCCGGGTGCAGTGACGGCAACTCCGCCTCGAGGGCGGCGCGCACCGCGGTGGAGAACCGCTCCGGAGCCTGCATCACGATGTCGATCATGAAGGTGCGGCCGATCAGCCGGACCTGGGTGCGCTGCCGGTCCAGGTCGGCGATGGCCCGGTGCACCTCCTGCGCGGTGGACGCGCGGACCCCGCCGCGGCCGTTGAGCACCCGGTCGACCGTGGCCTCGCTCAGCCCGGCCTGACGTGCGATCTCCTTGATCGGGAAAGGGTGGCCCACGGTCGGCTCCTTGAGGGGTTTTTGATGGCTGCCTGCCGGTTGTTCGCCGTGTTTGTCCTGACAAGAATGACAGAGCCGCGTCGCTCCGTGACCCGCACGGCGCCATGGACCACCGTGACCCGTACGGCGTCCAGCACCGCCGTGCCCGCACGGCGTCCCGCACCGCCGTGACCCGCACCGGGCGCCATGGACGGCGCGTCACGCCATGAACCGAAGGGACCGCGATGTCCGCCACCGCCCCGCAGCGTGCCTGGCTGTCCGAACCGGACTGCGACCTGACCGCCTTCCGCACCCTGACCGAGCGGACCACCGACCCGGCCGCATACCCGCATGCCGCCGCCGTCGAGCACAACGTGCCGCTCTACGACGCCGGACAGCTCGGCTCCGGCCGCGAGATCCAGACCGAGATCGTCCGCGTCCTCGCCGACGGCCCCGGGGTCGCCGTCTTCCGGGGCGCCTTCCCCGATCCGGCCGTGGTCGACCGGCTCACCGCCGTCTTCGAGGCGCTGATCGCCGAGCAGCGCGCCGCGGGCCGGACCGCCGGTGACCACTTCGCACGCCCGGGCGCCAACGACCGGGTGTGGAACGCCCTGGAGAAGGCCGCGCTGTACGACCCGGAGGCGTTCGCCGACTACTACGCGAACGACGTCGTCGGTTTGGTCTCCGAGGCCTGGCTCGGCCCCGGCTACCAGGTGACCTCCCAGGTCAACGTCGTCAACCCGGGTGGCGAGGCGCAGCAGCCGCACCGCGACTACCATCTGGGCTTCCTCGGCAACGCGACCGCCGCGGCCTACCCGGCGCATGTGCACCGCCTCTCCCCCGTGCTCACCCTGCAGGGCGCCGTCGCCCACTGCGACATGCCGGTGGAGTCGGGGCCGACGCTGTACCTGCCCTGGTCCCAGCTGTACGAGCCCGGGTACCTGGCCTGGCGGCTGCCCGAGTTCCGGGCGTACTTCGCGGAGCACCACGTGCAGTTGCCGCTCGCCAAGGGGGACGCGGTCTTCTTCAACCCGGCCCTCTTCCACGCGGCCGGCACCAACCGCTCGGCGGACATCCGGCGCACGGCCAACCTGCTCCAGGTGTCCTCCGCGTTCGGCCGGGCCATGGAGAGCGTGGACCGCGAGGCGGTCGTGAACGCCGTCTACCCCGTGCTGCTGGGGCGCAGGGCCGAGGGCGTGGGCGAGGCATGGCTGGAGCGTGTGATCGCAGCGAGCGCCGAGGGCTATCCCTTCCCGACCGACCTGGACCGCGATCCGCCGGTGGACGGGCTCGCCCCGCCGTCGCAGGCCGATCTGCTGAGGCGGGCACTCGCCGGGGAGTGGGGCACCGAGACACTGCGCGCGGAGCTGCGCGCGGCCGCCGAACGGCGTAGGAGCTGACCCGCCGGACGAGAGGAGCAAGGAGCGAGATGGGACTGCTGGACGACAAGGTCGTACTGGTCAACGGCGGCAGCCAGGGCGTCGGCGCGGCCGTCGCCCGGGCGGCGGTCCGTGAGGGCGCGGTCGTGGCCGTCACCGGACGCCGCCCCGAGCCCGGCGAGGCGCTGGTCGCGGACCTCACGGCCGACGGCGCCAAGGCGCTGTACGTGCGGGCCGATCTGGCCGACGCCGAGCAGGCCAGGGCGGCCGTGGCCACGGTGGTGGACGCCTGGGGCCGCATCGACTGCCTGGTGAACTCCGCCGGGCTGACCGCGCGCGGCACGCTGCTCGACACCACGCCGGAGCTGTTCGACCAGCACATCGCCGTCAATCTGCGGGGGCCGTTCTTCGCGATGCAGGCGGCGGTCGCCGACATGCTGTCGCGCGGGGCGTCCGGCACTATCGTCAACGTCATCACCTCGTCGGCGCACGGCGGGCAGCCCTTCCTCGCGCCGTACGTGGCGGCGAAGGCGGGGCTCGCGGGACTGACCCGCAACGCCGCGCACGCCCACCGCTACGACCGTATCCGGATCAACGGCCTGAACATCGGCTGGACCGCGACCGAGGGCGAGGACGCCACCCAGCGCGCCTTCCACGGGGCGGGCGACGACTGGCAGGAGCAGGCGGCGGCGCGGCTGCCGATGGGGCGGCTCGGCCGGCCCGACGAGATCGCCGACTTCGTGGTCTTCCTGCTGTCCGACCGGTCCGGAGTGGTCACCGGTTCGGTGATCGACTGGGACCAGAACGTCCTCGGCGGACTGGACTGACCGGCACATCCGCCCTTCCCCTCACCGACCGGCACACCCGCCCTTCCTCTCAAGGAGCACCATGCGTATCGGAATCCTCGGCCTCGGCCGCATCGGGGCCTTCCACGCCGGGACCCTGTCCGGGCTCGACACGGTCGACTCCCTCGTCGTCACCGACCCCGTGGCGGACGCCGCCAAGGCCGCCGCCGAGCGGTTCGGCGCCGAGGTCGCCGACTCGCCCGAGGCCCTGCTGGCCTCCGGCGTGGACGGCATCGTCGTCGCCGCGGCCACCGACGCCCACCCGGCGCTGATCCGGGCCGGTGTGGCGGCCGGCGTGCCCGTCTTCTGCGAGAAGCCGGTCGCCCGCACGATCGCCGAGAGCGTGGAGGTGCTGCGCGCCGTCGAGGGCAGCGGCGTGCCGATCCAGATCGGCTTCAACCGGCGCTTCGACGCCGGGTTCACCGCCGCCCGCGCCGCGGTGCGCGCCGGCGAGCTGGGCACGCTGCACACGGTGCGGTCCACCACGCTGGATCCGGCGCCGCCGCCGGCCGCGTACGTCGCCGCGTCCGGGGGCATCTTCCGGGACTGCTCGGTGCACGACTTCGACATCATCCGCTGGGTGACCGGCCGCGAGGTGACCGAGGTGTACGCCGTCGGCGGCAACCGGGGCGCCGACTACATCCGGCAGTCCGGTGACGCCGACACCACCGGAGCGCTGCTCACCCTCGACGACGGCACCATCGCGGTGGTGTCCAACTCCCGCCACAACGGCCGCGGTCACGACGTCCGTATGGAGCTGCACGGCTTTCAGGACTCCCTCGCCGTCGGCCTCGACGACAAGCTGCCGCTGCGTTCGGCCGAGCCGGGTGTCACCTTCCCCTCGGGCGTCCCGCACGACTTCTTCATGGACCGCTTCGCCGCGGCCTACCGCGCCGAACTCGCCGCGTTCACCGAGCTGATCGCCGGCACCCGGCCCTCCCCGTGCACGATCGAGGACGCCCTGGAGGCCGGCTGGATCGCGGAGGCCTGCACGCTGTCGCTGCACGAGCACCGGCCGGTGACGCTGGCGGAGGTACGCGACGCGTGATCGCTGGCCGGGGCCTGGCCCCGGACCGCGCCGCAGGCCGGGCCCCGACCCACACCGCAGGCCCGGCCCCGGCCGGCGTTCCGGTCGGGGCTCGGGCGCGGGCCCGCGGCGAACTCAGCGTGCCGCCGGTTCCGCCGGCAGGTTGAACACGTGGTCCGGGGAGATGATCCGCGTCACGGCCTGGCCGAAGAGGGTGCTGGGCTCCTCGTTCTTGTAGTTGATGTCCGTGTTCAGCATCACGACGACCGTCGCCTGCGCCTCCGGCAGGTAGATGGTGAGGGACTCGTAGCCGGGCAGGGAGCCGTTGTGCCCGATCCAGCCCTGCACATTGAAGATGCCGAGTCCGTAGCCGGCGCCCGGGATGGGGGTCGCGGGCGTCATCAGCCGCTGCTTCTGCGTCGCGGGGCTGATCATGTCACCGCCGTTCGGCAGCTTGCCGGTGGCCACCGTGCGGGCCCACACCCGCAGGTCGTCCAGCTGGGAGATCATCGCACCGGCCGCCCACCCCCAGGAGGGGTTCCAGTCGGCGGAGTCCTCGACCTTGCCGGTCGCCGTCTGGTTGGTGTAGCCCTGCGCGTGCGGCGTGGGGAACTCGTTGCCGGTCGGGAAGAGCGTGTGCTTGAGGCCGACCGGGTCGAGGATCTTGTGCTGGATGTAGTCGTTGAGCTTCTGCCCGCTCTCCTTCTCCACGACCAGGCCGAGCAGGATCAGGTTGGTGTTGCAGTAGTAGAACTGCTGGCCCGGCGGGAAGAGCACAGGGTGTTTGAAGGAGTAGTCCAGCAGCTGCTGCGGGGTGAAGGGGCGCTTGGGGTCGGAGGTGAGCGCCTTGTAGAAGTCCTCGTCCGCCGAGTAGTTGAACAGCCCGCTGCGCATCCCGGCCAGCTGCCGGATGGTGATCTTGTTGCCGTTGGGCACGCCGCTGACGTACTTGTCGATGGTGTCGTCGAGGCCGATCTTGCCCTGGTCGACGAGTTGCAGCACGGCGGTGACGGTGAAGGTCTTCGTCTCGCTGCCGATGCGCATGTAGAGGTCGGGCGACATCTTGCTGCCGGTGCTCTTGTCGGCGACACCGAAGGACCTGACGTACTGCCCCTGGCCGGGCGTCCACACGCCGACGGTCACACCGGGGATCCTCGCCTGGTGCATCACCCGCTGCACCGCGGCGTCAAGAGCCCGCTGCACGGCGGGGGTGAGCGCGCGGACCTGGTTGCCGCTCGGGGACGGCGGAGTGGGCGACGTCTCGGACGGCGACGGCGAGGTGGAGGACGGGGAGGCGGTGTCCGTGGCGGACGGCGAGGCGGAGGACGGGGAAGCGGTGTCCGTGGCGGACGGCGAGGTGGAGGACGGGGAAGCGGTGTCCGTGGCGGACGGCGAGATGGGGGACGGCGGCGTGGGGGCCGCGCTCGGCAGGGCGACGGCCGTGCCGCCCGCGGCCGGCACCACGAGGATGCCCAGTGCGGCGGCGGTGACGGCTGACCTGCGCAGTCGGGTGGACGCGTACGACATGGGCTTGCTCCCGGGAGGCGGCAGGAGGGATCGCCCCGCGAACGTCGTGGAAGGCGGCGGGACAGCGGCCGCCGCCCAGCGGCCGACGGCCCTGACGCACCAGTGGTCCCATGGGCCACACTGGGCTAGGACCAGCATAGGAGCGCCGGCCCGCCGCGTCCTGTCGGGAAGGGGCCTCTCGGGGGGCCCGGCGCCAGGGACACACACCGGTCGGCCGCGCCGGACCGCTCAGGCCCCGCAGGAGCGCAGGAAGCGGCGGGTGCGGACCGCGATCGGCAGGGGCTTGTCCGGCTCGCAGGGGTACATGTCCTGCTCGACGATGGCGAACAGGTCCACGCCCAGCTCCTGCGCCGCCACCAGCACCGGCTCCAACTCCGGCACGCCGGATGGCGGTTCGCACATCACTCCGCGCTGCACCGCCGGCCCGAAGGGCACCCCCTGCGCCACGACGTCGGCGAGGATGCCGGGGTCGACCTGCTTGAGGTGCAGATAGCCGATGCGCTCGCCGTAGGTCTCGATGAGCTTGACGCTGTCGCCGCCGCAGTAGGCGTAGTGCCCGGTGTCCAGGCAGAGGTTGACGAGGTCGGAGTCGGTGGAGTCGAGGAAGCGCTCGACGTGGGCCTCGGTGTCGATGTGGGTGTCGGCATGCGGATGCACGACGATGTCCAGGCCGTACGTCTCCTTCACCTCGTGTCCGAGCCGCTCCATGCCCTTGGTGAGGTGGGCCCACTGCTCGGCGGTCAGCTCCGGCGGTTCCAGGATCTCGGCGGTCTTGTCGTCGCGCCAGAAGGACGGGATGACGACGAGGTGCCGGGCGCCCATGGCCTGGGTCAGGGCCGCGACCCTGGCCACGTGCTCCCAGGTGTCGTCCCACACCGACAGGCCGCGGTGCAGGCCGGTGAAGACGGTGCCCGCGGACACCTTCAGGCCGCGGGCGTGCACCTCGTCGGTGAGCCGGGCCGGGTCGGTGGGGAGGTAGCCGTAGGGGCCGAGTTCGATCCACTCGTAGCCGGCCTCGGCGACCTCGTCGAGGAAGCGCTGCCAGGGCACCTGCACGGGGTCGTCCGGGAACCACACACCCCAGGAGTCGGGGGCGGAGCCGACCCGGATACGGCTCAGAGCAGCGGGCATGTCAGTCAGTTCCTTCCGACGTGGGGGCCGCCACGGGTGCGGAGAGGTCCTGCGCCTCGGGGAGTCCCTCCACGTCGACGCCCCGGACCTGGGAGAGTTCGTGCTTGAGGGCGGCGAGTTCGGTGCCGCCGGCCATGTGGTTGGTCAGCTCCTCGAGGCTGACCTCGCTGCGGGCGGCGGACAGCTCCAGGGTGCCCAGGCGCAGCACGTTGAAGTGGTCGCCGACCATGTAGGCGTGGTGGGGGTTGTGGGTGATGAAGATGACGCCGAGGCCGCGGTCGCGGGCGGCGGCGATGTACTTCAGGACCACGCCGGACTGCTTGACGCCGAGGGCGGCGGTCGGCTCGTCCAGGATCAGCACCCGCGCGCCGAAGTAGACGGCGCGGGCGATGGCCACGCACTGGCGCTGGCCGCCCGAGAGGGTGCCGATGGGCTGTTCCAGGTCGTCCAGGACGATGCCCATGTTGCGCAGCTCCTGGTCGGCCGTCTTCTTCATGCGGTCGATGTCGAGACGGCGGACGGGCCAGGGGCCCTTGGTCATCTCCGAGCCGAGGAAGAAGTTGCGCCACACCGGCATCAGCGGGACGGTCGCGAGGTCCTGGTAGACCGTGGCGATACCGCGGTCGAGGGCCTCGCGGGGGGTGCTGAAACGCACCGGTCGGCCGTCGACGAGGAACTCGCCCTCGGTGTGCTGGTGCAGCCCCGAGATGATCTTGATGAGGGTGGACTTGCCGGCGCCGTTGTCACCGAGGACGCAGGTCACGCGGCCGGGGAAGACGTTCAGGTCCACGCCGTGCAGGGCGCGGATGTTGCCGTAGGACTTGCCGGCCGCGCGCAGTTCGACGAGGGGTGTGTCCTTCTCGGGCGCGGCGTCGGCGAGGATCGCGCCGTGGGTTCCGCTGGTGGTCATGTCACCTCACCTCCTCGTCGCGGTGCGCTGCACGTACAGGTTGATCAGGACCGCGCCGAGGAGCATCACCCCGAGGAACGCCTTGAACCAGTCCGGGTTCCAGCCCGCGTACACGATGCCCTGGTTGACCATGCCGAACATGAATGCGCCGAAGACAGGGCCGATCGCGGAGCCGTAGCCGCCGGTGAGCAGGCAGCCGCCGATGACGGCCGCGGCGATGTAGATCAGCTCCTGGCCGACGCCCTCGCCGGACTGCACGGTGTTGAAGGAGAACAGGTTGTGCATGCCGACGAACCAGGCGCCGAAGCCGACCGTCATGAACAGCGTGATCTTCGTGAAGTTCACGGGGACACCGACGGCCCGGGCGCTCTCCTTGTTGCCGCCCACGGCGAAGATCCAGTTGCCGTACCTGGTGCGCAGCAGCACCCAGGTGGCCAGCGCGGCGAAGACCAGCCACCACACCACCGTGATCTTCACCTGGACGCCGCCCACGTCGAAGGAGGAGGCGAAGACCTTTCTGGCCTGGGTGAAGCCGTCCATGTCGCTGATGTCGTCGGTGGCGACGTTGCCGGTGACGAGTTTGGTCACCGCGAGGTTGACGCCCTGGAGGATCAGGAAGGTGCCGAGGGTGACCAGGAAGCTGGGAAGTCCCGTTCTCACCACCATCCAGCCGTTGAAGGCGCCGATGCCGAGGGAGACGATCAGGGCGAGGGCCACGCCGGTCCACACGTTCATGCTCAGCTGGAAGCTCAGCATGCTCGCGGTGAGGGCGGAGGTGATCACCGCGACGCCGGACGACAGGTCGAACTCGCCGCCGATCATGAGCAGTGCGACCGGCAGCGCCATGATGCCGATGGTCGAGGACTGGTAGAGCACCGTGGCCATCGAGCTGCCCTGGCGCACGCTCGGTGCCGCGATCAGGAAGAAGACCAGGACGGCCACCGCGCCGAGGAAGACGCCGACCTCGGGCCGCGCGAGCAGCCGGAACACCAGGGAGCGCTGCCGGGTGCGGCCGTCGGACTGCCCGTGGCCGGGGGCCGGCGGTGTCCCCACCGCCGGCGCAGCCTGCTGGGTCATACCGATCACCGGGTGCCCTTCTCGGCGAAGTTGGCGACCTGGTCGACGTTGGCCTTGTCGACGAAGGCCGGTCCGGTGAGCACCGGCTGCTCGCCGCCACCGCTGTAGTTGCCGTTGTTCTTGTAGAGCCACAGGGAGTCGATCGCCAGGTAGCCCTGGAGGTAGGGCTGCTGGTCGACGGCGAACTGGATGGTGCCGTTCTTGATGGCCTTGGTGAGGTCCTTGTTGAGGTCGAAGGTGGCGACCTTGGCCTTGCTGCCGGCGTCACCGACCGACTGCACCGCGGTCAGCGCGAACGGGGCGCCCAGCGTGACGACGTAGTCGATGCCGGTGTCCTGCTTGAGCTTGGCGGTGATGGTCGACTTCACGGACGGCATGTCGGTGCCGTTGACGTAGAGGTTCTGCACGGAGCCGGAGAAGGTCTTCTTGACGCCGTCGCAACGCTGGGTCAGGCCGATGTTGCCCTGCTCCTGGACGACGCACACGGCCTTCTTGGCGCCGACCTCGTTCAGTTTCTTGCCGAAGGCCTCGCCGGCGACGGTCTCGTCCTGGCCGAAGAACTCCAGCAGGCCGAGCTTCTTCCAGTCGCTGACGCCGGAGTTGAGACCGACCACGGGTATGCCGGCGCCCTTGGCCTTGGCGACGACACTCTTCATGGCGTCCGGTTTGGCCAGCGTGATGGCGATGCCGTCGACCTTCTGGTCGATGGCGTTCTGCACCAGGTTGGCCTGGCCGCCCGCGTTCGGGTCGGCGGAGTAGACGAGCTTGATGTTGTCCTTGGCGGCCGCGGCCTCGGCACCCTTGCGGACGATGTCCCAGAAGGTGTCACCGGGCGACTGGTGGGTGACCAGCGCGACCGTCATGCGGGGGGTGTTGGCCTTGCCGGCGGACGCCGCGCCCCCTCCTTCCTCGGCCTTCTTGCCGCCGGAACTGCTGGAGCAGCCCGCGAGGGTCAGGGCCGCCGCCGCGGCCAGGGCCACGACCGGGGCGAGTCTGCGGGAGTGAGAAGAGCGGTCCATCTTTCCTGCACCTCACTGTGCGACGTGTGCGACGGGGGAACCACCGGAAGGAGGGAGTGGATCGAGAGCCATGTCGGACGGCTGTTGCGCTGGGACGGGATACAAGTCGCTGCGGCGCCCGCTGTCAATACTTTGTTAAGACATCATTTCACAACAAGGTCCGAATGTAAGTACAAACTATTGACACCGTCTGCTCCCGGCACCTACACCTGGGAGGCGGCAGGCCCGCTCGTACGCGGTCGATCCCTACCCCAGGGGCGCGGGCGTAGCCCTGACGCGGAAACGGAGCGACGTCTTGACTCTCAGCATCCCCGACCTCGCCACGGTCCGCGCGCGGCACCCGGAGGCCGTCGCCGAGGCCGCCGCCCGCCGCGCGCGGCGGCCGCTGCTGAACGGCTCCGGCAGGCTGCTGATCGTCGCCGCCGACCACCCGGCGCGCGGCGCGCTCGCCGTCGGCGACCGACCGCTGGCCATGGCCGACCGGGCCGACCTGCTGGAGCGCCTGTGCACGGCGCTGTCGCGGCCCGGGGTCGACGGGGTGCTCGCCACCGCGGACGTCCTGGAGGACCTGCTGCTGCTGGGCGCGCTGGACGGCAAGGTCGTGATGGGCTCGATGAACCGCGGCGGGCTCGCCGGCGCCGCCTTCGAGATGGACGACCGGTTCACCGGGCACCGCGCCGCCGACCTCGCCCGGCTGCGCTTCGACGCCGGCAAGCTGCTGCTGCGCATCGACTACGACGACCCCGGCTCGCTCATCACGCTGGAGGGCACCGCCCGCGCCATCGACGCGATGGCGGCGCAGCGGCTGCCGGTGTTCGTCGAGCCGTTCCTCTCGCGCCGCGTGGCCGGCCGGGTCCGCAACGACCTGTCCGCAGCGGCCGTCACCCGCTCCATCGCCATCGCCTCTGGCCTCGGCGGCACCTCCGCGTACACCTGGCTCAAGCTGCCCGTCACCGACGACCCCGACGACATGGGCGAGGTGCTGCAGACCTCGACACTGCCCGTCGTGCTGCTCGGCGGTGACGTGGGCGACGACCAGGACGCCGCCTACGAACGCTGGCGCAAGGCGCTCGGACTGCCCACCGTCCACGGCCTGGTCGTGGGCCGCTCGCTGCTCTACCCGGCCGCGGGCAGTGTGGAGGAGGCGGTCGACACGGCCGTCGGACTGCTGTGAACCGCCGACCGGAACGCCCTGTGACGCCCGGCCCGGGCAGGGTCCGGCCGGGAAGCGCCGGCCACGACCGCCCGGGCGGCCCGCTGGGACACCCTCGCCCGGGGAAGGTCTGCTCTACGACGCGTGCTGCGAAACGGAGGAGTTCATGACGTACCACCTGCCCGCGGGCAAGGCGGCCGCCGGGTCCTACGACGTCGACCTCGGCCCCGAGAAGGCCGGCTGGGGGTACTCCGCTCTGCGCGTGCTTCAGCTGCCCGCCGGGGGCTCGCACACCTTCGACACCGGCGACAGCGAGTGGATCGTGCTGCCGCTCAGCGGCTCCTGCACCGTCGCCGTGGCCGACGACTTCGGTCACCACACCTTCGAGCTGGTGGGCCGGGCGGACGTCTTCAGCGCGGTCAGCGACTTCGCCTACGCCCCGCGCGACGCCCGCACCACCGTGACCTCGGCGCGCGGCGGCCGCTTCGCGCTGACCGGCGCCCGCTGCGCCCGTCGGCTGCCCGCCCGCTACGCCCCCGCCTCCTCGGTCCCGGTCGAGCTGCGCGGCACCGGGAACTGCTCACGCCAGGTCAACAACTTCGCGGCGGCAGGCGTCTTCGACTGCGACAAGCTGATCGCGGTCGAGGTGCTCACCCCCGGCGGCAACTGGTCCTCCTTCCCGCCGCACAAGCACGACGAGCACCGCCCGGGCGAGGAGTCGGTGCTGGAGGAGATCTACTACTTCGAGTTCGCCGCGCACGGCGCCACGCCCGGCCTCGGCTACCAGCGGGTCTCGCCGTCCGGTCGGGCCCGGGGCACGGATGTGCTGGCCGAGGTCCGCGACGGCGACGTCGTCCTCATCCCCGACGGCTGGCACGGACCGTCCATGGCGGTGCCGGGCCACCACATGTACTACCTCAACGTCATGGCGGGCCCCGCGTCCGAGCGGGCCTGGCTGATCTGCGACCACCCCGACCACGCCTGGATCCGCGACACCTGGCCCGGGCAGCCCGTCGACCCCCGACTGCCCCTCTACACCGCCCCGGAGACATCCCGATGAGCGCCCGCACCCTCCGTCTGACCACCGCCCAGGCCCTTGTGCGGTTCCTCGCCGCCCAGTACACCGAACGCGACGGCGTGCGCCGCAGGCTGATCGCCGGCACCTGGGGGATCTTCGGCCACGGCAACGTCGCCGGGATCGGCCAGGCGCTCGTCGAGTACGCGGACGTCATGCCGTACCACCAGGGCCGTAACGAGCAGGCCATGGTGCACGCCGCCGTCGCCCGCGCCCGGCATCTGAACCGGCTGTCCGCCATGGCGGTGACCACGTCGATCGGGCCCGGCGCCACCAACCTGGTCACCGGCGCCGCCCTCGCCACCATCAACCGCCTGCCGGTCCTGCTGCTGCCCGGCGACTACTTCGCCGCGCACCCGGCCGATCCGCTGCTCCAGCAGCTGGAGCACCCGTTGGAGGCGGACGTGTCGGTGAACGACGCCCTGCGGCCGGTCTCCCGCTACTTCGACCGGATCACCCGCCCCGAAGCCCTGATCGTGAGCGCGCTGCAGGCCGTGCGGGTGCTGACCGACCCGGCCGAGACCGGCGCGGTGACGCTGGCCCTGCCGCAGGACGTGCAGGCGGAGGCGTACGACTGGCCGGTGGAGTTCTTCGCCGAGCGCGTGTGGTTCGTACGGCGGCCGGCGCCGGACCCCGTCGAACTCGCCGAGGCCGTCCGGGCGATCCGCGCCGCGTCCCGTCCGCTGATCGTCGCGGGCGGCGGCGTCCACCACAGCGAGGCCGAGGAGGCGCTGCGCGCGCTGGTCAACGCCACCGGCATCCCGGTCGCCTCCACCCAGGCGGGCAAGGGCTCGCTGCGCCACGACCACGCCGCCGACGTCGGCGGCATTGGCCACACCGGCACGGCCGTGTGCGACGACCTCGCCCGCACCGCCGACCTGGTGATCGGCGTCGGTACGCGCTACTCGGACTTCACGACCGCCTCCGGAACCCTGTTCCAGAACCCCGGCGTGCGGTTCGTGAACCTCAACATCACCGCCTTCGACGCGCACAAGCTCACGGCGCGCACGCTCGTCTGCGACGCGCGCAGCGGTCTGGAGAGGCTGACGGCGGCGCTCGACGGACACCGCGTGGACGCGGCGTATGAGGCGGAGTACCGGCAGGGCAAGGCGCGTTGGGAGCGGGTGGTGGACGCCGCGTTCCGCGCGGCGGACGACAGCGCGGTGCCGACGCAGACGCAGGTCCTCGGCGCGCTGGACGCCGTCGTCGGCGACACGGACGTGGTGATCAACGCGGCCGGTTCGCTCCCCGGCGACCTGCACAAACTGTGGCGGGCGCGCAGCCCGCGCCAGTACCACCTGGAGTACGGCTACTCCTGCATGGGATACGAGATCCCGGCCTCGATCGGTGTGCAGCAGGCCGCGCCGGACACGGTGGTGTGGGCGCTGGTCGGCGACGGAACGTATCTGATGATGCCGACGGAGATCGTCACCGCCGTCCAGGAGGGGCTGCCGGTCAAGATGGTGCTGATCCAGAACCACGGCTACGCCTCCATCGGCGGGCTGTCGGAGGAGACCGGCGGCGAGCGCTTCGGCACCGCCTACCGCCACCGCGCCGCCGACGGCACGTTCACCGGGCCGCCGCTGCCGGTCGACCTCGCGGCGAACGCGGCCAGCCTCGGCATGGAGGTGCTGCGCGCCAAGACGGTCGCCGAGCTGCGGGAGGCGCTGGCCGCCGCGCGCTCCGCGGACCGGCCGACCTGCGTGTACGTCGAGACGGACCCGGCGCCGACCGCTCCCGGGGCCGAGGCCTGGTGGGACGTGCCGGTCGCGGAGGTGGCGGGCCGCGAGGCCGCGGTCGCCGCCCGCGCGCGCTACGAGCAGCGGCTGGCGGACCGCCGCCGCCATCTGTGAGGGGGGCGTTCATGAAGCAGCCGCGCACCGCCGGCACCGGGACGGACGCGGTGGACTTCGCCCTGGACCGGGCCAGTCCCGTCCCGCTCTACCACCAGCTGGCCCAGCAGCTGGAGGCGGCCATCGGGCGCGGCGTCCTGGTCCCGGGCAGTCTGCTCGGCAACGAGGTCGACCTGTCGGCCCGGCTCGGCCTGTCCCGCCCGACGGTCCGCCAGGCCATCCAGTCCCTCGTCGACAAGGGCCTGCTGGTGCGGCGCCGCGGGGTCGGCACCCAGGTGGTGCACCGCCAGGTCCGGCGCCCGCTCGAACTCAGCAGCCTATACGACGACCTGGAGGCGGCCGGGCAGGGGCCCTCGACGCAGGTCGTGCGCCACGAGCGGGAGCCGGCGGCCCCGGAGGTGGCCGCCGCGCTGGGGATCGCCGAGGGCGAGGAGGTGATCGCGCTGGAGCGGCTGCGGCTCACGCACGGCAAGCCGGTGGCGCTGCTGTGCAACCACCTGCCCGCGACGCTGCTCGACCTGGACACCGCGCGCCTGGAGACGACGGGCCTGTACCGCCTGATGCGCGCGGCCGGCATCACCCTGCACAGTGCCCGTCAGCGCGTCGGCGCGCGCGGCGCGACGGCCGCGGAGGCGTCCCGACTGGACGAGCAGCAGGGCGCCGCGCTCCTCACCATGCAGCGCACGGCGTACGACGACACGGGCCGCGCGGTGGAACACGGCACTCACATCTACCGCGCGTCGCGCTACTCGTTCGACTTCCAGTTGCTGATCCGGTCCTGAGGGCCGGCCCCGGAAGTCCCGTCGTCCGCCCGTCGTCTTGACGAGCCGCCGCGGGCGGAGCACAGTCGGGATATACGTCGTAAACGTACACCTTGTCGTGCGCGAAGGAGCCCGGTCCATGAGCGCACCGTCAACGATCCTGGTCACCGGCGGGGCCGGTTTCCTGGGCAGTCACACCTGCGTGGACCTGCTCGACCACGGCTACGAGGTGATCGTGGTGGACCACCGGTCCCCCGCCTCGAGGGAGGTCCTCGCACGCGTCGAGCGGCTCGCGGGCCGGTTCGTCGGCGCCGTGTACGAGCTGGACATCCGTGACCGCCGCGCACTGTCGGCGGTGTTCGCCCGGCACGCCGTGGACGCGGTCGTGCACTTCGCCGCCCTGACCTCGGCCCAGGAGTCCCTGACCGTGCCCGTCGAGTACTACGACGTCAACGTCGGCGGCACCATCACGCTCCTGCACTCCATGCACGAACACGGCGTACGCCAGCTGGTGTTCTCCTCCACCTGCACGCTCTACGAGCCCGCCGAGCAAGGCGCGCACGCCGAGAGCGACCCGGTCGGCCCGCAGGACCCCTTCGCGGCCTCCAAGTGGGCCTGCGAACAACTCCTCGCCGACATCTGCCTGCGCCGGCCCGAGTACACGGTGGTGTGCCTGCGCCACTTCACCCCGGCCGGCGCGCATCCGAGCGGACTGCTGGGCGAGGGCGGCCCCGGCACGTGGGACTCCCTGGTGCCGTCGATAGCGCAGGTGGCGGCCGGCCGGCGCCCGCACGTGCAGATCTACGGCGGGGACTATCCCACGTCCGACGGCACCGCGGTCCGCGACTACCTGCACGTCCTGGACACCGTCGAGGCGCACCGGCTGGCGCTGAACCATCTCGCCGACGCGCCTGGGCTGCACGTGTACAACCTGGGCAGCGGGCGTGGCTCCTCGGTGCTGGAGGTCGTCGCCGCGTTCTCCCGGGTGTGCGGCCGTCAGCTGCCGTACGAGATCGTGCCGCGCCGCCCCGGGGACGCGGCACGGCGGGTCGCCGACGCCGGGGCCGTCGGCCGGGCCTGGGGCTGGAGTCCGAGCCGCAGCCTGGAGGACGTGTGCGGCGACGCCTGGCGCTACCAGCGGCTCGATCCGCTGGGTTACGGCGACTCCGTGCACCGTCCCCCCTCCATGGAGGGTTGAGCGCCGCGCTCGAAGATGCGCGCCGGCGTGCGGCGTGCCTAGGATCAATAGGCCAGTTGTTCTTCCCAGGTTGTCCTCTCCAGGTTGTCCTTCGTTCGCAGCCCGGTGTCCTCCGAGTTGGGAGGCGCGTGTCAGTGCTGCCGCCCCGCCGGCTGCCGACCGCCTATCTCGCGACGGTCCTGGTCGTCACCTGTGTCTACCTGCTCGTCCCGGTGCTGCGGACCCCACTGTGGGCGCTGATCGGACTGGGCGGTGCGCTGGCCGTCGTCACCGGAGTGCGGCGGCACCGGCCCGCCGTGCGCTGGCCGTGGCTGACGCTCGCGGCCGGGCTGCTGGCGTTCGCGGCCGGTGACACCTACTACAACGCCTCTGAGCAGTACTTCCATGCGTCCAACCCCTTCCCCTCCCCCGCCGACGCCTGTTACCTCGCCGTCTATCCGCTGATGGCGGCGGGGCTTTTCGGGCTGGTCCGGCACCGCTGGGTGGGCCGCGACCTGCCCAGCCTGCTCGACTCGCTGATCATCACCGCGGGCGTGGCCCTGCCGGTCTGGGTGTACCTGGTGCAGCCGCTCGCCGGGCAGGACGATCTGACCTGGGAACAACGGGCGATCAGCGTCGCCTACCCGCTCGGGGACCTGCTGGTCCTGGCGCTGCTGGCCCGGCTGCTCGCGCCGAGCGGCACCTCCGGCCCCAACCGGTCGGTGCAGTTGCTGGTGCTGGGCACCTTCACCCTGCTGTGCTTCGACATCGCCTACGGCTTGCTGCAGCTCAACGGCGCCTGGCAGACCGGCACGCTGCTGGACTCCGGCTGGGTCGTGTTCTACACGGCCTGGGGCCTGGCCGGGCTGCACCCCGCCATGGCGGATCTCACCGCCGCCGATCCCCCGCCGCAGTCCCTGCTCCTGCGGTGGCACCGGCTCGTCCTGCTGACCGCCGCCACCCTGATCGCCCCGGCGCTGCTGCTGGTGGAGGAGCGGATGGGCCGGGTGCGCGACGCGACGACGCTGGCCCTCTTCTCGACGCTCATGTTCCTGCTGGTGATCTTCCGGCTCACGGTGATGGTCGTCGCGCACCGCAAGGCCGTGGCCCGCGAGCAGGCCCTGCGCTCGGCGACCGTCGCGCTGGTGGCCGCGGTGACACCGCAGGAGGTGACGGCGGCGTGCGCGCGGGCGGTCGGCAGCCTCTTCGGCCCGGACGTGCCGCACCGTTCCCTGCTGCTCACCGCGCCGCAAGCGCGCGAGCTGTACACCTTCCTCCGCCGCCCTTCCGTGCGCGTCGGCGGGCCGGAGGCGTCCCAGCGCTCGTTCGCCGTGCCCGTGGACATGCTCGGCCCGCGGTTCACCACCCGGCTCAGCGGACTGCCCAGCGTCCTGGTGTGTGCGACCACGCCGCCCGGCACCACGGCGGACACCGAGTCGGCCGGCGCCCTGGTGGCGGCCGGGCCCGAGCGACGGATGAGCGAGGTGCGCGGCTCCCTGGAGATCCTCGCCTCGCATGCCGGGCTCGTACTGGAGCGCGTGGCACTGCGGCAGGAGGTCGTACGCAAGGAGAGCGAGGCCTACTTCCGGACGCTGGTGCGCAACGCCTCGGACGTCATCCTGATCGTCGACGACGACACCACCGTGCGCTACGCCAGTCCCTCGGCCCGGGCGGTGTTCGGCCGCAGCGAGCTGGCCGGGACGGCCTTGCGGGACTTGGTGGCGCAAAGTGACCGGGACCGGGTGAACCGCACCCTGGGGGGGCTGGGCCGGCACGGCCGCCACGAGACGCACGACCACTGGTGGGTGCTGCGCGGCGACGGCCGCGTCGAGGTGGAGGTGCGCTGCAGCGACCTCAGACAGGACACGACCGTGGGCGGGCTGGTGGTCACCCTGCGGGACGTGACCGAGCAGCGGCAGCTGGAGCAGGAGCTGACCCAGCGAGCCTTCCACGACCCGCTGACGGGGCTGCCCAACCGGACCCTGCTGCTGGAGCGGACCGCCCGCGCCCTGCTGCGCGGCCGCCGCGAGTCCACGCTGACCTGCCTGCTCTTCCTCGACCTCGACGACTTCAAGACCGTCAACGACACCCTCGGCCACTCCACCGGCGACCGGCTGCTGAAGGCCGTGGGCGAGCGGCTGGCGCACACCCTGCGCCGTACCGACACCGCGGCCCGTCTGGGTGGGGACGAGTTCGCGGTGCTCATGGAGGACGCCCGGCAGCCGGTGGACGCCGAGCTGCTCGCCGCCCAGCTGATCCAGGCGTTCAGCCGCCCCTTCCATCTGGGCGACGAGGCGGTCACCGTCTCGGCCAGCGTGGGCGTGGCCACCGCGCTCGACAGCGGTGACGCCGAGGAGTTGCTGGCGCTGGCCGATCTGGCGCTCTACGCGGCCAAGGCGGCCGGCAAACGCCAGTGGCGCCGCTTTCTCCCCCAGTTGCGGGTGCGGGTGGCGCAGCGGCACGATCTGCTGGCGCACCTCGACGACGCGATCGCACAGGAACGCTTCTCGCTGTGCTACCAGCCGGTCGTCGACCTCGGTGAGCCGCTGGCGCAGGTGGTCGGCTTCGAGGCGCTGGCCCGCTGGCCGCACGCGCCGAGCGGCCTGGTGCCGCCCGACCAGTTCATCCCGCTCGCCGAGGAGACCGGCCAGATCACCCCGCTGGGCGCCTGGGTGCTGCGCAGCGCCGTCTCGGACATCGCCCAGCTGCAGCGCCGTGTCCAGCCGGCCGAGCCGCCGTACGTCAGCGTCAACGTGTCCGGGCGGCAGTGGCGGGACCCCGGGTTCCTGGGGGCGGTGTGCCGGGCGCTGGAGGCGGCGGCGCTCGAGCCGCGTTCGCTGCAGCTGGAGCTCACCGAGTCGGTGCTGATGCAGCGGGACGAGCAGATCGACTCCGTGATCGGCCGGGTCAGAGGTCTCGGGGTGCGCATCGCGGTGGACGACTTCGGCACCGGGTTCTCCTCGCTGCGCTATCTGCGGGAGTTCCCCCTCGACGTGCTGAAGATAGGCAAGACGTTCATCGACGACCTGCCGCGCGACCCGCGGCAGGTGGCGCTCGTCGAGGGGATCGTCCGGATGGCCGACACGCTCGGCCTGACCGTGATCGCGGAGGGCATCGAGCAGCAGGCGCAGCGGGAGCTGCTGGCCGGCATGGGCTGCCGGTTCGGGCAGGGCTACCTGTTCGCGCCGCCGATGTCGCTGGACGAGGGGGAGGCCGTGCTGCGCGGAGCGGCCCCGGTCATCGCGGCACCGCGCACGGGCGCGACCGACTGCGCCCCGGCGGAACGGACGCGGACGAGGCCGGCCGCCGGGACGACTCGGGCCGGTACGGCCCCGTCCGTCGGGACGGCTCGCCTGGGCGCCACTGCCGCCACCGGGCCGGCACGGAGCGCCGGCGCCGCGGCTGCGGGGACGTCACGTGGGATCGGGGGGCCGGGCGCCGAGGACGCCTCGGAGGTCCCGAGGGCTCCCGGCAGTACGCGCGCTGCAACCGCCTCCCCGGCCGACGGGGCCACCCTCGAGAGGGGACGGACCACCATGGACAGAACGCACACCCCGTTGGCGCCTGTCCGGCGGGACCCCCGCTGGACGGACCTCGACCGGCTGCGCCGGACGAGTCCGATGAGCGACGCGGTACTGGACGAAGTGCGCGGCCGGCACATCCGCTGCGGCGAGCAGTGGCTGGTCGACTTCGCGTCCTGCAACTACCTCGGTTTCGACCACGATCCGGAGATCATGGCGGCGATCGGCCCGACCGTGCGGGACTGGGGCACCCACCCGAGTTGGTCGCGGCTGCTGGGCAGCCCCCGGCTGTACCCGGAGATCGAGGAGCGGCTCACCGCGCTGCTCGGCGCGGAGGACACCCTGCTGCTGCCGACGGCCACTCTCATCCACCACGCCGTGATCCCGGTGCTGGCGGAGCAGGGGGACGTGTTCGTGGAGGCCACCGCTCACCGCACGGTGTACGAGGGATGCGTGTCGGCCCGGGGCCAGGGCGCGACCCTGCACCGGTTCCACGCCGACCGGCCGGAGCAACTGGACGCGATGCTGCGGGACGCGCCCTCCGGCACGCCCCCGCTGGTGTGCCTGGACGGCGTGAACAGCATGAGCGGCAACGTGCACGACCTGCCGGCGCTCGCCGACATCTGCCGACGGCGCGGCGCCACGCTGTACATCGACGACACGCACGGCTTCGGAGTGATCGGCGAGCGCTCGCCCGACGAACCCTGCCCGTACGGCACGCGCGGCAACGGCGTGGTGCGGCACACGGGTATGTCCTACGACGGGGTCGTGCTGGTGGGCGGGTTCTCGAAGGCGTACTCGTCGCTGCTGGCGTTCCTGGCGCTGCCGAGCGCGCTGAAGGACCACTTGAAGATCGCGGCCGGCCCGTATCTGTACTCCGGCCCCTCCCCCACCGCCTCGCTGGCGACCGCGCTGGCCGGTCTGGAGGTCAACGAGCGCCGTGGCGACGCGATCCGCGCCGACCTGCACCGCAAGTCGGTACGTGTGCTCGACCTGGTGCACTCGTTGCGCCTGGACACGCCGTCCGCGGGCGAGCTGCCCATCGTGGAGATCCCGCTGGCGGACCCGGACGAGCTGGAGTCCGTCGCCGGCTTCCTGTGGGACCGCGGCGTCTACGTCACCCTCGCCGCCTATCCGCTGGTGCCGCGCCGGCAGGTCGGCTTCCGTGCCCAGATCACGGCGCTGAACTCGGACGAGGACATCGACCGCCTCATCGAGGCGCTGACCGGGCTGGACGCGCGGGGTGCGCTGCGGCACCGCGACTGAGGCGGCGCCGATGTCGATCCGCAACGACGACGTGGACTGGGACGGCTGGCCCGTCGAGGACTACCTCGCCGAGAACTACCGCGAACTGCACCCGTGCGACGCCGCGGTCATCGCCCACCACTCGGCGTACTACCGCACTCTGCCCGCCGGGGGCCTGACCCGCACGGTGGAGTTCGGCGCGGGTCCCAACCTCTATCCCTTGCTGCTGGTCTCCCCGGTCAGCGCCGGGATCGACGCGGTCGAGGCGAGCGCCGCCAACGTCGCCTATCTGCGGCGGCAGCTGGCGGCCGGTCCGGACGACAGCTGGCGCCCCTTCCACGCGCTGTGCCGACGGCTCGACCCGCGGGTCGAGGCGACGCTGCCGGGCGCGCTGGCCCGGGTGCGGGTGGTGCACGGCGACGTGCGGGCGCTGCCGTCCGGGGCGTACGAACTGGCGTCGATGCACTTCGTGGCGGAGGGGGCGAGCGAGGACTTCGACGAGTTCGCGGCCTTCTGCGGGCAGTTCGCGCGCTGTGTGGTGCCCGGCGGCCATCTGGTGGCGGCGTTCATGGAGAACCTGCCCACCTACCGCATCGGGGCCACCTCGCGCTGGCCGGGCTGCCCGGTGGACTGCGAGCTCGTCAGCCGGGTGTTCGCGCCGCTGACCGATGAGTTGGACGTCACGAGGATCGACGCCGACCCGACGCTGCCGGAGTACGGGGATACCGGGATGGTGCTGCTGACAGGGCGAACGCGGTCTCGGCCAGAGCGAGGTGGCTGACGGACTTCGGGACGTTGCCGAGCTGGCGCCCGGCGGCCGGGTCCCACTGCTCGGCGAGGAGCCCCACGTCGTTGCGCACGGCGAGGACGTGCTCGAACGTCTCGCGGCCCTTGCGGACATGGCCGGTCGCCGCGAGGGTATCCGCATACCACAAGGAGCAGGAGACGAACGCTCCTTCACGACCGGCCATGCCGTCCACGGGATGCACCCCTTCGTCGCCGGGTGCGTAGCGGTGCAGGAAGCCGTCTTCCTCGAGGGCCCGCAGGGCGTGGACCGTACCCCGTACCCGCGGGTCCTGTGCGGGCAGGAAGCCGAGCCGGGGCATGAGCAGGGCGCTGGCGTCCAGGGCGGTGGAACCGTAGGACTGCACGAAGGAGCCCTGCCTCGGATCCCAGCCGTCCCGGCAGACCTGCCGGTGGACCTCCTGGCGCATGGCCCACCACTGGGCGGAGGAGCCGTTGCGGCCCAGCAGTTTTCCCATGCGCAGGGCGCGGTCGGCGGCCACCCACGCCATGACCTTGGAGTGCACGAAGTGGCGGCGCGGCCCGCGCACCTGCCACACGCCCTGGTCGGGCTCGTTCCAGTGGCGCAGCAGGAAACCCATCAGCGCCTCGACCAGCTCCCACACATGGGCCGGCATCGGGATGCCCGCCCGCAGGGACTGGTAGAGAGTGTCCAGCACCTCGCCGTAGACGTCGAGCTGGAACTGGCCCGCGGCCGAGTTGCCGAACCGGACGGGGCGTGAGCCCTCGTAGCCGTCCAGCCAGTCCGCCTCGGTCTCGTGCAGCAGCCGCTGGCCGCACACGCCGTAGCCGTTCTGCAGATCGGCGGGGTCGCTGGCGACGGTGCGCACCAGCCAGCCCAGCCAGTCCACCGCCTCCTCGCGGTAGCCGCTGCGCAGCAGACAGGACAGGGTCAGCGTGGAGTCGCGCAACCAGCAGTAGCGCTGGTCCCAGTTGCGCTCGCCGCCGACGCAGCCGGGCAGCGAGGTGGTGGGGGCGGCCACGACGCCGCCGGTGGGGGCGTAGGTGAGGGCCTTGAGCGTGATCAGGGAGCGCACTACGGCGTCCCGCCAGGGACCCTGGTAGCGGCAGCGGCCGGCCCAGCCGCGCCAGTGGTCGGCGGTCTCCTTCAGCAGGGTCTCCGCCGGCACGGCGAGCGAGCGCGGCGGCTCGGTGTGGTGCGAGGGTGCCCAGGCCAGGAAGAGGGCGACCCGCCGGCCCGCGGGGACGGTGAGGTCGGCGACGGTGGCGTGCGCGTCGCCGGACAACTGCCCCTCACCGTCGATGCGCAGCCACACCGCGTCCGGCCCGGCGACGGCGACGGTGCACCCGTCGATCCCGCGCACCCAGGGCACGACTCTGCCCTGGTGGAAGCGCAGCCGAAGTTCGCTGCGCAGCGACACCTCGCCCACCACGCCCTCCACGATCCGCACGAGGCAGGGCAGGGGCGAGCCGGGCGGCATGAAGTCCGTGACCCGCGCGACACCGGTCGGGGTGCGCCACCAGGTGTCCAGCACGAGTGTGTCGGGCCGGTAGGCCCGTCCCGCGCAGGTGCCGGCGCCGGTGGTCGGGGCGAGGCGCCAGAAGCCGTTGTCGGGCGTCCCCACCAGAGCGGCGAGGCAGGCGGGTGAGTCGAAGCGGGGCAGGCACAGCCAGTCGATGGAGCCGTCGCGGCCGACCATGGCCGCGGTGCCCATGTCGCCGAGCAGGGCGTAGTCCTCGATGGGGGTCATGGTGTCCTGCCTCCCGCCGGGCCCTCCTGGGCGACGTGAGGCGTCTCCCTGCAGCCGGCCCACCACCGGGCCACCACATGCTCGACCCGGTCGCCGTCGGCGGAGTGGTCCGGTGTCCCGATGCGGTCGGCGGGGGCCGGGAGCTGTGCCCAGACCCACCAGTGGACGCCCTCCCACCAGGGCAGACCGGTGAAGGCTCGCAGCAGCGTCTCGTAACCGGCGGCCTGTTGCGCGGTCCCGGCCGTGTCGGCACCCACCGGCCCGCAGCGCACGCCGGTGAACCCGGCCTGCGAGAAGAGGACGGAACGGCCGGTGCGGACGGCGAACTCGCCGAGGGCGTCGCGGATGGGCCGCCATGCCAGGGTGAGCGCCTGCACGTCCCCGTGCGGTCCCGCGGGTGGCGGCTGGTGCACGTCCACGCCGATCATGTCCACCGCGTCCCAGAAGGCGACGTGCTCGTACTCCTCCAGGTGCGCCGCGTAGAGCAGCGAGCCGCCGTAGACGACACGCGTGCGTTCGATCAGCGCGAGCCAGCGGTCGCGGTCGTCCACCGTGCCCGCGAGTTCGGTTCCCACGGCGAACGCGTCGGCGCCGTAGCGGGCCGCGAGTCGCGCGTAGTGCCCGATGAACTCCGCGTAGGCGGCGAACCAGCGAGCGCGCCGGGCGGGGCGGATCGTTCCGCGGTCCCCGGCGTCGTCGAGGTCGAGATGGGGCTTGAGCAGGGCGTTCAACCCGTGCGCGTGGGCCAGGTGGATCATCCGCGCGACCCCCTCGTCGGTGGGTGTGCTGCGGGTCGGGCGGATGAGGTCCGCCATGGCGGTCGGCTGGTACCAGGTGGGGGTGAGCTGTACCCAGTTGGCGCCCGACCGCGCGATCCGGAGCAGGTGCTCGGCGGCGCGCGGATCGTCGTAGCCGTCACGGGCGTAGCTCGGCAGTGCGAAGCCGCGCTGGCGGGGCAGGGCGCAGGGCGCGGGAACGAGGGCATCGTCGCCAGGTTCCAGCAGGTAGGGATGATGCATGGCGGTCACCTCGCCGCCCATCGCCGCGATCGCGGGGCTCACCGTATCCGTATCTTGTACGTTTACGTCGTATACAGACAGAATGGCGCTCCGCACGCGTAAGGTCAAGTCACGAGGAGGGCTGTGCATGGCGAAGAACCCCGACACCACCCCGGCGCGGCGCGCCAGCGACCGGGGGCGTTACGGACGGCTGAGCCGGGAGCGGGTGCTGGCCAGCGCACTGGAACTGGTCGACCGCGAGGGCCTGGGCGCCCTGAGCATGCGGCGGCTGGGCGCGGAACTCGGTGTCGAGGCGATGGCCCTGTACCGGTACGCGGAGGGCAAGGAAGCCCTGCTGGACGGCCTGGTCGAGGCGATTCACCTGGAGCTGCACGAGCGCCTGACCGCCGAGGAGCCGGCCCCGGACGCGCCGTCCGACTGGCGCGCGGAGCTGCACCGCTTCGCGCGGACGCTGTACGACGTGTGTCTGGCCCACACCCACGCCGTGCCGCTGCTGACCACCCGGCTGCTGGCCGTGCCGATGGCTCGCAGGCCGCTGCCGGTGCTCCGCACCCATGAGCGGGTGCTCGCCCTGCTGGAGGAGGCTGGACTGGACGAGGCCGGGACGGCCGACGCCTTCCAGGCCTGCCTCGCCTGGCTGCTCGGCTACGTCTCGGTCGAGTTGCGTCCCATGGTGGACAACCCCGACGAGCCCGACCCGGCCTTCCGTCTGGGCCTGCACCGCCTGCCGCCGCAGGAACTGCCCACCCTGCGCCGCATCGCGCCGACGCTCGCCGAACGGGGCGGCCCCGAAGGGCTGGCGGCCGGCCTCGACGCGCTCCTCGACCGCTTCACGGACAGCGCGTCCGCCGCGCGCGGAACGCGGTAGCGGGGACACGCCCACCGATCCCGCGCGCGGGCACCCCTGGACGGGCGGCGGCCCGGCCGTCCGGGTCGGGTGTGCCTCGGCCGGCCCTCACCAGAGCTTGTCGATCCTCCCCGAGTGCAGCGCGATACGGCTGTCGCGGAACGACGGCTCCGCCGCGCGGCTGCCGGCGGTGAAGAAGCAGGCCATGGTCACCTTGTCGAAGGCCGACCAGTCGCTCGGGAACGGCGACTCGGCCGTCCCGCCGACCAGGACGGTGCCGGGCAGCAGCCGCCAGCCGGCGCTCTCGTAGAACGCCTGCAGCGGGCGGTCGCAGGTGAACAGGCCGACCTCCAGGCCCTGCCCCGCCATCGCCTCCCGCGCGGTGCTCACCAGGTGTCTGCCGTGGCCCCGGCCGCGCGCCTCGGGCCGCGTGACCACCGTGCTCAGCCCGCCGGCCGCCCAGCGCCGCCCGGCGTGCGTGATCTCCTTGGTCAGCACGTCCAGCGCCGCCAGCACCGTGTCACCCGATACGAGCAGCATGGACACCGGCCGCAGCGCGGGGTCGTGGACGGGGGCGAGGGACGCGGCCGACGCCTCGTCCGAGGACGGCCAGGCGGCTTCCTGCAGCGCCCGCACCTGCCGCCGCAGCCCGGCCGGGACGGCCTCCTCGGGGTAGGTCAGAACCGTCGCTTCCGCGGGGACGGGGATCACCGCGCTCCTTCCGTCGGGGCCGTCGTACAGGGTAACGGCACCGCGATCATGCCGTGAGGGACCATCCCCGGGTGCGGGCCCGCACGGCGAGCCGTGTGCCGAACGGCCACCGGACGTCGTCACGTCCCGGAAAGCCGAGCGCCGACCGGTGACGGGACGTCACGTCCCGGACTGGGCGCCCTCCCGTGCGGTCAGCACCGTGTGGATCAGCCGGGCCCCGGCGCGCGCCGTGCGGTGGTCCGCGTCGAGCCCCGGGTTCAGCTCGGCGATGTCGCACAGCGCCAGCTTGCCGCCGGCGGCGACCCGGGCGCAGACCCGCTCCACGACCTCCATCGCGACCCCGTACGCGGCCGGCGCGCTGACGCCCGGCGCCGTGCCGGCGGGCAGGACGTCGAGGTCGACGCTGAGGTGGACCACATCGCACGAGGCGAGGAACTCGTCCACGAACCGGTCGGTCCGGGGCCGGTCGAGCGGCCCGCAGTCGGTGTCCGGCAGATACCGCACCCCGAGCCCCGCCGCCGTGCGGAACAGCCGCTGTGTGTTGCTGGGCCGGCTGATGCCCAGCACCCAGTAGTTCAGCGCCCGTCCACGCCCGGCCTCGTCCCGCGCCATCTGCAGGAACGGGGTGCCGGAGCTGGGCACGGGATCGTCGCGCAGATCGAAATGGGCGTCGAGGTTCAGCACCCCGATCCGCGCGCCGCCCCGGACCGCGCGGCTCGCGACCAGGCCCTGGTAGCTGCCGTGGGCGACCTCGTGACCGCCGCCGAGCACGACGACGGGGACACCCCGGTCGACCAGCGGGGTGACCACCCGGCCGAGCCGGCGCTGGCCCTCCTCCAGGTCGCCGTCGGTGACGGCGACATCGCCCGCGTCCAGGGCACGCAGCGGGTGCGGGAGAGCCATGGAGGCCAGGGCGCGGCGCAGTGCGGAGGGACCATCCGCCGCGCCCCGGCGGCCTTGGTTGCGACGGACCCCCTCGTCGCAGGAGAAACCGACGAACGCGGCGTCGTACGCGGCGCCTTCGTCGTGGGTCGCGCCCGAGTCCGGTACGACCGCGTGGTGCCAGCGCAGGGTGTCGGCGCCCGGACCGTCGTCGCGGCCCGTCCAGGGCGCGGGCGGCACGTCGACGACGGGGGTCCGCGAGGTGCTCAGGGTGCCGCTCACTTCTCGTCCGTCTCCGCCATCGGGATGCGCACCCCGCGGTCCTTGGCGACCGTGGCGGCGTGCTCGTAGCCGGCGTCGACGTGCCGGATGACTCCCATGCCGGGGTCGTTCGTCAGCACCCGCGACAGCTTCTGGGCAGCCAGCTCGGTGCCGTCGGCGATGCAGACCTGGCCGGCGTGGATCGAGCGGCCCATGCCGACGCCGCCGCCGTGGTGGACGGACACCCAGGAGGCACCGGAGGAGGTGTTGACGAGCGCGTTGAGCAGCGGCCAGTCGGCGATGGCGTCGGAGCCGTCGAGCATCGACTCGGTCTCGCGGTACGGCGAGGCCACCGAACCGGAGTCGAGGTGGTCGCGGCCGATCGCGACCGGGGCGGACAGTTCACCGGAGGCGACCATCTCGTTGAACTTCAGGCCCGCGCGGTGCCGTTCGCCGTAGCCGAGCCAGCAGATCCGGGCGGGCAGGCCCTCGAACGCGACGCGCTCGCCCGCCAGCCTGATCCAGCGGTGCAGGTGGTCGTTGTCCGGGAACAGCTCCAGGATGGCCTTGTCCGTGGCCTCGATGTCCTTCGGGTCGCCGGACAGGGCGGCCCAGCGGAACGGGCCGAGGCCCTCCTCGAACAGCGGGCGGATGTGGGCCGGGACGAAGCCGGGGAAGGCGAAGGCGCGCTCGTAGCCGGCCTTGCGGGCCTCGTCGCGGATGGAGTTGCCGTAGTCGAAGACCTCGGCGCCCTTGTCCAGGAAGCCGACCATGGCCTCGACGTGCCGGGCCATCGACCAGCGGCTGCGCTCGGTGAACGCGGCCGGGTCCCGCTGCGCCAGCTCGTGCCGGTCGGCAAGGCTCACCCCGATGGGCAGGTACGACAGCGGGTCGTGGGCGGAGGTCTGGTCGGTGACGATGTCGATCGGCGCGTCCATCCGCAGCAGCTGCGGGAACACCTCGGCGGCGTTGCCCTCCAGGCCGATCGACAGCGCGCGGCCCGCCTCCTTGGCCTCGATGGCGAGGCTCAGGGCGTGGTCGAGGTCCTTCGCGGCGATGTCGAGGTAGCGGTGCGCGATCCGGCGCTCGATCCGGGTCGGGTCGACGTCGACGCAGATCGCGACGCCCTCGTTCATGGTGACGGCGAGCGGCTGGGCGCCGCCCATGCCGCCGAGACCCGCGGTGAGCGTGATCGTCCCGGCGAGGCTGCCGCCGAACTTCTTGCGGGCGACGGCGCCGAACGTCTCATAGGTGCCCTGGAGGATGCCCTGGCTGCCGATGTAGATCCAGGAACCGGCCGTCATCTGGCCGTACATGGTCAGGCCCTCGGCCTCCAGGCGGCGGAACTCCTCCCAGTTCGCCCAGTCGCCGACCAGGTTGGAGTTGGCGAGCAGCACGCGCGGCGCCCACTCGTTCGTGCGCATCACGCCGACCGGCTTGCCGGACTGCACCAGCAGCGTCTCGTCGTTCTTCAGCGTCTTCAGGGTGCGCACGATGGCGTCGTACGCGGGCCAGTCGCGCGCGGCTTTGCCGGTGCCGCCGTAGACGACGAGGTTCTCCGGGTGTTCGGCGACCTCCGGGTCGAGGTTGTTCATGAGCATCCGGAGCGCGCCCTCCTGCTGCCAGCCGAGGCAGTTCAGGTCGGTGCCGCGGGGGGCGCGGATGGTGCGGGAGTCAGGGGAAACGCCGGTCATGGTGCCTCCAGGGGAAGTCGCGTCCGGGCAGGCCGAAGGGCGAGCCGAACAGGCGGAAGGGGGATGTTGCCGACAAGCTGAGGCCGGGGCGACACCTTCCATGACAGGCGAGGCGGCGGTTCGGAACCAGCTCCCCGGTCCCGCTTTCTCGCATCCGAGACGGCTACGGCGTGAGGGCGGCCGGGAACGCCGCTCGCAAGAGGGCAGGCGCACCGGGGCGCGGACGGGGCCGCGGCCTAGAATTCCGGCCGGACCCGAACACGCGACGAGGACGGTGAGCGGCTTGACCGCAAGGGATGCGGAGCTGGCCCGGCTGTACCACGAGCGGACCGCCGGCTCGCTGCCGGCGTACCAGCGCGTGAAGGACCTCGTCACCGAGCAGATCACCAGCGGGCGGTGGCGCGAGGGGGACGCGCTGCCCTCGGAGAACCGGTTCGTGGAGTCGCTCGGGCTGTCCCGCATGACGATCAACCGGGCGCTCAGGGAGCTGAGCACGCAGGGGGTGCTGCGCCGCGTCATGGGCGTGGGCACCTTCGTGGCCCGGGGCAAGGGCACGTCCGCGCTGGTCGAGGTGCACGACATCGCCGAGGAGGTCCGCCGCCGCGGCCACCGCCACCGGGCACGGGTGCTCCAGCTGAGCGAGGAGGAGGCGGGCCCGGACCTGGTCGCCCAGTTCGGGCTGGGCGCGCGGCGCACCGTCTTCCACTCGCGGGTGGTGCACGTCGAGGACGACGTGGCGATCCAGCTGGAGGACCGGTACGTGCACCCGCGGTTCGCGCCCGGCTACCTCGACCAGGACTTCACGCGGCGCACCCCGAACGCGTTCCTGTCCGAGGTCGCGCCGCTGGACCGGGGCGAGCACATCGTGGAGGCCGTGCTGCCGTCGCCGGAGGAGGCCGCCCTGCTGGGCAGCGGGCGGTCCGAGCCGTGCCTGCTGATCCAGCGCCGCACCTGGTCGCACGACGCGCTGGTGAGCGTCGCGCGGCTGCTGCATCCCGGGTCGCGCTACCGCTTGCAGGGCACGTTCGAGGCGCGCTGAGGGCGCCGGACTCCCCTGCGACCGCTCAGGGCGCCCGGCCCGACACGGCGGTCGTCAGCCGCGCCGCCCCCTGGCGGAGCACGTCGCGGACGTACTCCTCGTCGTGCCGTGAGTAGTGCCGCCGCCAGGTGCTGCTGAGCGCGGCTACCGGCAGGGCGTTGTGGTCGAAGGCCGCGACCCCCACCGAGCGGAACCCCTCCGACACCAGCTCGACCTCCTCCGACCAGCCCCGCTCCCGGTCCTGCGCGAGCAGCGCGAGCAGTTCGGTGAGCGAGCGGGGGCCCTTGCCGGTGCGGGTGACGAGATCCCCGGGGCGCGGGAAGAGCGCCCGGACCTGGGCCGGTGGCGAGTACGCGAGGACGGCCCGTCCGCTGGCCGTCAGATGGGCGGGCAGGCGTACGCCGATGTCGGTGACGAGGGCTCCGTCCACGTCCGCCGACCACCCGCTCGGCGGCCGCTCCTTGAGCAGGTAGACGGTCTCGGCGCCGTACAGGACTCCGAGATGGACGGTCTGCCCGAGGCGCGCGGCGAGCGTGCGCAGGACGGGCCGCGCCAGCCGCTCGAGCGGCTCGTGGCGCAGATAGGCCGAGCCGATCTCGAAGGACGCGACCCCGAGTCCGTACGCCTGCTCCTTCGGCACGTACGACACGAAGCCGCGGTCCACGAGGACGTTCAGTATGTGGTAGGCCGACGAGCGGGGTATGCCCAGGTCACGGGCGAGCGCGGCGACCCGTACGGGCCGGGAGCGGCCGGCGAGATGCAGCAGGATGTCGAGCGCGCGCCCGACGGCGGGCGAAGTGCTGCTCCATGTGGTCGCGTGTCCGGTCATTGGTCCACCTCTTGACCCTCCTGTCTATACAGGAATATACAGGGGCCGCGATCGGGCCGCCGAGGGCCGCAGGCAGGCACCTCCCGCCCGCTCCTCCCCGGCGGCGTGGCTCGCGCTGCTGGGCTCGGTGTACGCGCTGTGGCTGCGTCCGCGGCTGCGCGCCGGAGCCGCAGCGACGGTCGGCGAAACGTCTGGGATACCGGACACCAACTCCGCCGAGACCGTCGCGGCGCGGCGCTGACATGGGAGTTCATGGAGTCATGAACGTGGAAGTGAATGTCGGTCCCCTGTCCCCCGAAGACGTCGTCGCGGTGGCCCGCCACGACGCACCCGTCGTACTCGCCCAGGACGCGCTGAAGGAGATCGCGCGCAGCCGTGAGGTCATCGAGGGCCTCGCGGACGACGCGGTGCCCCACTACGGGGTCTCCACCGGGTTCGGGGCCCTGGCCACCCGGCACATCCCGACCGCGCTGCGCGCACAGCTCCAGCGCAGCCTGGTCCGCTCGCACGCCGCGGGCTCCGGGCCCGAGGTCGAGCGCGAGGTCGTCCGCGCGCTGATGCTGCTGCGTCTGTCGACGCTCGCGACGGGCCGTACCGGGGTGCGGGTCGAGGTCGCCGAGACCTACGCGGCGCTGCTGAACGCCAGGATCACGCCGGTGGTGCACGAGTACGGCTCGCTCGGCTGCTCCGGCGACCTCGCACCGCTCGCGCACTGCGCGCTCGCCGTGATGGGCGAGGGCCGGGTGCGGGACGCGAACGGCGCACTGCGCGACGCCGCCGACGCGCTCGCCGAGGCCGGGATCAGCCCGGTGGTGCTCAGCGAGAAGGAGGGGCTCGCCCTCATCAACGGCACCGACGGCATGCTCGGCATGCTCGTCCTCGCCTGTCACGACCTGCGGGGCCTGGTGCGGGTCGCCGACATCACCGCCGCGATGAGCGTCGAGGGGCAGCTCGGCACGGACGCGGTGTTCGCCGCCGACCTCCAGGCGCTGCGGCCGCACCCCGGGCAGGCCGACAGCGCCGCCAACCTGCGGTCGCTGCTCGCCGGTTCGGGCATCATGGCGAGCCACCGGGGTCCCGAGTGCACCCGCGTGCAGGACGCCTACTCGCTGCGCTGCTCGCCGCAGGTGCACGGCACCGTGCGGGACACGCTGGCGCACGCCGAGCTCGTCGCCTCCCGTGAGCTGGCGAGCGCGGTCGACAACCCCGTCGTCACGCTCGACGGGCGGGTGGAGTCCAACGGCAACTTCCACGGGGCGCCGGTCGCCGCCGTACTGGACTTCCTCGCCATCTCGGTGGCGGACCTGGCGTCGATCTCCGAGCGGCGCACGGACCGGTTCCTGGACACGGCCCGCAACCACGGGCTGAACGCGTTCCTCGCCGACGACCCCGGCGTCGACTCCGGACACATGATCGCCCAGTACACGCAGGCCGCCATCGTCTCGGAGCTGAAGCGGCTCGCCGCGCCGGCGTCCGTCGACTCGATCCCCTCCAGCGCCATGCAGGAGGACCACGTCTCGATGGGCTGGTCCGCCGGGCGCAAGCTGCGCCGCGCCGTGGACGGTCTCACCCGGGTCCTCGCCGTCGAGCTGTACACGGCCGCCCGCGCCCTCGACCTGCGCTCCCCGCTCGACGCCGCGCCCGGCACGGCCGCGGTGCGCGACGGCCTGCGCGAGGTCGTGGCGGGACCCGGCCCCGACCGCTGGCTGGCGCCCGAGATCGAGGCCACGTTCGCCTACGTCTCCTCCGGCGCCGCCGTGTCCCGGGCGGAGGCCGCGGTGGGCACCCTGGCGTGACCCACGCGGGACCACCGTGCCCGCGCCCCGGCCCGCCGTCCTGGCGGACCGGGGCCGCGCGCGTTCAGTCGGCAGGGCGGCGGGCCGTGATCACGTAGTAGTCGAGGAGCCCGTCGCGGTACGCGCCGAGGAAGTTGCGCGGCCAGCCGGCGGGCAGGTCGACGCCGGCGAGGAAGTGGTCGAAGCCGGGCCAGACGTGCTCGCCGATCGACTCGGCGCACACGTCGGCGAAGCCCGCGGCGCGCAGGGCGCCGAGCAGCGTGGGGAGCGGGTGCGGCTGGTCCAGGCCGGTCGCGAAACTGTCCAGGCGCTCGGCGAGGGCCGCGGCCTTCGCGGGGTCGGCGTCGGGCACGAAGAAGCTGGTGACCGCCAGCCGTCCGGCCGGGCCCAGCACGCGGGCGGACTCGCACGCGAAGGCGGTCAGATCACGGAAGTGCTGCGCGGCCTCGACCGAGTACAGACGGTCGAACTCACCGTCCCCACACGGCATCCGCTCGGCCGCGCCGCGGACGAACCGCAGCCGCCGCGGGTCGCGGGCGAGCAGGTCGGCATGGGCTGCGCGGGCACGCGCCAGCTGCTCCGGGTGGACGTCCACGCCGGTCACCGCCGCGCACCCGAACTCGCTGAGCGCCAGCACCCCGCCGAGCCCGAGCCCGCAGCCGATCTCGACGGCGCGGCTGCGCCCGGCCTCGGGTGCGAGGGCCCGCAACACACGCCGGTACAGGTTCCGTTCGCTGCGCACCCGGTCCTCGGTGCTCAGGGGATGCTCGAGGGACATCCCCTGCCAGTCACCGAAGTTGATGAATCCGCCCGCGAACGCGGGCACCGAACTCAGGTCCACGGGTCCGTAGACCTCCCGCACCACCGGTGCGTTCTCCTCGTCGGCTGTTCCCGGTTCGTAGGCGGTCATGCACGCATCGTAGCGACGCCGGCACGTGCGCGAAGGCGGACCGGGACGGGTTCGCCTCCGGGAAGGGATTTCCGCCAGCTGCCCCGCCGACCCGCCCACCCGCCGCGGTGCCCGCCCCGCGTCGTGCGTCCTTCAGCGCCGTCCGCGAGGCCGCGTCCCCTCGGCGAGGGCGCACCAGGCGTCGGGCGCAGGTGAGGGACGCTGGTGTGGACGCCCGCTCCGGGCGGCGGGCCCGCCACGGCCCGCCTGCGGCACCGTCACCGGGGGTCGATCCCTGCCATGGACTCCATGGCCTCCATCGAACCGCAGGTCACAGACGTGCGGCTACGGCCCCTCCGGGCAATCCGTCTCGCATCCAAGACGGCGCGGAGCGTGTCCGTCCGCACGGCCCGGACGGACGTAGTCTCGCGCCATGTCCGTCGTACCAGCCGCCGCCCAGGTCCTCGCCATCCTCCGCTACCTCGCCGGGCAGGCCGGGCCCGTGCCGGCCGCGGCGATCAGCCGGGACGTCGGCGTGCCGCGGTCGACCACGTACCACCTGCTCGACACGCTCGCCCGTGAGGGGTTCGTGGTGCATCTGCCGGAGGAGAGGCGGTACGGCCTCGGGGTCAGCGCGTTCGAACTGGGCTCCGGGTACAGCCGCCAGGCGCCGTTCGAGCGCCTGGCCAGGGTGCCGCTCGCCCGGCTCGTGGACCGCACCGGGCACAACGCGCACCTGGCGGTGCTGCACGGCCGCGAGGTCATCTATGTGATCGAGGAACGCGCTCCCGGCCGTCCACCGCTGGTGACCGAGGTGGGCGTACGGCTGCCCGCCCACCTCACGGCCAGCGGCCGGGCCGTCCTGGCGCGTCTGCCGGCGGCGCAGGTGCGGGCCCTGTTCCCGGACGCCTCGACGTTCGTGCGCCGCAACGACCTCGGACCGACGTCGCTGTCGGCGCTGCGCCACCTGCTGACGGAGGTACGCGCGCGTGGTTACGCGACGGAGGAGGACGAGATCACCACGGGCTTCTCCTCGGTGGCCGCCGCCGTGCTGGACCACAGCGCCCACCCGATCGCGGGTGTGGCGGTCACCTTCCCCGGCGGCGAGGTCGACGAGGCACAGCGGCTGCGGATCGCCGAGGAGGTGGGCCGCGTCGCCCGCGAACTGACCCGCCGGGTGGGTGGCGTGGCGGGCTGACGCCCGCGCTCCGGGCCTTGCGGTGGGTGGCGTGACACGGATCCCCCAGCATGGATGAAGGGCCGCTCCGGATCTCTCCGAAACGGCCCTTCACCTGCGACTTCGCAAAGTCGGGACGACAGGATTTGAACCTGCGACCCCTTGACCCCCAGTCAAGTGCGCTACCAAGCTGCGCCACGTCCCGGCCGCGCCGATCCGCGGGTGTCCGCGTGATCGCGCGAACAGCACTTTACCCCACACCGGGGGCTGGGCCGAAGGGGGCGCCGACGGCACGGGACAATCGAGGCATGACAGGCACGAGCGGCACGGCATCCGAGGACGGCGCCTTCGCGCCGCGGGCGGGCGGCGGGGCCCGGGACCGGGACGGCGAGGGGCGGGCGCGCAACGCGCGGCCCCGGGACGGGCTGGGCCGGCCCCTGCCCTACGGCACCCCGGGCGTGGCCCGGCAGCCGGAGGGGGTGGTGCGCGCCCCGGAGGAGTCCGTGGCCGAGGCACAGGCGCTGCTGGACGAGGGCAAGCCGTTCCACGCGCACGAGGTGTTCGAGGACGCCTGGAAGTCGGGTCCGGAGCGGGAACGGACCCTGTGGCGGGGGCTCGCCCAGCTCGCGGTGGGCCTCACGCACGCGGCGCGCGGGAACGCCACCGGCGGGGCGCGGCTACTGCGGCGCGGCGCGGGCGCCGTCGAGGAGTGGGCGGCGGACACGGGTGAGGGACGGCCGTACGGCATGGAGCTGGGCTCTCTCGCGGCCTGGGCACGGGAGCTGGCCGCCGTGGTGGAGGCCGGCGGCGGGCCCGTGGACGCCCGGGAGCGGGCACCCCGGCTGCGCTGACCGGCGGGCGGTGCGGTCACTGTCGGTGGCGTACGGCAGACTCGGAGCGTGCGAAAGATTCATGTCATCGGGATCGGTGCCGGCGATCCCGACCAGCTGACCCTGCAGGCGGTCAAGGCGCTGCGCGCCACGGACGTGTTCTTCGTCCTCGACAAGGGCGAGGTGAAGAACGACCTGGTCCAGCTGCGCCGGGACATGCTCGAGGCGCACATACCCGAGGGCGGCTACCGGGTGGCCGAAGCGCGCGACCCGGAGCGGGACCGCCGCGCGGGCGGCGCCGCGTACTCGCCGGCCGTCGGGGACTGGCGCAGCGCCCGCGCGGGCATCTACGAGCGGCTGATCGCCGAGGAGCTGGGCGAGGAGGAGACCGGCGCGTTCCTGGTGTGGGGCGACCCGGCGCTCTACGACAGCACGATCGCGATCCTGGACGAGGTGCTCGAGCGGGGCGCGGTCGCCTTCGACTACGACGTCGTGCCCGGCATCAGCAGCGTCTCCTCGCTCGTGGCCCGGCACCGCACGGGGCTGAACCGGGTGGCGCGGCCGGTGCAGATCACGACCGGGCGGCGGCTGGCGGAGGGCTTCCCGGACGGGGTGGACGACGTGGTCGTGATGCTGGACGCTCATCAGGCCTTCCGGAAGTACCTCGACCAGGACATCGACATCTACTGGGGCGCCTACATCGGCACCCCGGACGAGATCCTCGTCTCCGGTCCGGTCGCCGAGGCCGCGCCGCGCATCGAGCGGCTGCGGGCCGAGGCGCGCGAGCGCAAGGGGTGGATCATGGACACGTATCTGCTGCGCCGCAATCCGAAGGACGTCTGAGGCACCCGCCCGGTCCGCGGTGTGCCGAACGGCTCCTGGTGGCGGACCTGAGCAACGGGCTGCCCCAGCGAGCGGCGGAAACGGCACGAGCGGCGGCCGCCTGACAATTCGGGTGCGGGCGGGCGGCACGCCGGTGATGCTCGCGGCATGTCCCCCGCCCCGGTCCGCTTCCGCGATCACGGCACCGCGTACGGCGCCTACAGCTCGTCGGTGCTGGTCCGGTGCCCCCGTTGCCGGCATCTCGCGCACTTCACGAGGGGCGCCCGGGCAGCGGACGGCGGCCTCCCGCCGGGGCCCCGCATCGTGTGCCGCTGCTGTGGACTGTGCCGGACCGGGCCCCGTTCCTCCACGGCCCGCTGTGGCAGCCGCCGCTTCGGGCCCCGCCTGTGGCTGACGGCCCGCACCCGGCACGGGACGCTGTGGGCCTACAACCTGGAGCACCTGGACCAGATCCGCCGGTTCGTCGCCGCCGGTCTGCGGGAGCACGCGCCCTGGTACGAACACGGACGGAAGATGACCATCGTCGCCCGCCTGCCCTCGTGGGTGACGTCCGCGAAGAACCGCGCCGAGATCCTGCGAGCCCTCGACCGCATGCGGGCCTCGGTCACCCGCGGCTGAGCCCCAGCCGTTCCAGCACTCCCGCCACGTCCGGCACCGCCGTCACGCTCTCCGGCAGCGGCGGACGGCGCACGACCACGACCGGCAGGCCCAGCTCGCGGGCGGCCGTGAGCTTGGCGGCCGTCGCCTCTCCCCCGCTGTCCTTGGTCACCAGGACGTCGATGCGATGTTCCCGGAGAAGCGCCGTCTCGTCGGCCACGGTGAACGGGCCCCGCGCCAGGATCACCTCGAGCAGCGGCGGCAGCGGAGGCTCGGGCGGCTCCACGGACCGTACGACGAAGCGGGTGTCCGCCAGGTGGGCGAAGGCGGCGAGGCCGAGGCGGCCCGTGGTCAGGAACACCCGGCGGCCGAGACGGGGCAGCTCCCGCGCGGCCGCCTCCAGCGATCCGACGGTGTGCCAGCGGTCGCCGGGGGCCGGACACCAGCCCGGCCGGCGCAGCACCACCAGCGGTACGCCCGTCAGCGCGGCGGCGTCGGCGGCGTTGGCGGTGATGCCGGCGGCGAAGGGATGCGTCGCGTCGACGACCGCGCTCACCGCCTGCTCCCGCAGCCACCCGGCGAGCCCCTCCGCGCCGCCGAACCCCCCGACGCGTACCTCGCCGTCGACCGCTTGTGGCCGGGTCACCCGCCCGGCCAGCGAGGTGGTCACCCGCACTCCCGCCCGCTGTGTGAGGACGGCGGCGAGTCGGCGGCCCTCGGTGGTGCCGCCGAGGATGAGGACGTGCGGGGTCGGCATGGCGTCGAGGGTACGAGGTGCCGGGTCCGGGCAGGTCATCGACTCTGCCGCCGTATCCCTTCCGCGGCGCCGTCGCCGGTGGCGGAGCAGTCGCGGGCGCACCGGCGTGGGGCGGAGCAGTCGCGGGCGCACCGGCGTGGGGCGGAGCAGTCGCGGGCGCACCGGCGTGGGCCTGAGCCGTGGCTCCGACGCCGGTGCGACCGTGGCCCTTCAGGGCCGCTCGGGGACGTCGTCCCCGCCGGGCGACCTCAGAAGTCGTCCGCGCCGTTGCGCAGTTCCGGGGTCCAGTAGCCGGTGAGGGCCTTGGCCGGGTCGACCGCGATGCCCTCGCTGCCCGGCGCGGTGACGGCGATGACCGTGGAATCGCCCTCCAGCATGACGGAGAACGCCGACACGGGTTCGTTGTCCTCGTCGACCCCGCCGTCCGACAGCTTCACCAGGGCGTAGGCCGGGGCGCCGGCCGTGAGCACGACCGGCGCGGCCGGCTTGCTCTTGGTGACGGAGGGGACGTCCTGCTTGTGGCTCTCCAGGAACTGGATGTGCGGGAAGCCCGTCAGCCGGCAGGAGTGCCCAGTGGTGTTCTTGGCGGTGAGGACGATGTGGGTGTAGGGCGGGCCGTCCTGCCGGGCGGCGGTGACGCGCACGTCCCCCGCGGTGCACAGGGGCGTGGAGGCCTTCGCCTGCTCGCCGGTCGCGCCGGTCGAACCCGTGGAGGTTTTGGCGGACCCCTTCGAACCGGCCGAACTCTTCGAACCCGCCGAGTCGGTCGATCCCGTCACGTCGGACGCGCCGGTGCCCTTGTCGGCCGTCGACGCGGCGGCGGCCGGTGAAGACGCCACCGTGGCCGACGTGGTGGGCGCGGACGACGACTTGCTGTCCGCATCGCTCTGGCAGGCGGTGAGCGACAGGGCCAGGGCCGTGCCCGCGACGGCGAGCAGCGTGGTGCGGTGACGCGGAGTGTTCATGGAAAGTCCCCCGTAGGTGGTGCGGGGCCGCGGCGTGCTGCCGTCGGCCGATGTGGTCTGCCGGTTTTCGAGGTGGTCGGTCGCCCTTGCCGGGCCGGTGGCCGGTCGGCAGGCGGGCGCGAACTCGCGCGGATCGCCATCCGTGGCCTCCCGCAGGTGAGGGAGGGGCGTTCCGCGTCGGCCTTCAGTCGACCATTTCCGGTCGGTGTCGCCCAGGCGGTTCTCCCGGCAGAAGTACCGTCGGCGATACTTCTGCCGGGGGCTCGTGACCGGACGAGCCGGACGAACGGGGACATCCACGGTGCGCGACGGCACACCTTTGGCTGGGGACTTCGCGCAGCAGTTGCGGAACCTGCGAGTGCGCTCCGGGCTGAGCCAGGAGGCACTGTCCCATGCGGCCGGGGTGAGTGTCAGGGCCCTGGCCGACATGGAACGCGGGCGTACCCGGGGGCCGCAGCGCCGTACGGTGCAGGCACTGGCCGACGCGCTGGGGCTGGACGACGACGAGGCGGCGCGCCTGGAGAGGTCCGCCGCCCGCGGCCGGCCGCGCCCCCGGACGTCCGCAGGGCCGGCCGGTCCCGGAGCCTTGGCGCTGCCGCGCGACATCCAGGACTTCACCGCCCGCGGGCCTGCCCTCGCCCGGTTGCTGGATCTGGCGCTGGACACCGATCCGGCCCGGCCGGCGGTCACCGTGATCGCCGGACAGCCCGGCCTCGGCAAGACCGCGTTCGCGGTGCACGCCGCGCACCGCCTCGCCCCGCACTTCCCGGACGGGCAGTTCGCGCTGGACCTGCACGGCATGGATCCCGAGCCGACCAGCCCCCGGGACGCGCTGGCCCGGCTGCTCGGCGCGGTGGGGGTCGCCGACGCGGCGATCCCGGCCGGCACCGACGACCGCGCCGGTCTGTGGCGGTCCCTGGCCGGTGAGCGGCGCATGCTCCTGCTGCTGGACAACGCCGTCGACGAGGCCCAGGTCGGTCCCCTGCTGCCCGGCACCGGGCCGTCCCTGACCCTGGTCACCAGCCGCCACACCCTGGCCGGTCTGGAGTCCGTGCACCGCACCGATCTGGCCCTGCTGCGGCGCGAGGAGGCGGTGGAACTGCTGACCCGCATCGTCGGCCCGGACCGGGTGGGGGCTGAGGCGCAGGCCGCGCGCGACCTCGCGGACCTGTGCGGGCACCTGCCGCTGGCCGTCCGGATCGCCGGCCAGCGGCTCCTGAGCCGGCCGCACGAACGGCTCGGGAAGCTGGTCGCCCGCCTCGCCGCCGAAGGCCGGCGGCTGGACGGTCTGCAGGCCGGAAGTCTGCGGGTGCGTGCCGCCTTCGCGCTCTCCTACCGGCAACTGCCGCCGCAGTCACGGACGTTGCTGCGGCGCGCTGCGCTGGCCGCCGGAGCGGACTTCAGCCCGGAGACCGCCGCGCTCCTGGCCGGCCTGTCCTACGACGAGGCGGTCGCCTGCGCCGAGGAACTGACCGACGCCGGGCTGCTGCAGAGCGACGCCGCAGCCGAGCGGTACCGCTTCCACGACCTGCTCAGGCTCTACGCGGCCGAGCAGGTCGACGCCGAGGACGGCCCAGAGGCCCGCGACGCCGCCCTCGACCGGACCGCGTCCTGGATGCTGCGCCGGGCCACCGCCGCCGCGCTGCATTTCGACGTCGAGCACGAACGGACCGTGCCGCAGGACGACCCGGACCCGGACACGGCGCCCACCGGCCGCAACGAGGCACGGGCCTGGCTGGAGGCCGAGCGGGCTCAGTGGCTCGCCGCACTGCGCCGGGCGCACGGCACCGGCCGGCACCGGCAGGTGCTGGACACGGCGGAGGCGATGCACTGGTTCTCCGATCTCAACCAGCACTGGGAGCAGTGGGTGGAGGTGTTCCAGCGGTCGGCCGACTCCGCCCGGCTGCTGGGCAGCAGGCGGGAGGAGGCGGTGCACCTCAACTACCTGGCCTGGGCCTACAACCTGTGCGTGCACGACCCGCAGGCCGCCCTGTCGAGAGCCGACGCCGCGCTGGAGGCGGCCCGCGAGTGCGGGGACGGGCTTCAGGAGGGCTGGGCGCTCGGCTACGGCGCGGGCGCACTCCATCGGCTGGGCCGTATGGAGGAGGCCGAGGCGCGCCTGCGCGAGGGGGCCCAGCGCTTCGCGTCCCAGGAGTCACCGCAGGGCCGGCTGGGCGAGCTGACGATTCTGAACACGCTCGGCGCCCTGCTGCGCCAGACCGGCCGGGCGGCCGAGGCGCTGGACATCCACCGCCGCTGCGAGCGGATCTGCCGGGCGGGGGTCCCGGGGCGGACGACGGAGCTGATCACGGTGTACCACGCGGTCGCCCGGCAGCAGATCGGCAACGACCTGGCGGCCCTGAAACGCTGGCACGAGGCCGAGGAGCCGCTGCGACAGGCTCTCGCGGCCTTCGAGGCCGCGCACATGCCGTCCTGGACCGAAGGGGCCCGTCTCGACCTGGGCCACGTGCTCGCGGCGGTGGGGCACCTCGAGGCGCGGGAGACGCTGCTCACCGCCCGCGACGCCCTCGCCGCGCTGCGCAGCCCGCGCCGGGCCGAGGCCGCCACCGCACTCGCCGCCCTCGACGAAACCGGAGCCGGCACCGCCCGGCGCACGGGGAGCGCCTAACGCAGAAGGAGTTGCAGTCCGCCCACCACCGTGGCGGCGATGACCAGTTGCTCGAAGAGTCTCTGGTTGATCCTGTGCACAGCCCACTTGCCGAACAGCGCACCGGGCACCACGAACACCGCGAGCGCCGCGTCCAGCACCAGCGAGCGGCCGTCGATCAGGCCCAGGCCGGCGCTGAAGGGCACCTTCGAGACGTTGACGATGAGGAAGAAGAACGCAGAGGTGCCCAGGAACCCCAGCTTCCGGAAGCCGGCCGAGAGCAGGTACATCGACATCACCGGGCCGCCCGCGTTCGCGACCATCGTGGTGAAGCCGCCGAGGACGCCGTAGGAGCGGGCTTTCAGGCGGCCCGCGCGGGTGGTGACCGCGTCCGGCTGCGCCGCCTGCTCGGCCGTGCGCCGCCGCCACACCGTCACCGCCGCCATGACCAGCAGGATCGCCCCGATCGAGATCCGCACGATGCCGTCGCCTGCCCACATCAGGAACAGGGTGCCGGCCACCACGCCCGCCGCCACCGCCGGGAACAGCCGCCACAGCGTGGGCCAGTGGGCGTGCCGCCGGTAGGTGAGCACCGCGAGCACGTCCCCGGCGATCAGCACCGGGAGCAGTACCCCGGTGGAGGCGCGGGCGGGCAGGACCGCTGCGAAGATCGCGAGGCTGACCGTGTTCGCCCCGCTCACGGCGGTTTTCGAGAAGCCGACGAGCAGCGCCGCGAAGGCGAGCGCGGCGAACCCCCAGCCGGATATGTGCCACAACGTCATCGTGTCCATGCGGCCACCGATGCTATGTCCTGACATCCGGTGCGCAGAAGCCGGGTCTCGCCAGGTGGCCACCGATCGCGTCTCGCCATGGGTCACCGGTCGCCCTCACCTACGGGCACCAGCTCGCCCGTCACCCTCACCTACGGGCGCCCGGGCACCGGGCGCCCTCACCCCGCGGGCCTCAGCCCCCGGCGTACTGCGTGCGCAGCTCCCGCTTGAGCACCTTCATGCTCGGCCCCAGCGGCAGCGCGTCGGCGAACTCCACCCGCCGCGGGTACTTGTGCCGGCCCAGGTGCTCCTTGGACCACGCGGTGAGCGAGGCGACGTCCGGGGAGGCGCCCGGCGCCGGCACGACGACCGCGCACACCTCCTCGCCGTGCAGCTCGTCCGGCAGGCCGATCACGGCGACCTGCGCGATGTCGGGGTGACGCATCAGGACCTCCTCGACCTCGCGCGGGTAGACGTTGTAGCCGCCGCGGATGATGACGTCCTTCTTGCGGTCGACGATCCGCAGGAAACCGTCCTCGTCCTTGGTGCCGAGGTCGCCGGTGCGGAACCAGCCGTCGACCACGGCCTCCGCGGTCGCCTCGGGGCGCCCGAGGTAGCCGGAGAAGACGTTGTGGCCGCGGATGACGACCTCGCCCAGCTCACCGGGCGGCAGCAGGTCGATGCGGCCCTCGACCTCGGCGCGGGCGATCTCCACGTCGACGCCCCACAGGGGATGTCCGATGGTGCCCGCCCTGGTGCCGAAGCAGGGCTGGTTGACGGTGGCCGTCGGCGAGGTCTCCGACAGCCCGTACCCCTCGTGGATCCGCGCCCGGAACACCGCCTCGAACCGCTCCAGCACCGCGACGGGCAGCGAGGCACCGCCGGAGATGCACACCCGCAGCTCGGGCAGGGCCGGCGCGTCGGCGGCCGCGGCGGCGAGCGAGACGAACATGGTGGGCACACCGTGGAAGGTGTTCACGTGCTCCGTCACCATCAGCTCGATCGCGCGCGCCGCGTCGAAGCGGGGCAGCAGGACGAGGGTGGCGCCCGCCCGCCAGGTGGAGTTCATCGACACCGTCTGCCCGAAGGCGTGGAAGAGCGGCAGCGCGCCCAGCGCGATGTCGTCGGGGCGGATGTCGTTGGCGTCGAAGGCGTTGACGGTCGCGTTCATCACCAGGTTGAAGTGGCTGAGCACGGCGCCTTTGGGGACGCCGGTGGTGCCGCTGGTGTAGAAGACGACGGCCGGGTCGTCGGCGGCGCGGGTGACGTACGACGGGAGCGGCTCGGCGTTCGCCGCCAGCTTGTCGAACTCCTCGCCGAGGGTGACCACCCGCACGCCGGTGGCCTCGGCGGCGGCCCGCCCGGTCTCCGCCTGCGCGGGGTGGACCAGCAGCAGGGTGGCGCCGCTGTCGCGCAGTACATGCTCGACCTCCGGCGCGGACAGCAGCAGGTGCACGGGGACGACGACCCCGCCGGCCGCGGCCACGGCGTAGTAGGCGAGCGGGAACTCGGCGGTGTTGGGTGCCATGAGGGCGACGCGGTCCCCCGGCGCCACGCCCAGCCCGGCCAGCGCGCCGGCCTGCGCCAGCGCCTGCCGCCACACCTCGGCGAAGGTCAGCCGGCGCTCGCCCTCGATCAGGGCGGTCTTCTCCGGACGGCGCCGGGCGTTCTCGGCGAGGATGACGGCCAGGGAGAGGGTTGCCATGGAGTGTCGCTCCGATTCCTTGCGGCTCTTGTTACCGGATCCCCTGACAGACAGGGGAGCCCCCGTTCGGCTCCTTGCTGCGGAGCCGCGTGCGCTGCGCTCAGGGCCCCGAGGGGACCGCTGTGCCCCGTCGAACGGGACCGCTGGGCCCGTCCGTCGGGGCCGCCGTGCTCAGTGCCTCTCGACCAGCACCGCGCTGCCCTGACCCACGCCCACGCACATCGTGGCGAGGCCGCGCTCGGCGCCCGTGCGGCGCATGCGGTGCAGCAGGGCGGTCAGGATGCGGGCGCCGGAGCAGCCGAGCGGGTGGCCCAGCGCGATGGCGCCGCCGCTCGCGTTGACCACGTCGGGGTCGATGCCCAGCTGGTCGACGCAGGCGAGGGCCTGGGCGGCGAACGCCTCGTTGAACTCGGCCTCCTGCACCTCGCCGATGCTCCAGCCGGCCCGGGCGAGCACCTTGCGGGTGGCCGGGACCGGGCCGATGCCCATGACGTCGGGGTGGACGCCTGCGGAGCCGCCGGCGACGTACTGGCCCATGGACTCGAGCCCCAGTTCGTTCAGGGCCTCCTCGCTGGCCAGGATCAGGCCGGCCGCGCCGTCGTTCATCGGGGAGGCGTTGCCCGCGGTGACCGTGCCGCCGGGCCGGAAGACGGGCTTGAGGCGGGCGAGCTTGTCGTAGGAGGTGTCCTCGCGGACGCACTCGTCGGCGTCGACGACCGTGCCGTCCGGACGCTCGACGGGCAGGAGTTCGTCGTCGAAGTGGCCCAGCTTGCGGGCCTCGGCGGCGCGTTGGTGGCTGCGCAGCGCGAACTCGTCCTGCCGTTCGCGGCTGATGCCGTACCGTGCGGCGACCTCCTCGGCGGTCTCGCCCATGGAGAGCAGGCCGTGCAGGTCCTTCATCGCCGGGTTCACCAGCCGCCAGCCGAGCCGGGTGTCGTGGGTCTCGATGCGGTGCGGCAGGGCCTCGTCGGGGCGGGGCAGGACGAAGGGGGCGCGGCTCATCGACTCCGAGCCGCCCGCGATCACGAGATCGGCCTCGCCCGCGGCGATCGTGCGGGCGGCGGCGGTGACGGCTTCGAGGCCGGAGGCGCACAGCCGGTTGACCGTGGCGCCGGGGACGGTCTCGGGCAGGCCCGCGAGCAGGGCGGCCATGCGGGCGACGTTGCGGTTGTCCTCGCCGGCCTGGTTGGCGGCGCCCCAGTAGACGTCGTCGATCCGGGCGGGATCGAGGGCGGGGACGTCGGCGACCAGACCGCGGATCACCGCGGCGGCGAGGTCGTCGGGGCGGACGGAGGACAGCGCGCCGCGCAGCTTGCCGATGGGGGTGCGACGGGCGGCCGCGAAGTGGACGGGACGCAACTGAGGACTCCTGACCGACGGCGCTGTGGACCAGCGAGCTCTTAATTAGCACTGCTAGTTTTGGACTATAGACCGCGGGACCGCTCCCTGGGAAGATCCCCCCTTGCCAGCTGCACCCACCCGGCGGAGGAGACATGGCCGACTCCCGCGAGCACGTCCTGACCGGAACCCGCGGCACCATCGTCGCCCGCGAGTGGCCGAACCCGCGCGCCCGCTACCTCGCCCTCGTCGTGCACGGCTACGGCGAGCACATCGGGCGTTACGAGGGCCTCGCGAACGCACTCCTGGAGCATGGCGCGGCCGTGTACGGGCCGGATCACACCGGGCACGGCCGGTCGGCGGGCGAGCGGGTGGTGATCGAGGACTTCGAGGACGTCGTCACCGACGTGCACGCGGTGGCCCTCCTGGCGCGGGCCGCACACCCCGGGCTGCCGGTGGCGCTGATCGGCCACTCCATGGGCGGCCTGATCGCCTCCCGCTACGCCCAGCGGTACGGCGACGACCTGGCCGCACTGGTGCTGTCCGGGCCGGTGATCGGCACGTGGGAGACGCCGGAGCGGCTGCTCGCGCACGCCGAGCGGCACGGCGAGATTCCGGACATCCCGATCAGCCCGGCCGCACTCTCCCGCGATCCGGCGGTGGGAGCGGCGTACGCGGCGGACCCGCTGGTGTGGCACGGGCCGATGAAGCGGCCGACGCTCGAGGCGTTCGTGCGCACGCTGGAGACCGTGGCGAAGGGCGGTGACGTGGGGCGGCTGCCGGTGCTGTGGCTGCACGGCGACGACGACCGGCTCGTCCCGCTGCCGGGCAGCCGGGTCGGCGTCGAGCGGCTGGCCGGGGACGGCGGGCCGACCGAGCGGGTGTACGACGGCGCGCGGCACGAGGTCTTCCACGAGACCCACAGGGACGAGGTGTTCGCCGAGGTCACCGGGTTCCTGGACCGGGTGCTCACGTCCTGAGACGGCTCGGGCCGCATCCCGGACGCCTCCCCCGGTGCCGCGGTTTGCCTGCCCTGAGGCACGGGCACCCGCGCGCCCATGGGGTGGCTGCGGCACGCTGCCGCCGGGGCCGGACCCTGCGGGAAATGCGTGCCGGGCTGCTCCGCGCTCCGGAGAACGACGTGAGGAGGAGAAGCGAGCCATGACCGTGGTGAGGAGCACGCTGCCCGAGGACGCCCGCCGAGTCACCGGCGAGGCTCTGCAGGAGACCCTGGTGGACCTGCTCGGCCTGTCACTGGTGGCCAAGCAGGCCCACTGGAACGTCGTGGGGCCGCGGTTCCGCTCGATCCACCTCCAGCTGGACGAGGTGGTCTCGGCCGCGCGCGGCTTCGCCGACACCGTGGCCGAGCGTGCCGCGGCACTCGGTGTGACACCGGACGGCCGCCCCGAGACCGTCGCCGCCGCCTACGGGCTGCCCGGCGCGAAGGAGGGCCGGCTGCGCGACACGGAGGTCGTGGGGCTGATGGTGCGGTCCCTCGACGAGGCCGTCACCCGGCTGCGGACCCGCATCGAGGCCACCGACAAGCCCGACCCGGTCACCCAGGACCTGCTCATCGGCATCACCGCCGAGCTGGAGAAACAGCGGTGGATGTTCGATGCGGAGAACTTCCCGCGGGACTGACCGGGCACGCGAACCCCGTACGCCATGCAACGCAACGAAAGGGGCAGCTGATGACCGACGCCCTCGAACTCGACGCACTGTGGGAGGACTTCCACCGCGCGGTGAACATGACCTCCGCCGAGCTGGCCGCCTGGCTGAAAGTGCGGGACGCCGCCGAGGACACCGAGCCCCTGCCGGAGGAGGCGGGGAGCCCGACCGGGCAGCACGTGCTGGCCATCCTGCAGAAGCGGCGCACCGACCTCACACGGGACGACCTGCGGGTGATGCGGAAGGTCGTCGAGACGGTGGACGAGGAGGCCGACGTCGAGAACGAGCCGGAGGCCGCGGACACCCGCCGCCGGCACCGGCTGATGACGATCGGACACGACCCGCTGAAGCCATGAGCGACGACCGGCGCGCGCTGCCGGAGCTGGTACGGGAGCTGGTGCGCGCCCACGGGCGCACGTACGCCGAGGAGGCCGGCATCCGGCTGCGGGACACCCCGCAGCCGCTGTACCGGCTCCTGGTACTGGCCATGCTGCTCAGCGCCCGCATCCGGGCCTCGGCGGCGGTCGCCGCCGCGCGCGAGCTGGAAGCCGCCGGGTTGCGCGACCCGCGCCGGATGGCCGAGGCGGACTGGCAGGCGCGGGTCGACGCGCTGGGGCGAGGCGGCTACCGGCGCTACGACGAGCGCACGGCGACCATGCTGGGCGACGGGGCCGAGCTGGTCGTGTCGCGCTGGCGGGGGGACCTGCGGCGACTGCGCCAGGAGGCGGGCGGGGACACGGACGCGCTGCGGCGGCTGTTGCAGGAGGTCCCGGGGGTGGGGCCGGCCGGCGCGGACATCTTCCTGCGGGAGGTGCAGCGGGTGTGGGCGGAGGTCGGGCCGCTGCTGGACGCCAAGGCGTTGCAGGGCGCCGCGCGGCTCGGGCTGCCGGAGGACCCCGGTGAGCTGGTGCGGCTCGCGGGGGATGTGGACACGGCGGTGCTGGCCGCGGCGTTGGTGCGGGCCGCGTTGGACAAAGCGGTCGTGGAGGACGTGCGGCGACGGGTTCAGGGAGGTTGAGCCCGTGCAGCGCGCGGCGGCCCGTGCGGACAGTGGTCCCGGGCCGCCGCCCGCGCGTTCCGCTCAGGTCGCCAGTCGGGTGAGGGCCGCCGCGACCAGGGTCTGGACGCCCGGCACCAGGACCGCCGGGTCGGGCGCGAACAGGGGGCTGTGGTTGCCGGGGACGTTGCCGAACTTCTCGGCGAGTTCCTCGCCGGGGGCCGCCTCCCACACCGGGGCCGGTGTCGAGGTGACGTACCAGTAGTCGTACGGCACGCCCTTCGGTGCCAGCAGGGAGAAGTCCTCGCTGCCCATGGCCGGGCCGAAGTCGAAGACGGTGTGCTCGCCGAAGAGGGCGCGGTGGACCGAGGCGATCTCGGTGTCCAGGGCGGCGTCGTTGACGGTGTTCGGGTAGCCCTGGTGCACGGTCACCTCGGGCGGGACCGGGCAGCCGGCCGCCGCGCACTCGCCGTCCACGATCCGCCGGACAGCGGTGAGCACGCGTTCGCGTACCGCCGTGTTCTGGGTGCGCAGGTTCAGTGCGAGCCGGGCCTCGTCCGGGATGATGTTGTGCTTGGTGCCGGCGTGGAACTGACCCACCGTCAGCACGGCCGACTCCTTCGCGGCCACCTCGCGGGCGACCACGCTCTGCAGCCGGGTGACGATGTACGCCGCCGTCACGACGGGATCGACGGTGGACTCGGGGCGTGAGCCGTGGCCGCCGACGCCGTGCACGACGACGTCGATGTCGTCCGCGGCGGACATGGTGAGGCCGGGGGTGTGCGGATAGAACCCGGCCGGGCCGGGGGCGACGTGCTGGCCGAACAGGACGTCGGGGCGCGGGAAGCGTTCGTGCAGGCCGTCCGCGACCATCGCGCCCGCTCCCCCGCCGCTCTCCTCGGCGGGCTGGCCGACCACGACGAGCGTGCCGGACCAGGCGGCGCGGGCCGCCGCGAGCGCCTCGGCCGCCCCGGCCAGCCAGGTGACGTGCAGATCGTGACCGCAGGCGTGCATCACCCCGTCCACGGTCGAGGAGTACGGCAGCCCGGTCGCCTCCCTCACCGGCAGCGCGTCCATGTCGCCGCGCAGCCACACCACCGGCCCGTCGCCGTTGGCCAGCACCCCCACCACGCCGGTGCGGGCGACACCCTCCGTCACCGCGTATCCGGCCGCGCGCAGCCGCGCGGCGAGCCTGTCCGCGGTGCGGTGCTCCTGGAAGGCGAGCTCGGGATGGCGGTGCAGGTCGCGGTAGAAGCCCTCGAGCTCCGCGGCCTTCACCGCGTCGGTCACCTCGCGCGCCAGTCGGGCCACGGCGGCCGGATCCATCATGCTGCTGCCTCCTCGTGATCGGCTGCCGCGATTCTCGACCGCCGGACCGGCCCGGCTCCAGACCCCCGCGCTCGCGCGGCCGGTACCGCAAGTGACGGCGAGGTGAAAATATGAGAATGGCCGATTCGTTTCCGTGCGGCGTCCGCTCCGCGTCATAGGTTGTGGCAGAGATCACCTGTGCGAACCCGAAAGGACGGCGGTCACCGATGTCCGGAGTCCAGGACGAAGCTCTTGGCTCAGCAACAGCATCCTCCGGCTACACCCAGCGGCTCGCCCGGCTGGAGAAGGCCGGTATCCGACGGCTGCTGCCGACCCAGGCCCCGTACCGGTGGAATCTGCGGCGTCTGCGCCTCGGCCGGGTTCTCGACGTGGGCTGCGGGCTCGGCCGGAACCTGCTGAACTGCGGACCCGACAGCGTCGGCGTCGACCACAACGCGCACTCCGTGGCCATGTGCCGTGAGCGGGGGCTGACCGCGTACACGCCCCAGGAGCTGGCCGCGGCACCCGGGTGCGGTCCGGGCTCGTTCGACAGCCTGCTGTGCGCGCACGTCCTGGAGCACATGGACGAGGACCTCGCCCAGAGCGTGCTGGAGCAGTACCTGCCGCTGGTCAAGCCGGGCGGGTCGGTCGTTCTGATCACGCCGCAGGAGGCCGGTTACAAGACCGACGCCACGCATGTGCGCTTCGTCGGCTTCGAGGAACTGGACCGGCACGCGCGGCGTGCGGGCATCGCCGTCGCACGGACGTACTCCTTCCCCTTCCCCCGGGCCGTCGGCGGTCTCTTCCCCTACAACGAGTTCGTGCTGGTCGGCCGGATCGCCGGCTGAACGGCTACGGCAGCTGCAGGACGCGGGCGATGGTGCGCAGGACGCCGTTGTCGTTGTTCGACGGGGCCACGTGACGGGCGCGGCGGACGACCTCCGGGTGGGCGCCGGCCATCGCGAAGGACCACTCGGCGGCGTCCAGCATCTCCAGATCGTTGAGGTAGTCGCCGAACACCATGGTCTGGGCCGGTGTGATACCCAGCTCGCGCTGCAGGCGGCGGACGGCGGCGCCCTTGTCGGCGGTGCGGTTCATCACGTCCACCCAGTGCTCGCCGGAGACGACGACCTGGTGGGTGTCGGTGAACTCCGCGAGCCCGGGGGCGGTGCCGTGCTCGGCGGAGCCGAAGTCGTACAGGGCGACCTTGATGAAGTCGTCGTCGACGGCGGTGACGTCCGGCACGACGCGGTGCTCGGCGTAGTACTTGCGCACCTCGGCCAGGAACGGCTCGTCGGTGCGCTCGACGTACGCGGCCCGCTTGCCGCACAGCACGACGCCGACGTCGACGCCGCCGGCCGCGAGACGGCGCGCCGCGCCGACGACGCCGACGGCGGCCTCCCGCCGCAGCGGGTCGGAGCTCAGCTCGACGCCGTCGCGCACGACGTAGGTGCCGTTCTCGGCGATGAACACCATGCCGTCGGCGACGTCCGCGAACTGCCTGGCGAGGGTGGCGTACTGGCGTCCGCTCGCCGGGCTGAACAGCACGCCCCGCTCGCGCAGCAGCTCCAGCGTGCGCCACAGGCCGGGCGGGACCCGCTTGTCGTCGTCCAGGAGCGTGCCGTCCATGTCGGTGACGATCAGCCGGATGTCGGCGGGGGCGTCACCGGAGCGGGGCTCGGGGGTGCTGACCAGGGGGGCGCTGCTGTAGGGCATGTCCTGCTTCCGGTCGGGGGGCGTCCTTTCCACCCTACGGGAGGCGTCCGCGCGCCCTTGTCCCGATTCCCGGGACAGCGTGATCACCGGACGGCACAATGAGGCGGCGACGCCCGGTGCGACGAGGAGGATGCGATGACCACCCTTGCCGATCCCGTCCCCGGCGGACGCCCCGGCGACGTCGAACGGGCCACCGCGCTGGCCGGTGAGCTGTCCGGCCGGGGCGTGCACGGGATCGTCCTGGCGTATGTCGACACCGCCGGTGTCACCCGGATCAAGACCGTCCCGCCCGCCAAGCTCGCCTCGGCGGCGGCGTGGGGTGTCGGGATGTCCCCGGTGTTCGACACGTTCCTGGCGGGTGACGGCATCGCCACCACCGACGTGCTCGGCTCCCCGGACGGCGATCTGCGGCTCTTCCCCGACCTGGACCACCTGACGGTGCTGGCAGGCCGGCCGGGCTGGGCGTGGGCGCCCGTCGACCGGATCACGCAGGACGGGGAGCCGCATCCCGGGTGCAGCCGGACCTTCCTGCGCCGGATCACCGCGGACGCCGCCCGCACGCACGGGCTGTCCTTCCGCGCCGCGATCGAGATCGAGTGGTCGGTGGGGTCGGCGTCGGCGCCGGACGGGACGTTCGTGCCCGCCGCCACCGGTCCTGCCTACGGCGCCGACCGGCAGGTGGAGCTGGGCGACTACCTCGCCGATCTGCTGGCCGCCTGCCACGCCCAGGGGGTGGACGTCGACCAGCTGCACCCCGAGTACGCCCCCGGGCAGTTCGAGATCTCGGTCGGCGCCCTCGACCCGGTGGCGGCGGCCGACCGCAGCGTGCTGGTGCGGCACACGATCCGCACGGTGGCCCGGCGGCACGGGCTGCGGGTGTCGTTCGCGCCGGCCGTGCTCGCCGAGGGCGTCGGCAACGGCGGACACGTCCACCTCTCCGCGTGGCGGGCCGGGACCAACCTGCACACGGGCGGCGAGGGCCGGTACGGCATGACGGCCGACGGCGAGTCCTTCGCGGCGGGCCTCCTCGGCCATCTGCCCGGCCTGACGGCGGTGACCGCGCCGAGCCCCGCGAGCTATCTGCGGCTGAAGCCCTCGCAGTGGGCGGGGGTGTACACCGCCTGGGGCCTGGAGACCCGCGAGTGCGCCCTGCGGATGATCGCCGGCATGGCGGGCCGCCGCGCGTCGGACGCGAACGTCGAGGTCAAGCCCGTCGACCTGGCCGCGAACCCCTATCTCGCCCTGGGCTCACTGCTCGCCGCCGGGCTGGACGGACTGGCCTCGGGCGCCGTGCTGCCCGAAGAGGTCACCGGCGACCCCGCGTTGCTGCCCGCCGACGAGGCGGCGAAGCGGGACGTGCACCGGCTGCCGGTGTCCCTGACGGAGGCGGTGGACCGGTTCCGGGCGGACACGGTGCTGCGCGAGGCGTTCGGCCCGGTCCTCGCGGACGCGGTGATCGCCGTACGCGAAGGAGAGGTCGCCGCCGTGGCCGGACTGGACGACGCGCAGGTCGCCGCCGCCTACCGGTGGCGGTACTGACCATGGGCGCCGTCGCCGACGCGCTCGCCGCGCTGCCGCTGGTGGACCACCACTGCCACGGCGTCGTCGCGACCGACCTGGACCGGGCCGGCTTCGAGGCGCTGCTCACCGAGGGCGAGCGCTGGCCCGGGATGTCGTCCTTCGACACACCGGTCGGGCTCGCCGTACGCCGGTACTGCGCTCCCCTGCTGGATCTGGAACGGCACGCCCCGGCCGAGGAGTATCTGGCGCGTCGTGTCGAATTGGGCGCGCGGGAGGTGAACCGGCGCTTCCTCGCCGCCGCGCACACGGAGGCGTACTGCGTCGACACCGGTTTCGCGCCCCCCGGATCCGTCGGCCCCGCCGAGGCGGCCGGAGCGTCGGTGGCGTACGAGGTGGTGCGGCTGGAGTCGGTCGCCGAAGCGGTGGCCGCGCGCGGTGTGGAGGCGGGGGCGTACGCCGGCGCGTTCCGCGCGGCCGCCCTCGAGGCCGTGCGGCGGCCGGGCGTGGTGGCGGTGAAGTCGGTCGCGGCCTACCGCACCGGTTTCGCGCTGGACCCGGCCCGCCCCACGGACGCGGAGGTCACCGCCGCGGCCGCGGCCTGGCTGACGCACGGCGGCCGGCTCGCCGACCCGGTGCTGGTACGGCACCTGCTGTGGACGGCCGTCGACCTGGGGCTGCCGCTCCAGTTGCACGTCGGCTTCGGCGACAACGATCTGCGGTTGCACCGCTCGGACCCGGCGCTGCTGACCGACTGGCTGCATCTGACCGCCGGCACGATCCCGGTCCTGCTCCTGCACTGCTGGCCCTACCAGCGGCAGGCCGCGTATCTGGCCGCGGTGTTCGAGCAGGTCCACCTGGACGTCGGCCTCACCCTGCACCACGTCGGCCCGGCCCGCGCGCGTGCGGTGCTGGCCGAGGCCCTGGAGATCACACCGTTCCGCAAGCTGCTGTACAGCTCCGACGCCTGCGGTGTGGCCGAGTTCTACGCCCTCGGGGCGCTGGCCTTCCGGCGGGGGCTGGCCGAGCTGCTGGACGCGCGGGTGGCCGCCGACGAGATGAGCCTGCCGGACGCGCTGCGTATCGCCGAGTGGGCGGGAGCACACAACGCCCGCCAGGTCTACCGCCTTTCCGGTCCCTCCTGAAAGTATGATCAAGCAATGTCTGACATGACCGAAACCACGCCCGGTTGGCTGTCCTCCGACGAGCTGGAGCAGGCGCGGGCGCGCATGCCGATCCTGTACGTGGAGGCCGTCCCCGTCCGGGTCGACGACAGCGGCGAAGTCACCAGCATCGGCCTGCTGCTGCGCATCGGGCCGGACGGAACGGTCAGCCGGACACTGGTCTCCGGCCGGGTCCTGCACCACGAGCGGGTCCGCGACGCCCTGCTGCGGCACCTGGAGAAGGACCTCGGGCCGGTGGCGCTGCCCCGCATCCCGGCCTCGCTGCAGCCCTTCACGGTGGCCGAGTACTTCCCCACGCAGGGCATCACGCCGTACCACGACCCCCGGCAGCACGCGGTGTCACTCGCCTACGTGGTGCCGGTGACCGGGGACTGCCGGCCGCGCCAGGACGCCCTGGACCTGGTCTGGTTCGACCCGCACGAGGCGGCCTCGCCGGGCGTGCAGAGCGAGATGCCGGGCGGCCACGGCTTTCTGCTCCGCCAGGCCCTGGCGCACCTGGGCCTGCCGCACTGACATCCGGCGTTCGTCAGGGCTTTCCGGAGAGGGCCGCGAGGACCTCTCCGCAGATCGCCAGGGCCGTCTCGGCCGGGGTGCGCGCGCCGAGGTCGAGGCCGATCGGGCCGTGGATGTCGCTCAGCCGCTCCTTGGCCAGGCCCGCGTCCAGCAGGGCCGCGGTGCGCCGCTCCTGGGTGTGCCGGGAACCGAGCGCGCCGACGTACGGGACGCCGGAGGCCAGCGCGGTGTGCAGCACCGGCACGTCGACGTCGGGCTCGTGGCTGAGGACGATCAGGCAGGCGGCGGCCGGGCGGGCGGCCAGCAGTGCGCGGGCGCGCTCCAGGTCCTCCGTCGCGGTGGCGTGCCAGTCCAGCAGCCGGGCCTGCGCCTGGAGCAGCTCGGCCAGTTCGCCCGCGCCGACGATCACCAGGTGCGGAACGGCCGGGCAGACCTCGATGAGGACGACGCCCTCGCCGCCCGGCAGGACCTCGCGCCCGGCCCGGTGCCGGTGCAGCAGGGCGCGGGCCCGCGCGACGGCGTCGGAGTCGGCGGCGTCGGCGTCGGCGTCCGCCACGCGGCTGACGGCCTCGTTGCGGGACGCGTCGAGGCGGGTGAGCAGGGCGGCGTCGGCGCCGTCGGCGAGCAGGTCCCACCAGCGGGCGGGCAGGGCGGACAACGGCTGGAGCAGGATCTCGGCCTGGCCGCCGCAGGTCAGCCGCGCCTGGTGGACCTCGTCGGCGTGGACGGCCACCGCGCACACCCGGGCGGTGCGGCCGGCGGCGGTGAGCGCGGCGGCCTCGTCGGCGACGAGCCGGTCGAAGGCGCCCCGGTACAGGGAGCCGTGGCAGCGGCCGGCCGCGTCGATCAGCAGCGCGTCCGCCGGCCGCTTGGGCCCGAACCCCCGCTCGCTCAGTGGCCGGGCGAGCACTCCGGCCCGTCCCTCCGCGACCCACTGCCGCGCCGTGTCCGCAAGTTCACGCATGACCGCGCCCTCCCTGTCGGCTCGCGGGCCAGGCTACTCGGCCCGGGAGCGCGGAGGAACGTATGTCAGTGACGGTCCAGCTCTCCCCACACGATGAGGCGGTGCGTGTAGGCGCGGGTCAGCGGGTCGCGGTCCGCGCACGTGGTGAGGGTGATGCGGGCCCGGTCGGGCGTGACCCCGGGCCGGTTCGGGACCGGCAGGACGACACCGACGTCCGTCGGCTCCACCGTCCTGGTGCCGGTGACGCGGTAGGTGTACGTCCGCCCGCGCCAGGCGACGACGAGTGCGTCGCCGCGCACCAGCGTGTTCAGCCTCCGGAACGGCTCGCCCCAGCCCGTCCGGTGACCGGCGACCGCGAAGTTGCCGACCTCGCCGGGCATGGCGGAGCCCGGATAGTGCCCCGGTCCCTCGGCGAGATCGTTCGGAGTGACGCCCTCGACGATCACCGGGTGGTACGCGGCGCCGAATCTCGGGATGCGCAGGACCGCGAGCGCGGTTCCGTCCCCGGGGTCCGGCTCCGTCCGCGTCCGTGGTGTCCCGGTGGCGACGGCCGGCTCGTCGTGCCCGGCCGAGGGCTGCGCGAGCTGTGCGCGCAGGTCGCGCTGGGCCCGGCCGTAGACCTCCTCGTGCTGCCGGTTCTGGTACAGGGCGAGACCTGCGACCAGCAGACCGGCAAGGATCAGGCCGAAACCCAACAGACGGATCAGTGTCCGCATGGTGCCTCGTCCTCGGCGTCTTGGCGGGGCCGCGGGCAGGCGGCCCCGCCTCGGGGTGGGCCGGCGATGCGCTAGGTGTCGTCGTCGTGCGCCCGGCGCGGAACCAGCCGCAGAACGGCGAATCCCGCCGAGACGAGGACGAACATCACGACCCAGAACCAGATGCTGTCCACCCCGCCGGTGACGGGCAGGACGCCTGCGCCGACGCCGGCGGAGGCCGCGGTTCCTGCGCCTGTGTAATCCGCCATGAGGTGCTCCTTTCGCACGCGCAGCGGCCCATACCGCAGACGGACGGCTGCACCGAGTACAAGGACGATCGGGGAAAGCAAAAGCACGCCGAGAGGAAATCCCGGTGCGTGGAATACGCGCGCTTTCGTAAGGGATGTGCCGACGGCGCCCGGTCCCGCCGCAACGGCGCTTGTTTACGCCGTATCGGCGCCTGTTTACGCCGTATACATACAACCCTCTCTCCGTGTGCCGCCCACGTCAACCGCAGCGGCGTCTAAACCTGACTCTGCGACCCGGCCGGCCCGACGAGGCGGTCGAGCAGCGCGTCGAGACCGACGGCGAGCCCGGCCGGACCGCCCGGCTCGGCGGCCGTGGCCCGGAGTTCGGGCAGTTCCTCCGGTGGCTCCATGAGGCACAGATCCACCGCCGGATAGCCGTGGATCCAGGTGAGGCAGGCGCGGAAGACGACGGGGATGCGGCGCTCGTCGAGCCCGGCTTCCCGCAGCCGGGCGAGGACCGCCATGTGCTCCTTGAGGACGGCGGGCGGCCGGCGGGCGAGCGGCACCTCCAGCACCCGGGTGGTCAGCAGGGGTGCGGCCCGGGGGTGGTCCCGGCAGATCTCGTACGTCGTCCGTGCGATGCGGTGCAGACCGGCGCGCCAGGGCTCCGTCCCGTCCGGCGCGTCCGGCTCGCCCTCGGCGGCCCGGCGCTCCTCCCGTTCACGGTGCAGCTCCTCGATCAGCCCGTCGAGGAGCTCGTCCTTGCTCGCCGCGTGCCGGTAGAGGGCCATCGCCTCCACGCCGAGTTCGGCACCCAGACGGCGCATGCTCAGCGCGGCGAGCCCCTCCCGGTCCACCAGCTCCAGGGCGCCGAGCAGCATGCGGTGCCGGCTCAGCCGGCCGTACCCGCCACCCCGTCCCGTGGGCGCCATCCCGCACCTCCACGACCCTCGGCGCATCGCGCTCGCGTTGACCGCGCACCCCCCTCGTTCCATAGTGTACGTATACGTCGTAAACATACATATCTGAACCCATCCGGTTCTGCTCGACGGAGGGCGGACGTCATGTCTCGCACCGAGGGTCACCGCCTTGTCACCGGCGCCGCACATCAGGTGGTGGTGGTCGTGCCCGCCTACAAGGAAGTCGACTCGCTGCCGCGCGTGCTCGACGCGCTCAGCCGGCAGACGCGTCCCGCGGACCGGGTGATCGTCACCCTCGATCCCTACCGGGACCCGCGGACGACGGCCGAGCTGGAGCGCATCGCCGGCCGCGCGGGCGCAGAGGTGCGGCACTCGGCCGGCAACCGGCACAAGAAGGCCGGAAATCTCAACGGCGCGCTGGGCGAACTGCTGCCCGACCTCGCCGACGACGACGCGGTGCTGATCCAGGACGCAGACACCTACCTCGATCCTCACTTCATCGAGGTGACGCACGCCAGACTGTGCCAGGGCTACGGCGCCGTGGGCGGCAACTTCCGCGGCCGGGCGGGCGGTGGACTGTGCGGCGCGTTCCAGCGCAACGAATACGCCCGGTACGCCCGGGACACCGCACGCAAGCGCGGAAGGGTTCTCTGCCTGACGGGCACCGCCTGCCTGTTCCGGGTGGCGGCGTTGAGAGACATCCTGGCCGCCCGCCGCGACGGGCAGCTCCCGGCTGCGAACGGCGTCTACGACACCAAGGTGCTGACCGAGGACAACGAGCTCACCCTCGCCCTCAAACACCGCGGCTGGCGCGTGGTCGTCCCCTCCCGCGCCACCATGACGACGGAGGTCATGCCGACCTGGGGGGACCTCGCCCGGCAGAGACTGCGCTGGAAGCGCGGAGCGCTGGAGAACCTGTTCGACTACGGGCTCACGCGCCACACCTGCGAAGGGTGGGGCAGACAGCTGGTCGCCCTGCTGGGCACGGCCGTGTCCGCCATCTACATCGGGGCCGTCCTGTGGTACCTGGCCACCGGAGCCGGCGTGCACATCGCGCCGTTCTGGCTGGCCCTCACCGGGTTCTACGCCATCGAGCGCGCGATCACCGTGAAAGCCCGGGGATGGCGGGTGGCGGCCACCTCGATGCTGGTCCTGCCCGAATGGTTCTACGACCTGTTCCTGCAGGGAGTGCACATCCGGGCGCTGGCGGAGTCGGCGCTGCGCCGGAACCGCACCTGGTAGGCGGGGGTCGTCGCCGGGTGGGCGGCGGCCGATCGCTTGCCGGGCGAAAAACGGGGCGGTTGCCGAGCGATGGACGGGCCGGTTGCCGGGAACACACAGGAGGCCGCTTCGGCGTCTCGCCGAAACAGCCTCCGACTCGCGACTTCGCGAAGTCGGGACGACAGGATTTGAACCTGCGACCCCTTGACCCCCAGTCAAGTGCGCTACCAAGCTGCGCCACGTCCCGTTGCCCGCCTGACCTGGGGTTTCCCCTGGCCGTACGGACAGGGAAACAATACCGCACTCGCGTCGGTGGTCGCGCGCCCCTTTCCGGCGGGCCGCCGCATGAGAGCCACCGAAGGGCGGCCTTGACCTCAAGCCTGCTTGAGGTTGCACGCTCGTCGGCATGACGATCACGGAGGAAGTTCACGGGTACGGCTACGCCGACCTGCCCGCACTCATGGGGCTGATGACCGGCGACGAGAAGCACGGGCCGGCCGCCACGTCCACGCTGGACGCTCTGTGGGTCCTGTACGACCGGGTGCTGCGGGTCGCACCGGACCGGCTCGAGGACCCGGCGCGGGACCGGTTCCTGCTGTCCAAGGGGCACGGGCCGATGGCGTACTACGCGGTGCTGGCCGCGAAGGGATTCGTGCCGGTGGAGTGGCTGACCGGCTTCGGGTCGTACGACTCGCGGCTCGGGCACCACCCGGACCGGATGCTCGTGCCGGGCGCCGAGATCGGCAGCGGCTCGCTCGGGCACGGGCTGCCGATCGCCGTCGGCGCCGCGCTGGGGCTGCGCGCGCGGCGGCTGCCCGATCCGGCGGTGTGGGTGCTGATCGGGGACGCCGAGCTGGACGAGGGCAGCAACCACGAGGCGATCGCGTTCGCCGGGCCGGCCGGTCTCGACCGGCTGCACACGGTCGTGATCGACAACGCCTCCGCCAGCCACGCCCGGCCCGGCGGGATCGCGGCCCGCTTCGAGGCGGCCGGCTGGTCGGCGGTGACCGTGGACGGCCGCGACCACGACGCGCTGTACGCCGCGTTCACCGCACCCCATCCGGGGCGCCCGCACGTCGTGGTCGCCCGTGTCGAGCCCAAGTTCGCCTGATCCCGACCCCCTCCGACCCGGAAGGAAGAGCTTTTCTCATGGAGACCATGCGCGAGCGGTTCGCCCCTGTACTCACCCGGCTGCTGGACGAGGATCCGCGGGTCGCCGTCGTGCTCGCCGAGATCGGCAAGGACGGTTTCGCCGAGGCGACGCGCCGCCACCCGGACCGGGTGGTCAACGTCGGCATCCGCGAACAGCTTCTGGTCGGTGCGGGCGCCGGACTGGCGCTGACCGGGCTGCGGCCGGTGCTGCACACTTTCGCCAGCTTTCTGGTGGAACGGCCCTTCGAGCAGGTGAAACTGGACCTCGGGCACCAGGGGCTCGGCGCCGTGCTGGTGAGCGCGGCCGCCTCCTTCGACTGGCCGGCGGGCGGGTTCACCCACATGGCACCGGGGGACGTCGCGCTGCTGGACACGCTGGACGGCTGGACCGTGCACGTTCCCGGCCACCCCGACGAGGCCGAGACCCTGCTGCGGCACGCCGTCGCGGCCGGCGACGACAAGGTGTACGTGCGGCTGTCGGTGCAGGCGAACGCCCAGGGCCGGCCCGTCGACGGGAAACGGTTCCTGACCCTGCGGGAGGGCCGGGCGGGCGTCGTCGTCGCCGTGGGGCCGATGCTCGACGCCGTGCTGGAGGCGACCGAGGGCCTCGATGTGACCGTGCTGTACGCGACGACCGTGCGGCCCTTCGACACGGCGGCCCTGCGCCGGGCGGCCGACGCGGCCCGGCCGGACGTCGTCCTGGTCGAGCCGTATCTTGCGGGCACCTCGACGGCCGCGGCGAACGACGCCCTGGCCGACCTGCCGCACCGGGTGCTGGGGCTCGGCGTGGGGCGGCGCGAGCTGCGGCGCTATGGGACCGTCGAGGAGCACGTGGCTGCGCACGGCCTTGACGCCGCTTCGCTGCGGGAGCGGATCGCCGGGTTCCTGCGGCCGGCCGGATGAGCCCGCCGTGTGCGTTCACTCCGGCCCGGGTGAGTCAGCGTGTTCCGTCCGCACCGGCCGCGCGCTGAGCCAGCCGCGTTCCGTCCGCGTCGGCCCCGCACTGAGTCAGCCGCGTTCCCTCCGCGTCGGCCCCGCACTGAGTCAGCCGCGTTCCGTCCGCGTCGGCCGCGGTATCGCCGTTCCGCGCCGCGGGGTCGCGTCGGCGCGGACCAGGTCGCGTATCGCGGGCACGGACAGCAGCGCGAGGGCGACGACGACGCTGGTCGCCGCGGAGACCAGGAGCACATGGTCGGCGCCCACCGCCGAGGCGGCGGGGCCGGCCAGGGCCTGGCCGACGGGCATCATCGCGAGGGAGCCGGCGACGTCGTAGGCGTGGATGCGGTTGAGGACGTCGGCCGGGACCTGGGTCTGCACGCTGGTCGCCCACATCACGCCCCAGAACGACATCGCGGCCCCGGCGACCGCGGCCCCGGCCGCCATGGCGGGCACGCCGAGGCCCGCGCCGACGCTCGCCGGGAAGGCGACGAAGCCGAACAGCGCGATCGCCCCGGCGCGCAGCATGCGGCGCGGGCGCAGCCGCAGCGCGAGCAGGCCGCCGACGACGGTGCCGGCGCCGAGGGCGGAGTTGACCAGGCCGTAGGCGCGCGGCCCGTGGTGCTGCACCACCTCGGCGGCGACCAGCGGCACGCTGGGTCCCCACACGGCGATCATGTACAGACACCAGACGGCGATCACCCCCCACAGCCAGGTGCGCGCCCGGAACTCGTGCCAGCCCTCGACGAGGTCGGCGCGGAAGGCGCGGGCGCCCCGCCGGACCGGGCGCTCGCCGTGCGCGAGCGGGGGCATCCGGATCAGCAGCAGGCACAGGGCGCTGATGGCGTAGGTGGCGGCATGCGCCGCGAACACACCGCCCGGGGAGGCGAAACCGACGAGCAGACCGGCGAGCGCGGGGCCGGCGAGTTGCGCGGCGGACTCGGCGATGCGGATGGCGCCGTTGGCGCCCTGGATGTCGGCGGCGAGCCGGGGCACGGTACTGGCCACGCCTGGCTGGAAGACGGCGCCCGCGACACCGCCCGCGAACCCGATGGCGCAGATCTCCCACAGCACCACGTGGTCGGCGAAGAACAGGGCGGCGGCCAGCGACTGAGTGCCGAGCCGGACCAGGTCGGCGCCGATCATCAGCTTGCGAGTGGAGAAGCGGTCCGCGATGACCCCGCCGAAGACGACGAGCCCGGCGAACGCGGCGGCGGTCGCGGCCATCGCGAGACCGACCGCGCCCGCTCCGTATCCGCGCTCCAGCAGCCCCGCGGCGAGGGCGACCGGCAGCATGGTGTCACCGAGCCGGGCCACGGCCCGCGCCACGAAGAACAGCGCGAAGTCCCGCGACCACACCCCTCCCCCGCCGCTCACCACCGCGGCTCCGGAGTCACCGACCCCTCCCGCGCCTCCCCCGGCGCTCCCGGTGTCACCCACCCGAGGCCCTCCCCTCCCGGTGTCCCGTGGCAGCCGGAGCCCCCTCCACTCCGGCTGCCGTCACTGCCGTCGGATCATGCCATCAGGCGCTGACAACGCCACGGGAATTTCCACCCCCCGGTCATTCCGGGGCCGGCTGCCCCAACTCCGGGTAGGACTCCAGGAGTCGGGTCGGTGCCGCCTGGCGCCAGGAGTCGGCGAGGATGTCGCGCAGCTCACGCTCGTCCTCCAGCGCCCGGAGCCTGACCCGGATCCAGGCGAACTGTGCCTCGTGTCCGGCGATCCAGAACTTCTCGGGTTCGGCCAGCACGAGTTCGTCGCGCTCCTCCTTCGGGCAGCGCACCGCCATGGAGCTCTCGTCCTCCGGCAGCGTGGCGAACATCTTCCCCGCGACCCGGAACGTGGGCATGCTCCAGGCGGTCTTCTCCGTCGTGTCCGGCAGGGACAGCGCGACACGGCGTACGTCTTCGGCATCCGGCATGGCAGGAACCGTAGCCGCCGCCACTGACACTCACCCTTCGGCGCCGACCGCTCCGACCTGCTTGTAGTACAGGGTCGTCGGCCGCAGAACGCCGTCGGGGCCGGCCGCGTAGTCGGGGATCGTCCCGGCGCGCGTCCACCCGGCCGAGCGGTACAGGGACTCGGCGGGACTGTTGGTCTCGGTGTCCAGGTGCAGCAGGGTGATCCCGGCCGCGACGGCCGCCGCCTCGGCGGTGGCCAGCAAGGCGCGGCCGAGTCCGCGGCCGCGCGCGGCGCGGTGGACCATCAGCTTGACGATCTCCGCACGGTGGCGGCTGTTGGGCTTGTCGGGCAGGGCGAGGCTCACGGTGGCGACCGGCCGGCCCGCGTCGTACGCCACCCACACCGTGAGCCGTCCGGCGGCCACCGCCTGCGCGCGCTGCCGCCACCACGCGGCGGCCTCGGCCGGTGCCAGGGTCCCGAGGAAGCCGACGGAGGCACCGCCGGCCACGGTGTCGACCAGCAGTTCCGCCAACTCCGCGGAGGCGGCGAGGACTTCCGGGGCTTCGAGACGTCTCACGGCCGCACCACCGCCAGCAGATAGCGCACGCCGGTGTCGTCCGCGCACCGGAACCGCGTCGCCCCCCACACCCGCATCCGCAGGCAGTCACCGGTCGCGAGCCGGTGCGTGACGTCCTGGACGGTGACCTCCAGCGCGCCCTCCAGCACCCAGATGTGCTGTTCCAGACCGGTGACGGGCGGTCGGTCGTAGGCGAGGTCGGCGCCGGCGGCGAGGCGGCCCTCGACGAGTTCGCCGCGCAGCCCGGTGTGCGGCGGGGACACGGAACGCCGGACGAAGCCGGAGTCCCGGTCCTCCCACACCGGTTGGTCGGCGGCCCGCAGCAGCGGGGCGGGCTCCGCCTCGACCTCACTGAGCAACTGGGACATGGTCCGGCCGTAGACGTTGCACAGCCGGTTCAGCAGGGCGGCGGTGGGGCTGGTCTCGGCGCGCTCCGCCCGCGACAGCGTCGACCGGCTGACCCCGCTGCGCTCCGCCAGCTCCCCCAGCGACCAGCCCTGCTCGGCCCGCAGCTCGGCCAGGCGCCCGGCGAGGCGCAGGTCTATCGACTCCGGAGGACTCTCCTCGGTTCTCATATCCGGGACGCTATCCCGAATATGAGACGGCAGTGTTACGGATGCCTCACGCGTCGGACGGGCGCGTACTTCAGGTCCGGCGGCTGCCTGTCTCAGGTTCGCCGGGCGCGTGCCTCAGGTCCGACGGGTGCCTGAGTCAGTCCGGCCTCGGTCCGGCCTCAGGTGTCGGCCGCCTCGCCCAGCGCGTCCAGTACCGGGCGGATCAGCGGGTGCTCCTCCGCGCCCCGGCGTACGGCGGCGAAGACGCGCCGGGTCGGTGGTGCGCCGTCGACCGGGCGGACGACGACGCCGGTGAGGTCCATGCCGCGCAGCGCGGAGCGCGGCACGAGGGCCACCCCCGCGTCGGCCGCGGCGAGGGCGACGACCGCGCGGAAGTCGTCGGAGGAGTGCTCCAGGCGGGGCTGGAAGCCGGCGTGCTCGCAGGCCAGGACGACCACGTCGTGGCAGGGGTTGCCGGGGTAGGGGCCGATCCAGGGGTCCTTGGCCAGGTCGGCGAGGGGGACCTCGACGGCGTCGGCGAGGCGGTGGCTGACCGGGACGACCGCGTCGAACGGCTCCGCGTAGAGCGGCATGTGGGTGAGGCGGGGGTCGTCGGCGGGCGGCGCCCCGCGGTACTCGACGGCGACCGCCACGTCGACCTGTCGGTCCAGCACCATCGGCAGGCTGGCGTCGCCCTCGGCGTCCTGGACGCGGATGCGGATGCCGGGGGCCGTCCCGGCGAGCCGGGCCACCGCGGGCGCGACGACCAGCGCGATGCCGGTGGCGAAGGCGGCGACGGTGACCGTGCCGGCCTGCCCGGAGCCGTAGGCGGCGAGTTCCGCCTCGGCCCGCTCCAGCTGGGCGAGGACGGCGTTGGTGTGGCTGAGCAGGATCTCCCCGGCCGGGGTGAGCCGTACGCCCTTGGCGCCGCGCTCGACCAGGCGGTGACCGGTCTCCTGCTCCAGCGCGGTGAGCTGCTGGGAGACCGCCGACGGGGTGAGGTACAGGGCGGCGGCAGCCGCTGTCACCGTGCGGTGGTCGGCCACCGCACGGAGGATGTGGAGCCGCCGCGCTTCGATCACGGAATCGATTGTCTCAGGTCGGCCGGGCAGGCCGGGGCCACACCGGTCAGGCCGCAACGCGACCGGCCGGGACCGCACCGGACCGACCGAATCTGGCCCTGACCGGCCTGGTCGGGACCGACGACCGGCGGGGCCGGAGCCACACACCGACCAGTCCGCCCGAACCCGCCGGGCCCCGACCGGACCCGCCGCGTCGGGACCGGACCGACCAGGTCCGGGACCGACGAGCCGGCGGGGCCGCAACCCCACCGACCAGGTCCACCCGAACCAGCCCGGCCCGGACCGGTCAGGTCAAGGCCGGACCGGTCAGGTCAGGTCAGGTCAGGCGCCCAGTTCCGCCCGCGCCGCCACGAACGCGTCCACCGCCCGGTTCACGTCCTCGGTCGAGTGCGCGGCGGACAGCTGCACGCGGATGCGCGCCGCGCCCTGCGGGACGACCGGGTAGGAGAAGCCGATCACGTACACGCCGCGCTCCAGCAGCAGCTCGGCCATCCGGCCGGCGACGGCCGCGTCACCGATCATCACGGGGGCGATGGCGTGGTCGCCGGGGAGGATGTCGAAGCCCTCCTCGGTCATCCGGCGGCGGAACAGGGCCGTGTTCTCGTTCAGCCGCACCCGCAGGTCGTCCGCCGACTCCAGCAGGTCGAGGACCTTCAGCGAGGCCGCCGCGATCACCGGGGCGAGCGTGTTGGAGAACAGGTACGGCCGCGAGCGCTGGCGCAGCAGGGCGACGATCTCGGCACGGGCGGCGACGTAACCGCCGGAGGCGCCGCCGAGGGCCTTGCCCAGGGTGCCGGTGATGATGTCGACGCGGTCCATCACACCGTGCAGTTCGGGCGTGCCGCGGCCGGTGGGGCCGACGAAGCCGACGGCGTGCGAGTCGTCGACCATGACCATGGCGTCGTAGCGGTCCGCGAGGTCGCAGATCTCGGCCAGCGGCGCCACATAGCCGTCCATGGAGAAGACGCCGTCGGTGACGATCAGGCGGCGACGCGCGCCGGACGCCTCCTTCAGCTGGCGCTCCAGGTCCTCCAGGTCACGGTTGGCGTAACGGAAGCGGCGGGCCTTGGACAGGCGGATGCCGTCGATGATGGAGGCGTGGTTGAGGGCGTCGGAGATGACGGCGTCCTCCTCGCCGAGCAGCGTCTCGAAGACACCGCCGTTGGCGTCGAAGCAGGAGGAGTACAGGATCGTGTCCTCCTGGCCGAGGAACGCCGCGAGGCGCGCCTCCAGCTCCTTGTGGACCTCCTGGGTGCCGCAGATGAAGCGCACCGAGGCCATGCCGTAGCCCCAGCGGTCCAGGGCCGCGTGGGCGGCGGCGACGACCTCGGGGTGGTCGGCGAGGCCGAGGTAGTTGTTGGCGCAGAAATTGAGGACCTCGCCGGGGCGGCCGCCGGCGGTGACGTTGACGGTCGCGGACTGCGGGGTGTCGATGACCCGCTCGGGCTTGTGCAGACCGGCGGCGCGGATCTCGTCGAGGGTGGTACGCAGGTCGTCGCGCACGGATTCGAACATCGTCAATGCTCCTAGGAGTACTCGCGGGGAAGAGGCCGGGGCGGGGTCAGGCGGTCCAGTCGAGGATGACCTTGCCGCCCTTGCCGCTCGCGGCGTCCGCGAACGCCGCCTCGAAGTCGCGGTAGCCGTAGCGGCCGGTGATCACGGGGGCGAGGTCGAGGCCGCCCTCCAGCAGCACCGACATCGCGTACCAGGTCTCGAACATCTCCCGGCCGTAGATCCCCTTGATGGTGATCATCGAGGTGACGATCCGGGCCCAGTCGACCGGGAACTCCTCGGCGGGCAGGCCGAGCATGGCGATACGGCCGCCGTGCGTCATGTTGGCGATCATGTCGCGCAGCGCCTCGGGCCGGCCGGACATCTCCAGGCCGATGTCGAACCCCTCGCGCAGGCCCAGCTCGCGCTGCCCGTCGGCGATCTGCTCCCGCGCCACGTTCAGGGCGAGGCTCACCCCGATCTTCCGCGCCAGCTCCAGGCGCTCGTCGCTGACGTCGGTGATGACGACGTGGCGGGCCCCGGCGTGCTTGGCGACGGCGGCGGCCATCAGGCCGATCGGGCCGGCGCCGGTGATGAGCACGTCCTCGTTGACGAGCGGGAAGGACAGCGCGGTGTGCACGGCGTTGCCGAAGGGGTCGAAGATCGCGGCGACGTCGAGGTCGACGGGGACGCGGTGCACCCACACGTTGGACGCGGGCAGCGCGACGTACTCCGCGAACGCGCCGTCGCGCCCGACACCGAGGCCGACGGTGGCCCGGCACAGGTGCCGGCGGCCGGCCAGGCAGTTGCGGCACTTGCCGCACACCAGGTGGCCCTCGCCGCTGACCCGGTCGCCTACGGCGATGTCGGCGACGGCGCGGCCGGTCTCCACCACCTCGCCGACGAACTCGTGCCCGAGGACCAGCGGGGTGTCGATCGCCTGCTGCGCCCAGCCGTCCCAGGCGCGGATGTGCAGGTCGGTGCCGCAGATGCCGGTGCGCAGCACCTTGATCAGGACGTCCCCGGGGCCGATGGCCGGCTCCGGCACGTCCGTGAGCCACAGTCCGGGCTCCGCCTTCTCCTTGACCAGCGCCTTCACGCTACGGCTCCTGTGGTGCTCGGGCCCGGGCGCGGGCAGGCCGAAGAAGCCCGCGTGCGGGAAGAGGGATGGGAATGCGTTCAGCAATCTGCCGTATAGCGCACGCCGGGGTCCATCGAGCTTTTCTTAAGCGGCGGCTCAGCTTTCCTTCACGCCTTCGGTCCAGTCGTCACACCGGGCCGCGTCCCTGTGGTGGCAGGGCCGTCCCACCGGCCGCGCACACGCGTCGTGGAGCCGTCACACCAGACCGTGTTCCAGTCGTCCCGCGAGGTCGGCGGCCGCGGACTTGATCGTCTCCAGGCCGGCCTTGCCCCAGGCGCGGGGCGCGCGGTCGGCGACGCACACGGTGCCGAGGACGGTTCCGGTGGAGTCGATGAGCGGGGCGCCGAGGTAGGAGCGGATGCCGTACTCGTCGACGACCGGGTTGCCGGCGAAACGCGGGTAGTCGGCGACGTCCTCCAGCGCCAGGGCGCGGCGGCGCACGGCGACGTGCGGGCAGTAGCCGTGGTCGCGGGGCAGGACCCGGCCCAGGGCGGGGCGCGGCGGCTCGCCCGGCACGCACGGCGGCGGGGGCGGCGCGTGCAGTCCGGCGAAGAACTGGGCGTCCGCGCCGAGGAAGTTGACCATCCCGAACGGCGCCCCGGTGAGGTCGGCGAGGTGGCCGGCGTAGGAGTCGAGGGCGGGCTCGGGCCGGTCCCCGAGGCCGAGCAGGTGCAGCCGACGGGCGCGGACGGGCGCGTCGCGGTCCTCGGGGGTGAGCAGCAGCCGGCCGACGGGGCTCGGCGGCTCGTACCTCATGGCCGTTCTCCAGCGGTCCGGGGGTGGTTCAGGGGATGGTCTTCGGGCGTCACGGTCTCTCCTGTCAGGCGCCGCGGGTGGAGGCGGGGGCGACGGGGGCGTAGGCGATGAGGTGGCGCACGAGGGTGAGCAGGGTCTGCACGCCGGAGGCGGAGATCCGGGCGTCGCAGCGCACGACGGGGATCTCCGGGGCCAGGTCGATGGCGGCGCGGACCTCCTCGGGGTCGTAGCGGTGGCCGCCGTCGAACTCGTTGACGGCGACGATGAAGCCGAGGCCGCGCTCCTCGAAGAAGTCGACGGCGGCGAAGCAGTCCTGCAGCCGCCGGGTGTCGGCGAGGACGACCGCGCCGAGGGCGCCCTCGCACAGTTCGTCCCACATGAACCAGAACCGCTCCTGCCCGGGAGTGCCGAACAGGTACAGCACGTGCTCGGAGTCGAGGGTGATGCGGCCGAAGTCCATGGCGACCGTGGTCTCCATCTTGTTCTCGATGCCCTCGAGACTGTCCGTCGCCGCGCTGACGGTCGTGAGCAGCTCCTCGGTGCTGAGCGGGGCGATCTCGCTGACCGCGCCGACGAAGGTGGTCTTGCCGACCCCGAATCCGCCCGCGACGAGGATCTTCAGCGCGGTCGGGAACGGGTCGCCGCCGCCGTCGTCGTCGTGCCCCGGATACGTGGGCGTGCTGCCGCGGTACTCGGGGTGGCCGCCGTGACCGGAGCGGCCGTAGGACATCTCAGAGCTGTCGTCGTAGTCCATCGAGCACTGCCTCCAGTAGGGCCCGGTCGGTGGGTTGGTGGTGGTACGCCGGGGGTTTGGTGGTGACCGCCCCGGTGTCCACGAGGTCGGACAGCAGAACCTTGGTGACCACCGCCGGCAGCTTCAGGTGGGCGGAGATCTCGGCCACCGAGACGGGTGCCCGGCACAGGTCGAGTGCCTGTGCGTGTTCGGGGCCGAGATAGCCGAGGGGGGTCGCCCCGGTGGCCATCACCTGTGACATCAGGTCGAGTGCGACGCTGGGTCGGGTGCGGCCGTTGCTCACCGTGAAGGGGCGCACCAGCCGGCCTGCCGCGTCGTCGAGCCAGGGTCCCTCCCCGGCCGCCGCCACGCTCAAGGCCGCATCACCGGGGGTTCGGCGGACTGCTGGCGGGGCGCGGTCACCAGGTAGGGGCGGACGCTCTTGACGAGCATGGACATCTCGTAGCCGAGCACGGCGGCGTCCGCGTCGCGGCCGGCGAGCACGGCGAGGCAGGTGCCGGAGCCGGCGGTGGTGACGAACAGCAGTGTCGCGTCGAGTTCGACGACGACCTGCCGGACGTCACCGCCGTCACCGAAGCGCACTCCTGCGCTGCGGCCGAGGGAGTACAGGCCGGAGGCGAGGGCGGCCATGTGGTCGGCGCTGTCCACGTCGAGCCCGTGGACGGACTTGACGAGCCCGTCGCAGGACAGCAGGACGGCGCTGCGGGTGTGGGGTACGCGCTGGACGAGGCCGCTCAACAGCCAGTCGAGGTCGGTTGCCTGGGCGGTCGGCGCATCGCTCGCCATGGTGGATCGACTCCTTGGGGTACGTGGTGGGGCGGGAGCGGTGGGGGTGGTCATCCGGCCGGTGCGCTCCCGTCGTGCCGGGTGGTGAGACGGTCGGGCGCGGGGGCGCCGGGGTGGTCCGGCGCGGAGGCCGGCCTGCCGCCGCGGGCGCCGGGTGTGTCGAGCGGCGCGGGCAGGTGTACGGCGCGCAGCCCGGTGTAGGGGGCGTGCGGGGCGTGCTCGGCCGGGAGGTGCAGGGTGGTGGGCCCGGTGGCCGGTTGCGGGCGGGGGTCGGCGACCGGGTCGAGGCTCTGCTGGGCCTCGGCCAGAGTGATGCCGCGCCGGAAGGCGGCCATCAGACCCGGGTCGGGTCCGGCGGCGTCGTCCTCGGGGCGGGGCAGGGGGCCGCCGCGCAGTTGCGGGACGATGTGTTCCTGGGCGCGGCGCCGGGGCAGCCGGGGTTTGCCCATGGTGCCGCGGACGGCGCCGGCCCGCGGGAGCGGCGGGGCGCCCGCGATCTCCTCCACGGCCGCCCGGTCCTCGGGCCGGATGCCGGGCACGGCCGCGGCCGGGGTGGGCCGCTCCTGCTGCCGCCCCCGTACGGGCAACGGCGGAACGCGCCCGCCGTGGGCGGCACTCCCGGGTCCGGTGGCCGGGGGTGCGGCGCGGCCGGCCGGCGGGGAAGCGGGCTGCTCGGGCAGCGTGAAGGCGGACCGTTCGGGATCAGCCTCGCCCGGCCTCCCGGCGCCGGTGTGCCGGTCGCCCTCCTTCGGCCGTACGGCTGGCACGGCGCCCTCGTCGCCGTCCGGGACCGTGGCGTGGGACGCGCTCGCCGGCACGGGATGCGGCTGGTGCGCTGGCACGGCGTACAGCCCGGTGGGATGCGCCTGCTGCGGCGGTACGACGACCGGGTGCGCGCCGGTGCCGGAGTCGTGCGGTCGGATTCCGGCCACCGGGACGGGGCCGGTGCCGGAGTCGTGCGGTCGGATTCCGGCCGCCGGGACCTGGCCGGTGCCGGAGTCGTGCAGCCCGGTCGCGGCCGCCGGGAGCGCACCGGAACCGCTGTCGGCGTCGGCGCCGAGCAGGGCCTGCGGGACGACGAGGACGGCCTGGACGCCGCCGTAGATGTTGGTCTGCAACCGGACGCGGATGCCGTGCCGCCGCGCGAGCTGGGAGACCACGTACAGCCCGATACGGCCGTCGGCGAGCAGTCGGGCGACGTTGACCTGGTCGGGGTCGGCGAGCAGCTGGTTCATCCGCTGCTGTTCCTCGACGGGCATGCCGAGGCCGCGGTCCTCCACCTCGACGGCGAGGCCGGAGGTGACGAGGTTGGCGCGCAGCAGCACCTGGGTGTGCGGGGCGGAGAACACGCCGGCGTTCTCGACGAGTTCGGCGAGCAGATGGATGACGTCGGCGACGGCGTGGCCGCGCAGGGTGCCCTCGATCGGCGGGACCAGCTTGACCCTGGAGTACTGCTCGACCTCGGCGATCGCCGAGCGCAGTACCTCGGTCATGGAGACAGGGTGGCTCCACTGCCGGCGGGAGACGGCGCCGCCGAGCACGGCGAGGTTCTCGGCGTGGCGGCGGATGCGCGTGGCGAGGTGGTCGACGTGGAAGAGGCTCTTGAGCAGGTCGGGGTCCTCGATCTCGTTCTCGAGCTCGTCGAGGATGGAGATCTCCCGGTGCACCAGGGACTGCAGCCGCCGGGCGAGGTTCTCGAAGACCTCCAGTTTCTGCTCGCTGCCGGTCTGGCTGGACAGCTGGGCGGCCTGGACGACGGCGGTGACGGCGGCGTCGTGCGCGCGGGTCAGGTCGGCGGCGAGCAGGTCGAGGTCGTCGGCGTCGGCGCCCGGTGGGCGGCGTTGCGGGGGTGCGGGCGGGGCCTCGCCGCGGCGCAGCGCCTCGACCAGGGCGCGCAGGTCCGCCTCGCCGCGCGCGCTGCGGCGGCGCAGGGCGCCGACCCGGTCTCCGACGGAGCGGGCGGTGCGGTCGGCGGCGACGGCGGCGATGACGATGCCGGCGAGGGCGACGGCGGCCGCGCCGGCCAGTACCGCCCACAGGCCGGCGCCGGGGCGTGGCGCGGAGGTGCGGACGGTGAACAGCACGGCCGCGCAGGCGCTCAGCGCGACGGCGGTCGGCGGGAGCACGGCGAGGCGCAGCAGCTGCGGCCGTATGTGGGCCTCGGGGACGGAGGGGTGGGTGCGGACTGCCGGCCGCCCGTGCCGCCCGCCGCCCTCACGGCGGTCTGCGCGTGCGGCCGGTGCGCGGAGGTGAGACATCGGTGTCCTCGTACTGGGGGCCTGGTCCGTCGGACTGGTGTCGTCCGACGGACACTCACAGTAGTCGGCAACGCATCATGTGCGGTGGGCAGTTGACAAAGTCCCACGCACAGCATCCCGCTCTGGTATGAGCCTTCGTACGACAGACCGATAACCTCGCGCGGGGCGCGGACAGTGGCGATCATTTCTCGATCAGAGCTGTTCAGGAGCGGTCACGAGAAGAGGGCGAGGGTCGGGAGGCGCCTCGGCTCCCGACCCTCGCCCTCTTCCGTTCTTCGTTCGGTCGGCACCCGCCAGGGATCGCCCGGGACCGGTCCGCGCCCCGTACACCCCTCCCCTGTGCATCACTCAGCGTCAACAGCGCTGCTGCCGAGGCCGTCCGAGCATGGGCATCCTTCCGGCCCCGTCAACGCCGCCTGAACGCTCGTGGTTCGGTGTGTTCCGCTCCTGGACTCCCTTGAAGGCAGGACCGTTTCACCCACCGCCCGCCGTCGTCGCGTGCGTGCGGAGGCGGTAGTGGCGACCTCTCTCCGAGGTGCGCGCCGAGGACAACGAGCGGATACTCGAAGTAGGCGCGTTCACGGGTGCCGTCCAGCTTGTCGGACGTGACCGTCGGGTCACGGCGCCACCGCCCTTCCCCGGATCAGCGCGCTTCGGCGCTCCGCGACCACAGGGATCATGCCGGTCGGGACGGGCACGTTTGCTCCGCGATGCGAGGAACAATCCACGTACGAACACCAGAGGAGCGCGGCGTCACCGCCGCTTCCTCTTGCACGCGAGGTGTCCCATGACCAGGATCCACCGCCTCAATTGCATCATCCCCCCGCACCTCCTCGAAAAGCTCATGCGAAGTGACGACAGCGAGGTGCATCAGGCCGCGATGGCCACCATGCTGACCACGGCCTCTCTGCGCGGCGAGCGCACGGTCCGGGCGTCCCTCGCCGGGGCCGCCGCCCTCGGCGGCGGCCGCAGGACCGTCTTCGACTGCCGGCACGGCAGGTCTCTCCCCCTCGCGGTGCACGCCCGCTCGGAGGACGGGCCGGCCTCCGGGGACGAGTCCGTCAACAGGGCGTTCGACGGACTCGGCGCGACGCGCGACTTCTACCAGGCGTTGTTCCACCGCAATTCGATCGACGGCCGGGGGATGCGCCTGGACGGGTACGTCCACTTCAGCTCGCATTTCAACAACGCGTTCTGGGACGGCCGCCAGATGGTGTTCGGCGACGGTGACGGAAGGATATTCACCGACTTCACCGGGTCCCTGGACGTCATCGCCCACGAACTGACGCACGGAGTCACCGAGAACACCGCGGGACTCGAGTACCACAATCAGTCCGGAGCCCTGAACGAATCCGTCTCGGACGTCTTCGGAACGCTGGTCAAGCAGTGGTCGTTGAAGCAGACGGTCGAGGAGGCGGACTGGCTGATCGGGACCGAGATCTTCACTCCGGGCATCGAAGCCGACGCCCTGCGCTCGATGAAGGCGCCAGGCCAGGCCTACGACAACGCCCTGTTCGGCAAGGACCCCCAGCCCGACCACATGAGCCGATACGTCAACCTGCCGGACACCGAGGCCGGTGACTCCGGCGCCGTGCACATCAACTCGGGCATTCCGAACAAGGCGTTCTACGAGACGGCCATCGGCATCGGCGGATTCGCCTGGGAGGCTCCCGGTCTCATCTGGTACGAGTCGCTCAAGGCCTCGAGCCCGGACACGCAGTTCCAGGACTTCGCGGACACCACGTACCAGAAGGCCGGGGAACTGTTCGGGGCCGGCGGCACCGAACAACTGGCCGTGCTGGCCGCCTGGCAGGAGGTGGGCATCCAGATCAGCGGCGTCCCGGCGGGAGTCGCCCGGACGCAGGGCCTCGCGTCCGGCCGCAACGGCGGTGCCGGCCGTGAGGACGGCGTGGCCTCCCTGACCAAACAGGTCGGGGCGCTGGCTGCGCAGGTGGGAGGCCTGGCCAAGGACTTGGCCGCGCTGAAGGGCAAGTGACCTCCGGCGAAGGACCGAGGGCGGCCCGATCCCGGTCCGCCCGGAACGGCGAGGGAGGGCCGTCCGGTCGGCGGGAGGGCGAGGGCAGGGCCGCCCGGTCCGCCGGGAAGGTTGTGGACCATGAAGGTGACCCTGGCGGCCCATGGCGGTCAGGCGGCCGCCATCCGGCTCGGGCTCCCACCCAGGGTGCTGGACACCGACACCCTCCCCGCGAACACCGCGGCGGAGCTGGCCGAGATGGTGGCGGCGGCTTCCTCGGCGACCGAGACCGAACGACCGCCGGGCCGGGCGCGGGACGCCATGAGCTACACGATCACGCTGGAGAACGGCGGCCGTACGACCGCCCTCACCCAGTCGGACACCACCATGACCCCGGAGTTCGCGGCCTTGCTCGGCTGGCTCGAGCACCACTTCGCGCAGCGGTGAGGAACGCGGCGGGGTGGGGCTCCTCGCAGGCGTGGCCGGAGATGCCCGTCGGTGGCTCGCGCGGCCCGTTCCCGGGTCCTGGGCGCCGGGGCGGCTCAGCGGCGCGTGATCAGTGCCGAATCCGCGGCCGGCGTCACCGGTCGCCCGCCAGGTCGAGATCGCCGTTCAGGGAGTTGTCCGGAACCGCGTCGGTCGTCTCGGGACGACGCCACGGATACACGCCGGGGTGCGCCACCGACCGCCACCACGGTGCGACCGGCAACTCACCCGTGGGCTCGAACGGCTCGCCCGGACGGGGGAGCGCCACCGACTGGCCGGCCTCGGCGGCCGCGTAGCTCGTCCACTCCCCCGGTTCGGCCCACGGGTGCGGGGCGAGGTTGAAGGTGCCCCAGTGGATCGGCAGCAGCGCCCCGTGCGGCGCGCCGCCCTGGAGATCGAGGTGGGCGCGTACGCCCTCTTCGGGGGTCATGTGGATGTCCGGCCAGAACTCGCTGTACGCGCCGATCTGGATCATCGTCGCGTCGAACGGGCCATGGGCGGCACCGATCTCCTGGAAGCCGTCGAAGTAGCCGGTGTCGCCGCTGTGGTAGATACGGTGCTCCTCGCCCGCGACGACCCAGGACGCCCACAGTGTGTGCTGGGTGTTGCGCAGGCCGCGGCCGCAGAAGTGGCGGGCCGGGGTCGCGGTCAGGGTGAGGGGGCCGACCTTGGTGTCCTCGTGCCAGTCCAGCTCGCGCAGCCGGCTCTCCGCGACACCCCAGTGCTCCAGATGGGCGCCGACGCCGAGCGGCACGGCGAACAGTGTGTCGGTGCCGGCCAGCGCCTTGATCGTGGGCATGTCGAGGTGGTCGTAGTGGTCGTGCGAGATGACGACGACGTCGACCGGGCCGAGCACGGCGAGCGGCAGCGGCGCCGGGTGCAGCCGTCTGGGGCCGGCGAAGGGGAACGGGGAGCAGCGCTCGCCCCATACGGGGTCGAAGAGCAACCGCTGCCCGTCGATCTCGGCGAGCACGCTGGAGTGCCCCAACCAGGTCAGCCGCAGCCCCGTCGCCGGCGGCCGGGCGAGGTCGGCGAGCGTGGTGGCGTGCACCGGGACCGTGCCCGTCGGGGAGCGCCGGGGCCGGGTCTCCTTGTCGAAGAAGACCTTGGCGAAGTCCACCGCGGAGCCGGACGGACGGGTGCGGGCGACGCCGCCCGGGTTCACGAACACCCCGTCCTTGAAGTGGGGCGAACGCCGGATGCGCGCCAGGCGCTCACCGGCCGGGTCGGCGCCGAAGGCCGCCGGCCTCAGCGCACGCAGCCCGGAGCTCGTGGAACGCAAGCCGGTCACGGCACCTCCAGAAGAGTCGGGGCGTTCCATTATGGTCCGCCCCACCCGAAACGCCGGGCCGGGGCGGCAGCAGGCACGCCACGGGCCAGCGGCAGCGGGGCGGGGGCCGGAGGCCGGAGGGCGCGGCGTGGTTGGGGTGGCCGGAGGCCGGGGGTGGCCGGAGGCCGGGGGGCGCGGCGTGGCCGGGGTGGCCAAAGCCCGGGGGTGGCCGGAGGCCGGGGGTTGCCGGAGGCCGGGGGTTGCCGGAGGCCGGGGGGCGCGGCGTGGCCGGGGTGGCCGAAGCCCGGGGGTGGCCGGAGCTCGGGGTGGCGGCCGGAGGCCGGGGTGGCCGGGAGCCGGGGCCAGGGCTAGGGCCGGGAGCCGACGGCCGGGGGCCACGGGCCACGGGCCCGGGGCTGGAGCCGAAGGAGGAGCCAGCGGCAGCGGCCAGACACCGAGGCAGGGGCCGGAGAACCAGACGCCGAGGCGGGGGCCGGAGGCCAGACGGCAGGGGCCACGGGGTGAGGGCCGGGGCCAGGCGCCGCGCCCAGGCCGGAGCCCAAGACCCGAGGCCGTCCGCAGCGGCCAGGGCCAACGGCGAAGGCCGGTGAGGCAGAGGCCAAGACCGGCGGCCAGTGGCAGGGGCCGGGACCAAGGCCAGGAGCAGGGGGCGAGGTCTGGGGGCAGGCACGCTGTCGGGCCAGGCGGACCGGAGGCCAGGGGCCAGACGCCGAGGTGGGGGCCGGAGGCCAGACGGCAGGGCCGGGGCCGGAGGCCAGACGGCAGGGGCCACGGGGTGAGGGCCGGGGGCCAGGCGCCGCGCCCAGGCCGATGCCCAGGCCGGAGGCCAAGACCCGAGGCCATCGGCAGCGGCCAGGGCCAACAGCGGAGCCCAGATGGCAGAGGCCAAGACCGGCGGCCAGCGGCAGGGACCGGGACCAAGGCCAGGACCAGGGACCGGGACCAAGGCCAGGACCAGGGGCCGAGGTCTGGGGCAGGCACCGCTGTCGGGCCAGGCGGACCGGAGGCCAGGGGACCGTAGGACAGCGGCCGGGGGCCGACTTCGAGAGACCGGGGCCCGGGCCAGGGGCCAGAGGTAAGGCCAGAGACCGAGGTCGGAAGTGGGCCGGGCCGGGGGCCCAAGACCGGGGACCGGGTCGGGAGAGCAGGCGCCCGAGGCCGAGGCCGGGACTGGTGTCGGGAGGCCAGGGGTCAGGGACCGGGGACCGGGTCGGGAGGCCAGGGGTCAGGGGCCGGGATCAGGGGCCGAAGGCGCTCGGGTATCCATGGACCGGAGATCTGGGGCCGGGGGCCGGCGCCGAGGGCGCTGCGCCCCAAGGGGTTGGCGCCGGCCGCGCCAGCGGCCAGGTGGCGGTGGCGTACGACCGTCCCGCGCCGGGGTGCGGTGGCCTTCGCGAGGGCGTGCCCCGGGCTCTGTCGGCGCACCGCGGCGCGGCGGATGGGCCGGGGCCGGGCGCACCCGGTCGTGCCGCCCGCGGTCGGCCGCGTTCCGCGGTTGGGTACCTGACCGGACCGATACCCGGCGGTGCCCGGGAGGCGGCTCCCCTTCCTCAGGCGCCCGACCGGCGTGACCCGGATGGCGTCAGCTCTGGCTGGCCGGCTTGCTCGGGAGGTCGTTCCGGCTGCCCCGGCAGGAGTAGACGATCTCCACGGAACCGCCGGGCAGGCCCCGCTCGTGCTGGAGGACCAGCCCGGCATCGGGGCTGAGCGCGGGCGTCAGCCGCATTCCGTCGCCGAACAGCAGCGGCAGTACGACCAGTTCGAGCGTGTCGAGTGCGCCCAGGGCATGGAAGGTCCCGATCGTGCGCGGGCCCCCGACGAGGTGCACGTCGCCACCCCGGTTGGCCGCGCGGAGCTTTTCCAGCAATCGCACCGGGTCACTGTCGGTGGTGACGTGGTCGGGGGTGCCGTCCGGACGGTGTGAGCCGAGCACGAACACGTCGAGGTGCGGCCACGGCCAGCGGTTGTTGGTCAGTGCGGGCTCGAACGTGGTGCGTCCCATCAGCGCCGCCTCGCAGCCTGCGAGGAATTCCCGGATGCCATGGCTCTCGCCGGAGACGAACGCGGGGTCGGCGGTCTGGGCGGGCCAGCCGTTCGGTGTGGTCACATAGCCATCGGCACTCATGCTCATACGGGCGCGGATCTGCATGACTTCTCCCTGGGGCGTCCGGTCGCCGGCTGTACGTCCGGCAACCGGAACCACCGGTCGACGAGGGGGCAGCTTGTTGATAACAGAGCCGCGACCCGCGGGGTTTCCGCCTCGCCGGTCACGCCTCCACTCAAGCGTCGAACCGGAGACCCGCAGATCGACACGCCGTTCGAGAAAATCCTTCGTCCCACGGCGACGCCACGCCGACGACCCGTCACCAAGAAGGGCGGCGAGGCCGGTTCATCGTTCGGCCCCGCCGCCCTTCCGAAGGGGAGACGCACGCTGCGGCCCCGACTTCGCCTTCGGAACCGCAACTACCATGCGTCATCCGGGTGCCACGTTCCGTGCAGTCCAAACCACGCGAGGTCAGGAACGGAAGGGTCACACCCCGAACGCCTCAGCCGGCGGCCGCCCGGGGCATCAGCACGCACACGGCCTTACCGCTCGGGACCGGCACCACCGTCACCCTCTTGGCCAGGCGGCGGACCATGGACCAGCCGAACCCTCCGGCCTGCCCGCTCAGGTCGGGGACGCGGGAGCACGGAGGCGTGGGGTCGGAGTCCAGTACCGTCACCTCGACCGCATCCGGCCGGGCATCCAGGCTCAGCACGCACGTCGCGCTGTGCGCGTGCCGCACCACGTTGGTGACCAGCTCCGACACCACCAGTTCCACGTCATCGGCCGCGCGGCCCTCGACCGGGGGTACCAGCTGGCGCAGGTACCGCCGGCACAGGCGCCGAGCCCTGACGGGCGTTTCCGGGTCACTGTCGAGGACCGTCTGTCGCGGCGGGCCGACTCCCGTTCCCGGACGATGACGGATCACGCGCTGCCTCCCTGACTGGCCGGTAGGTACCTGTTCACCACGTTCCCGTGCGCCTGCCCGGCCCCGGCGTCGCCATTCCCCACCCGGTGAGCGCACCGGGCGCGGTTCAGCGAGTGGTGAGCATGCCCTCCCGCAGGCGCTTCAAGGTCCGCGACAGCAGCCGTGAGACATGCATCTGAGAGCATCCGAGGCGCTCGCCGATCTGGGCCTGGGTGAGTTCCTCGACGAACCTCATGTGCAGGATCTGCCGGTCGCGCTCGCCGAGCTCGGCGATCAGGGGCGCCAGGGCGTGGAAATCCTCCACCAGTCCCATGGCGGGATCCTCCGCGCCGATGAAGTCGGACAGCACCATCTCACCGTCCGGCTCGCCGCCGATGGTGGCGTCCAGGGAGGAGGAGTTGTAGCCGTTGGAGGCCATGCGGGCCTCGATGACCTCCTCCTCCGACAGGCTCATCAGCTCGGCCAGCTCCCGCACGGTGGGGGTGCGGCCGAGCCGGGAACGCAGTTCCTCGGTGGCCCGCGCGAGCTCGACCCGGGCCTCCTGCAGACGGCGGGGCACATGGACGGCCCAGGAGGTGTCCCGGAAGAAGCGCTTGATCTCCCCGACGATGTAGGGGATGGCGAAGGAGGTGAACTCCACCTCACGGGACAGCTCGAAGCGGTCGATCGCCTTGATCAGGCCGATCGTGCCGACCTGGACGATGTCCTCCATCTCCTCCGCGCCGCGGCTGCGGAACCGGCCCGCCGCATACCGCACGAGAGAGGTGTTCATCTCGATCAGGGTGTTGCGCGCGTACTGGTACTGGGGAGTGCCCTCCTCCAGCACCGCCAGCCGCTCGAGGAACGCCTTCGTCAGCTGCCTGGCGTCCTTCGGCGGGACCGTCCGGGGGTCGGTCACCTCCGGCAGGCCGGCCGTCTTGCCGTCCGCCTCCGTGCGTGACGCCGTCGCTGCCATCATCCCTCTCCCCTTCTCGTGACCTCCCCGACCGAATCAGCCAGTGAAGCGCGCTTACCCCGGTCCGCGACAAGCATGCGCGCGCCCTCGGGCTCGGCCGCGTCGCCAGGCGGGAATGCGTCAAGCGGTGCGGCTGTCAGGGCCTTCGGCGCCCTCGTGTATCCGTGTGGCGGCCGCCTCGCAGAAGGCCTCCAGCCCTGCCAGCAGTGCGGCTCGTTTCGCCGTCGGCATCAGCGCCAGGACGGCCCGCAGCTCCTTCTCCCGGCGAGCGCGCAGGTCCACGAGGAACGCGCGGCCACGGCTGCTCAGCCGCAGACGCACCTCGCGCCGGTCGGTCGGGCTGACGACCCGGTCGACAAATCCCGCGGCCCGCAGGCGGTCGCAGAGCCGGCTGGTCGACGGCGACGTGGAGGCGAGGGAGTCGGCGAGGGTGCGCAGGTTGATGCCTTCGTGGTGTTCGAGGATGAGGAGCACACGCAGCTGGGACGCGGAGGCGGGCGCGGTGGAGGCCCGGCCCCAGACCACTTCCAGCAGCTCCGCGGCCATGGAGGTCACACGCGCGATCTCCTCGGGCTGTGGCGGGTGTCGGAAGTCGGTCACGGTCACACTCTCGCAGGCACTGGGAGGGCTGCCAGCCTACTGGGGTCCGGAGCCGGCCACAGGTGACTCGGTCACCGATGCTCCTTCGGCGGGACGCCCGCACGCCGTCCCCTGGCGGCGAGCAGCCAACTGCCCGGGCCGACAGCATGGGTTGAGGTCCCCCGGCGCGGGCAACCGCAGTAGCGCGGGGTGGTTGGGGGAACGGCTTGCGCTACTGAAGGTGACGACTCGAAGGAGGCCGACAATGACGTGGTGGGGTTGGACGCTTCTCCTCGTCGCGCTGGTGCTGCTGCTCACCGTGGGAGCCGTCGCCCTGCAGGCGCACCGCCGCTCCGGCACGGTCCTGGTGGTGCGGCGCGAACGGCGGCCCAGCCAGGGAGGTGCCCGATGAGCACCCTCATGCTGGCCTCCGAGCTGACCGGGCGGGTCGTGGTGACGTTGGGCGGTGAAGCCTTGGCGAAGGTCAAGGACACCGTCTTCGACGCTCCGGCGGGCCGCATCATCGGGTTCACGCTGAGCGGGCGCGGGCTGCTGGCGGGACCGTTGCGCAAGAGTCTGCCGCTCGCGGGCGTGCACGCCGTCGGGCCGTCCGTCGTGATGGTCCGCGACGAGTCGGCGTTGACGGAACGGCGGGCGGTCATCGGGTCCGGCGAGGCCGCGCGCGGCGATGTGCTGGGCGCGCCGGTTCTCACCGACCAGGGCACGGAGGTCGGGACCGTGCTGGACCTCGTCGTCGCGAGTGGCGCCGGCGGCCGGGTGGTGGGGTTCGAGATCGCCGCCCACGCACATCTGGAGCGGCGGCAGCGCAAGGTGTTCATCCCGCGCGGTCAGACGCTGGCCGTGTCCGGACAGGCGCTGGTCGTCCCCACGTCCGCGCGTCACTTCCTCGCCGATGACCTGCCGAACTTCGCCGCCCAGGTCGAGGCCTTCCACGTGCGGAGCCGGCAGGGTTCCGCGGACACCGTCACCCCTGGCGAGGACGGAGGAGGACGCGGATGATGCTCTTTTCGCAGACGCGCGGGCTGCCGGTGCTGACCGCCGTAGAGGCCGCCTGTCTCGGCAAGGTGGAGGCTCTGTCGGTCGACGCGAGAACGGGCACCGTCTCGTACCTGCGTCTGTCGGGAGCTCCCGGCCGCACCGACGCCGTCTCCTGGAGCGCGGTCGAGGCAGTGGGTCCCGATGCCGTCATCGTGCGCTCCCGAGTGGCCGCGGACCGCACCTCGCCCGATGTGCCCGCGCATCACGAGGTCGTCGGACGCCGGGTGTTGACGGACCAGGGGACCGAACACGGCACGGTCAAGGACGTGGCGTTCGACCCGGCCTCGGGACGCGTGCTCACCCTTTTCACCGCACTGGGCGACACCCCCGGTGAGCGGCTGCTCGGCGCGGGCTCGTACGCCGTGGTGGTCCGCGCGGACGGCAGGTGATCACCGGGCCGCCCCCGGACACAGAGCAAGCTCCACGGCAGTGGGGTCGGTCCGACCGGCCGGAGCCGGGCCAGGACCCCCGCGCTGCCGGATCGTCGTCCGATCCGCCGGACGGGCGAAGAGGCAGACGGTAGTACCGCTTGCCTCTCGCCACTTCGGGTACAGCGTTGGGATGGGGACGTGTACCCAGTCCTGGAGCTTACTGAAAGTGATGTGTTGGTGACCCGTCTCGGCAGCCCCGGAGGCGACGAAGCGAGGGGATCGCGCGACGGCGTCGAGGCTGTCGCGGCGGAGATCGCCGATGCCGTGGACAGTCTCACCAACCTCTGGACGGTGGCCGCCCAGGAGGCCGCCCTGCGTTTGTCCTTGCACCAGCTGAGGGCGTTGCGCGCCTTGGAGGCGGCTCCGGATGTGAACCTCACGGCCCTGGCCGAGCAACTGGGGATAGGGCTGCCCACGGCGAGTCGGCTGTGCGACCGGCTGGAGGCCGCCGGTCTCCTCGAACGCATGTCCCATCCGCACAAGCGGCGGGAGGTGCAGCTGAGGCTCACCGGGCAGGGGAACCGGGTGCTGGACGACGTGGCGTCCCGCCGGGTGCAGGCCCTGGGCGCCGCCCTGGCATCGATGGCGCCCGAGGAACGCGCGGCCCTCAGCCGTGGCATGCGCGCGTTTCTGGCCGAGCGGGAAGCCGGTGCCCGCGAGACCGGTGCGCAGGACGCCGGTGCGCGAGAGACCGATGCGCAGGACGCCGGTGCGCGAGAGACCGATGCGCAGGACGCCGGTGTGCGAGAGACCCGTGCGCGCGAGACCGGTGCGCAGGACGCAGCCGCGCGGGAACCCGGTGCGCCGGCGCCCCCCAAGCGATGACGCGCCCGCTCACCCGGCCGGGCGCGCGTCCCGTCCCGGGTCGGTGGCGGTACGGCCGGTCCAGTCGAGGCAGACGACCGCGGCATCGGCCATCAGGTCCCGGCCCCCGAAGTGCTCCCACAGCGCGGAGACGACGGCACGCGCGGTCTCGTGCGGGGACGTCTGCCGCGTCGCGCTGAGAACCTGACGCAGCGCGTGCTCGCCGAAGAGGTCGCCGAGCGCGGAGCGGGTGTTGTGGACGCCGGTGCTGACGGCGACGAGCCGGTCGCCGGGTTCCACGCGGAAGGTCTGCTCCTCGTACGGGGTCTCCTCGAACATGCCGAGGGGCAGCTGCGCCTCCAGCTCGACCTGCCGGATGGTGCCGTCGCGCAGGAGGTACAGGATGGGCGATCCCGCGTCCACGGCATGCACGACGCCGGTGGTCAGGTCGAAGTGCAGCAGCAGCGTGGAGGCGTACACCTTGCCGCCGTAGTGGGCGAAGAGAGCCTGGTCGGCGAGGCAGGCCTGGTCGGCCAGAGCGATACCGGCCCGGCGTGCGTTGCGCAGGGCGCCCACGGCGAGGCTGGTCAGAAGCGACGCGTCGATGCCCTGCCCCATGCCGTCGGTGACGGTCAGGGTCAGGTGATCGGCTCCGGTGGACCAGTCGAAATTGTCGCCGCCGATGGCGTAGGCGGGCTCGAGGTGTGCGCCGATGACGTACTCGTCGCGGGCGCAACCACGGCCCGGCAGGAGCTGCCACTGCATTTCGGCGGCGAGCGTGAGGCGGCGGGTGCGCCGGGCCAGAAGGTACAGGTCGGTGTCCCGGCCGGCCGTGGCCACCTCGTGGCCGAGCGCCGTGGCGAAGTCGCCCAGCCGGAGCACGGTGACCGGATCCGCGGCCGCCGCGGGCAGCCGGACGGTGAGGACTCCCAGTCGGTCGCCGCGCACGGTGATGGGCAGGTGCACCACGTGGACGGTCGGATCGGGGATCACCTCCACCACCGGGCTCTGGGTGATGAAGGCACTGCCGGCGGGACCGTCATGGGCGGGGACGGGCTCTCCTGTGTGCGGCAGATGGGTGACCGGTTGCAGGACTCGCAGACCGTAGTCGGCCAGGAAGAGGGTGGTCTCCAGCGCGCCGACCTCCTCGGCGAGGAGTCGCTGGGCCGTGGCGACGAGTGCGTGAGGTGGCACCGCACGTAGCTGGCTCTCCACGGAGGGAACGGGCTCAGAGGCATACATGACGTCCACCTTCTCCCCTTGCGTTCTCCACGCTATCGCGGCGGCGGACCCGCCATGCAGCGCTTGGCCGGGCACGCGTCACATCGCCTCGTCGGTGGTGTGGCAGAGCAGCAGACAGACGTCGTCGTCACGGTCGGAGTCGTGCAGCAGCGGTTTGAGCACGGACTCGGCCGCCGCGTCGAGATCGTGCCCCAGTTCCGCCGCACCGAGCCCGCCGAGCACCTGGGCCAGTCGCTCGATTCCCGGGTCGATCCCGTGCGCTCGGCGTTCGACCAGCCCGTCGGTGTACAGGGCGAGGGTGGAATCCGGTGGCAGGTCGACAGCGTGTTCCCGGTACGCGTAGGGCATCGGGACCCCGAGCATGATCCCGGGTCTGGTGTCGAGCAGACGCACGGTGCCGTCGGCGTACCGCACGATCGGGGGCGGGTGTCCGGCAGCCGCCCAGGTGACGGTGGTCTCGCCGGGACGGAAGCGGGCCACGGCCGCCGTCGCGTACAGCTCGTGCTGCTGGTGGCGCAGCATGGCGTGCAGCCGGGTGAGGATCTCCGCCGGGCCTTCGCCCTCGACGGCATAGGCACGCAACGCCGTGCGCAGCTGGCCCATGAGGACGGCGGCGCGCAGTCCGTGACCGGTGACGTCGCCTATGACGGCGAGCAGACTGCCGTCGGGCTGCGTGAAGGCGTCGTACCAGTCCCCGCCGATGTTCAGCCCGTGGGTGGCGGGCAGGTATCGCGCCGCCAGCCGAAGGCCCCGGGCCGTGGGCAGGTCGGTGAGCTGCGCCCGTTGCAGGGCCTCGGCGACGTCGCGGTGCTGTTCGTAGCGCCGGGCGTGGTCGAGGGCGATACCGACGCGGCGGGCCAGCTCGATCAGCATGACGCAGGCGTCCGGGTCGAAGCGGGGCCCCGGCGCGGTCAGGGTGAGGACACCGACGAGTCCGCGGGCGGTGAGGGGGATGGACAGCAGCGCCCTGTCCGGGGCCAGCGCGGACGGCGGGAGGTCGGCGATGCCGGGCGCGCCGCTCGGGTGGCCGGCGGCATGCTGCGGTCGGCCGGTGCGAGCGGCGATCACCGCGCAGGCGGGACGCACCTGGGTCGCGTCGGTGAAGTCGTCCCGCTGCTCGTCGCCGAAGAGCCAGACGTCGAGGTGCTCGGCGAAGTCCGGAACCAGCAGTCCGGACAGGCGACGCACGATGTCCTCGGGGTGGAGGGAGGCGGTCACCGCCGCGCTGGCGTCGGCGAGGAAGGTGAGCAGACCGCGCGCGTTCTCCGCCTCGGCGCGTGCCTGCCGCTCCGCGTCGAGCAGTTCCCGCTGGGCGAGTGCGGCGGCGTCCAGCTCGGCGTGCAGGGCCAGGACACCCTGGTTGGTGTGGTGCATCTCCTCGCGGTGGAAACGGACCAGATCCAGGTGCTCGTCGAGCCGGCGCAGAACCTCCGCGGTGTCCTCGTCCGCGGCGAGCAGGGCCTCGGCGAGGTCGGTGGTGTCAGCGTGCGGCCGACGGCCGGGGCTCGGACCTCCGGGTCCGCGGAAGCTGATCGTCTGCTGCCACCCGGAATCGTGTCCGTCACGTCCCGGGCACACCAGGACCGCGCGTACCTGCCCGGGCTCGTGGGGCGTCGCCGGCTGGAGACCGATCCGCAGCTCGGCGTGCTCGCCCTGCGCGAGGCACCGGCGCAGCCGCGTCGACAGACCGGTGACGAAGCGCAGGCGGTCGAGCGCGGGTACGTCGGCGTCCGCCAGGAGCCGGGCCAGGGCGGTCCGGGCTGCTGCCGCGTCGTGGGAGGAGCGGATCGTCCAGACATCGGGAGCGGTCATGGGGGTCCGTTCAGCGGTCGGGGACGAGTACGGCCACGCTGGTGTCGTCGCGCAGGAGCCGGTCGGCGCTGCGGGCGTCCCGCACGACGGACGCGGCGATCACAGCCGGGTCATGGGCGAACAGCCGCGGATCGGTGGGGGGTGTCCAGCGGCTGGGCAGGCCGTCGCTGTGCAGGAGGAACACGCTGTCGGCCTGCCAGGGCATCCGGCGCACGGGGGGTCGCGCGGGGAAATGGGCGCCGACGATGCCCGGGTGGGACAGGAGCGACTGCCATGAGTCGCCGACGCGCAGGCGTGCACCGACATTGCCGACTCCGCAGAAGGTGAACAGGCCCGTGGCCTCGTCGAGTTGCCCTACGGCCACGGCCGCCCCGCGGGTGGGCCGCAACGCCCCGTGCAGGCCGCGCAGGATTTCGTCGGGCGGCAGGCCGGCGGTACGGCGCAGCTGTGCCACCGCCGTGGTCGAGGCGTACGCGGCCTTGGGCCCGTGGCCGAGTCCGTCGGCCAGCATCATGGTGAGGCGGGTGCCGCAACGCACCCAGGTGAAGGCGTCGCCCGAGTGCTCGGCCAGACCCAGCGGGACGTTGATCCCGCCGACGCGCTCACCGGTGCGGCGGCCCGGCGGGACGGCCTGCCGAGCGGCGGGCGGTGAGCCGACGCCCTCTACGGGCAGGGAGCCGACGCCCTCTGCGGGCAAGGGGCCGACGCCCTCTGCGGGCAGGGGGCCGACGCGCGCGACGGCGACCGTGCCCCGGTCGTGCTCGCCGTACAGGTCGAAGGCGTTCGCATGCCGCAGGCACGCCTCCAGTCCGGCTCCGCGCGAGGCCGGGTGCGTGGTGAAGCCGTCCCTGAGGGCCGCCTTCACGTCGGCGATGCCGGGCCCGTGATCGAGGGAGGCGATCTGCACCCACGCCTCGTCGGTGCGGGCGTCGGCGTCGGGCGGGGCGACGAGATGGATCACGGTGTGCCCTCCTCCCGCGTGCTTGAGGGCGTTGGTCGCGAGCTCCGTGGCCACTTGGACCGCAGTCGCCGTACGCCGTGCGTCGAGCCGTGCCCGGGCGCAGGCCGCCTCGGTGGCGACCCGTACGTCGCGCACCCGCGTGGTGTCGGGGACCGGGACGTCCCACACGCGGCTCATCGGGCACCCGGGCGGGGGGAAGGCCGACCGGAGAGCCAGACCGCGATGGTGACGGTGGTGCCCTGTCCGGGCCGGCTCTCGATGCTGAAGTCCTGCACGAGCCGCTGGGCACCGCTCAGCCCGAGACCGAGGCCACCGCCCGTGGTGTAGCCGTCGGTCATCGCTTTCTCGATGTCGCGGATACCCGGCCCCTCGTCGGTGAAGGACAGCCGCAGGCCCTGGGACTGCCCGTCGTCCAGCGGGGTCAGCTCCATGTGGCCGCCCCCGCCGTGGATGAGGGTGTTGCGGGCGAGTTCGCTGGCGGCGGTGATGAGCTTGGTCTGCTGGACCAGACTCAGACCTAGGTCGGCCGCGGCCTGCCGGACCAGTTGCCGCGCCCAGGCCAGGTCGGCGTCCGAACCGATCGGGATCGTCGTCGTGGCGGCGAGTCGGGCACGCATCAGGCGCCCCTCTCCGGGGCGGCGGGCGGTCCGGCCGACGGTGCCCGGCCCAGCAGGGCCAGCGCTCGGCCGACGTTCAGAACGGTGTGCACGCCGGGCAGGGTGAGGCCCAGCTCGGCCAGCGTGATCGCCACGGCGGGCCGCATCCCCGCCAGCACCGTGGACACCGCGAGCAGTCGGCCGCAGGCGGCGATCTCGGCGAGGACCCGTCCCAGGAACGAGTCGACGATCTCCACCCCGGAGATGTCGATGACCACGGCGCGCACCGGTCGGCGGGCGGCGCGCTGCGCGATGTCCTGCCGCAGTCGTTCTGCCGCTCGGTCCTCGAGTTCCCCTTGCAGGGTGACCAGCAGGACGTCCCCCAGTGCCAGGACCGGCACCGCGGTCGCGTGGCCGGCGGGGGACGAGGTCACGGGCGGCCGAACAGGGCGGGTGCCCGGGAGGACACTTCGACGCCCTGCTTGCTCAGTGCGTACGCCAGGGCGTCGGCCAGGCTGCTGCGCGTGATGATCGTTCCCAGGTCGATGCCGAGGTGGACCATGGTCTGCGCGATCGCGGGGCGGATGCCGGAGACGATGCACTCGGCTCCCATGAGCCGGGCGGCGGCCACCGTCTTCATCAGGTGCTGGGCGACGAGGGAGTCGACCGTGGGCACGCCGGTGATGTCCAGGATCGCGAAGTCGGCCTCCTGGTCGACGATCGCCTCCAGCAGGTTCTCCATGACGACCTGGCTGCGGGCGCTGTCGAGGGTGCCGATCAGCGGGACGGCCACGACACCCTCCCAGAGCTTGATGACGGGGGTGGCCACCTCGAGAAGCTGCTGGCGCTGCCGCTCGATGAGTTCCTCGCCGGCGCTGAGCGTGGTCTCCATGACCACCAGCCGCAGGGTGCCCATCACCAGCGCCAGCGCGAGGGCACACTCCTGCGCGTCGGCTTCGGAGTCGTCGGGGAACTCGCCGCGCAGGAGCTCGGCGGCCGAGGCCCGCAGAGCGGCGACCTCGTCGGCGATCTGCGCCGCTGTCGATCCGCTGCGGGTACGGGAGGCCGCCATCCGCCCCAGCTGGTCGCGGGCCGCCTGGAACCCGGGCGCCGTGATGTCCTCCAGCCGGCCGGTGGCCGCGACGGCGGCCAGGGCGGCCACCACGGCCTTGCAGGCCTCCACCGCCTCGTCGCGCGAGACGGTGAACACGGTACGGAACAGGGCCGCGTCCGCCCAGCGCTGGGCGAGCTGCTCCCGTCGTCGTTCCAGGAAGGCAGCCAGTCTCCGCGCCGCCGATTCCCGGGTCGCGTCCTGCTCCGACACCTGCATCTTCTCCTTCGGTACAGGGTCCACGCCCCCTGATCGGCTCATCCACCGCCGATTATTGCCGCATGACAAACATTAGCGCCGGGCGGGTGACACGAACAACACACGACCGCAATTCGCGAACGGCACGTCGCGAACGGCACGTCGCGAACGGCGCCGGCGGTCACCGCCCCCGCCAGTCGAGGCAGACCACCAGCGCGTCGTCGTCCGGGACGGACCGGCCGCGGTGGCCGGTCAGCTCCCGCAGGATGGCCCGGGGCACCTCGGCGGCGGGCAGCAGACGGGTGGCCTGGATCGCCCGGGCCAGCGCGGTGTCGCCGTAGGGCTCCCCCTTGGGGGAGGCGACGGCGTACACCCCGTCACTGACGAAGATCAGACGGTCACCGGGCTCGGCCTGGAACTCCTGGACGACGTAGTCGGTCTCCTCGAACATGCCGAGCGGCAGCTGTGCCTCGAAGGGGACCCGTTCCACCACGCCGCCCCGCAGCCGCAGCATCTGCGGCGAGCCCGCGTCCACCACCCGCGCGCGGCCGGTGGCGAGTTCGAAGTCGAGCATCAGCACCGACAGATAGCAGCGACCCCGGTAGTGCGCGTAGACCGCCTGATCGGCGAGTGCCGCCTGGTCGGCGATGGAGATACCGGCCCGCCGTGCGTTGCGCAGCGCGTTGATCGCCAGGTTGGTCAGCAGGGAGGCCTCGATCCCCTCCCCCATGCCGTTGGTGACGTAGAGCATGAGGCGGTCGCCGGTCAGGGACCAGTCGAAGTTGTCCCCGAAGATCGCGTATGCGGGCTCCAGCTGAGCGCCCAGTTCGTACTCCGGGCGTGCGCAGGAGCGCCCCGGCAGCAACTGCCACTGCATCTCCGCGGCCAGGGTGAGCCGGTCCTTGCGGCGTGCCTGCAGGTACAGGTCGGTGTCCCGCTCGGCCACGATCACCTCGTGTCCGAGGACCTCGGCGATCTCCGCGAGTTCCGCGAGGCACTCCTTGACGTGCCCGCCGTCCGGCAGGGTGACCGACAGCACACCGAGCCGGTCGCCCCGCACGGTGACCGGCAGGTGGACCCGCGCCAGGCCCTCGCCGAGCGTCTCCACGAAAGGCTGCTGGGCTCCGAACGCCCGGCCGGGCGGGCTGTTGTGCACCGACACCGGCTCCAGGGTGTGTGGCAGCACCGAGACCGGTTGCAGCACGGTGAGGCTGTAGTCGGCCATCAACAGCTCGACGGACTCCGCCGCGTACTGCTCCAGCAGTACACGACGGACGGCGTCGAGCAGCTCGTGCGGAGCCGCCGTACGTACAGCGCGTTCAGCGACCACAAATCTCTTCACGATGGAAAAAACACCAATCCTTTGCCGGTGGATTACCGGACATCACTCGGGGACTTCGGTCGTGCGATCCGTCTACCCGGTTGCCGGGTCATCAGTAGCCGACCCGCTCGCCTAGTACGCTGGCTGCCGTCCCAGCGCCTACGAGAGTGTGACCGTGACGTCCTTCCGCGCCCGCCCCCAGCCCGACGAGGTCGCGCGCGTGACCTCCACGGCCGCGGAGCTGCTGGAAGTGGTCTGGGGCCGGGCCTCCACCGCGCCCGCTTCCGCGTCCCAGCTGCGTGTGCTGCTCATCCTCGAGCACCACGAGGGCATCAATCTGCGCACCCTGGCCGACTCCCTGGCCTCCACGCCTCCCTCGACCAGCCGGCTCTGCGACCGGCTGCAGGCCGCCGGCTTCGTCGACCGTGAAACCAGCCCCGCCGACCGGCGCGAGGTACGCCTGCACCTGAGCAGTCGCGGCCGCGCCTTCCTCGCCGACCTGCGCGAGCGGAGGCAACGGGAGCTGCAGGCAGTGCTGGACATGATGCCCGCGGCGAAGCGCGCAGCCCTTCTGGAGGGCCTGGATGCCTTCTGTGACGCCGTTTCGACGCAGATACGCCATGACGCCGACGAAACCGAAGCCGACAGCCGGTCCGCCTGAGACGTAGAGCGCGACCCCGGGTCCGCCGGCACCCACCGGCGCGGGCCGCCGGCGCACGGAACAGTGCCCGCCCACCGGAACATCCCAGATCCTTCCCGCGCACGTACGACACGGCTACTTTGTTGCCTCACGACTATTATTGTCAAACAGCAACAGTCATGGGTGCCCGCCCCGGAGTCCCGGGTGCGGGCCTGCCCCGAGGGCAGGGACGGGCATTCGCGATGTCCCGGCCTCATGCGCTGCACTAGGGTGAACAGCCGTGGCGAGAGTGCGGTTGAGCGTGGCGGAGCGGCGGGAGGAGATCCTGCGGGCCGCCGTGGAGCAGATCGAGGAGCGGGGCGTGGCGGCGGTGCGGATCGCCGACGTCGCCCAGGCGCTCGGCGTGAGCAACGCGCTGGTGCTGTACCACTTCTCCACCAAGGAGAAGCTGGTCGCGGCGGCCTTCGCGTACGCCGCCGAGGCCGACCTCGCCCGCCTGCGGGAGCTGCTCGGCCGCCGTACCACCGCGCTGCGCCGGCTGCGCGCGGCAGTGCGCTGGTACGCGCCGACGGGGCAGGCCAAGGGGTGGCGGCTGTGGATCGAGGGCTGGTCGGCGGCGCTGCGCGAGCCGCCGTTGCGCCAGGTGGGCCGCGACCTGGACCGGCAGTGGAAGGCGGCGCTCGCCGAGGTCGTCGCGGAAGGGGTGGCCGCGGGTGAGTTCACCTGCCCCGACCCGGCCGCCGCCGCGCTGCGGCTGACGGCTCTGCTGGACGGGCTGGCGGTGCAGCTGACCGCGTACGGCGGCACGGTCTCGCGTATCCGGGCGCAGGAGTGGGTCGATGAGGCGCTGGCCCGCGAACTCGGGCTGACCCGGGAGGCGTTGATCGCGCAGGGTCGGTGAGCGAGACCACCGCGGGGGTGCCGCCAGGCGATCCGGAGCAGCCTCGTAGAGTCCCGGGGTGAACCAACTGCACGCATCCGACCCCGATTTGCCGATGCTGACGGGGCCACAGGCCGCGCGGCTGCGCTCCCTCGCCGTCGACCAGCTGCGCGCCCGGCACGGCGATGTCGTCGTCACCGGCGCGGACGTCCTGCACGACGGGCGCCGCAGCCCGCTCACGACCCTGGCCCAACGCTGCCGCGACGTACCCGAGGATCACTGGCCGGAGCTGGTCCGGCAGCACTTCACGCGCCTGGAGAACGCCTCGCGGGGCGACGAGGACGCCGAGGAGCTGCTGCGCGGTACACGGCTGCGGCTGCTGCCCGACGACGCGTTCCCCGAGGAGGCGGCGGGCGGCTTCCGTTACGTACTCCCGGTCGCCGACGGGCTCCTCGCGGCCCTCGCCCTGGACACCGACGACTCGGTGCGCGTCCTGCACGACGGCGACGTGGCCCGGGTGGGCGCCGAACGGCTGTGGGCGGCGGGCCGGGCGAACCTGCTCGCCGAGCCCGTGCGGCACGAGGAGGTGCGCACCGCGTCGGGGGCGGTGCTGCACTCGGTGTACGGCGACTCGCACTTCGTCGCGAGCAGGGCGCTGGCGCTGCCGGAACTGGTGCGGGAGGTGACCGGCCGGGACCTGCCGGAAGCCGGCGCGCTGGTGGCCGTACCGACGCGGCATCTGCTCGCGTTCCATCCGATCGTGGACGGTACGGTCGTGGACGCGGTCAACGACCTGGGCGCCTACGCGCTGGGCGCCTGCCAGGACGGGCCGGGCTCGCTCACCCCGCGGCTGTACTGGTGGCACCGGGGACGGCTGGTGTGTCTCACGCACATCGACGAGGGGACGCGCTCGCTGTCCGTGCGGGCCCCGCAGGAGCTGCTGGGCCTGATGAAGGGGCTGCGCGGCGGCCTGCAACCCTCCCCCTTCGCCGCGGCGCTCGCGCACGCCCACGCGCAGGCCGCCGACGACCCCACCGCGGTGAAGCCGGAGAGCTGGGAGGCGTGGGTGCGCGCCATGCAGGAAGGCACCGCGCTGTTCACCACGCCGCAGGCCCCGCAGGGCGACGGGCGTGCCTGGCTGGAGGCGTTCTGGCTGGCGCTGGTGTGCCGGGAGGGCGAGCGGCTGACGCGGCTGAGCCAGGTACCGGTGGAGCAGCTGCGCCGGGCCGGTGACGCGGACGACTACCTCTTCCACTGGATCGGCACGCTGCAGGCCTTCGTCCTGCGGCGTCCCATGGACGAGGTCGCCGACCGGCTGGTCACCACGATCAAGACGTCCGACCCGCAGGTGGCGACCCGCACCCCGGCCGAGTTCCTGAACCTGGTCGACTACCAGCCGATCGCGCTGTTCCACCGGTTCATCGCGCGCGACCAGGAGAAGTTCGCGGCCGCCCTAGCCGAGGCGCTCGCACACCACGCCCGCTACTGGCAGGGGTCCGCCGAGCCGCGCTCGCTGGTCGCCCTGGGTCCGCTGGCGCTCGCCTGCGTGGCCCACGACTCGGGCTTCCCGGTGGACACGTCGTCGCCGTACTTGCCCAAGCACCTCGTACTGGGGTCGTGGTACGGGGAGTTCCCGACCTGACGGCGCGGACGAGGGACGGTGGCGGTACGGCACCGCCCCTCGCCGCCCGGCTCAGGCGACGGCCGCGATCCGCATCTTGATGTCGTCGGGGGACAACGTGCCCTTGGCGGTCACATGGTCGCCGGAGGACTCGCCGCGCAGCCGCCGCCCGATCCACGGCACCAGGTACTCGCGCGCCCAGTGGACGTCGTCGCGCCGGACGTCGAGCGTGCCGCGCGGCGGCAGCGGCGGCCAGGCCTGCTCGGGGTCGGCCGGGATCCTCAGGCTGAGTGCCTGGCCGGCCCGCAGCGCCACGCGCGTGTGCCCCTCGGGCGACAGGTGCAGCCGGTCGTCGTCCCAGGCGCGCCGGTCCTGCACGGACTTCAGCGACCACAGGTCGAGCACCGGGCAGCCGTAGCGGTCGGCGATGGCCCGGACGTGCCCGTTGTAGGTGGCGATCTTGCCGCGCAGATGCTTGAGCAGCGGGACCCCCCGGGTGTCGAAGCCGGTCGTCACCATGACGGTGCCGGCCACGGCGGCGAGCTGCGCGACCGCCTTCTCGAACCGCTCGGCGACCTCGTCGGGGTCGGTGCCGGGGCGGATGATGTCGTTGCCGCCGGCACAGAACGACACCAGGTCGGGGGCGAGTTCGACGGCCCTCGGAACCTGGTCGGCCACGATCTGGTCGAGCAGTTTGCCGCGCACCGCGAGGTTCGTGTAGGTGAAGTCTCCCTCGGGCCGCCGGTCGGCGAGGAGTACGGCGAAACGGTCGGCCCAGCCCACGAACTGCCCGTCGGGGCCGGGGTCACCGACGCCCTCGGTGAAGCTGTCCCCCACCGCCACGTACGACCCGATCACTGCTCTGCTGTCACTCTTCGAATCGTCTGCCACAGCAGACCATGATTCACCCTTGAATGTGACCTACGCGACCGTAGGCAAGGGTTGACGGGCGGTGAGATAAGCCACTCCACGTGTCCGGCCGTGTCGGGAATAAGCGCCCCGGTAGTAACGGCCGTGAGGCGCCGGCCGGCCCGGGCACACCGAAGGCCGGACACCCGTGGATCGGGGTCCGGCCTTGGTGGCGTGTCAGACGAGTGGCCGCCGGGGCGGCGCGGGGTCAGCCGACGGTGACGCCGTGGGCGCGCAGGTAGGCGACCGGGTCCACGTCGGAGCCGTAGTTCGGCGTGGTGCGGATCTCGAAGTGCAGGTGCGGGCCGGTCACGTTGCCGGTCGCACCGGACAGGCCGAGCTGCTGACCCGCGGTGACGCTCTGGCCGGCCGAGACGGAGATCTGCGACAGGTGGGCGTACTGGGCGTAGTAGCCGTCGTTCAGCTTGATGACGACCTGGTTGCCGTAAGCGCCGCCCCAGCCGGCGGAGACGACGGTGCCGGCGCCGACGGCCTTGACGGTGGTGCCGGTCGGGACGACGAAGTCGACGCCGGTGTGGTAGCCGCTGGCCCACATGCTGCCGGGGGTGTGGTAGGCGGTGCCGATGGTGGCGCCGCTGACCGGCAGGGTGAAGCCGGTGGCGGTGCTCGTCGACTGGGCCGGCTTGGCGGCCTTCGCGGGCTTGGCGGCGGGCTTGTGCGCGGGCGCCTCGCTCTTGTGCGACGGCGCGGCCTTGTGCGCCACGGCGGCCTTCTTGCCGAGGGTCAGCTTCAGACCGGGGTGGATGAGCGACGGGTCGCTGCCGACGGCCTCGCGGTTGTCCTCGTACAGCTTCTTCCAGCCGCCGGCGACGTGCTGCTCGTTCGCGATCTTCGACAGGTAGTCGCCGGACTTGACGGTGTAGACGCGCACGCCGGACTGCGGCGCCTTCTTCTCGGCGGACGGCAGGCTCTGGACGGCCTTGCCGGACACCGACTGGGCGGCGGTCTGCGGCGTGGCCGCGTGCGCGCCGGCGGCCCCCATGAGCGGCAGCGCGAGGGCGGCGCCACCGGTGCCGGCGACGGCGAGAGTACGGGCGAAACGCTGGGACTTCGGACGACGGTGCTTACCCTTTGCGGGCATGGCGCTTTTCCTCTCCGGCGCCTGCGAGGTGAGCTGTCGGGTTCGGGCTGGAGATGCCCGGCCGCGCTGGGCGCGGCTTCACCCCATAGCCGTTCCGGGAACCGGAACAGGCGGTCGTACCTGTGGGTCCCCCGCTCCTGCCGTGCGTCGGGTGGGTGGGTGCGGTGCGCCGGACGGCGGCAGGATTCGGCGTCCGTCCGGATTCGGTGGGGAACGTAAGCGAGCAGGACGCACGGGGACAAGCGAAAGGTTGCGTGAACGGGCGTTTGTCGTGATCCAATACCGGAATGCACCGTCACACTGTGTGCATTCGATCTGCTTTCAGTTCGTCAATTCACCAGGAAATGCGCCGCCATTACGTGGACATGACGTACGACGGACGGTCACGGTTATGACCCTCCTCACGCGGGCGAATTCCAGGGACCCTCAAATCATTGCCAGTTGGAAGGAAGGCGCCAATTCGGGCAGAAGGCTCAGATGCGACGTGAGTGGATATCCGTCCCATTCGACCGCCGTCGCCGTGGAGGCGGGGACAACCGGTTGCCCCGGGAATCCATGTCGTATCGTCGAAGGGCAGCCCGTCGGCCATTCGAGCCGCGTCGGCGGGTACGAGCGGGAGGAGCCCTTCGTGACGCAGCAGGTGCCGTCGACCGAACCCGAGCTGACCGGAGTGCGCAACTTCCGAGACGTGGGCGGGCTGCCCACGGTCGACGGACGGCGGGTGCGGCACGGCGTGCTGTTCCGCAGCGGCCACCTCGCCCACGCCACGCCCGAGGACGCGGCGTACCTCTCCTCACTGGGGCTGCACACGATCTTCGACTTCCGCAACGCGGCCGACCAGAAGCTGGAGGGTCCGGACGTCGAGCTGCCGGGCGTGCGCAACGTCAACCTGCCGCTGTCGGACCCGGCGGACGGCGCCGAGTTCTGGAAGATGGTCCGCGACGGCGATCTCGACCAGCTGCGCGGCATCCTCGCCGACGGCAAGGGCGCGAACCGGATGATCGCCTCCTACCGCACGATCATCAAGGAGCGCACCGACGAGCACTCCCGGGTGCTGCACGCGCTCGCCGAGGACAACGTCCCGGCCCTGATGCACTGCGCCGCCGGCAAGGACCGTGCCGGCCTGTCGATAGCGGTCACCCTGCTCGCCCTGGGGGTGGAGAAGGACGCCATCGTCGAGGACTATCTGAAGTCCAACGAGAAGCACCGCCGGTACAAGGTGCGCCGCAGCGGCTCGGCTCAGTCGGCCTACACCCCCGAGGTGATGGAGCTGCTCAGCCCGCTCTTCGACGCGCGCGCCGAGTACCTCACGGCGGCCATGGAGACCATCGAGGAGACCTGGGGCGGCGTCGACGCCTACCTGGAGCAGGGGCTGCGGCTCACCCCGGAGAACCGGGAGCGGCTGCGGGCGCGCCTGCTCGACTGACCGCCCCGGCGCCCGATCGGCGCCGGGGCGCTCACGGCGGTACGTCTACTGCTGGGCACCCAGCTCGAACAGCAGCCAGATGAACCCGGCCAGGACATGCCCGACGGCGATGTAGATGATGAGCCGGATCCACAGGGTCCGGGGGAACTTCTCCTCGAAGTTGCTCATCGTGCCTCTCCAGGGTGGGCGGGCCCCAGGCACAGCGTGGCCGTGGGGCTCTGCAGCAGGGTGTGGACGAACAGGAGCTCCAGGCCCCCGGGGTCGTCGGCGGCGATCCGGTGCGGGGTCAGCGAGTCGAAGTGCGCGCTGTCCCCCGGGCCGAGCCGGTGGGTGGTGTCCCCGAGACGCAGCCTGAGCCGTCCGGCCAGGACGTACAGCCACTCCTCGCCGGGATGCACGCGCACGATGTCGCCCTGCGCGCCGTACGGCACCCGGACCCGCAGGGCCTGCATGCCGCGGCCGGGCGCGCCGGCCTGCCAGTACGTCCAGCCGCCGGCCGCCGTCGGTTCCATGTCCGCGGCGCGCACCACGGCGTCCCGCTCGGCGACGTTCTCGCCGAGCAGCTCCGAGACGGTCGTACCGTAGATACGGGCCAGCGCGAGCAGCATCGGCAGCGAGGGCTGGCGCTGTCCGGTCTCCAGACGGGACAGATGGGCCGGTGACAGTCCGGCGGCGCGGGCGGCGGCCTCCAGGGTGAGGCCGGCGCGGCGGCGCAGGGACCGCAGCTGCGGGGCCACCGCGGGCAGGTCGCCGGCCGGTTCCGCGGGGGGCTCGGAGGAGCTCATGTCTCCATTCAGCCGCAGGCTTGCCTCTGCGGCAAATTTCTTGCCTCAGAGGCAAAGCGCCCGCACAGCCCCCCGGGCCGCCCAGACCACCGGGCCCGCCGCGTCCGCCGCTACCGGTTCGTCACGGCCTGCTTGATCAGCGTCTTGCCGAAGTCCCACATCAGACCGTTGCCGCTGTGGGCGTCGTCCATCACGGCGGTGAAGGCGTCGACGAACCGGTCCACGTCCGCCTCGTCGATGATCAGCGGCGGGATCAGCTTGATCACCTCCAGGTGGTCGCCGGAGACCTGGGTGAGGATCCGGTGCCGCTGGAGCAGCGGTACGACGACCATCTGCGCGAAGAGGCCCTTGCGGGCGGCCTGGAGCATGGTCCAGCGGCTGCGCAGCTTCAGCGAGGCGGGCCGGCCGAACTCGACGCCGATCATCAGCCCACGACCGCGGACGTCGGCGAGCAGTTCGTACTTCTCGGTCAGCGCGGCGAGCCGGGACTTCAGCAGCTCTCCGGTCCTGCGCACCCCGGCGACGATCTGCTCCTGCTCCATGACCGACAGCACGGCGAGGCCGCACGCCATGGCCTGGGCGTTGGACCCGAAGCTCGCCGAGTGGACCAGGACGCGGTCCATGGACGAGTAGACCTTCTTGAAGATCCACTCCTTGCCCACGGTGGCGCCGACCGGCACATAGCCGCCGGAGAGGGCCTTGGCGACGCAGACCAGGTCGGGTTCGACGCCGTCCTCGTGCTGGTAGGCGTAGAAGTCGCCGGTGCGGCCGAGGCCGGTCTGCACCTCGTCGGCGATGAGCAGCGCCTTGTGCCGGCGCAGCAGCTCCTGCGCGGCGCGCAGATAGCCGGGCGGGGCCTCGTGCACGCCCTTGCCCTGGATCGGCTCGACGATCAGGGCGGCGACGTCGCCCTTGCGCAGCTCCCTCGCGAGCGCGTCGAGGTCGCCGAGCGGGACCGCCGTGTCGGGCAGCAGCGGGGCGAAGCCGTCCCGGAAGCCGGACTCGCCGTTGACCGACAGCGAGCCGGTGGTCAGCCCGTGGAAGGCGTGGTCGCAGTACAGGACACGCGGCTTGCCGGTGGCGTACCGGGCGAACTTCAGGGCGGTCTCGACGGCCTCGGTGCCGCTGTTGCCGAAGAACACGCGGTCCAGGTGGGGGCTGTGCGCGAGCAGCCGTTCGGCGAGCAGGCCGGGCAGCGGCTGGCAGTCGAAGCGGGTCAGGTCGGCGAGGTCGAGGTCGAGGACGTCGTGCAGCGCCTTGCGGACGACGGGGTGGTGGCGGCCGAGGCCCATCACTCCGAATCCGGCGAGCATGTCCAGGTAGTCGTTGCCCTCGGCGTCGAAGAAGTGGGCGCCCTCGGCGCGCTCGTAGACCTTGTCGAAGCCGATGGTGCGCAGCATGCGCGGGAGCTGCGGGTTGAGGTGCCGCGCGTGCAGCTCGTAGCGTTCGGCTCCACGCTCGGCGAGCAGGGCGCCGAGGTCGAACTCGGTGGTCATTCACTCTCCTTGACTGTGCCGTCGAGGTCCATGACGGCCAGGCTGGCGCTGATCCGGCCGGCCACCTCGACGGGCGTGAGGCCGATGTCGGCCAGCACCTCGCCGCGCTTGGCGTGCGCGAGGAACTGCTCCGGGATGCCGAAGCGCCGTACCGGCACGTCCACGTCGGCGTCGCCGAGGGCGAGGGCCACCGCGCTGCCGACGCCCGCGGCGCGGCTGTTGTCCTCGACGACGGCGACCAGCCGGTGCTCGGCCGCGAGGCCCGGCAGCGCCGGGTCGACGGGCTTGACCCAGCGTGGGTCGACGACCGTGCAGCCGATGCCCCGCGCGGCCAGCAGCTCCGCGGCCTTCAGGCACACCGGCGCCATCACACCGACCGCGACGAGGAGGACCTGGGGGCTCTCGGCGGAGCGGTGCAGCACGTCGAGGCCGCCCACGCGGTCGATCGCCGGGATCGACGCCCCGACGGACTCCTTCGGGAAACGGACCAGGGTCGGCGCGTCGTCCACGGCGACGGCCTCGCGCAGCTGGGCGCGCAGCTGGTCGGCGTCGCGCGGCGCGGCGATCCTGAGGCCGGGCACGACCTGGAGGACGGACATGTCCCACATGCCGTTGTGGGAGGGCCCGTCGACCCCGGTGACGCCGGCCCGGTCGAGGACGAAGGTCACTCCGCAGCGGTGCAGGGCGACGTCCATCAGCAGTTGGTCGAAGGCGCGGTTGAGGAACGTGGCGTAGACGGCGACGACCGGGTGCAGTCCGCCGGTGGCCAGGCCGGCCGCGGAGACGGCCGCGTGCTGCTCGGCGATGCCGACGTCCCACACCCGGTCCGGGAAACGGGCGGCGAACTTGCCGAGGCCGACCGGGTGCAGCATGGCCGCCGTGATCGCTACGACGTCGTCCCGTTCCTCGCCGATCCTGACGATCTCGTCGCCGAACACCGAGGTCCACGAGGGCCCGTCGGAGGGGACGAGCGGCGCGCAGGTGAGCGGGTCGATGACGCCGACGGTGTGGAAGTGGTCCTCCTCGTTGCGCAGGGCGGGTTCGTAGCCGCGCCCCTTGACCGTGAGGCAGTGCACCAGCACCGGGCCGTGGAACCGCTTGGCGCGCCTGAGGGCCGACTCGACGGCCCGGATGTCGTGCCCGTCGATGGGGCCGACGTACTTCAGACCGAGGTCCTCGAACATGCCCTGCGGTGCGAAGGCGTCCTTGAAGCCCTTCTTCGCGCCGTGCAGGGACTCGTAGATCGTGTTGCCCACGACGGGGGTGCGCAGCAGCACGTCCTTGCCCCAGGCGAGGACCTTCTCGTAGGAGTCGGTGGTGCGCAGGGTCGCGAGGTGGTTGGCGAGACCGCCGATGGTCGGGGCATAGGAGCGCTCGTTGTCGTTGACGACGATGATCAGCGGCCGGTCCTTGGCCGCGGCGATGTTGTTCAGCGCCTCCCAGGCCATGCCGCCGGTCAGCGCGCCGTCGCCGATCACCGCGACGACGTGGCCCTTCTCCCCCTGCACCTGACGGGCCTTGGCGAGTCCGTCGGCCCAGCCGAGCGCGGTGGAGGCGTGGCTGTTCTCGATGACGTCGTGCTCGGACTCCTCGCGCGAGGGGTAGCCGGACAGGCCGCCCTTGCCGCGCAGCTTGGAGAAGTCCTGACGCCCAGTCAGCAGTTTGTGGACGTAGGACTGGTGGCCGGTGTCCCACAGGATGCGGTCGGCCGGCGACTCGAAGACCCGGTGCAGGGCGATGGTCAGCTCCACCACGCCCAGATTGGGCCCGAGGTGTCCGCCGGTCCGGGTGACCGCCTGCACCAGGAACTCGCGTATCTCCTCGCTCAGTGCGCCCAGTTCCGCCTCGGACAGCGCCTTCAGGTCGCGTGGTTGCCGGATGGTCTCCAGGATCGTCACGCTCGGGCCCCCTCTCGGTCCGTGCCGTATGTCAACTCACCGTCACTGCCGGTGTCCCGGTGGCGGGTGCGGAGCCCTCCCGCTCCATCTGCTCGGCGATCTTCATCGCCTCTTCGATCAGCGTCTCGACGATCTTCGACTCGGGGACGGTCCTGACGACCTCGCCCTTGACGAAGATCTGGCCCTTGCCGTTGCCGGAGGCGACGCCCAGGTCCGCCTCCCGCGCCTCGCCGGGGCCGTTGACCACGCACCCCATCACGGCCACCCGCAGGGGCACTTCCATGCCCTCCAGGCCGGCCGTGACCTCGTCGGCGAGCTTGTAGACGTCGACCTGGGCGCGGCCGCAGGACGGACACGAGACGATCTCCAGCCGGCGCTCCTTCAGCCCCAGGGACCGCAGGATCTGGATGCCGACCTTGACCTCCTCGGCGGGCGGCGCGGACAGCGACACCCGGATGGTGTCGCCGATGCCCTGCGAGAGCAGGGCGCCGAAGGCCACGGCCGACTTGATCGTGCCCTGGAAGGCGGGGCCGGCCTCGGTGACGCCGAGGTGGAGGGGGTAGTCGCACTGCTCGGCGAGCCGGCGGTAGGCCTCGATCATGACGACCGGGTCGTTGTGCTTGACCGAGATCTTGATGTCGCGGAAGTCGTGCTCCTCGAAGAGGGACGCCTCCCACAGGGCCGATTCCACAAGGGCCTCGGGGGTCGCCTTGCCGTACTTCTGGAGCAGGCGCCGGTCCAGCGAGCCGGCGTTGACGCCGATGCGGATCGGGGTGCCGTGGTCCTTGGCGGCCTTGGCGATCTCCCTGACCTTGTCGTCGAACTGCTTGATGTTGCCGGGGTTGACGCGGACGGCGGCGCAGCCGGCCTCGATCGCGGCGAAGACGTACTTCGGCTGGAAGTGGATGTCGGCGATCACCGGGATCTGCGACTTGCGCGCGATCGTCGCGAGCGCGTCGGCGTCGTCCTGCGTGGGGCAGGCCACGCGCACGATCTGGCAGCCGGAGGCGGTGAGCTCGGCGATCTGCTGGAGCGTGGCGCCGATGTCGGACGTACGGGTCGTCGTCATCGACTGCACCGACACCGGGGCCCCGCCCCCGACCGGCACCGGCCCGACGTGGATCTGCCGCGACACGCGCCGCGCGGCGACCGGCCGGGCCGGTACCTCGGGGACCCCCAGGGAGACGGCGGTCATCGCCTCACTCCCGGTTCCCGGAGACGGTCTCGCGCATGGCGCGCAGGGACTCCTTGAGCGATCCCATGGTGGCCAGCACGGCGGTGGGCTCGTAGCCGCAGTGCGCCATGCAGTTGGCGCAGCGCGGGTCCTTGCCGCGGCCGTACTTGTCCCAGTCGGTGTCCTCGATCAGCTCGCGGTACGTCGGGACGTACCCGTCGCTCATCAGGTAGCAGGGGCGCTGCCAGCCGAAGAGGGAGTAGTTGGGGATCGCCCAGGCGGTGCACGGGAAGTCGACCTTGCCCTCGAGGAAGTCGAGGAACAGTGGGGAGTGGTTGAGCCGCCAGCGCCTGCGGTTGCCGCCCGCGAAGGCCTTCTTGAACAGCTCGCGGGTCTGCTCGACGCCGAGGAAGTGCTCCTGGTCCGGGGCCTTCTCGTAGGCGTAGGCGGGCGAGATCATCATCTCGTCGACCTTCAGGTCGTCGTTGAGGAAGTTGAGCACCTCGATGATGGTCTGCGGGGTGTCGGTGTTGAAGAAGGTGGAGTTGGTGGTCACCCGGAAGCCGCGTCGCTTGGCCTCCTTGATGGCTTCCACGGCCTCGTCGAACACGCCCTCCTTCGCCACGGACTCGTCGTGCCGCTCGCGCAGCCCGTCGATGTGCACGGCGAAGGCGAAGTACGGGGAGGGCGTGAACTTGTCCATCTTCTTGCGCAGCAGCATGGCGTTGGTGCACAGGAAGACGTATTTGCGCTTGGCCACCAACTGGCGCACGATCTCGTCGATCTGAGGGTGCATCAGGGGCTCGCCGCCCGCGATGGACACCATCGGCGCACCCGACTCGAGTACGGCGCCCACGGCCTGCGCCACCGGCATGCGCTGCTTCAGCACGCCCGCCGGGTGCTGGATCTTGCCGCAGCCCTCGCACTTGAGGTTGCAGGCGAAAAGCGGTTCCAGCTCCACGATCAGCGGGAACTTGTCCCGCTTGCGCAGCTTCTGTTCGGCCAGGTATGTAGCGACCTTGATGGACTGGCGCAGCGGCATGGCCATCTGGCTCACCTCCGGGGGAGCAGCACATTGCGGTGCCATTCGAAGAAAGTAGGCAATACGGATCGAAGAACGCGGAAAGCCGATATTCCCCCGCGCACCGTGCCGATCCGGACGAGCTCATGTTCTGGAGCGTCCACGACCACCCGGACGGCCGCAACCGGGCGCTCACCGGCCCGGACGGCGCTGAAGAGCGTGGCCGCCGATTCCATGTCGACGGCGATCGCCCCGCCGGCGGCGAGCGCGGACCGTTCGGCGCCGCGTACGACGTGGTCGGAGCCGGTGAGCGGGCCGGTGTGGACGGTACGCCCGGGCAGAGTGCGGGAGAGTTCCTTCACCAGGAGTTCGGTGCCGACGCAGGGAACGGTCGAGCGCGGGTCCCGGGCCTCCTCGGCGACGACCAGGTCACCGGGGTGCATCCCGGGGGCGAGCCCGGCGCAGAAGCCGGTGGCGAGGACGGCGGCGTCGGTCAGCGCCGGGTCGGTCAGGGCCCGCTCGACCGCCCGCTCGGCCGCCTTGGGCCCCATGCCGGTGCGCAGCACGGTGACCGGCCCGCCCGCCCCGCTCTTGTCGCCGGCGCGCAGGGCGAGGTGCTCGATGCCGAGCGCGCAGGCGATCAGCAGCGGGGCGGGGGCGGGCTGGGTGCTCATCAGGTCCCCTTGGCCCCGGCGCGGGCCCGGTGTGCGGGGAGCCGGTCGGCGAATGGGTCGCCGTGGACGTACCGGCCGAGCGCGGTGAGCGGGAACACCTGCCGGTACAGGTGGTAGTTGATGGAGAAGTCCCAGGGGAAGCCGGTGCCGGTGAAGTAGGGCTCGTCCCAGGAGCCGTCCTCCCGCTGGGTCGAGGCGAGCCATGCGACGCCGCGTTCGACCGCCTTGGAGTCCTGCTCCCCCGCCGCGAGCAGCGCCATCAGTGCCCACGCCGTCTGGGAGGCGGTGGAGGCGCCCTTGCCGCTCCACTCCTTGCTGTCCTGGTAGGAGCGCAGGTCCTCGCCCCAGCCGCCGTCGTCGTTCTGCACGGACTCCAGCCAGGTCACGGCCCGCCGGATCGCGGGGTGCGAGCCGGGCAGCCCGGCGGCGGTGAGTGCGGGGACGACGGAGCCGGTGCCGTAGACGTAGTTGACGCCCCAGCGGCCGAACCACGAGCCGTCCGGCTCCTGTTCGGCCAGCAGCCACTCGATGCCGCGGCGGGTGCGCGGGTCGTGCGCGAGCCCCTCGACGGCGAGCATCTCCACCACGTGCGCGGTGACGTCGGCCGAGGGCGGGTCGATGACCTCGCCGAAGTCGCAGAACGGCAGCCGGTTCGGGAAGGGGCTGGTGTTGTCGGCGTCGAAGGCGCCCCAGGCGCCGTTCTTCGACTGCATGCCGAGGTTCCAGCGCACGCCGCGGGAGATGGCCTTCTCGACGCGCTCGGGGTCGTGGTGCGCGACCCGGCGCAGCGCGAGGACGACCTCGGCGGTGTCGTCGATGTCGGGGTAGTTGTCGTTGTGGAACTCGAACGCCCAGCCGCCGGGCGGGAGTCCGGGCCGCTTCACCGACCAGTCGCCGGGGCGCACGATCTGCTCGCCCAGCATCCAGTCGGCGGCCTTGACCAGTTGCGGGTGGTCGGCGGGCACTCCGGCGTCGGCGAGCGCGATGGTGGCCAGGCACGTGTCCCACACGGGCGACTGACACGCCTCGATCATCCGGGCGCCGTCCTCGCGCCACACGGCGAAACGGTCCAGCGACTCCAGGCCCGCGCGCATGACCGGGTGCTGGAGGTCGTAGCCGAGCAGGTACAGCGCGATGACCGAGTACACGGCCGGGGGCTGGATGCCGCCCCAGCAGCCGTCGTTCTCCTGGCGCTCGATGATCCAGCGGGCGGCGGTGTCCATCGCGGCCTTGCGCAGCCGCTTGGGGACGACTCTGCGCAGGGCGTGCAGGCCCTTGTCCAGGCGCTGGAAGGCGCCGTCCCAACTGGCCACGGGCGCGAGCGGCCTGGGCGGGTTGGGCTGGGCCGGGTCGGTGTGCAGCTCGTCCAGCGCGAAGGGCGCGGGGCGTACCGGGCGCTTGGCGGAGACGACGGTGAGCGGCACGATCGTCTGGCGGGCCCAGCAGCCGAAGTCGTAGATGTTGAGCGGGAGCCAGTGCGGGAACCAGATCAGTTCCGGCGGGAGTTCGGGCAGGTCCTCCCACTTCCACCAGCCGAACAGGGCCAGCCAGATCCGGGTGAAGACGCGGGCCGCGGCGATGCCGCCCTGCTCGCGGATCCAGGCGGATGCCCGGGCCATGTGCGGGGCGTCGACCGCGTCGCCGGCCAGCCGCAGGGCGACGTACGCCTCGACGGTGGCGGACAGGTCTCCGGGGCCGCCGTAGAAGGTGGCCCAGGTGCCGTCCTCGCGCTGCTCGCCGCGGATGAACAGGGCGGCGGCGCGGGTGGTCGCCTCGTCGCGGATGCCCAGGAACTGGCGCAGCAGCAGGTCCTCGGCGTCCATCGTGACGTTCGTCTCGAGGTCGCCCTTCCACCAGCCCTCGGCGTCCTGCTTCGAGAGCAGGAAGTCGGTGGCGCGCCGTACGGCGCGGGTGGCGGCTTCGTGCACCCCGGCCGCCCCGGGGGTGTGGGTGTCGGTTTCGCTGGCCGCGGCAGCGCGGGACGGCAAGGTCGCCCCGGTGCTTCCGTCGGTCGTCGCTGTCATGGCTTCCCCTTCGTGCAGTCGTGCGAGTCGTGCTGCTGTGGGTCCGCCGTCGGCCGGTGCTCTTGTGGCGGAGCTGCCGGCCGGCGACTACGCGAGGGTGGTTGTTCGCCCGATAGTGATCATCTCTTTCGTACGACGACGAAGTCGGCGAGCGCCGTGAACTGTGCCCGCACCCGGTCGGGCATGTCGACGGCGTCGAGGGCTTCGATGGCGATGGTGTGCTGGCGGCGCGCCTCCTCGGCGGTCCACTCCCGGCCGCCGGCCTCCTCGATGAGGCGGGCGCGCTCCGCGAACTCCTCCTCGGAGAAGTTCTCGAAGTCGCTCGCCTTGGCGTCGGCGGCGAGCAGGTCGCCGAGCCGGTCGGACGCAGCGCCGCCCGCCGCGAGCGCGGCCACGACCGGCAGCGACTTCTTGCGCTGGCGCAGGTCGCTCCAGGTCTGCTTGCCGGTGGCGTCGGGGTCGCCCCAGATGCCGAGGAGGTCGTCGACGGCCTGGAAGGCAAGGCCAAGGTGGTAGCCGTACTTCTCCAGCGTGTCCGCGGTGCGGTCGTCGGCGCCGCCGAGGACGGCGCCGACGGAGCTGGCGCAGGCGAGCAGGGCGCCGGTCTTGTTGCCCTCCATCTCCAGGCACTCCTCGACGCTGACGCGGTCGCGGTGCTCGTAGGAGATGTCCTGCGCCTGACCGTCGATCAGGGCCCGGGTGGCGGTGGTCAGGCGCCGGGTCGCGCGGCCCGCGTCGGTGGTGCCGAGCTCCAGCAGGACCTCGTTGGCCAGCGCGAACAGGGCGTCGCCGACGAGGATGGCCTGGGCGGGGCCGTGCACCTTCCACACGGTGTCGCGGTGGCGGCGCTGCTCGTCACCGTCCATCAGGTCGTCGTGCAGCAGGGAGAAGTTGTGCACGAGTTCGACCGCGACCGCGCCGGGGACGCCGGTCTCGGGCGCCGCCCCCGTGACCTCGGCGGACAGCACGGCCAGGGCGGGACGGACCGCCTTGCCGCCGTCACCGGAGGACGGGTTGCCCGCCGCGTCGATCCAGCCGAAGTGGTAGGCGGCGACGGTGTCCATGGGAGGCGCCAGGCGGTCGACGGCCGCCCTCAGTACCGGCGTGGCCAGTGTCCGGCCGCGCTCCAACAGCGCGGCCACGTCCACCTCGGTGGCACGAGCGGCCGTCGAGGCCGGGGGGACAGGGGGCACAGTTACTCCTCTTGTTGCGGTACCGGGGGTGCGGGGGTCTGCCTCGCCGCGCTCACCGAGCATCACGCCGCCTCCTCCACGGGGAAGAGACGGCGGGGGCGGGGCCGGCCCAGGGCGCCGAGGGCGGCCTCCGCCGCGCTCACACCGCTGCGGACCGCACTCTCCATGGTCGCGGGCCACCCGGTGGCGGTCCACGCTCCGGCCAGGTACAGGCCGGGGGTTCTGGTGCGGGCGCCGGGCCGCAGCCGCCCGACGCCGGGGGTGGGAGCGAACGTGGCGGTGCGCTCCCGGGTCACGAAGAAGTCCCGCACCACGGCGCCGCGGGTGCCCGGCAGCAGCCGCTCGAGCTCGGGCAGATAGCGTGCGCGCAACTCGGCGACGGGCAGGTCGATCTCGTCGTGCACGGCCGACTGGGACAGCGCGAGGTACTGCCCCGAACGCAGCCCGGACGACTCCGTGCGGTCGAAGACCCACTGCACCGGGGTGCCCAGCGCGGTGAGGAAGGGCGCGTCGAGCACCTTGCGGTCGTAGACGACATGGACGTTGAGGATCGGCGCCATGCCGATCCGCAGCAGGTCCTCGGGCGCGTCGAGCGCGCCGGGCGGCAGCAGGTCGTGGGTCTCGCGCTGCGGTACGGCGAGGACGACGGCGTCCGCGGTGAGCGTCTCGCCGGGAACCTGAACGCGCAGGCGTCCGTTTCCGTCTTCAAGGACGGAGGTGACGCGTGTACGGACTTCGGTGCGCACGCCCGCGGAGTCGAGAGCCTTGCGGGCCAGCCGGTCGTGCAGATCGCCCAGGGGGACGCGCGCCCAGCCGATGTCGGCCGCGCCCGGGTCGGACAGCAGGCCGGTCTTGAACACCATCGCGGCGAGCGCGAGGGAGGCGTCGCCGGCCACCGCGTTGAGGGTGGCGACCCCGACCAGGTCCCACAGGGCCTCCACGGCACGCGGCGACTGGCCGTGCTCGGCCAGCCAGCTGCCGAAGTCCTGCGTGTCCAGGGCCGGGTCGGCCAGGTCGAGTCCCTTGAGCGCCAGCGCGGCACGTCCGACCTGCGCCCGCTCGGCGAGCGAGAGGTGCGGGTAGGTGGCGAGGCTGCGTCCCAGGTGGAGCGGTACGGGCAGGGCGTCGCGGCGCAGCCGGCCGAGCCGCCGTCCCGCGGGCTTGTCGAGGTCGACCACGGGCACGTCGAGGCGGTCCTGCAGCGGAGCCAGCGCGGCGCCGTCGATGCGGTCGAGGAACCAGCGGTAGGCGGTGCAGCAGCGCAGGTAGACGTGCTGGCCGTTGTCGACGGTGAGGTCGCCGCGCTGGAAGGAGAAGGCCAGGCCGCCGAGTCTGGGCCGGCCCTCCAGCAGGGTGACGCTCAGGCCCGCGTCGGCGAGGGCGAGCGCCGCGGTGATGCCGGCGAGGCCGCCGCCGACCACGACGGCGTGCCGCCCGGAGCCGGCCGGCTCCGGCGTGTCCGCCTGCGGTCTCCCGGACCGCGTCGTGTCGCTCATCGCGCCCCCTCCCCCGCGGCCGTGCCGTGTCGTCGGGGGACCGCACGGGAGGCCGTCGCCGTCAGGGACGCCGCTGCGCGGCGAAGGGTTGCCTGCCGCATGCCGCCGTCCAGGGTGAGGTCCATCAGGCGCGCCTCCTGACGGTCTGCCGGGAGATGTGCCGGGCGTCCAGTCCGGACAGGCCGCGCACGGCGACGTAGGCCTTCTCGTGTCCGGGCAGCGAGACGCGGCCGCGCAGGACGGCCTCGGGCTCGCGCTCGATGCGGTCCAGCAGCCGGCGGTAGATGCCGGCCATCGCGGCCACGCAGGCGCCGCTGCGCCGGTCGAGCATGGGCAGCAGGCGGTAGCCCTCGGCGAAAAGGGCGCGGGCCCGTCGCACTTCGAAGTGCACGAGGCCCGCGAAGTCGGAGCCCTCCGGTGGCGTCGGCCCCTGGAACCCGGCGGAGCAGCCGAATTTGGCGAGGTCGTCGGCGGGCAGGTAGGTACGGCCGCCCTCGGCGTCCTCGCGGACGTCTCTGAGGATGTTGGTGAGCTGCAGCGCGAGCCCGAGCGTGTCGGCGTACTCCGGCGCGCGCTCGGCGCCGTGCGCCCCCGGTTCCGTACCGAACACGCCGAGCGAGAGGCGGCCGATGGCGCCCGCAACGCAGCGGCAGTACACCTTCAGGTCGTCCCAGGTCTCGTAACTCTCGCCGCGTACGTCCATCAGGACGCCGTCGATCAGCTCGTCCAGGCCGCCCAGCGGGATCGGGAACTGCGCGGCGGCGTGGGCGAGGGCGACCGCGACCGGGTCGGTGTCGTCCTCGCCGACCTCCCCGGCGCGGACACGGCCGAGCACCGCCCGCGTCTCCTGAAGCCGCGCCGCCTTCACGTCGTCGCCGAGCGCGCCGTCGCCGATGTCGTCGACGCGGCGTGAGAACGCGTACAGCGCCGACATGGCGCGCCGCTTGGGCGTGGGCAGCAGCCGGATGCCGTAGGCGAAGTTACGGGCCTGCTGTCCGGTCACTGCCTCGCAGTAGCGGTAGGCGGCGAGTACCGGTGCGGACACGTGTGACGGAGGCTCCACGGTCCGGATCACCCCTCTCCTCGCAAGGTCACGCCCATCTCGCGCAGCAACTGGACCTTGCCGTGCTTGGGAGGGCCGGGAAGTACGTCGTATTCGGCGGCGGCGATCGCGTCGATCGCCGCCCTTCCCCCCGCCACGAACCCCGCGAGCAGCAGTTTCAGCCTGCCGTGGACGCTACCCACCAGGGGGGCGCCTTCATTCAGCAGCCGGCGGGCGCGTTGCGCTTCGAACGCGACGAGCGCGCGCACCGATGCGCCCGCGCTCGCCGCGGCGAGATCCGCCTCGCCGACATGAAAGCGTTTCATGTCGGCGGCGGGCAGATAGATGCGGTCACGGCCGAGGTCCTCGGCCACGTCCTGGAGGTGCTCGACGATCTGCAGGCCCGTGCAGATCTGGTCGGACCGGCGGATCCGCTCGGGCGTCGCGGTGCCGGTGACGGCGAGCACCAGACGGCCCACGGGGTTGGCGGACAGTTCGCAGTAGGCGAGGAGGTCGTCGTAGGTTTCGTAGCGGGTGACGAGCTGGTCCTGGCGGTTGGCCGCGATCAGGCCGAGGAAGGGCTCGGGGGTGAGCGCGCGGCGGCGGACCGTGCGCTGGAGCCGGCGCAGCAGCGGGTGGCCGGGCACGCCGTCGAAGACGCGCCGCAGGTCGGCCTCGAAGGCGTCCAGCAGCACCAAGGGGTCCTCGGCGTCGCGCTCGGGCACGCCGAGCAGTTCCGCGTCGGCGCCGCCGGGGGCGAGGTCGCCGTCTCCGATGTCGTCGACCAGCCGGGCGAAGCCGTAGACGGCCATGAGGTCGTCCCGCCAGGCCCTGGGCAGGAAGAAGGGGGCCACGGGGAAGTTCTCGTCCGCGGCCTTGGCGAGGGTGCCGCGCTCCGGATCCGTACGGGGTCGCGTCGTCGCCGTGTCCGTCACCGCCGGCTGCCCGGGGCGGGGACGGCACATGCTGCGCCCAGCTGGGGAGTTTCCGTAGCCATTGCCGTCACATCTCCCGTTCTACACCGCGGACCCGATACACACTATTTCGGACACGCCGCCCGACCCCCAGCGCGGCGTCCCCGGCGCAGGGTGTCGCGCATTATCTCCCCACTTGCCGCCTTTGGGGACTGTTCCAGCTTACGTTGTACAACGCGGCCTGGACCCCCGGGGTGTCCTGCGCATCACAACAACACACCGATTTCCGTCAAGATTCCTCATGGTGGCCGGAGTTGACGTTTCCTTTGCACGGCGAGGGCCCCGCCGGACCGGTTCCGGCGGGGCCCTGCGGCAGGCGGATCACTTGCCCGTGAACTTCTCGTACTCCTTGAGGACCTCTTCGGTGGCGCCGTCCATGCGCAGCTCACCGCGTTCCAGCCACAGCACCCGGTCGCAGGTGTCGCGGATGGACTTGTTGCTGTGACTGACCAGAAACACCGTTCCGGCCTCCTTGCGCAACTCCCGGATGCGTTCCTCGGAGCGCTTCTGGAACTTGGCGTCACCGGTGGCCAGCGCCTCGTCGATCATCAGCACGTCGTGGTCCTTGGCGGCCGCGATGGAGAACCGCAGACGGGCGGCCATGCCGGAGGAGTACGTGCGCATCGGCAGGGTGATGAAGTCACCCTTCTCGTTGATGCCGGAGAAGTCGACGATGTCCTGGTAGCGGGTCTTGATCTCCTCGCGGGACATACCCATGGCCAGACCGCCGAGGATGACGTTGCGCTCGCCGGTCAGGTCGTTCATCAGAGCCGCGTTGACGCCGAGCAGGGAGGGCTGGCCGTCGGTGTAGACCCGGCCCTTCTCGCAGGGCAGCAGCCCGGCGATGGCGCGCAGCAGGGTCGACTTGCCGGAGCCGTTGGAGCCGATCAGGCCGATGGCCTCGCCCTTGTAGGCGACGAACGACACGCCGCGCACGGCGTGCACCTTGCGCACGCCCCGCTCCTCTTCGCCGGAGCGCCGCTTGAGTATCCGGCTGAGGGCGGCGGTCGCGCTGCCCTTGCCGCCCTTGGCTCCGTTGACGCGGTAGACGATGTGCACACCGTCCGCGATCACCGTCGGGACGCGTTCGGTTCCCTGCTGCTCAGCCACGGCCGTACCTCTCCTCCGCCTTCCAGAAGTACACGAAGCCGCCCACGGCGAACAGCACGGCCCAGCCGCCGGCCGCCGCCCAGACGTGGTCGGGCAGGTTGCCCGCGCCGTAACCGTCGATGAGCGCGAAGCGCATCAGGTCCATGTAGATCGCGGTCGGGTTCCACTGGAGCACCGTGGCGATCCAGGCCGGCTTGTCGGCCAGCATGACCGGGATGGAGAACATCACGCCCGACGCGTACATCCAGGTGCGCATGATGAACGGCATGAGCTGCGCGAGGTCCGGGGTCTTGGCGCCGGCCCGCGCCATGATCAGCGACAGCCCGGTGTTGAAGCAGAACTGCAGCAGGAGTATCGGAATGATCAGCAGCCAGGACATGTCCGGGTAGCTGCCGAACCCGATCGCGAAGATGAACAGCACGATCATCGAGAAGAGCAGCTGCTGGAGCTGCTGGAGCGAGAACGAGATCGGCAGCGAGGCGCGCGGGAAGTGCAGCGCGCGTACCAGGCCGAGGTTCCCGGAGATCGCGCGGACCCCGGCCATCACCGAGTTCTGGGTGAAGGTGAAGACGAAGATGCCCGTGACCAGGAACGGCACGTAGACCTCGCGGTCGATGCCCCTGTTGGCCTTCAGGATGAGCCCGAAGATCAGGTAGTACACGGCCGCGTTCAGCAGCGGGGTGGCCACCTGCCACAGCTGGCCGAGCTTGGCCTGGCTGTACTGGGCGGTCAGTTTGGCCGAGGAGAAGGCCATGATGAAGTGGCGCCGGCCCCACAGCTGGCGGACGTACTCCGTCAGCGGCGGCCGGGCACCGCTCACGGACAGCCCGTACCGGGCGGCGAGCTGTGCCGCCGTGAGGCCCTCGTCGGGCGACGGTGCCGCGCTCACCGCGACTGTGCCGTCATGCGTTGTCTCACTCACAGTGGAAACTTTCGTCTTCGTTTCGATGCGCAGCCTGTGCGGGCTGGGCACGAGCCGGGGGCCAGGGGTCGGGCCGCCGGCGTGCCGTCGGGAACGAGCTTCTCAGATGATGGGGGGCCGGCCCAGCCGGGTCAGCCGCCACACGGTACGCCACCGCATGGGGCGGCGGGGACCGCACGCCGTGGTCCAGCCCTCGCGGAAACCGCCGAACCAGGCCTTCAGCGCCGACCGGGACGGGCGGCGGGCCAGCGTGAGCAGCAGCCACACCCCGAGGTAGACGGGGACGAGGGGGGCGGGCAGGTTGCGGCGGGCCAGCCAGACGCGGTTGCGGGCGACCATGCGGTGGTAGACCGCGTGCCGCGAGGGGGCGGTCGTCGGGTGGTACAGCACCATGTCGGACCGGTAGTCGATCATCCAGCCCGCGTCCAGGGCCCGCCACGCCAGGTCGGTCTCCTCATGGGCGTAGAAGAACGCGTCCGGCAGCGCCCCCACCTCGGCGAAGACCCGCGTACGGACGGCGTTGGCGCCGCCGAGGAAGGTGGTGACCCGCGAGGAGCGCATCGGGTCCGAGGCGCGCAGCCGCGGCACGTGCCGGCGCTGGGTGACGCCGGTGTCCGGGTCGGCGATGCGGAAGCTGATGATGCCGAGCCTGTCGTCGGCGGCGAACGCCCGGCGGCACAGCTCGGCGGTGTCGGTGCGGGCGAGCAGACCGTCGTCGTCGAGGAAGAGCAGGATGTCGACGTCCCGGCCGCCGGGCCCGAACGCCTCGATGCCGACGTTGCGCCCGCCGGGGATGCCGAGGTTCTCCGGCAGCTCGATCGTGCGCACGCCCGCGGGGACGTCCGGCACCGGTGAGCCGTTGCCGACGACGACCACCTCGACCCGGTCGCCGTCCTGCTTCGCGACCGAGTCGAGGAGGGCCCGCAGTTCGTCGGGGCGGTTGCCCATGGTGATGACGACCGCGCCGACCTTCAGCGGGGCGCTCATTTCAGCCTGCTCGAGGCGAGGACGGACACCAGGTGCAGCAGCGTCTGCAGCAGCGCGATCGCCGCGAGCACGGCGGTGCCGAGGCGGGTGAAGAACAGGTCGCCCCGGGCCTGGTCCACGATCGCGAGGACCAGGATCAGCAGCGACGCCTCGATGCCGAGGATCAGCCGGTGGAACTTCAGCGCCGCGGCGGCCTTGCGGGCCAGCGCCATGCCGGAGGAGCGCGGCTCGGACGCCGCCTCCTTGACCGGCGGCAGCCCTGCCTGGTGGCGGGCCACGCCGACCAGGTCGGTCTCGGCCTTGATCAGGATCGCGCCGAGCGCGGCGAGGGTGCCGAGGAACGCCCACAGCCAGTCGATACGGCCGCTGCCGAACAGGTCGGCGGCGCGCAGGCCGAGGCCGACCAGTACGGCGGCGTCGGTGAGGTAGGCGCCGACCCGGTCCAGGTAGACCCCGCCCAGCGAGTACTGCTGCTTCCAGCGGGCGATCTCGCCGTCGACGCAGTCCAGCAGCAGGTACAGCTGGACCGCCACCACGCCGAGGACCGCGCCGGGGATCCCGGGCACCAGCAGCGCCGGGGCCGCGAGCACGCCGCAGACGGTCATCAGGTAGGTGAGCTGGTTGGGGGTGACCCTGGTGTTCACCAGGTAGCGGTCGATCCGCAGGGACACCTCACGCATGTAGAGGCGGCCCGCCCAGTGCTCACCGCTGCGCCGGTCCTTGACCCCCGCGGGGTGCACGACCGGGCGGAGTTCAGCTACCGATGGCCTTGACATAGTCGGCGTAGACGTCCTTGATCTGTTCGGTCGTGAGGTCGAGGTGTTCCAGGATCGTGTAGCGGCCGGGCCGGGTCTCCGGCGCGAACTCCACGACCTTGACGAACTCCTCGGTCGTGAAGCCGATCTCGCCTGGCAGCACGGGCAGCCCGTGCCGGCGCAGCACCTCGGCCATGTGGGCCGACGCCTCGTGCGCGCCGCGCAGGTACATCGCGAAGGCGGCGCCGAGGCCGCACTGCTCGCCGTGGCTGGCGGCCCGCTTGGGGTAGAGCAGGTCGAAGGCGTGGTTGATCTCGTGGCAGGCGCCGGAGGACGGCCGCGAGTCGCCCGAGACGGACATGGCGATGCCGCTGAGGACCAGCGCCTCGGCGAGGACCTGCAGGAAGTCGTTGTCGCCGATGCCGCCGGGGTGGCGCAGCACCGCCTCGCCCGCCTGCCGGGCCATGGCCGCGGCCAGGCCGTCGATCTTCTCGCCGTTGACCCGGTTGGCCAGCTCCCAGTCCGCGATGGCGGAGATGTTGGAGATGGCGTCGCCGATGCCGGAGCGCACGAAGCGGGCCGGGGCGTCGCGGATGACGTCCAGGTCGATGACGACGGCGATCGGGTTCGGCACACCGTAGGAGCCGCGGCCGGCGTCGTTGTCGAGGGTGGCGACCGGGGAGCACAGGCCGTCGTGCGCGAGGTTGGTCGGCACGGCGACCAGGGGCAGCCCGACGCGCGCCGCGGCGAACTTGGCGCAGTCGATGATCTTGCCGCCGCCGAGGCCGACGACCGCGTCGTAGCGGCCGGCCTTCATGTCGCCGGCCAGCCGGATCGCGTCGTCCAGGGTGCCGCCGCCGACCTCGTACCAGGTGGCGCCGGGCAGCGAGGGCGCGATGCGCTCGCGCAGCCGGGCGCCGGAGCCGTTGCTGACGGCGACGGCGAGCCGCCCGGAGTGCGAGATCCGCTCGTCGGCGAGGACGCCCGCCAGGTCGTCGAGGGCACCCGGGCGGATGTCCACGACGACCGGCGTGGGGATCAGCCGGGTCAGTACTGGCACGCGATCACACGCCCCTTGGCGAGGTCGTCGTGGTTGTCGATCTCGACCCACTTGACGTCGCCGATCGGCGCCACGTCGATCTGGAAGCCGCGGTTGACGAGCTCCTGGTAGCCGTCCTCGTAGTACAGCTGCGGGTCGCGCTCGAAGGTGGTCTTCAGCGCGTCGGCCAGCTCGGCGGCCGCGTCGCCCTCGATGAGGGTGACACCGATGTACTCGCCGGTCGCCTCGGCCGGGTCCATCAGCTTGGTGATCTTCTGAACGCCCTTGGCGGGGTCGACGACGACCTTCATCTCCTCGTCGGCGAGGGACTTCACGGTGTCCAGGGCGAGGATGATCTTCTTGCCTTCGCCGCGGGCCGCGAGCAGGGTCTTCTCGACGGAGACCGGGTGCACGGTGTCGCCGTTGGCGAGGATCACGCCGTCCTTGAGGGCGTCACGGCCGCACCACAGGGAGTAGGCGTTGTTCCACTCCTCGGCCTTGTCGTTGTCGATCAGGGTGATCTTCAGGCCGTACTTGGCCTCCAGGGCCTCCCGGCGCTCGTACACGGCCTCCTTGCGGTAGCCGACGATGACCGCGACCTCGGTGAGACCCACCTCGGCGAAGTTGCCCAGGGTGAGGTCCAGGACGGTGAGGCTGTCCTCGGCGCCCTCGGGCCCGACCGGCACCAGTGCCTTGGGCAGGGTGTCGGTGTAGGGGCGCAGACGCCGTCCGGCGCCGGCCGCCAGCACGAGGCCGATCATGCGGGTTCTCCTTCGTCGTGTACGGCGGGTGCGCCGCCCTGATGGGCGGACACCCAGAAGCGGATGCTCTCGACGAGCACCAGCAGGGCGATGATCACGGCCTCAGCCGTGAGCGCGACCTTGAACTGCGGGGCGGTGAGCAACGCGGCCAGTACGGCGACGAGCAGCGTCCGCCCCTCCTGTCCCCCGGTGGCGCGCACCAGCCAGGCCGGCGGCGCGCCGGCGTCGCCGCGGATGCGGTACACCGTGTCGTAGTGATGGTAGGCGACGGCCGCCACCAGCCCGAAAGCCGCCGGAAGCGCCCCGTTCACGTCCGCTTTCGCGGCCAGCGCGAGCACGGTGACGTATTCGGCGGCGCGGAAGAGCGGGGGGACGAGCCAGTCGAGGGGGCCGGTGAGCGGGCGGGCGACGGCGAGCGCGGAGGTCAGGACGTAGACGGCGGCCGCGAGGGCGGGCCACACACTGCCGTGGTCGGTCAGAACCGAGACGGCCACGACCGCGGCGCCGCCCAGCGCGGCCACGGCGGGGACGGCGGCGCCGGGCAGCCGCCACCCCGGCAGCACGCGGGCGATGCCGTGGGCGAGCGGCCCGGAGTCGGCCAGGTCCGCGAGCGCGCGCGCCGCGCGGTCGGTGCCCCGGTGGGCCCTGCGGGCCAGGGAACGCAGCACCCGGCCGGCCGTGGTGTAGACGGAGGCGAAGGCGCAGCCGACGAGCAGGGCGTAGAAGGTGATGCGCGGGGTGGTCGCGGCGGTGAGGACCGCGATCATGGCCCACCGCTCACCGATGGGCAGGATGATCATGCGGCGCACCCACAGCGTCCACCCGACGCCGTCGAGCCGGTCGGTGGGGGCGGTGGGCCCCGCTCCGGCCGCGGCGGGGGCCGCGTCGTCGGTGGCCTCGTGGAAGGCGAAGTCGACCATGTGCCGACCGGTCTGCAGGATCATCGCACCGAGGGCCAGCGCCCATACGTCGTCGCCGCCGCGGGCCGCCCCGAGGGCGAGACCCGCGTAGTAGGCGTACTCCTTGGCCCGGTCGAAGGTGGCGTCCAGCCAGGCGCCGAGCGTGGAGTACTGCAGGGAGTAACGGGCGAGCTGGCCGTCGGTGCAGTCGAGCACGAAGGACGCGATGAGCAGGACGCCGGCCGCGACGAAGCCCCCGCGGGTGCCGGTGGCCGCGCAGCCCGCGGCGATCAGGGCGGTGAGCAGGGAGGCGGTGGTGACCTGGTTCGGGGTGAGTCCGCGCCGGGCGCACCAGCGGGCGATGTGGCGCGAGTACGGGCTGATGAAGAAGGTCGTGAAGAAGCCGTCGCCGGCCTTCACGGCCGACTTCAGGCGTACGGCCTCGTCGTCGACCGCGGCGACGGCCTGCCGCGCCTCGTTGCGGGCCTGCGGGTCGGCGGGTACGGCGGCGACGAGACTGCCGAGCGCGGGGCGGTGGACGTCGGTGCCCTCGGCGTCGAGGGCGGCGGTGACCCGGTCGGCGAGACCGGCGACGGCGGTGTGGGTGGCGCCCACGGAGCCCGGGGCGCCCGTGGTGTCGCCGGACGCGGACGTCTCGCGGGCCATCGCACGGGTGAGGGCCTGGCGGCCCGCGGGCTGGGCGGTGACGGCACCGGGGATCGCGGCGAGCGGGAAGCGGGGGTCGGTCAGGCCGAGACGCAGGGCGTGCAGGTGGCCGACGAAGCGGGCGTCGACGACGGCGACGCGCTGGTCACCGGGGACGGCGGCGAGCAGGGACTCGGCGTCGGCGGCGTCCGAGGCGAGCCGCACCTCGAAGCCCAGCGCCCGCAGGTCGTCCTCGATCGACGCTCCGGGGACCGGCTGGCCGGTGAGGATGGCGGTCGGCAACCGAACTCACTCCCTGGACACCGGCGCGTCGGGCGCCGGTCGTGTGCATGGTGGGGGGCACCGCTGGCTGCACCAGGCGGGCGGCATGTCGGCAGAGGCTATCGGATGCCGCGAAGCGCGTGTTCACCGCCCGTTCAACACCTGATCGACACGGACTGCACCGCCCTTTGCCGCGATCATCATCGGTGATCGAACCCCCACCCCACAAACCGCCCCCGACAGACGCCGCATCGGGGGACATACCGGCGGGGGGCTGCGGGGGGCCTTGCGGCAGACCGGCGGGGGGCTGCGGGGGGCCCTGCGGCATACCGGCGGAGGCTGTGGGGGGCCTTGCAGCAGGGCGGGGAACGACCGGAGGGGGCCGCAGGCCGGGCGCCGGGTCACCCCGAGAGGCGGGTGGCGGGGCCCTCCGATGAGGCGGTCTGTCACGTCAGGCTGGGGCGCGATACCGGGGTGGGGCGCCGGCGTCTGACGTGGCGCGTCGGCGGCGAGGTACGCCGGGGTGGCGGGCTCCTTCGGTGGCGGCCCTCGTCGGTTCGGTGGCGGGTGGCGGTCCCCCGTCGGTTCGGTGGTGGCACCCCGGTCGTCGGCGCGGGGCGGCGCCGCAGGCCGGGCGGTGGGGGCGGGTCGGAGGTCCGTCGAGGCTCGCCCGGAGGACGGCCGGTGGAGCCGGGCGGCACGAGCGGCAAAGCCGGGCGGCGGCGGAAGCCCAACGCGGGCCCCGGCATATGCCCAAGTCGGGCCCGGCGGATGCCCAAGTCGGGGTGGGCCCATGCGGCCGGAGGCAGTCGGAGGCGGCGCCGGAACGGACGGGCGGACGCCGGGGCGGCGATCCGCGGGCACGCCGTCGGTGTGCGGAGCTCCGCCGGGCCCCGCGGCAAAGCCGTACTCCGCGCCGGACCGCGGGGGCGGATGCTCGCCCGGCTCGGTGTGCAGGCGCTGGGCCGCGCGCGGCCCGGGCACCAGGACACGTAAGGGCACGCCCTCTGTGCCGGGGCCGCCGCTCCCCCGGCGGAGCCGCCCGCCCCCCCGGCGGAGCCGCCCGCTCCCTCGGCGGAGCCGCCCGCAACCCCCTGACCTGGGATTCGTTTGTGCAGGTCAGGGCACATGACAACGGTGTTCAGTGCCGCGTTGCCGGATACCCCCCACCCGTAGTTGACTGGGGGCTCGGGCGTTCACAGGAGGAGTTTTCATGGGGGCTGGGCACGATCACGCGCACGGTCACGGCGGGCATGCGCACACCGTCGGGACGGCGACCGCGGCGTACCGCGGGCGGCTGCGGGCCGCGCTGGGGATCACGCTCACCGTGATGGTGGTCGAGATCATCGGCGGCCTGCTCGCCGACTCCCTCGCGCTGGTCGCCGACGCCGCGCACATGGCGACCGACGCCCTCGGCCTCGGCATGGCCCTGCTGGCGATCCATTTCGCGAACCGCCCGCCCAGCGAGCGCCGCACCTTCGGCCTGGCCCGAGCCGAGATCCTCGCCGCGCTGGCCAACTGTCTGCTCCTGCTCGGCGTGGGCGGCTACGTCCTCGTCGAGGCGATCCAGCGCTTCGTCACCCCCGCCGCCACGGAGGGCGGGCTCACGATCTTCTTCGGCGTCTTCGGCCTCGTCGCCAACAGCGTCTCGCTCGCCCTGCTGATGCGCGGCCAGGCGGAGAGCCTCAACGTGCGCGGCGCCTTCCTCGAGGTCGCCGCCGACGCACTCGGCTCGGTCGCCGTGATCATCGCCGCCGCGGTGATCCTGCTCACCGGCTGGCAAGCAGCCGACCCGATCGCCTCCCTGGTCATCGGCCTGATGATCGTCCCGCGGACCGTCAAGCTGCTGCGCGAGACCCTGGACGTGCTGCTGGAGTCGGCGCCGAAGGGCGTGGACATGGCGGAGGTGCGCACGCACATCCTTGCCCTGGACGGCGTGGAGGACGTCCACGACCTGCACGCCTGGACGATCACCTCGGGCCTGCCGGTGCTGTCCGCGCACGTCGTGGTCAGCACCGAGGTTCTCAACGCGATCGGCCACGAGAAGATGCTGCACGAACTGCAGGAGTGCCTCGGCGGCCACTTCGACGTCGAGCACTGCACCTTCCAGCTCGAGCCCGGCGGTCACGCGGAACACGAGGCGCATCTGTGCCACTGAGCGCACCCGCCACCGCGCCCGGCTCACCCGGAAAGGACGGTTCCGCAGCCGTCGCCCCGGGCAACATCAACCACCGGGCCCCCTTCCGGTGACGGGGCGGGCACGGCCGCGGACCGCCTCGGCGCGGGACATGCGGCGTGCCGTCAAGGGCCGGGAGTGCCGGAAATGTACGGCAGACTGGGGGCCGTAGGACGATGCGAAGGATGGGTATGCCGATCACACCTGCCACCGCGACGCAGACCTCGTCGTCGAACGGCACCGCGGACGCGATTTTGCTGGAACTGGTCGACGAGAACGGCGTGACGATCGGCACCGAGGAGAAGCTCGCCGCCCATCAGCCTCCGGGGCAGCTGCACCGGGCGTTCTCGGTGTTCCTCTTCGACGAGACCGGCCGGCTGCTGCTCCAGCAGCGGGCGCTGGGCAAGTACCACTCCCCCGGCGTCTGGTCGAACACCTGCTGCGGCCACCCCTACCCCGGTGAGGCGCCCTTCGCCGCCGCCGCCCGGCGCACCCACGAGGAGCTGGGCGTGTCCCCGTCGCTCCTCGCCGAGGCCGGCACGGTGCGCTACAACCACCCGGACCCGGCGTCGGGCCTGGTGGAGCAGGAGTACAACCACCTGTTCGTCGGGCTCGTGCAGTCCCCGCTGCGTCCGGACCCGGAGGAGGTCGGCGCGACGGCCTTCGTGACCCCGGCCGAGCTGGCCGAACGCCACGCGAAGGACGTGTTCTCGGCCTGGTTCATGACCGTGCTGGACGCGGCGCGCCCGGCGGTCAGGGAACTGACGGGCCCGAGCGCGGGCTGGTGAGGACCGGTCCGGGCCGGTAAGTCCTGACCCGGTCCGGTGAGCGCCGCCCCGGTCCGGTGGACGCGCGCCGCCGGGCCGGTCGAGGAACGTTACGGCACGCGCGCGGACGTGAGCGGCAGGGCCGCCCAGATCACCTTGCCGCCGCTCGCCGTGTGCTCCACGTCGCACACCCCGCCCGCCTCGCGGGTGATCTCGCGGACCAGCAGCAGCCCGCGTCCGCCGAGCTGCCCGTGGTCGGCCTCCAGGGCGGTGGGACGGTAGGGGTGGTTGTCCTCCACGGACACCCGCACCCATTCGGCGCCGACCGCCACCTCCACGGCGAGCATCGGCGACAGCAGCGCCGCGTGCCGGACGGCGTTGGTCACCAGCTCCGAGACGATCAGCAGCAGTCCCTGCAACAGGTCGGAAGTGACCGGGACGCCCTGACGGTACAGCAGGTCCCGCACGGCGTGCCGGGCCTGCGGTACGGAGGCGTCGACGGCGGGGGCGGTGAACCGCCACACGCCCTCGTACGGCAGCGGGCCCGGTCTCGGCGGGTCGGCGGGGACGTCCGTCCCGCCCGCCGGGCGGGGGGCGGACCCGCGCCCGTGATCGTCCATCGTCCGGTCGCCACCTCTGCGCTCGATTGTCACCACACGTCGAGTGTTGAGAACGCGTCGCTCGCCTCCGCGCAGCTGACCAGAAGTAGGCGCATATCGAGCATTCGTGACCGTTGGCGTATGACACGGTCAGATGTGGGACTGCTCGTGTCCCCGTCGTGCCGCCTTCCGGAACTCTTCGGGTTGTACGGGTTCTGCGCGGCCCGCCCGCCCAGGGCGTCCGCGGGGTCTTCGCCCAGCGTGGGACGTTTCACCTCATCCCCGTGCGCAGTCTCACTCCGGCTCCGGCCGGGGGCGCCGATAGCATCCGGCCCATGGAGCCCGAGCTGCAGCACAGCGTCACCGACGCGGTCGCCACCGTCGTGATCCGCCATCCGGCCAAGCGCAACGCCATGACGGCGGCGATGTGGCGGGCACTGCCCCCGCTGCTGGACGCTCTGGCCGCCGATCCGGACGTGCGCGTGCTGGTACTGACCGGCGAGGGCGGCACCTTCTGCGCGGGCGCCGACATCTCCACTCTCAAGGGCTCCCCCGAGGAGGCCCAGCGCCTGGCGGTACTCGCCGAGGAGGCGCTGGCCGCGTTTCCCAAGCCGACGCTGGCCGCGGTGCGGGGCCACTGCGTGGGCGGCGGCGCCCAGCTGGCGGCGGCCTGCGATCTGCGGTTCGCGGAGCAGGGCGCGCTGTTCGGGGTGACTCCCGCGAAGCTCGGAATCGTCTACCCGGCCTCCGCGACCCGCCGGCTGGCCGCCCTCGTCGGACCGGCGACCACCAAGTACCTGCTCTTCTCCGGTGAGTTGATCGACGCCGAGCGGGCCCTGCGCACCGGGCTCGTCGACGAACTGCTGCCGGAGGGCGAACTGGACAAGCGGGTCGCCGAGTTCACCCGCGTCCTGGCCGCCCGCTCACAGCTCACGCAGGCCGCGGCCAAGGAGTTCGCGAACGGCCGTACGGACCGCGAGGAGCACTGGACCGAGCAGGCGCGCGGCAGCGGCGACACCGTGGAGGGAGTCGCCGCGTTCCTGGAGCGCCGGGCGCCGCGCTTCACGTGGACGACGTCAGGCTGATCCTCCCGTCAGGCTCATCCTCACGTCAGGGCGAAACGGCTCGCCGTGCGGAACTCCTCGACGAGATGCGCGGGCGCCTTCTCGGGCGACCCGGCGTCGTAGGGAGGCTGCGGGTCGTACTCGGTGAGCAGCTGCACGGCTTGTGCGTGCTCGTCGCCGGCGATCCGGCCGACCAGGGCGAGCGCCATGTCGATGCCGGAGGAGACTCCGGCGGCGGTGACGTACTTGCCGTCGAAGACCACGCGCTGCCCGGTGGGCTCGGCCCCGTACTGCCGCAGGAGGTCCAGCGCGGCCCAGTGGCTCGTGGCGCGCCGGCCGCGCAGCAGACCGGCGGCGCCCAGCAGCAGCGACCCGGAGCACACCGAGGTCGTCCAGGTGCTGGCCGCGTCGGCCGCGCGCAGCCACTCCGCCAGGGCCTCGTTCTCCGCCTGCTCGAACGTGCCGGGGCCGCCCGCCACCACGACGACGTCGGGGCTGGGCACCTCCCGCATGGCCCGGTCGGCCGTGACGGCGAGGAAGCCGGTGTCGGTACGGACGGCGCCCGGCTCCTCGGCGACGAAGTCGACGTGCGCGTCCGGCAGGCGGCTGAGGATCTCGTAGGGCCCGACGGCGTCGAGGGCGGTGAAACGGTCGTAGACGACCACGGCGATCTGCATGAGGGTCCCTTTCAACGGGTGGGTGCGGGGCGGAAACGGCGGCGGTACTCCGCCGGGGAGGCACCGAGGGCTTTGACGAAGGCGCGCCGCATGGCCTCCGGGGTGCCGTAGCCGCTGGCGCGGGCGACCTCCTCCACGCCGTCCCCGGTGTCCTCCAGCAGACGGCGGGCGTGCTCCAGACGGACCCGGTCGACGTACCGGCCGGGTGTCGTGCCGGTCTCGGCCTGGAACGCGCGCGTGAAGTGGCGCGGCGACAGCCGGGCGCGGGCCGCGAGCGCCTCCACGCCGAGATCGCCGTCCGGGTGCTCGGTGATCCACTGCTGCACCTCGCGCAGCGGCTCGCGGGAGGCGGTCTGCGCGGAGAGCTGCGCGCTGAACTGCGCCTGGTTGCCGGGCCGGCGCAGGAAGACCACCAGGTGGCGGGCGATGGTGAGCGCGGCGTCCCGGCCGAGGTCCTCCTCCACCAGGGCGAGGGCGAGGTCGATGCCGGAGGTGACACCAGCGGAGGTGCTCACGTGGCCGTCACGGACGTAGATGGGGTCGGGCTCGACCTGGACGGCCGGGTGGTCACGGGCGAGTGTGTCGCAGTACGCCCAGTGCGTGGTGGCGCGCCGGCCGTCCAGCAGGCCGGCCCGGGCGAGCAGGATCGCGCCGGTGCACACCGAGACCAGCCGCCGCGCCCGCGGTCCGTGCCGGCGCAGCCAGTCGACCAGGTGCGGGTCGGGGCTGCGGGTGCCCTGCCCGCCGGGGACGAGCAGGGTGTGCGGGTCGGGCGTGTCCTCCAGCGCCTCGTCCGGTACGAGGAGCAGACCGCTGGAGGTGCGCACCGGGGCGCCCCCCAGGGACGCCGTACGCAGCCGGTAGCTGCCCGGCGTGTGGTTCCCGGCGCCCGCGAAGACCTCCAGGGGGCCGGTGACATCGAGGCTCTGCACGCCGTCGAAGAGCACGAGGAGAACGGTTCGCTGCGCCATGCCGACGATTCTTCGGCAGCGGCGTGATGGCGGCAACGACGAATTTCCCACCTTTTCTGCCATGCGCCCGGTGCGGGAACGGCCCGGGGGTGGAATCGGATACCGACTGGTCGGTAACGTGCCGCCATGACTACTGCCGTCCTTGCACCGCGCGCCGGCCGCCGCTGCCACAACGCGCTCAACACACTGCACGCCGCGCACTACTTCGCCCCCGAACTGGGCAAGGAACTCGGCGCGCTGGGGATCATGCACCCCCGGGCAGTCAACTTCGCCGTCCGTTCGGCGGCGCTCGGGCCGGTGGGCGCCGGCACGGTCGCCGCGGCCTTCTACAACTACCGGTACGACCTGGTCGCCGAGCATGTGCCCGCGGTGTGGACGACGGCCGCGCCCGCCGAGGTGCTCGCGGCACGCGCGCGTGCCGTCGACGGCTCGCTGCGTCGGCTGCTGGGCGAGGAGACGATCGCCTCGGACGAGATGGCCGAGGCGGCCCGGCTGGCGCTGCGTGCCGCCGAGGCCTGCTCCCGCCCCGGGCGGCCGCTGTACGCCGCCCACGCGGACCTGCCGGTGCCCGAGGAGCCGCACCTGGCGTTCTGGCACGCGGCGACGTTGTTGCGCGAGCACCGGGGCGACGGGCACCTCGCCGTGCTGCTGGCGGCCGAGCTGGACGGTCTGGAGGCCGTGGTGACCCACACAGCGACGGGCAAGGGCATGACGCCGTCCTGGGTGTTCACCACACGCGGCTGGACGCGCGCGCACTGGGACGCGGCCCAGGGGCGGCTGCGTGCGCGCGGCCTGCTCGACGCGTCCGGGGAGCTGACCGAGAGGGGTGTGGCGCTGCGCGCGGACATCGAGGAGCAGACGGACCGGCTGGACCGGGCGCCCTACGAGCACCTGGGCGCGGAGGGTGTCGCGCGGCTGACGGACCTCGCGGGCGCCTTCTCCCGCGCCGCCGCCCTCGCAGGCGCCTTCCCTGCGGACCTGGTCGGCAAGGGCTGAGGCGCGGGCACGGCGAGCGCCGGCTCGCAGGGGCCGGGAAGGGCTCAGGCGCAGGGACGGCGAGCGCCGGCTCGCAGGCCCAAGGACTCAGGCGCAGGCCCCGCAAGGACCGAGGCGCAGGCCCGGGCATGGGCGCAGCGCGGCGCGGTACCCGGTTCGGGACAGCAATCCGGACCAACAAAGGGGATCTACGTGTTCCGTGCGATCGCAGATGTTCTGCGCCAGATCGGCTCGGCGGTGGCCACCGTCGTGACGCTGCCGTTCCGCGCCGTGGCCCGCCTGTTCGGCGGCGCCTCGAGCACGGCCCGGGGACATGGGGCCTGAGCCCAGGGGGCGGGGCGGGCCGGTGAAACGGTGACCACCGCCCTCCCGCCCCGGCCCTCCCGGTCCCGCCCGCCTGAACGATCCCGCCCCGCCGGAGCCACGCCCTGATCCCCGTTGTCGGTGCCGCCTGCCACAATTGCCGCGCAACCCGATGTGGAGAAGGCGGTACGGGATCGTGACGACACCCGGATCCATCGAAGTAGGGTCCATCGAAGGCAGGATCGCCGAGGAGCTCGGCGTACGGGAGCGGCAGGTGAAGGCCGCCGTCGAGTTGCTCGACGGCGGTTCGACGGTGCCCTTCATCGCCCGCTACCGCAAGGAAGCGACCGAGATGCTCGACGATGCGCAGCTGCGCACGATCGAGGAGCGGCTGCGCTATCTGCGGGAGCTGGAGGAGCGTCGCGCGGCGATCCTGGAGTCGGTGCGCGAGCAGGGCAAGCTCACCGACGAGTTGGCGGCGCAGATCCGCGGCGCCGAGACCAAGGCGCGGCTGGAGGACATCTACCTGCCGTACAAGCCCAAGCGGCGCACCAAGGCGCAGATCGCCCGCGAGGCCGGTCTCGAGCCGCTGGCCGAGGGGCTGCTCGGCGACCCGTCCGTCGACCCGCTCGCGGCCGCCGCGGCCTTCGTCGACGCCGACAAGGGCGTCGCCGATCCGCAGGCCGCTCTGGACGGCGCCCGCGCGATCCTCACCGAGCGGTTCTCGGAGGACGCGGACCTGATCGGCGAACTGCGCGAGCGCATGTGGGTGCGGGGCCGGCTGGCCGCGAAGGTCCGCGAGGGCAAGGAGGAGACGGGCGCCAAGTTCGCCGACTACTTCGACTTCGCCGAGCCGTTCACCGAGCTGCCCTCGCACCGGATCCTGGCGATGCTGCGCGGCGAGAAGGAGGAGGTCCTCGACCTCGTCCTGGAGCCGGAGGAGCCCACGGACGGCCCGTCGTCGTACGAGGGGATCGTCGCCGCGAGGTTCGGGATCGCCGACCGCGGGCGGCCCGGCGACAAGTGGCTGAAGGACACCGTCCGCTGGGCCTGGCGCACCCGCATCCTCGTCCACCTCGGCATCGACCTGCGCCTGAGGCTGCGCACGGCCGCCGAGGACGACGCCGTGGGTGTCTTCGCCGCCAACCTGCGGGACCTGCTGCTCGCCGCCCCGGCGGGCACGCGCGCGACGCTCGGCCTCGACCCCGGTTTCCGCACCGGCGTCAAGGTCGCCGTCGTCGACGCCACGGGCAAGGTCGTCGCCACGGACGTCATCCACCCGCACGTCCCGGCGAACCGGTGGGACGAGGCCATCGCCAAGCTGGCCCGGCTCGCCAAGGAGCACGCGGTCGAGCTGATCGCCATCGGCAACGGCACCGCGTCCCGCGAGACCGACAAGCTCGCCGGCGAGTTGATCGACAAGCACCCGGAGCTGAACCTCACCAAGGTGATGGTGTCGGAGGCGGGCGCCTCGGTGTACTCGGCGTCGGCGTTCGCCTCGCAGGAACTGCCCGACATGGACGTGTCGCTGCGCGGCGCGGTGTCCATCGCGCGCCGGCTGCAGGACCCGCTGGCCGAGCTGGTGAAGATCGATCCGAAGTCGATCGGTGTCGGCCAGTACCAGCACGACCTGTCCGAGGTGAAGCTGTCCCGCTCGCTGGACGCGGTGGTGGAGGACTGTGTGAACGGCGTCGGTGTCGACGTGAACACCGCGTCCGCGCCCCTGCTGGCCCGCGTCTCCGGCATCACCTCCGGGCTCGCCGAGAACATCGTCGCGCACCGCGACGCCCATGGCCCCTTCACCTCCCGCGCGGAGCTGAAGAAGGTGCCTCGGCTCGGCCCGAAGGCGTACGAGCAGTGCGCGGGCTTCCTGCGCATCCGCGGCGGCAGCGACCCGCTGGACGCCTCCAGCGTGCACCCGGAGGCCTACCCGGTGGTGCGCCGCATGGTGAAGACCACCGGGCAGGAGGTCGCCTCCCTGATCGGCAACACGTCGGTGCTGCGCTCGCTCAGGCCGCAGGAGTTCGTCGACGACACCTTCGGTCTGCCGACCGTCACCGACATCCTCAAGGAGCTGGAGAAGCCCGGGCGCGACCCGCGGCCCGCCTTCAGGACGGCCACCTTCAAGGAGGGCGTGGAGAAGATCTCCGACCTGAGCTCGGGGATGATCCTGGAGGGTGTCGTCACCAACGTGGCGGCCTTCGGTGCCTTCGTCGACGTCGGTGTCCACCAGGACGGCCTGGTGCACGTATCCGCGATGTCGAGGACGTTCGTCAAGGACCCGCGTGACGTCGTCAAGCCCGGCGACATCGTGAAGGTGAAGGTCCTCGACGTCGACATCCCGCGCAAGCGGATCTCGCTCACGCTGCGCCTGGACGACGAGGCGGCCCCGCAGGAGAAGTCCGCCTCTCCGGGCGGCGGCCGGCAGCGCGGCGGGCGTCCGCCGCAGCAGCGCCAGGGCCGCGGCGGCGGCGGTGCCGGTGGGGGTGCCGGTGGAGGTGGCCGTCAGGCTCCGGCCCCGGCGAACAGCGCCATGGCCGACGCGCTGCGTCGCGTGGGGCTGCTGGGCGGCGACAAGAAGGGCCGCCGCTAGGCCGTACCGCGGGCGCGCCCGGTTCCGCTTCCGCGGAGGTGGAGCCGGGCGCGCTCGTACAGTGGCCGTATGACCACTTCGCGTGTGCTCACCTGGAACGTGCCGGCGAGCGGTGGGTACGAGACCGCGTGGGTCGACTGCGGCCAGGGCGCCCTGCACGCCCGGGGCCGAGCGGTCGGCACGACGCCGGAGCCGTACTGGATCTCCTACGAGCTGCAGACCGCGGAGGACTTCGTCACGCGGCGGCTGCGGGTGACCGCGGAGACCGCCGCCCGCACCCGCACGCTGGAGCTGCGCCACGACGGCCGGGGCGGCTGGAGCGCCGACGGGGAGCCGCTGCACGCGCTGACCGGCGCCCTCGACTGCGACCTCGGCCTCAGCCCGCTCACCAACACCATGCCGGTGCTGCGGCACGCCCTGCACCGGGCGGCCGGCGAGCAGGAGTTCCTGATGGCCTGGGTCTCGGTACCGGGCCTGGTGGTACGCCCGTCCCGCCAGACCTACACCCACCTCGCCCGTCTCCCCGACGGCGCCGGCCGCGTCCGCTACACCTCCGGCTCGTTCCGCAGCGACCTGGAGATCGACGCGGAGGGGTTCGTCGTCCACTATCCCCAGCTGGCGACGCGGATCGCGGCGGAATAGCCGCTGACCAGCGCCGACACCCTGTCCGCGACGCGGGCTTCGGCGGCCCTTCGAGGGACGGGCGCCGGGGAGCCGACGCATTGGATCACGGGCGGCGCCGCACCGGAAGCGGATCCGGGGACCCGGCCCGAGAAGCCTCGCAAGGAGGTCGTCGCCCGGCTACGGCCGGTTGTCGACGGCGCGCCGGGCGCCGATGGCATCGCGCGCCCCGGGCACCGGCCGGCGGGTGGCCGAGGAAACCGGCCGCCTGCGGGGCCGGTGTGCCGGCGCGCCGCTCGGTGTACGCCCAGGCCGGCCGCGGCGTACCGCTAGCGCTCGGTCACCTTGCCGTCGGCGACCTCCAGGCGGCGGGTGACGTGGACCGCTTCCAGCATGCGGCGGTCGTGGGTGACCAGGAGCAGGGTGCCCTCGTAGGCGTCGAGGGCGGACTCCAGTTGCTCGATGGCCGGCAGGTCGAGGTGGTTGGTCGGCTCGTCGAGGACCAGGAGGTTGACGCCCCGGCCCTGCAGGAGTGCCAGGGCCGCACGGGTGCGCTCGCCCGGGGAGAGGGTCGCGGCCGGGCGCACCACGTGGTCGGCCTTGAGGCCGAACTTGGCGAGCAGCGTGCGCACCTCGACCGGCTCGGTGTCGGGGACTGCCGCGCAGAACGCGTCCAGCAGGGCCTCGGAGCCGTGGAACAGCTTGCGGGCCTGGTCGACCTCGCCGACCAGCACCCCGGAGCCGAGCGCGGCGTGGCCGGCGTCCAGCGGGACCCGGCCGAGCAGGGCGCCGAGCAGTGTGGACTTGCCCGCGCCGTTCGCACCGGTGACCGCCACCCGGTCCGCCCAGTCGATCTGGAGGGAGACCGGGCCGAAGGTGAAGTCCCCGCGCCGGACCTCGGCGTCCCGCAGGGTCGCCACGACCGCGCCGGAGCGCGGGGCCGAGGCGATCTCCATGCGCAGTTCCCACTCCTTGCGCGGCTCCTCGACGACGTCGAGGCGCTCGATCAGCCGCTGCGTCTGACGGGCCTTCGCGGCCTGCTTCTCGCTTGCCTCGCTGCGGAACTTGCGGCCGATCTTGTCGTTGTCGCCCGCCTTGCGCCGGGCGTTCTTCACCCCCTTGTCCATCCAGGAGCGCTGGGTGCGCGCCCGGTCCTCCAGCGCGGCCTTCTTGTCGGCGTACTCGTCGTAGTCGTCGCGGGCGTGCCGGCGGGCCACCTCGCGCTCCTCCAGGTAGGCGTCGTAGCCGCCGCCGTAGAGGTTGATCTGCTGCTGCGCGAGGTCGAGTTCGAGGACCTTGGTGACCGTGCGGGTGAGGAACTCGCGGTCGTGGCTGACGACGACCGTGGCCGCGCGCAGTCCGGCCACGAAGCGTTCGAGGCGCTCCAGGCCGTCGAGGTCGAGGTCGTTGGTCGGCTCGTCGAGGAGGAAGACGTCGTAGCGCGACAGCAGCAGCGAGGCGAGGGAGGCGCGCGCCGCCTGGCCACCGGACAGGGACGTCATTGGCTGGTCCAGGCCCACGGCGAGGCCCAGGGAGTCGGCGACCTCCTCCGCGCGCTCGTCGAGGTCCGCGCCGCCGAGGGCGAGCCAGCGCTCCAGGCTCACCGCGTACGCGTCGTCCGCGCCCGGGGCCCCGTCGACCAGCCCCTGCGTGGCCTCGTCCATGGCGCGCTGAGCGGCCGCGACGCCGGTGCGGCGGGCCAGGAACTCCCGGACGCTCTCCCCCGGCCGGCGCTCAGGTTCCTGCGGGAGATGGCCCACGGTGGCCGTCGGCGGGGACAGGCGCAGCTCGCCCTCCTCGGGCGGCAGCAGCCCGGCGAGCATGGTCAGCAGCGTGGACTTGCCCGCGCCATTGGCACCGACCAGCCCGATCACGTCACCGGGCGCGACGACGAGGTCGAGCCCGGAGAAGAGCGAGCGGTCGCCGTGCCCGGCGGCGAGGTTCTTGGCGACGAGAGTGGCAGTCATCAGGGCGCCGATCCTAACGGCCGCCGGTGACAGCGGCGCGGCCCGTGGGGTGGGGCGGCGGTCAGTGCAGGGCCGCCACCAGGACGTTGCCCGAGGTCCGGGCGACGACCCAGGACCCGCCCTTGATCGTCCTGGCGTCCAGCGGGATGCGGTGGCTGCCGGTTTCGAGGACGCCGTCGAATACCTCGTGGGTGTGGGTGCGCGAGAGCAGGTCCACGCGGTACGCCGTCAGCCGCACCCGGCACGGCGAGGTGACCTCGACGCCCGCCTCGCCCCGGGCGGCGGTCAGCCGGGTCAGACGGCGCTGCTCGGCGGGGCTGCGGTCCAGGGCGTGTTCGATCTGCGCCACGAGCAGCGGCACGATCGGTGCCGCCGCGTCCACGTGCGCGACCCGCACACCGGCGGACTCGAAAGCGCGGCGCACGGCGGCGCGTTCGGCCTCCCCCACACCCCGGCCGAAGGCGACGGCGCCGTAGCCGCGCAGTTCCTCGGCGGGCACGCCGTCCGCGTCGTGGGCGATGTCGGCGCCGATGCCGATGGCGCGCAGCGCGGCGGCGAGCTTGGCGAGCAGGGCGACGCGGGCGCCGATGAGCAGCACCCGGCGGCGGCCGGCGTCCGGCAGCGCGGCCAGCGCCGCCCGGTACTGCTCGCCGCGGAACCGGAACGGCCCTATGCCGTGGTAGCCGTCGCGTTCCAGGTCGACGTCCTCGCGGGTCTGCCACGCGAAGTCCCGCCAGACGTAGTCGTCGCCGTCGTGCTCGATGACCGCGGTGACCGCCCCGCAGGCCAGGTCGGCGCACTCGGGGCAGCCGTAGATGACATACCGCCCGCCGGGAAGCGGCGCGTCGGCCTCGCGCAGCAGAGCGCGCACCTGCTCGGTGAAGATGGCGGGCGGCACGTCGGAGGCGAGCGGGGAGACGGCGTCGAGGTCGGAGAGCTGGAACAGCAGCGGGCGGCCGTCCACGACGAAGTCGAGGAAGTCCCGGTGCACCTGGTAGCCCCCGTCGGCGAGGACGGAGCCAGCACGGGTCGCCGGGGCCAGGCCGAAGGTCGCGTACGCGGCAGACATGCTGTGAGTATTCCCGCGTCGTCACCGATGTGAGCGCGGCATGACACATTCCGCTACCGTCCCGGTGTGGAGAGTGAGCAGAGCAACGACGTGATCGTGGTCGGCGGCGGCGTCGTGGGGCTGACCACCGCGGTGGTCCTCGCCGAACGCGGCCGACGGGTGCGGGTGTGGACGCGGGACCCGGTGGAGCGGACGACCTCGGCGGTCGCCGGCGCGCTGTGGTGGCCGTACCACATCGAGCCGGTGGCATCGGCGCGGACGTGGGCGCTGCGCTCCCTGGACGTGTACGAGGAGTTGGCGAGGAGCCCGGAGGCGACCGGCGTACGCGTGGTCGAAGGGGTACTGGGCGAGACGGAGCTGGACGAGGTCACCGGGTGGGCGGCCGCGCGGCTGCCGGGGTTGCGGGCCTCGGAGAAGGAGGAGTACGCCGGGTCGGGGGTGTGGGCGCGGCTGCCGTTGATCGACATGGCGGTGCATCTGCCGTGGCTGCGGCGGCGGTTCACGGCGGCGGGCGGGATCGTCGAGGAGCGCACGGTGTCCGATCTGGACCGGGTGCCGGCCTCGGTGGTGGTGAACTGCTCCGGTCTGGGCGCCCGGCGGCTCGTCCCCGACCCGGCGGTGCGGCCGGTGCGGGGGCAGTTGGTGGTGGTGGAGAACCCCGGCGTGCGCACCTGGCTCGTCTCGACCACCGCCGGCGGCGAGTTGGCGTATCTGCTGCCGCATCCGGACCGTCTGCTGCTGGGCGGCACCGCGCAGGACGGCGACTGGTCCACCGAGCCCGACCCGGCCGTGGCCGAGGCGATCGTACGGCGATGTGCGGCGCTGCGGCCGGAGGTGGCCGGTGCGCGCGTGCTGGAGCACCGGGTGGGGCTGCGGCCGGCGCGGGACGCGGTCCGGCTGGAGCGCGAAGTCCGGCCGGACGGGCGGGTGGTGGTGCACAACTACGGGCACGGCGGCGCGGGCGTCACCGTGGCGTGGGGCTGTGCGGAGGAGGCGGCCGGCTTGGCCACCCCCTCCTGCGGCCCCTACGGAGCCCCCTCCTGAGGGTCAGGGCACGCGCGGGGTGCTGCGCGGCCCGTGCACGCCCTTCAGCGTGGTCGGCTGCGGGGCCGGGCCGGCCGCTGCGGCCGTGGCGCGGGCGAAGGCACCGGCGCCGCCCACCAGCGGGAGCCGGGCGGAGGTCCGGGCCAGGTCGAGGGTGAGGGTCGGGGTGGTGGACGGCGGATCGATGAGGTCCTTGTCGGTGCCGGCCACGATCAGCGCCAGCCGGTGGCCCTTGGGCACGACGTGGTCGGTCGCCGCCAGATCGACGGTGATCGTGTACGACCGGCCCGGGACGAGCGGCGCGCCCTTGCCGGGGTCGGCCCAGGTGCCGAGATCGGCCCAGCCGCGGCTGACGACGGTGTAGCCGACGTCGGTGGTCCTGGCCCGCGTCTCCTTGAAGCAGGCGCTGTCGCCCGCGGTGCTCGCCCCCCAGCAGGTGCGGTCGGTGAGGGTGGTGATGCCCTCGGCGGCGTCGGCGTAGTCCCGGATGGTGGCCGGGCCGACGTCGACGAGGACCGCCGACAGGTGGGCCGTGGCGGTGGTCGGCGTCGCGGTGACGGTGACCTTCGAGGAGCCGGACAGGCGCAGGTCGCGGGTGAGGGGCGCGGTGGTGAAGCCGGCCTTGTCGGGGGTCGGCCGGTCGAGCTGCGCGGCCCAGTCGGTCTCGCTGTGCCGCGGGTCGTCGGTGAACGTCGCGGTGCCGGTGGCGGGGCGCAGGCGGAGGGTGCCGACGCCGGGCCCGGTGCCCGGGGCGGGCCGCAGGGTCGTGAGCCGGGTGCCCTTCGGCGGCCACACGGGCGAGGTGACCCAGTGGTCGGGCCGGCGTTCGATGTCGGCCATGGGTTCGCGGTCGATGCCGTTGTCGTAGCCGAGCAGTTCGTGGTCGAACCAGCGGTGCAGGGTGTCGGCCCAGGCGCCGCGCCGGAAGTCGAAGGGGTCGACGTGTCCGGTCTGGGAGAGCCAGATCTTGCGCTTCACGCCGTTCTTCGCGAGGGCGTCCCACCACTGGCCGAGGTGCTTGGTGCGCACGTTGAGGTCCTGCATGCCGTGCACGAGGAAGACGCTCGCGCGGACCTTCTTCGCGTCCTTCACGTAGTCGCGTTCGGTCCACAGCGGGGTCAGGTCACCGCTGCGGGGCGCGCCGTCGACGAGCTTTTGCTGTACGGCGGCGCAGCGGGCGCGGGCGTCGGGGCTGTCGACGTAGTCGGACAGCCATTCGGGGCCGGAGTCGTACAGCGGGGCGCCCTGCTGGAAGTAGTAGTCGTACCAGGAGGAGATCGCGCTGATCGGGACGATGGTCTTCAGGCCCTTGACGCCGGTCGCGGCGACGCCGTTGGCGATGGTCCCGTCCCAGCTCTTGCCGATCATGCCGGTGCGGCCGTCGGTCCAGCCGGCCCGGACGGTGGTGTGCCCGGTGCGGGAGGTGTACGCCGTCGCCCGGCCGTTCAGCCAGTCGATCACGGCCTTGGCGGACAGGACGTCGGAGCGGCCGCCTACGTCGGCGCAGCCGTCGGAGCGGTTGGTGCCGGCGAGGTCGACGCCGACGACGGCGTAGCCGCGCGGGACGAAGTAGTTGTCGTAGAACAGCGGCATCTGCACGACGTGGCCGTCGGCGTCGTAGGTCTTCTTCTGGCTCTCGTTGCCGCGGCCGCAGCAGGAGTAGTAGGGGCTGGCGTCCATGATGACGGGCACCTTGCGGCCCTGCGCGGCGGGCTCGCGGGGCCGGACGATGTCGGCGGCGACGCGGTCGGTGCGGCCGTCGCCGTCGCCGTCGAGTCCGGTGTCCACCCAGACGGCTTCGCGGATGGCGTGCGCGTACGAGTAGACGGGCCGGCTCTCGCGCGGGGTGGCGTGCGCGGCGGCCGGGGTGAGGAGGGCGGCCACCAGAGCGGCGACCGCGGCTGTCACGAGCGTTCTTGTGGTCGTGAAGCGCGTGCGTTTCGGCATGCGCGGACGGTACATCGGTCAACTCCCGTACAGAAGAGCGCACACGGGGACCGGTGAGCCATGCCGGGCGAGCAGGAGGTGAGGAGTGTCGATCGGCTTCGGTCATGACGGCTGAATGGCGATCGTGTGACAGGAGGGGCCATGGACATGACCGGGGGCGGAGGGACTCAATAGGCTCGAACGAACTTCGGTCCCCTACGACTTGGAGCTTTCGTGCACCGCAGAATCATCGCGCCGGGCGCACTGGCCGCCGCCTCCGTCCTGCTGGCGATCCCGGCATCGGCGGCGAGCTTCTCCCCCGGCGCCCCGGGCATGGGCGACCCCTACTACCCGGCCTACGGCAACGGCGGATACGACGTCTCCCACTACGACCTGAGGCTGAAGTACCAGCCGGTCACCGACGAGTTGGAGGGCACGGCGACGATCCTGGCGCGGACCACGCAGGATCTGTCGCGGTTCGACCTGGACTTCCTGCTGGACGTGAGCGAAGTCCGGGTCAACGGGGCCAAGGCCGCCTTCACGAGGTCGGGCGAGCACGAGCTGGTGATCACGCCGCGGACGCCGTTGCCGAAGGGGACGGCGGTCACCGTCGTCGTGCGTTACAGCGGGGTGCCGTCGTCGAAGAAGGCGTACGGCTTCACGAGCTGGCACCGCACCCCGGACGGCGGCATCGGGGCGAACGAGCCGGAAGCGGCCTGGTGGTGGTTCCCCAGCAACGACCACCCGCTGGACAAGGCCACCTACGACGTGTCCGTGCTGGTGCCCGACGGGACACAGGCCCTGTCCAACGGCACGCTGCAGTCGACGAGTTCCAAGCTCGGCTGGACGCGCTGGAACTGGCGTGAGAACAAGCCGCAGGCGACGTATCTGGCCACCTTGGCGCTCGGGAAGTTCGACATCACGACGTCCACCTCCGAGGGAGGCGTCCCCGTCGTCAACGCCTACAGCAAGGACCTCGGCGACAACGACGGCGCGGCGCGGGCCAGCGTGGAGCGCACCGGGGAACTCGTCGACTGGCTGAGCGGCTACTTCGGGCCGTACCCGTTCTCTTCGGCGGGCGGCTATGTGCCCAACACGACGACGGGGTACGCGCTGGAGACCCAGACCCGCGTCTACTACAGTCCGCGGCAGTTCGCGAACGGCGCCAACACCTCCGTCGTCGTGCACGAGCTGGCCCACCAGTGGTGGGGCGACAGTGTGTCGCTCAAGAGCTGGAAGGACATCTGGATCAACGAGGGCTTCGCGCGGTACGCGCAGTGGCTGTGGTCGGAGCACGAGGGTGAGGGCACCGCACAGGAGCTGGCGGACTACGTGTACGCCTCGCACCCGGCCGACGACCCCTTCTGGACGGTGAAGCCGGGCGACCCGGGTCCCGACAACCAGTTCGACATCGCGGTCTACGACCGGGGCGCGCTGGCCATCCAGGCGCTGCGCAACGAGATCGGTGACGACGCTTTCTTCAGGATCCTGAAGGGCTGGCCGCAGCGGTACGCGTACGGCAACGCGTCGGTGGCCGACTTCCAGCGCTACGCCGAGGAGGTCTCCGGCAAGCCGCTGGCGTCCCTGTTCGACACCTGGCTGTACGAGCCGACGAAGCCGGCCGCCCCGGCGGCCCACGCGCAATCCTTCACCCGGACCTCCGCGACCCCGGCCCAGCCGAAGTCCTGGAAGAAGATCGCAGCAACGAACGAGGTACACGGCCGCTGAGGCAGAACACCGCAGCCCCGCGCCCCGAAAGGGGCGCGGGGAACCGCGCGCTCAGCCACATACGGCCCGCAGCCGGGCGACCCGCGCAAGGGCCTCCGACGGCACCACGGACACCGCGCCCCCCGACACGCCTCCGGCGGCACCGCGGCTACACGGTGCCGCCGGAGGCGAGCGGTGGCTGTGGGTGGTGCTACCGCGTGAGTTCGTCGTGCGTGTTCTCCGCGACGCGGCGGCGGACGGCGAACCAGCCTGCGATCAGGAGGACCGCGATCAGCGGGATCAGGAGCAGCGTCTTGCGGCCGACGTCGGGGTCGTTCCACATCATGCCGAGGCAGGCCAGCAGGAACGCCACCGTGGCGATCTCCGTGACCGGGCTGCCCGGGAGGCGGAAGTTCGGCCGGGTGACGAGGCCGGCCTTGGCCCGGCGCACGAAGACCAGGTGGCAGATCATGATGATCACCCACGTGCTGATGATGCCGAGGGAGGCCACGTTCAGCACGATCTCGAAGGCCTGGCTCGGCATCAGGTAGTTAAGGCCCACGCCGAGCACGCAGATGCCGCAGGTCAGCAGGATGCCGCCGTAGGGCACCTGGCTGCGGCTCATCACACGGGTGAACTTCGGCGCCGAGCCGGCCATCGCCATGGAGCGCAGGATGCGGCCCGTGGAGTACAGACCGGAGTTCAGCGAGGACATGGCCGCGGTCAGGACGACGAGGTTCATCACGTCGCCGGCCGCCGGCACGCCGATCTTCGACAGGACGGTCACGAAGGGGCTCTGGTCACCGGAGTACACCGATCCCGGCAGCAGCAGCGCCAGCAGGACGACCGAACCGACGTAGAACAGACCGACGCGCCACATGATCGAGTTCACCGCGCGCGGGACGACCTTCTCCGGCTCGGAGGTCTCGCCGGCCGCGACGCCGACCAGCTCCAGCGCCGCGTACGCGAAGATCACGCCCTGCATGACCAGGACGACCGGCATCACGCCGTGCGGGAAGACGCCACCGTGGTCGGTGATCACGCTGAGGCCTGGCGTGTGACCGCCGACCTCGTGCTGCGTGGCCAGCAGGAAGATGCCGATCAGCATGAAGGCGACCAGCGTGACCACCTTGACGATCGAGAACCAGAACTCCATCTCACCGAAGATCTTCACCGAGATGAGGTTCACGGCGAGCACCACGGCGAGCGCGATCAGCGCCAGCACCCACTGTGGGATGGGCGTGAACAGGCTCCAGTAGTGCGTGTACAGCGCGATCGCGGTGATGTCGGCGATACCGGTGGTCGACCAGTTCAGGAAGTACATCCAGCCGGCGACATACGCGCCCTTCTCACCGAGGAACTCGCGCGCGTACGACACGAAGGATCCGGAGGAGGGGCGGTAGAGGACCAGCTCGCCGAGCGCCCGCACCACGAAGAAGGCGAAGATGCCGCAGACGAGGTAGGCCAGCGCGAGGGCGGGGCCCGCGTTGTGCAGTCGGCCACCGGCGCCCAGGAAGAGGCCGGTGCCGATCGCGCCGCCGATCGCGATCATGTTGACGTGGCGGTGCTTGAGGTCCTTGCTGTAACCGGCGTCGCCCGCGTCCGCGGGCGTAGCGGTCGCCGCGGGGTGGGCGGCGGCCTGTGCCGTGTGCACGGCTTCCTTGCTCACGGGTGGTTCCACTCTCTGGTGCGGCCCGAGCGGGTTGCCCTCGGGACTCGTACGTGGCTTGGCCCGCACCACCCCCTCACGGCACAGACCAAGGCAGCAGCTTCCCAGGGAGATCACTTCTCATGCGATGGTCCATGTCACAGAGCGGTTCTTCTCACATGGGGTTCACGAGTCGTTCACCAGGAAAGAGGTGCGGTCCGCTCCTTGCACGACGGGTGTCACAGCGCTGGTGAGACAGTGATACTGCTGCACATGACGACAACCGAGGAGCCGACCCTCACGATCGACGAGCTGGCCGCCCGCGCGGGCGTCACCGTGCGCACGGTCCGTTTCTACAGCACCAAGGGTCTCCTCCCGCCGCCCGTGCTGGGCCCGCGCCGGGTGGGTCGCTACGGCGCCGCTCATCTCGCGCGCCTGGCACTGATCGAGGAGCTGCAGCGCCAGGGCATGACGCTGGCGGCGATCGAGCGGTATCTGCGGCAGCTCCCCGCCGGCCTCAGCGCCCGCGACCTCGCCCTGCACCGCGCGGTGGTGGCGTCCTGGGCGCCGGACACCGTGGAATCGGTGAGCCGGGAGGAGCTGGAGCGGCGCGCGGGCCGCGCGCTCGGCGACGCGGAGATCCAGCGGCTGACGGCGATGAACGTCGTCCTACCGGAGGCCGGCGGGGACGGCCCGGACGCAGGGCACGGCCCGGACGGCGAGGCCGGTGGGGACGGCGAGGCCGGTGGCGGTTACCGCGTCGACGCCGGGCTGCTGCGGCTCGGCGTCGAGCTGCTGGACGTACCGCTGTCGCAGGAGACGGTGCTCGCCGCGCGCAGCGTGCTGATCGGGCACTCCCGCGCGGCCGCACGGGAGCTGTCGGGGCTGCTGCGGGCCGCGGTGGCCGACCGCGGCCCGCAGGACGTGAAGTCGCTGTCCGCCCATATGCACCCCCTGGTGGTGCAGGCCCTGCTCACGACCTTCCAGCGGTCGCTGCGCGAGGAACTGCGGGAGTGGCTGGACGGCGCCGAGGAGTGAGGCGCTGCCTCGGCGCACGTCGTGCCGGCGGCTCAGCGGCCGTCCGTGAAGGTCTCCCCCCGCTCCGCCTTCTCCACCAGCAGCGCCGGCGGCATGAAGCGCTCGCCGTAGCGCTCGGCCAGCTCACGCGCGCGTGCCACGAAGCCGGGCAGGCCGCCGTCGTAGCCGTTGATGTACTGGAGCACGCCGCCCGTCCAGCCGGGGAAGCCGATGCCGAGGATCGAGCCGATGTTGGCGTCGGCGACCGAGGTGAGCACGCCCTCCTCCAGCAGCCGGACGGTGTCCAGCGCCTCGGCGAACAGCATGCGCTCCTGCATGTCGCGGAAGGGGATCTCGCGCCCCTCCTGCTTGAAGTGCTCGCGCAGCCCCGGCCACAGCCGCAGCCGCTTGCCGTTCTCGTCGTACTCGTAGAAGCCGGCGCCGCCGCTGCGGCCGGTGCGGCCGAACTCGTCGACCATGCGGTCGATGACGGCCTCGGCCGGGTGCGCCGTCCAGGTGCCGCCGGACTCCTCCACGGCCCGCTTCGACTCGCCCCGGATCTTGCGGGGCAGGGTCAGCGTCAGGTCGTCCATCAGGGACAGCACCTTGGCCGGGTAGCCGGCCTGGGCCGCCGCCTGCTCGACGGACGCGGGCTCGATGCCCTCGCCGACCATGGCCACGCCCTCGTTGATGAAGTGGCCGATGACCCGCGAGGTGAAGAAGCCGCGCGAGTCGTTGACGACGATCGGCGTCTTGTTGATCTGCCGCACCAGGTCGAAGGCGCGGGCGAGGGCCTCGTCGCCGGTGCGCTCACCCTTGATGATCTCCACCAGCGGCATCTTGTCGACCGGCGAGAAGAAGTGCAGTCCGATGAAGTCGCTCTGCCGCTCGACGCCCTCGGCGAGCGTGGTAATGGGCAGCGTGGAGGTGTTGGAGCACAGCAGCGCGTCCGGCGCGACGACGGACTCGATCTCCTGGAAGACCTTGTGCTTGAGCGCGGTGTCCTCGAACACGGCCTCGATGACCGCGTCGCAGCCCGCGAGGTCGGCGACATCGGCGGTGGGCGTGATGCGGGCGAGCAGCGCGTCGGCCTTCTCCTGCGTCGTACGGCCCTTGGCGACGGCCTTGGCGCACAGCTTCTCGGAGTAGCCCTTGCCCTTGACGGCGGCTTCCAGGGCGACGTCCTTGAGGACGACGTCGATGCCGGCGCGGGCGCAGGAGTAGGCGATGCCGGCGCCCATCATGCCGGCGCCGAGCACGGCGACCTTGCGGACCTTGCGGGGCTCGATGCCCTTCGGGCGGTTGGCGCCGGAGTTGACGGCCTGAAGGTCGAAGAAGAACGCCTGGATCATGTTCTTCGAGGTCTGCCCCGCGGCCAGCTCCACGAAGTAGCGCGCCTCGATGATCTGCGCGGTCTCGAAGTCGACCTGGGCGCCCTCGACGGCGGCGGCGAGGATGTTGCGCGGCGCCGGGTAGGGGGCGCCGTTCGTCTGCTTGCGCAGGCTGGCCGGGAAGGCGGGCAGGTTGGCGGCGAACTTCGGGTTCGCCGGGGTGCCGCCGGGGATGCGGTAGCCGGGGCGGTCCCAGGGCTGCTGGGACTCGGGGTGGGCGTCGATGAAGGCGCGGGCCCGCGCGATGAGCTCCTCGCGGCTGTCGACGACCTCGTCCACCAGGCCGTTGTCGAGGGCGCGGCGCGGGTTGTACTGGGTGCCCTGGAGGAGGACCTTCAGCAGGGCGTCGGTGATGCCGAGCAGCCGGACGGTGCGCACGACGCCGCCGCCTCCGGGCAGCAGGCCGAGGGTGACCTCCGGACAGCCGATCTTGGAGCCGGGGGCGTCCAGGGCGACGCGGTGGTGGCAGGCCAGCGCGATCTCGTAGCCTCCGCCGAGGGCGGCGCCGTTGAGTGCGGCGACGACCGGCTTGCCGAGGGTCTCGATGCGGCGCAGGTTGCGCTTGATGGCCAGGCCGCCGTCGAAGAGGTCCTGCGCCGTCTCGGGGGTGACGCGGATGAGGTCGCGCAGGTCGCCGCCGGCGAAGAAGGTCTTCTTGGCGGAGGTGACGATGACGCCGCGGATGGCGTCCTTCTCCGCCTCCAGACGGTCGGCGACCGCGGCGAGCGAGTCGCGGAACGCCTGGTTCATGGTGTTGGCGGACTGGTTCGGGTCGTCCAGGACGAGGGTGACGACACCGGTGTCGTCCTGTTCCCAGCGGATGGTGGTGGGCTCAGTGCTCATGGAAGCTGCTCCGTGATGGTCCGTGATGGCCGTGGTGATCCGTTGGGAAGGTCAGATGCGCTCGACGACGGTGGCGATGCCCATGCCGCCGCCGACGCACAGGGTGGCGAGGCCGTAGCGCTTGTCCTGGCGCTCCAGTTCGTCGACGAGGGTGCCGAGGATCATCGCGCCGGTCGCGCCGAGCGGGTGGCCCAGCGCGATGGCGCCGCCGTTGACGTTGACCTTGTCCAGGGACAGGCCCATGTCCTTCACGAAGCGCAGCACGACCGCCGCGAACGCCTCGTTGATCTCGACGAGGTCGATGTCGTCGATGGTCAGCCCGGCCCTGGCGAGCGCCTTGCGGGTGGCCGGGGCGGGGCCGGTGAGCATGATGGTGGGCTCGGAGCCGGAGACCGCGGCGGAGACGATCCGGGCGCGCGGGGTGAGGCCGTAGCGCTCGCCGACCTCCTTCGAGCCGATGGCGACGAGCGAGGCGCCGTCGACGATGCCGGAGGAGTTGCCGGCGTGGTGGACGTGGTCGATCTGCTCGACCCAGTGGTACTTCTGCAGCGCGACGGCGTCGAAGCCGCCCAGTTCGCCGATGTCCGCGAAGGACGGCTTGAGCTTCGCGAGGGAGTCGGCGGTGGTGCCGGGCCGCAGGTGCTCGTCGTGGTCGAGGACGACGAGGCCGCTGCGGTCCTTCACGGGGACGACGGACCGCTCGAAGCGGCCCTCCTTCCAGGCGGTGGCCGCGCGTTCCTGGGACAGGGCCGCGTACTCGTCGACGTCCCGGCGGGAGAAGCCCTCGATGGTGGCGATGAGGTCGGCGCCGATGCCCTGCGGCACGAAGTTGGTGGCCAGGTTGGTCATCGGGTCGTTGAACCAGGCGCCGCCGTCGGAGGCCATCGGCACCCGGGACATCGACTCCACACCGCCCGCGAGGACCAGGTCCTCCCAGCCGGAACGGACCTTGGCGGCGGCCATGTTGACGGCCTCGAGGCCGGAGGCACAGAAGCGGTTCTCCTGCACGCCGGCGACCGTGTCGGGCAGGCCGGCGGCGATCGCGGCGATCCGCGCGATGTCGGAGCCCTGGTCGCCGACCGGGCCGACCACGCCGAGCACGATGTCGTCGACCGCCGCCGGGTCCAGGCCCGGGAAGCGGGCGCGGATCTCGTGGATGAGGCCGACGACCAGGTCGACGGGCTTGGTGCCGTGCAGGGAGCCGTTGGCCTTGCCGCGTCCGCGCGGGGTGCGGATCGCGTCGTACACGTACGCTTCGGTGCTCACGAGGAGGCCTTTCGCTGAGGGTCGGAGGAAGGCTGAGGGCGGGAGGAAGACGGGGGCAGCAGTCCGGGTACGTCCCAGTCGCGTGCCACGTCCGCGGTGTCGGCGCCGGGCTGTGCGGGGCCGCTGCGGATCGTGGCCGGTGTCGCCGAGAAGCGGGGCGCCGGGGCGGGCTGGGTGATACCGCCGTGGTCGGTGAAGGTGCCGCGGGCGGCGAGGTGGGGGTGGTGCGGGGCCTCGCGCAGCGACAGGACGGGTGCCACGCAGGCGTCGGAGCCCTCGAATACGGCCGTCCACTCGTCCTGGGTACCGGCCTTGAAGCGGGCGGCGACCGCCTCGCGCAGTTCGCCCCAGCGGGTGACGTCGTGCCGGGCCGGGGCCTCCCCGGGAAGGCCGAGCAGGTCCGCGAACGTGTCGTAGAACTGCGGCTCGAGCGCGCCCACCGCCATGTACCGGCCGTCGGCGGTCTCGTAGGTGCCGTAGAAGGGGCAGCCGCCGTCGAGGAGGTTGGCGCCGCGCCGGTCCTGCCAGCCGCCGGCGGCGAGCATGCCGTGGATCATCGCCGACAGATGGGCGGTGCCGTCGACGATCGCGGCGTCGACGACCTGCCCGGTGCCGTGCACGCGCGCGTGGTGCAGCGCGGCGAGGAGGCCGACGACGAGGTAGAGGGAGCCGCCCGCGTAGTCGCCGAGGAGGTTGGCCGGGGGCGGGGGCGGCTGGTCGGGGCCGCCGATCATGCCGAGGGCGCCGGTGACGGCGATGTAGCCGATGTCGTGACCGGCGCGGTCGGCCAGCGGGCCCTGCTGGCCCCAGCCGGTCATGCGGCCGTAGACCAGCCTGGGGTTGCGGGCATGGCAGGCGTCGGGGCCGACGCCGAGGCGCTCGGCGACACCGGGGCGGTAGCCCTCGATGAGCAGGTCGGAGCGTGCGGCCAGGGCGAGGACGTGCTCCGGGCCGTCCGGGTCCTTCAGGTCGACGACCACCGAGCGCTTGTTGCGGTTGGTGACGTCGTACGCCGGGTCGATGCCGAGGCCGGGGCCGCCGGGCCGGTCGACGCGGACCACGTCGGCGCCGAGGTCGGCCAGGAGCATGGCGGCGAACGGGCCGGGGCCGATACCGGCCAGCTCCACCACGCGCACGCCGCTCAGCGGCCCGGGTCCGGGCGTCGTCGGGACCGGACCGTCGGCGGGCGTCGTCGGTGCCGTGGTCATCCAGCCCCCTCGCTGTGACACAACCGATGTAACACCAGTGATGCTAAGAACGTGTTTCACCGGGCACAAGACCCGGGCGAGCAAGCGCTTAGCCAATTATGGGCGGGATGCGGCGGGAGTGCGCTTCACGCGGCGTCCAGCTCGGCGACGAGCCGCTTGGGCGCGAGGGCGCGGTAGCTCTCCTCCACCCAGTCGCACAGCAGCTCGGCGGCCGGAGCGCCCGCTTCCTCCAGCGGAATGCGCACCCAGCCCGCCCTGCCGAGGCCGTAACCGGCGGGTTCCGCGCCCGGCGAGCTCAGGGCGTGGGCGTGGGCCGCCTCGTCCGTGAGCTTCACCGTCACCGCCAGGGGGTGACTCCCGTCGTCGACGCCGAGGAAGACGAACACCTTCCTGTTCACCTTGGCGACCGTCTCGCCCCAGGGGAACTCCTCGGCCGCACCCGGCAGGGAAAGGGCGAAGCCGCGCACTTTCTCCCACTTCCGGTGGGCACTTTCAGCCACGGCCATCCGCCACCTCCGGCCTCGTCGTCCGCTCGCGCACTCCTCACGCTAGCCTCGGCCACCGACAGCGGCGCGGCCGAGCGGAACGACGGCGGCTGCCGAACGAGGCGAGGGGTGTCATGAGCAGGCTGAACAGGACCGACCGTCCGTACGACATCGTGCTCTTCGGGGCCACCGGCTTCGTCGGGACGCTCACCGCGGAGTACCTCGCCGCGCACGCGCCCGATGACCTGCGCTGGGCGGTGGCCGGCCGCGACACGTCGAAGCTGGAGCGGCTGCGGGAGCGGCTGCCCGGCGGCGAGCGGATCGGGATGCTGCGGGCCGACGTCGACGACGCCGCGTCGCTGCGGGAACTCGCCGAGCACGCGCGCGTGGTGGCGACCACGGTCGGGCCGTACGTCCGTTACGGCGAGCAGCTCGTCGCCGCCTGCGCGGACACCGGCGCCGACTATCTCGACCTCACCGGCGAGCCGGAGTTCGTGGACCTGATGTACGTCCGGCACGACGCACGCGCGCGGGAGACGGGTGCGCGTCTGGTGCACGCGTGCGGCTTCGACTCCGTACCGCACGACCTGGGCGTGCTGTTCACGGTGGGGCAGCTGCCGCCGGACGTGCCGCTGACCGTGGAGGGCTTCGTGTCCGTCGACGCGGCCTTCTCGGGCGGGACGCTGGCCTCGGCGCTGAACCAGTTCGCGCGCGGTCGGCAGATGGTGGCGGCGGCCCGGGACCGCGCGCGGCACGAGCCGCGGCTGGTGGGCCGCCGGGCGACCGCCCCGATCGGCGCGCCGCACTACGCGCGCGAGATCGGCGCGTGGGCGCTGCCGCTGCCGACCATCGACCCGCAGGTCGTCCAGCGGTCGGCGCGGTCCCTGGACCGCTACGGGCCCGACTTCCGCTACCGCCACTACGCCGCCGTGCGCCGGCTGCCGGTCGCGGCGGGCGGGGTCGCGGCCGTGGGCGCGGTCGCGGTGGCCGCCCAAGTGCCGCCCGCTCGGCGCTGGTTGTCGGACCGGGTGCGTCCGGGCGAGGGTCCGGACGCCGAGAAGCGGGCCCGCAGCTGGTTCCGGGTGCGCTTCGTCGGCGAGGGCGGCGGCCGGCGGGTCTTCACCGAGGTGTCGGGCGGCGACCCCGGCTACGGCGAGACCGCGAAGATCTTCGCCGAGGCGGCTCTGTCCCTGTCCTTCGACGACCTGCCGCCGACATCCGGTCAGGTCACCACGGCGGTGGCGATGGGCGAGGCGCTGACCGAACGGCTGCGGGCGGCGGGCATCGTCTTCCGGGTCGCCGCACGCCGCTGAGGCGCGCGGCCGGCGCCGGTGGTGTCTACAGCGGCCAGCTCACCACCGTGTAGATCATCCCGCAGATCCACGCCAGTCCTGCGAGCACGGCGAGGACGAGGGCGGCGTTCACGGCGCGCTCGACGGGCCGGGCGGGGTCGTCGAGGGACTTGGCGGCGCGATGTGTCGTCATACGGGCCAGCCTTCCGGCCGCGGGCCCGCGACACATCCGTACACGTACTCAGAGCGCGTACTCAGTACACGTCACAGGGCGCGTGCACAGGGCGCGTACTCAGTACGCATGCACAGAGCGCGTCCTCCGTGCGCGTCCTCCGTGCGCGTAGCGAGCGCACCCGCTCAGAGCGCGCACTCGGACTCGGATGCACCCCGCCTTGAGACTTTCACCGGCGGCACGGCCGTGCTCCGCGCGCGCCGTCGGCGAAAGTCTCACAGGGGACGTCAGTGAAACGATGGAAGGCATGAAGTTCCTTCTCGACATCACCCTGGACGAGGCGGCGAGCAGCGAGGACAAGGCGCGGGAGCTGAGCCGGATCCTGCGGTACTGGGCCGGCAACGTCCGACACTACCCGCTGCAGACCGGCGACGGGTCGGCCGTGTACGACGCGGACTACAAGGAGGTGGGTGCCTGGCGGGTCGTCGCCTCCTGAAGTGCCCGGCGGCACAGCGCGTCGGCCCGGCGGGTCGTCTCCGGCAGCCGGTAGGCCGGCGTCAGCGCCAGTGTGTGGGCGCAGGCGCCGGCGAGGCTCACGCGGTGCCCCACGGACACGAACACCGGCTTGACGCCGTCGCGGGTGCGCAGCGCCCGGCCGACCTCCTCCGCGCCGGCCAGGAGCGGCGAGGACGAGCCGCGCGGCGCGTCCGGTTCGTCGTAGGTGAAGGTGAACGGGTTCTTGGCGACGCCGATGGTCGGCAGCCCGGTGAGCACGCCGAGATGGCTGGCGAGCCCGAAGCGGCGGGGGTGGGCGAGGCCGTAGCCGTCGCAGACGACCAGGCCCGGCGGGCAGGGCAGCGCGTCGAGGGCGGCCAGCACCGTCGGCATCTCGCGGAAGGCGAGCAGCCCCGGCACGTACGGGAACGAGATGTGGCCGACGGCGGTGGTCTCGGCGACGACGTCGAGGGTCGCGGCGTCCAGGACGACGGCCGCCGCGGCGACGACGTCGCGTTCGTCGTCGTAGGCCACGTCGACGCCGGTGACGTGCCCGCTACCGGGCCGCGGCCCCGGCTCGTCGAGCACCACCCGGGCCCGCAGCTCGTCCTGGACGGCCCGGGCCTCTTCCTCGGTCGCGGGCCAGCCCGCGGGAACGCTTACGGTCCTCATGATGACCATGAGCCTACGGTGCCGCGGCAGCCGGGCGTAGGCTCCCGATCATGTTCGTGATGGAGCTGATCTACACCGCCCCGCTCGAGGCCGTCGACGCCGTCCTGAAGGACCATGTCGTCTGGCTGGACGAGTTGTACGCCCAGGGCCACGTCCTGGCCTCCGGACGCAAGGAACCCCGCGACGGCGGGGTGATCATCGCCGTCGCGGGGGACCGCGCGCAGATAGAGGCGATCGCCGCGGGCGACCCCTTCGTCGCCGCGGGCGTCTGCGAGTACCGCATCACCGAGTTCATCGCCACGAAGACGGCGCCGGAGCTGGAGCGCCACCGCGAGACCCTCGGCTGAGCGGTCCCGCTCACTTGCCGAGGGCGCGCTGCAGCTCGCTCTTGTTCATGTTCGAACGGCCGTGGATGTCCCGGCGCTTGGCCTCCTCGTACAGCTGGTCGTAGGTCTGGCCCTGGGAGCCCTGGCCCTGGGAACCCTTGCCGGACCGCTGGCCGCCCCGCTTCGAGGGCGACGGTCCCTTGGTGGAGCTGCGGCTGGCGGTCTTGGACTCGCCGGAGCGGGCGCGTTCCTTGTTGACGGTCCGTGCGGCCATCTCCTTGGCGCGCCCGGTGCTCGCACCGCGCTCCTCGGCGCTCTCCTTGATGTGTTCGTACTGGCGTTCCCGCTTGGGGCTGGAACCGCGTGGCATGTGCGTTCACTTCCTTCCGGATGCGGTCCCCGAGTACCCCCATTGGACCCGAATCCGCCCCCCGGGGCCTGTTTCAGGGCTCCATGCGGGCCACACGCCCCTGCTCGCCCGCGGCCCAACACGCCCGGTCCGCCGTGCAGTCCACGGTGTCGTACGACCCGGAGTCGACGGTGCGCCAGGTGCGGCCGCCGTCCGTCGTCAGGTCGGTGCCGGTGGGGCCGACGGCGAGGGCGGCGCCGCGGCTGTGCGGGAGCCAGGCGGCGCCGGAGCGGTAGGCGGGCGGCGGGCGGTCGGCCGGCCGCCAGGTGCGGCCGCCGTCGTCGGTCACCGCCGCCGCGAGCGGTGAGGGCTGCTCGGGGCGGTAGTCGCCGCCGACGGCGAGTCCGTGGGCGCGGTCGCGGAAGGCGAGCGCGAACACACCGCGGGCCGGGTCGCCGGCCGGGACGGGCGCCTCGGCGGCGGTCCAGGTCAGGCCACGATCGGCGGAGTGCAGCACGCGCGCGTGGGCCGCTCCGCCGGTGGCCAGCCAGACGTCCTTCGGCCCGGACGTGACCAGGCACTGGCCGCTCGCCGCGAAGCCGGCCTCGCCGTTGAGGGCCGCGGGCATGCCGCGCGCGGGCAGCACCGTCCAGGAGCGGCCGCCGTCGCGGGTGGACAGGATGCGGAACCGCCCGTCGACCGGGTCGCTCATCGCCAGGCCGTGCCGGTGGTCGAAGAAGGCCAGGCAGTCGTAGAACGCCTTCGGGTCGGTGTTGCGGAAGGACTCCGTCCAGGTCGCGCCGCCGTCCTCGGTGCGGTAGACGCGGGACGCCTCCCCCTCGCCGATCGCCAGGACGACGGCGCGGCGCGCGTCGAACGCCTCGACGTCCCGGAACTGCAGCTCGCCGGCGCCGGGCGGGGAGACGTTCCGCCAGTGCGCCCCGCCGTCGGTGGTGCGCAGCACGGTCCCCCGGGTGCCGGCCACCCACGCGGTGTCCCGGTCGACGGCGGCCAGCCCGCGGAAGCGGACGGAGGGCGCGCCGGTGTCCTCGAGTACCCAGCGGGGCGTGCCGTGCGGGCCGTCGTGCGCCTGTGCCGGGGCGGCGGCCAGGGTGGCGAGCACCGCCGCGCACAGCGCTCCCGAGGCGGTCCTGCGGCCCTTGCGGCCCTTGGGCCCCTCGCTCCTCTTGCCCCTCGCGATCCTCATGGCGGGCGAAGCTAGCCGACCGCCCGGATGCCGTCCAGAGCGCATCCCGCCCCAAGTGACCTTCCCGGCACACCGGAAGCAGTCGGACACTGCCGTGCATGAAGGCGGTGACAGAGGTCACTCGCTCTGTGTGTGCACGGATCGGCCGGTTCCGTCGTCTCTTGAAGTGACCGGCCTCATCCGCCCCCTCCGCCCGTCCATCCGTCCAGCCGTCACAAGGGAGCAAGGCGTTGTCCACCGTCATCGAGCAGCCCGTTCAGGCACGTCTCGTCGCCGCCGCGCCCCGGATGCCGAACATCCCCGCCACGCTGCACTACGACCGCCGGGACCCGTTCGCGGTCCGGATGACCTTCCCCGCGCCGGCCACCCTGGAGGGCGTCGAGGTCTGCTGGACCTTCTCGCGCGAGCTGCTCACGGCCGGCCTGGAGACACCGGAGGGCCACGGCGACGTCCGCGTGCGGCCGTACGGCTTCGACCGCACGGTCCTGGAGTTCCACGCCCCCGAGGGCACGGCCGTCGTCCACGTCCGCACCGGTGAGATCCGGCGCTTCCTGCGGGCCACGAGCGAGCTGGTGCCGGTGGGCCTGGAGCACCTGCAGCTGGACCTGGACCACGGCCTGGCGGAGCTGATGCGGGACGCCTGCTAGGCGCTGCACGCACGCGTGGGGGCGCCGTGCCTCCGCCTGGGGTGCGCCCGCCCGTCAGCCCTGCGTGGCGGTGCGCCCACCGGTTAATTCGTTGACAGCCACACACCCCGCTCGTACGCTGTACAGCGGTCCTGTTGCCGTCGATTGGAGAAGGACGTTGCTCGTCTGAGGTCCTGAGACACCGCGCCGCACCCGTCAGGTGTGTGCGTAGCGTGCGACCTCGGCATACGAGCCGTCCCCCCGGCGCAGGGCCTCGCTGTTTCCCCACGCCTTCCCGGACCCTCTGCGGTCGCCGTCTCGCGGTGTCTCGATACGCGTTTGCCCTTCCTTCCGTGTGCGAGCAACCGCGAGGTCTCATGTCCGCATCCCTCACCTGCACTTCCCTGACCTTCGCCTGGCCGGACGGCACGGTCGTCCTCGACGGCCTGGACGCCTCCTTCGGCCCCGGCCGCACCGGGCTGGTCGGCGTCAACGGGTCCGGAAAGTCGACCCTGTTGAAGCTGATCGCCCGGGAGCTGACCCCCACCGACGGAGCCGTACGCGTCGCCGGGGAGATCGGCTACCTGCCGCAGAACGTCACCCTCGACACCGCACTGCGCGTCGACCAGGCGCTCGGCATCGCCGCGCAGCGCGCCGCGCTGCACGCCATCGAGGCCGGTGACGCCGCCGAGGAGCACTTCGAGACCATCGGTGACGACTGGGACGTCGAGGAGCGCGCCCTCGCCACCCTCGGCGAACTCGGCCTCGACCACGTCACGTTGGACCGCACCGTCGGTGAGGTGTCGGGCGGCGAGTCCGTACTGCTGCGGCTGGCCGCGCTGCTGCTGCGCCGACCGGAGGTACTGCTGCTGGACGAACCGACCAACAACCTCGACCTGTACGCCCGCCGACGGGTCTACGCGGCCGTGGAGTCCTGGCCGGGTGTGATGGTCGTGGTGAGCCACGACCGCGAACTGCTGGAGCGGGTCGACCGGATCGCCGACCTGCGCGGCGGCGAGATCGCCTGGTACGGCGGCAGCTTCTCGGCCTACGAGGAGGCGCTCGCCGTGGAGCAGGAGGCCGCCGAGCGCATGGTGCGCGTGGCGGAGTCCGACCTGCGCAAGCAGAAGCGCGAACTGGTCGACGCCCAGGTCAAACTGGCCCGCCGCAAGCGGTACGGCCAGAAGATGTGGGACCAGAAGCGCGAGCCGAAGATCGTCATGGGGGCGCGCAAGCGCGCGGCGCAGGAGTCCGCGGGCAAGCACCGCATCATGCACGAGGAGAAGCTCACCGAGGCCAGGGAGCGGCTCGACGAGGCCGTGGAGGCCGTACGGGACGACGACGAGATCCGGGTCGACCTGCCGTACACCGCCCTCCCCGCCGGCCGCGGCGTGCTGACCCTGCGGGACCTGGAGCTCGCCTACGGCGCGCGCGTCCAGGGCGGCTTCGATCTGTACGGTCCGGAGCGGATCGCGCTGATCGGGCGCAACGGCGCGGGCAAGACCACGCTGCTGCGCACGATCACGGGCGAACTCGCGCCGGTGTCGGGCGAGGCGACGGCGCACGTCCCGTCGCGCTTCCTGCCGCAGCGCCTCGACGTCCTGGACGATGGACTGACCGTCGCGCAGAACGTGGCCCGGTTCGCGCCGGGCGCCTCCAACAACCGGATCCGGGCGCAGCTCGCCCGCTTCCTGTTCCGGGGCGCCCGCGCCGACCAGAAGGCGGCCACGCTGTCCGGCGGTGAGCGCTTCAGGGCGACCCTGGCCGCGCTGATGCTCGCCGAGCCGGCTCCGCAGCTGCTGATGCTGGACGAGCCGACGAACAACCTCGACATGGCGAGCGTCCGTCAGCTCACCAGCGCGCTGGAGTCCTACGAGGGCGCGCTGGTCGTGGCCAGCCACGACCTGCCGTTCCTTCAGTCCATCGGCATCACACGCTGGCTGATGCTCGACGGAGAACTGAAGGAAATCACGCCAGAAGCTGTCGGGTATCCCGCCTAGCGTCGAGGGCATGCGCGACTACATCACCCTCACCGGAGCCAGGGAGAACAACCTCAAGGACGTCACCCTCCGTATCCCGAAGGGCCGGCTGACCGTGTTCACCGGCCTTTCGGGATCGGGCAAGTCGTCGGTCGTCTTCGACACGATCGCCGTGGAGTCACAACGCCAGCTGAACGAGACGTACACCTGGTTCGTGCGCAACCGGCTGCCCAGGTTCGAACGCCCGCGCGCGGACGCCATGGAGGACCTGTCCCCCGCCATCGTGGTCGACCAGCGGCCGGTCGGCGGTCACTCGCGCTCCACCGTCGGCACGATGACCGACGTCTACGCGGTGATCCGGGTGCTGTTCTCCCGGTGCGGCACCCCGAGCGCCGGCGAGGCGACGGCCTACTCCTTCAACGACCCGTCCGGGATGTGCCGTGAGTGCCACGGGCTCGGTCGCACGGTGCGGCCCGACTGGGACCGCATCCTCGACCCCGCCCGCTCCCTCGCGGGCGGTGCGATCCTCTTCCCGCCGTTCGCCGCGGGCACCTGGCAGGGACAGACGTACACCAACACCGCGGATCTGGACGTGCACAAACCGGTCGGCGAGTTCACCGACGCCGAGCGGGAGTTCCTGCTGCGCGGGCGCGGCACGCGCGTGAACGTCGACAACACCGGCGGGTCGCGCGACATCGACTACGAGGGCCTGGCCGACCGCTTCGAGCGGCTGTACCTGAACCGGGACCTGTCCGCGCTCAGCACGCGCACCCGCGAGACGGTGGAGCGCTTCCTCACCGAGGACACCTGCCCGCGCTGCGCGGGCGCCCGGCTGAACGAGGCCGCGCTGGCCACCCGGATCCGGGGCCGGTCCATCGCCGACTGCACGCGCATGCAGGTCACCGACCTCATCGCCGTACTGAGGGAGCTCGACGACGATCCGCTCGCCGCGCCGATCGCGCGGGCCGCCGTCACGGCGCTGGAGCGGATCGAGGCGATCGGCCTCGGCTACCTGAGCCTCGACCGGGAGACGTCGACGCTGTCGGGCGGCGAGGGCCAGCGGCTGAAGACCGTACGGCACCTGGGCTCCAGCCTGACCGGGATGACGTACATCTTCGACGAGCCCAGCGTCGGGCTGCACCCGCGGGACGTGCGCCGCCTCGGTGACCTGCTGCTGCGGCTGCGGGACAAGGGCAACACCGTGCTGGTCGTCGAGCACGACCGGGACGTCATCGCGCTGGCCGACCATGTCGTCGACATGGGTCCCGGGGCCGGCACCGACGGCGGGCGCGTGGTGTTCGAGGGCACGCCGCGTGAGCTGGCCGGCTCCGGAACGCCCACCGGGCGCTGTCTGCGGCGCCGCACGACGCTCAAGGGGCGGGTGCGGCGGGCGGACGGCGGGCTGTGGGTGAAGGGCGCGAGCCGGCACAACCTGCGGGAGGTGACGGTGGAGTTCCCGACCGGTGTGCTGACCGCGGTGACGGGGGTCGCGGGGTCCGGCAAGTCGACCCTGGTCGCGGAGTTCACCTCCGCCCATCCGGACGCCGTGGTGGTCGACCAGTCGTCGATCGGGATCTCCGCGCGCTCCACGCCGGCGACGTACCTGGGGATCATGGACACGGTACGGCGGATCTTCGCCCGCGCGACGGACAGCGAGCCGGGGCTGTTCAGCTTCAACTCCACGGGGGCGTGCCCGGCGTGCGAGGGGCGCGGGGTGCTGTACACGGACCTCGCGTTCATGGACCCGGTGACGACCACCTGCCCGGACTGCGGCGGCCGGCGCTTCCGGGAGGAGGTGCTGCGGCTGACGGTGGACGGCCGCTCGATCGCCGACGTACTGGCGATGACCGCCGAGCAGGCGCTGGGCTTCTTCGACGACGGCGCGGTGCGTCGGCGGCTGAGCGCCCTGCGCGACGTCGGCCTCACCTACCTGGCGCTCGGACAGCCGCTGTCCACGCTGTCCGGCGGCGAACGGCAGCGGCTGAAGCTCGCGACCCGGCTGCACCGCACCGGCGCGGTGTACGTGCTGGACGAGCCCACGACCGGCCTGCACATGGCCGACGTGGACGGGCTGCTCGAGCTCCTGGACCGGCTGGTGGACGGCGACAACACGGTCGTGGTCGTCGAGCACAACCTGGACGTGGTGGCCCACGCCGACTGGGTGGTCGACCTGGGCCCGGACGGCGGCCGGGACGGCGGCCGGGTCGTCTTCGAGGGCACCCCCCACCGACTCCTCACCGACCGCGCCTCGGTCACGGCGGAGTACCTCCGGCGGGCTACGGCCTGCTGAGCCCCGGGTGCGGCAGCTCAGGCGCACGACGGGCACCCTGCCCGGACGCGTCAGAGCGGCCGGTCGCGGGGTTACGCCCTGGTAACCCCTCCCCACCCGGGGTTTCGCCGAGTACGCCTCGCCCTGCATCATGGCGGACCGGTGCCGCATGATGGCCCCAGGAACCACCCGCCGATACGGAGACCACGCTCGTGCCCAGCAAGAAGGCCCTCGTCCGCCGCCCCAGCCCCCGCCTCGCCGAAGGTCTGGTGACGCACATCGCGCGGGAGAAGGTCGACGCCGAGCTGGCGGTCGAGCAGTGGGAGGCGTACGTCGCCGCACTGCGCGCGCACGGCTGGGAGGCGATCGAGGTCGACCCGGCAGACGACTGCCCCGACTCCGTGTTCGTCGAGGACACGGTGGTCATGTACAAGAACGTCGCCCTCATCACCCGCCCCGGCGCCGACTCCCGCCGCCCGGAGACCGTCGGCGTCGAGGAGGCCGTGGCGCGGCTCGGCTGCTCGGTGAACTGGATCTGGGAGCCCGGCACGCTGGACGGCGGCGACGTGCTCAAGATCGACGACACGATCTACGTGGGCCGGGGCGGGCGCACCAACGCGGCCGGGGTGCAGCAGGTGCGGGCCGCCTTCGAGCCGCTGGGCGCGCGCGTGGTCGCCGTGCCCGTGAGCAAGGTGCTGCACCTCAAGTCGGCGGTGACCGCGCTGCCGGACGGCACGGTGATCGGGCACATCCCGAAGGTGGACCGGCCGGCGCTGTTCCCGCGGTTCCTGTCGGTGCCGGAGGAGTCCGGGGCGCACGTGGTGCTGCTCGGCGGTGCGAAGCTGCTGATGGCGTCGAGCGCGCCGCGGACCGCGGATCTGCTCACCGACCTCGGTTTCGAAGTGGTCGCGGTGGACATCAGCGAGTTCGAGAAGCTCGAGGGCTGTGTGACATGCCTCTCGGTCCGACTGCGGGAGCTGTACGCCTGACGGGTGACGGCCTCACCCGTACGGCCCCGGGATCTGCGGATTCCGGGGCCGTGATGTCTTTCCGGCGGACAGGGCCCGACGGTGCTGATCAGCAGTGTTTACGACGTCCTTAACCTACGGTTACGTAACCTACGGACTCGTAGCCTACGATTCCGTAAGTTCCGGCGCCGCACCGCCGGAGGCTTCCGCTCCGTTACGTCCCCCTGGAGTATCTGTGACGATCACCTCGACGCACCTCGGCAGTTCTGCCGGCTGGACCGACGCCCGGCTGCTGTACGCACTGGAGGAAGTGGTCGAGAAGGAACTGAACCGGCATCTGCAGGTCGCCAAGGACTGGATGCCGCACGAGTACGTGCCCTGGAGTGACGGCCGCAACTTCCCCGGCCTCTTCGAGGACGGCGAGGCCTGGGACAAGGAGCAGTCCAAGGTCACCGAGATCGGCCGGATCGCGCTCGTGGTGAACCTCCTGACGGAGGACAACCTGCCGAGCTACCACCACGAGATCGCCACGCTCTTCGGCCGGGACGGCGCCTGGGGCACCTGGGTGCACCGCTGGACCGCCGAGGAGGGCCGGCACGGCATCGTGATGCGGGACTACCTGCTCACCTCGCGCGCGGTCGACCCGGACAAGCTCGAGCAGTTCCGCATGGCGCACATGAGTGAGGGCTTCGAGTCCGACAACCGGCACTCGATGCTGCACTCGGTCGCCTACGTCGCCTTCCAGGAGCTGGCCACCCGCATCTCGCACCGCAACACCGGCCACCAGTCCGGTGACCCGGTGTGCGACCGCATGCTGGCGCGCATCGCGACCGACGAGAACCTCCACATGGTCTTCTACCGCAACCTGCTCAAGGCGGCCTTCGAGCTAGCGCCCGATCTCACCATGCAGGCGGTGCGCGACGTGGTGGTCAACTTCCGTATGCCCGGCCACGGCATCCCCGGCTTCGAGCGGGCCGCGGCGCAGATGGCCATCGGCGGCGTGTACAACGTGCGCATCCACCACGACGACGTCCTGCAGCCCGTCCTGCGCCACCTGAAGGTCCTGGAGATCGACGGCCTCGGCCCCGAGGGTCTGCAGGCCCAGGAGGAGCTCGGTCTTTACATGGGCGGCCTGGACGACGAAGCGACGAAGTTCGACGAGAAGCTGGCGGCGCGCCGGGCACGGATGGCGGCGCGCGCGAGCGCCTGACCCTCTTCGTCGGCCAGGGCCGCGGGCGGCGGCACGGGCCTCCGTGCGGCCGCCCGAACGGGATGCCGCGGCAGACGGCCCGGCGCAGGCCGGAGTCGGTGGTGAGGTACCGGCCCTCTGTGATGTCGAGGCCGGAGCCGCCGCAGCGCAGCGTCGCGCGGCCGGCGAGTCGGCGGGAGCCGGCCGGCGGTCCCCCGATGCCTGCTGCGGGACGGCGGGGCCGGCACCGGCGGTCGCCGGGGCCCGGTGCCCCGCCAGGGCCGTGCCGTCCGGGTCCGCATCGCGAGGCGGCGGCTGGCCCGCCCCGGCGGTCGTCGCCGGCCACCGGCCGCTGTGCAACGGTGGCCCACGCCGCGGCGTCGGCCGGTGCGCACGCACCATGCGGGCCACCGGGATTGCCCGTGCGCGGCCGGACCCGGCCTGCGGCATTGCTCAGGACACGGCGCCGGGTGTGGTCGGCAGCGCAGTCCGGGCACAGCCGGTGGTAGAGGGAGTCGACCTGTCGATAAGGGGACTTGCATACATAGCAGTGGCGCGGTGTGCGGAAGACGCCGCCGGTGCCGGGCGCGGCCAGGGGCGCGTCCTCACGGCGGTCCAGCGCTCCGGTCGCCGTGGCGGCCATGACGGCGGCGTCGGCGACCGACTTCTCCTCGCCGCGAGCCTTGCGGCGCCGCAGCCGGCCGTCGCGGGCGAAGGAGGCGGCGACCTGCTCGGCCCGCAGCCGGACGGGATCGTCCACGGGCAGGGCCCGCAGTTTGCCCACCACCTGGTGCAAGGCCGCCGGCTCCGCCCGGCTGACCGTCTCGGCCGCCTGGGCCGCCTGGGCCGCCTCGGCCGCTTGGTCCATGTGTCTCGCCCCGTGTCCGTGCCCGGCAGTGGTCCCGACCGGATTCGAACCGGCGTATCCGCGCTGACAAGGCGGCGGGTCTGCCTCTGCTCTACGGGACCGCGCACGCGTCCGGACAACCGGATCGAAACCGGCGTGCAGGCCGGAGCACGGCGTGCGACTGCCTCTGCGCTACGTCCGGTCGCGCCCGAGGATCTCAGCGGTACGGCCCCCCGCGAGTCGTACCGGTTTTCGATTCCCCTGGCGGGGACGGGCAGGGCGGGACCGGGCCGGTCACGGGGCGGTACGGCGCAGGGCCTGGCGTTCCTTCTCGGACAGGCCGCCCCAGACGCCGAAGCGTTCGTCGTGCTCCAGGGCGTAGTCCAGGCAGGCGGAGCGGATCGGGCACAGGGCGCAGATCTGCTTGGCCTCGCGGACGGAGCTGCCGGGCTCGGGGAAGAAGAAGTCGCCTCCGGTCTGCGCGCACAGCGCCTCCTGCTGCCAGGCGAGGTCGGGCATGTCGATCGTCTCGGTGTACATGGCCGAGAGCGTGCCGTGCGGCGCAAAACGTTCGATCAACGCCGGATCAACGCCTTCCCCGGGCCTCCGGCCACCCGATGATGCCCCCGCCACCCGGCGGCGCGCACGGCGGCGCGCGGGACGGTTCTGCGGCGGCGATTGTCAGTGGGCGGTGCCAGACTCGGCAGAGCAGACAACGGGACCTTCGAAGGAGGGCGACGATGCTCACCACCCGTTTCGTCAACGGCGCTCCCAACTGGATCGATGTCGGCACGGCCGACATCGAGGGCGCCACGCGCTTCTACGGCGCCCTCTTCGGCTGGCGGTTCCAGTCGGCGGGGCCCGACGCCGGCGGCTACGGCTTCTTCCAGCTGGACGGGAAGACCGTGGCCGCCGGCGTGCAGATCACACCGGAGCAGGGCCAGCCGGCCTGGACCGTGTATTTCCGGAGCGGTGACGCCGAGGCCACCGCGAAGGCGGCCGAGCAGGCGCACGGCACCGTGCCGCTGCGGCCCATGGACGTGATGGGTGAGGGCACCGTGGCGGTTCTCGCCGACCCGGCCGGGGTCCGGTTCGGCATCTGGCAGCCGGGGCGCACGAAGGGCCTCGACGTGGCCGGTGACAGCCGTTCACTGACATGGGTCGAGCTGTACACGGCGGACATCGCCGCGGCGGCCGCTTTCTACCACTCGGTGCTGGGCCTGGAGACCTCGGCGGTGCCCTTCCCCGGCGGCACGTACACCTGCGTCAATCCGGCCGAGGGGGGCGAGGACGCCATGTTCGGCGGGATCGTCGCCCTGGCGGACGACCCGGCGGAGACGGAGGCGTACTGGCTGCCCTACTTCGAGGTGCCCGACGTGGACACGGTCGTCGCCACGGCGCAGGAGCTGGGTGGCACGGTCCGGGTGCCGGCCCTGGACGTGGAGGGCGTCGGCCGGATGGCCCGGCTCGCCGATCCGTACGGGGCCCGGTTCGCGGTGATCAGAAGCGCCCCGCGGCAGGAGTGACGGCCGTGCGCGGCGCCCCGCGGCCGGGCCCCGCCCGGCGGCAGGAGTGACGGCCGGGCGCCGGGCCCCGCGGCCGCCGGACCCGACCTGCGCCTACGCCGACGCGCGGCGCACGAGTGTCGTGGGCAGCACCACGCCGGGCGGCCCGTGCACCACGCCGGACGACCCGTCCACCGCGCCGTCCTGCGCCGCCGCGCCGTCGCGGTCCAGGCCGCCGAGCAGCAGGCGCGCCATCAGCCTGCCCATGTCCTCGATGTCCTGACGGACCGTCGTCAGCGGCGGGTCGGTCTGCTCGGCGACGGTGACCATGTCGTCGAAGCCGATGACGGCGACGTCGTCGGGGACGCGCCGCCCGTGCTCACGCAGGACGCGCAGCGCGCCGGCGGCGCTGAGGTCGTTGCCGGCGAAGACGGCGTCCAGATCGGGGCGGCGATGCAGCAGCGCGCGCATGGCGCGCTCGCCGCCGGCCGCGGTGAAGTCTCCCTCGGCGACCAGGGACGGGTCGCTCTCGCCCAGGGCGTCGCGGTAGCCGTCGAGCCGGTCCGCCGCCGAAGTCTGGTCGAGGGGCCCGGTGATGTGGGCGACGCGGCCGCGGCCGAGGGCGAGGAGGTGGCGGACGGCCTCGCGGGCGCCGCCCCGGTTGTCGCTGTCGACGTAGCAGGCGCTGCGGTCGCCGTCGCGCCAGCCCGGGCGGCCGCCGAACACCGTCGGGACGCCGGCGTCGTGGATCAGGCCGGGCAGCGGGTCGTCGAGGTGCAGCGAGAAGACGAGTGCCCCGTCGACATGGCCGCCGGCGAGGTACCGGGCGACGCGCGCGTGGTCGTCCCGTCCCTCGGTGAGCAGCAGCACGAGCTGGTTGTCGTGCGCGGTCAGTTCCCGGCTGATGCCGCGCAGTTGCAGCGCGAAGAAGGGGTCGGCGAAGACGCGGGTCTCGGGTTCGGCGATGACGACGGCGACGGCGTCGTGCCGCCGGGTCACCAGGCTGCGGGCGGCCTGGTTCGGGACGTAGCCGAGCTCGTCGACGGCGCGCCGGACCCGCTCCACGAGGTGCGGCCTGACCCCGTCCCCGCCGTTGACCACCCGGGACACCGTCGCCCGGGACACGCCGGCACGGGCGGCGACGGCCTCCAGCGTGGGGCGCGGGGCTGTCTGGGTCACATCGGGCTCCTCGGCGGCGGGGTGCGGCCCAGGATAGCCCCGGTGCGCGGGAGCGGGCTCCGCCGCTCGCGGCGGTCGGACGCGCCCCGGATGATCCGCACACCCGTCGCGCCGCGGTCGGGCCCCTCCCCCTCCGGTGCGGCCGCCTACGACGGTTTGTCTGCCTCGTCCGCCGGCTGGGTGCGGCGGGCGCGGCTCGGCTGGACCCGCTTGGGCTCGCCCGGCATCTTCGGGTACTCGGGCGGGTAGGGCAGGTCGCCGAGGCCGTGGTCGTGTTCGTCCTTCGTCGCCAGGTCGAGCAGCGCCTGAAGCGAGTAGCGGTGGTCGTCCATGTCGGCGTGTACGTCGCCGAGTTCGGCGAAGCGTGCCGGCATCGTCACGAGGTCGAAGTCGCGCGGGTGGGCGACACCGACCTCCTCCCAGCGCAGGGGCGCGGACACGGGGGCGTGCGGGCGGGGCCGTACGGAGTAGGCGGAGGCGATGGTGCGGTCGCGGGCTGTCTGGTTGTAGTCGATGAAGATGCGCTCGCCGCGCTCCTCCTTCCACCACTTGATGGTGACCTGTTCGGGCATCCGGCGCTCCATCTCCCGGCCCACGGCGATCGCGGCGCGGCGCACCTGAGTGAAGGTCCAGCGCGGTTCGATGGGCACGAAGACGTGCAGGCCGCGGCCGCCGGAGGTCTTCGGGAAGCCGCGCAGTCCGCCGAACTCTTCGAGGACGGCGCGCAGTTCGTGCGCGGCGCGGGCGGCGTCGTCGTAGTCGGTGCCGGGCTGCGGGTCGAGGTCGATGCGCAGTTCGTCGGGGCGGTCGACGTCGTCGCGGCGCACCGGCCAGGGGTGGAAGGTGAGGGTGCCGTACTGCGCGGCCCACAGGACGGCCGCCTCCTCGGTGGGGCACATCTCGTCGGCGCTGCGGCCGCTGGGGAAGGTGATGTGGGCGGTGGGGATCCAGTCGGGCATGTTCTTCGGGGCGCGTTTCTGGTAGAACCACTCGCCGGTCACACCGTCCGGGTAGCGCTCGAGCGTGGTGGGGCGGTTGCGCAGGGCGCGCAGGATGCCGGGGCCGACGGCCTGGTAGTAGCGGGCGAGGTCCAGCTTGGTGAAGCCGCGCTCCGGGAAGAAGACCTTGCCGGGATTGGACAGGCGTACGGTCCTGCCGCCCGCTTCGAGTTCCACCGCGTCACCCATGCGGCCACGGTAGGCGCAGCCCGCATACTTCGCATACCGGATGAATCACCCAGGGCCTCACTCGGTCACCGTGTCGCGCGACGGTGGGCGGCCCCCCTCGCCGTCCTCGCGCCGGTACACCTGGGTGGCCCGCAGGGGGTACATGCGCGGCTGCCCGTCGGCGGAGACGGAGGTGTCCTCGAGGGCCGCCGTGCAGAACCGTGCCGCCCGCGACGCCGCAGGCCAGGAAGTCGTCGCGGTCGGTCATGCCGGCCGGCATGCACCGGGCGGACATTCGCGACGAACCGTACAGTCGGTGCATGGACCTGCCCGTCATGCCACCCGTGAAGCCGATGCTCGCCAAGTCCGTCGCCAAGATCCCGCCCGGGATGCACTACGAGGCGAAGTGGGACGGGTTCCGCGCGATCGTGTTCCGCGACGGGGACGAGGTCGAGCTGGGCAGCCGTACCGGCAAGCCGTTGACCAGGTACTTTCCTGAGCTGGTGGCGGCGCTGAAGGAGCGGGTGCCCGAGCGGTGCGTGCTGGACGGGGAGATCGTGATCGCTTTGGAGGGCCGGCTGGACTTCGACGCGCTCACCGAGCGCATCCACCCCGCCGACTCGCGCGTGCGGATGCTGGCCGAGAGGACTCCGTCCTCCTTCGTGGCGTTCGACGTGCTGGCGCTGGGCGACGAGTCGGTGACCGACGTGCCGCTGACCGACCGGCGGACGCTGCTGGCCGAGGCGCTGGCCGGTGCGACGCCGCCGGTGCACCTGGCGCCGGCGACCACGGACATCGAGGTGGCCGAGCGGTGGTTCGAGGAGTTCGAGGGGGCCGGCCTGGACGGGGTGATCGCCAAGCCGCTCGGTCTGCGCTACCTCCAGGACGAGCGCGCCATGTTCAAGATCAAGCACGAGCGGACGGCGGACGTCGTTGTCGCCGGTTACCGCTTCCACAAGTCGGGGCCGATCGTGGGCTCCCTGCTGCTCGGCCTCTACGACGACAAGGGCGCGCTGCAGCATGTGGGCGTGTCGGCGGCGTTCTCCATGAAGAAGCGCGCCGAGCTGGTGGAGGAGCTGGAGCCGCTGCGCATGGACGACGTCGCGGGGCATCCCTGGGCGGCCTGGTCGCAGGAGGCCGCCCACGAGACGGCGCGGCTGCCGGGGGCGCCGAGCCGCTGGTCGGGCAAGAAGGACCTGTCCTGGGTCCCGCTGCGGCCGGAGCGGGTGGTGGAGGTGGCGTACGACCACATGGAGCACGGGGCGCGCTTTCGGCACACGGCCCGTTTCCGCCGCTGGCGCCCGGACCGGACGCCGGAGAGCTGCACGTACACGCAGTTGCAGGAGCCGGTGCGGTACGACCTCGCGGAGGTCCTCGGCGACTGACGGCCCGCCCGCGAGGTCACGCGCCGCCCCGCCCACGAGCCGCCCGCCCACACGCGAGGTCACGCGCCGCCCCGCCCACGAGCCGCCCGCCCGCGAGGTCACCCGCTCACGGCTTCATCAGGACCTTCACGGCGCCGTCCTGCTTCTTCTGGAACATCTCGTAGGCGTGCGGTGCCTCGTCCAGCGGCAGCCGGTGGGTCGCGAAGTCGTCGACGCCGAGGGGGTCCTCGTCGGTGAGATACGGAAGGATCTCGTCGGTCCAGCGGCGCACGTTGGCCTGGCCCATGCGGATCTGGATCTGCTTGTCGAACATGGTCAGCATCGGCATCGGGTCGGCCATGCCGCCGTAGACCCCGACCAGGGACAGCGTGCCGCCGCGGCGGACCAGTTCGATGGCGGTGTGCAGGGCCGCGAGCCGGTCGATGCTGAATCGCTCCATGAGCGGGCTGACCAGCTTGCGCGGCATCCAGGAGGTGGCCTGCTGGGCCAGCTTGGCGACCGCGCTGCCGTGCGCCTCGGTGCCCACCGCGTCGATCACGGCGTCGGGCCCGCGCCCGTCGGTCTGGTCACGGATGGCGGTGACCAGCTCCTTCTCGTTGTCGAAGCTGTTCAGGTCGAACGTCTCCACTCCCCGTCCCTTCGCCCGGCGCAGCCGGTCCGGGACAAGGTCCACGCCGAACACCCGTCCGGCGCCGCGCACCTGGGCCACCCGGCAGGCCATGTCCCCGATCGGCCCCAGCCCGAGCACGGCGACGCTGCCGCCCTGCGGGATGTCCGCGTAGGCGACGGCCTGCCACGCGGTGGGCAGCACGTCGGAGAGATAGACGAAGCGGTCGTCGGGCGGTCCCTCGGGGATCTTGATGGGGCCGAACTGGGCCTGCGGCACGCGCAGATACTCGGCCTGCGCGCCCGGCACCGAGCCGTACAGGCGCGTGTAGCCGAAGAGGGCGGCGCCCATGCCCTCGCCGGAGACCTGGGTGGTCTCGCACTGGGTGGGCAGCCCGTTCAGGCACATCCAGCAGTCGCCGCAGGCGATCTGAAAGGGCACCACGACCCGGTCGCCGGCCGCCAGGTCCATCACCCCGGCGCCGACCTCCTCGACGATGCCGATGGGCTCGTGCCCGAGGATGTCACCGGGCGTCATGAACGCGGTCAGCACCTCGTAGAGATGCAGGTCGGAGCCGCACAGCCCGGAGGAGGTGACGCGGATGACGGCGTCCGTGGGTTCCTGGATCGTCGGATCGGGGACCGTCTCCACCCGCACGTCCCGCTTGCCCTGCCACGTCACTGCCTTCATCGCGCCGGCTCCCTCCACCGTGGGTGCGCATCCGGACCTGCGTCCGGGTACCCGGACGGCCCCCGGCGAACCGTCGGGGGGCGGTTGCGCTGAGCCGATCGGCGGAGCCGGCACGACCGAGGGAGAACAACCGGGTATGTCCACTGATGATCCGACAAGCGGACTATCGATGACCGAGCTGGGCGGGTGGCGACGGTGGGCACAAGACGTGGGGCGCGCGCACGACGCGCGGTGACGACGACGGCGTTCCTGGCCGTCACGCTGACGATCGCGTCGGCCGCGGGCTGCACCACGGGGCACGGCGCGGTCGACGACGGACGCGACCAGAGGCACGGCACGGCGACGGCACCGTCGCCCACCGGGCAGGGGACGAGACCCGCACCGAGCGGCCAGGACACGGGACCCGCGCCCAGCGGCCGGCCCTCGGGACCCCCGCCGAGCGGTCAGGGGACCGCCCCGGGTCCCGTGATCGCGGTGAAGATCGACAACTCGCGCGCGGCCCGGCCGCAGACCGGCCTGGGCGCGGCGGACATCGTCTACGTCGAGCAGGTCGAGGGCGGGCTGAGCCGGCTCATGGCGGTGTACGCGACCTCCGTGCCGTCCGTGGTCGGCCCGGTGCGCAGCGCCCGTGAGTCGGATCTGGAGCTGCTGCGCCAGTTCGACCGACCCACGCTCGCCTTCTCCGGCGCCCAGAGCAAACTGCTGCCGCTGATCGAGCGGGCCCCGCTGCGGGCGGAGACGCCGGGCCGGACCAGGGGCGCCTTCGAACGCGGCGCCGACCGCCCCGCCCCGCACAACCTCTTCCTGCGCCCGCGCGCGCTGCTGGACCGTGAGCCCGGCGCGGCCGCGCTGACCACGGGTTTCCTCTTCGGCGCTGCGCCCGGGGGCGGCCACCCGCTGGCGTCGCGAACGGTGCGCTTCCCGGCCGCCGGCTTCACCTTCACCTGGTCCGCGAGCCGGCACCGCTACCTGGTCGCGATGGACGGCGCGCCCGCCGTGACGACCGACGCGGGACCGATGGCACCGGCGACGGTCGTCGTGCAGTACGTCAAGGTGCGTCCGTCCGAGTTCCACGACTTCCTCGGCCACGCCACGCCGTACACGGAGACGGTGGGGGCGGGAGCGGCGACGGTGATGCGCGACGGGCGGGCCTACCGGGCGACCTGGAAGCGCCCGACGGCCACGCAGGGCACGCGCTTCGAGACGAACGACGGGAAGCCGATGACCTTCGCGCCGGGCCAGGTCTGGGTGGTCCTCGCCAAGGCCGCCTGATCCACGACGCAGCCCGGCGGGTCCTGCGTGCCGTTCAGCCGTGCGAGGCGGCGACCGGCTCTCCGGGGTTGCGCAGCCCCTCCGCGGCGTCGGCGACGCGGCGGATCAGGTCGAGGAACAGGGTCTGCTCCTCGGCGGACAGGGGCGCGAGGAAGACCTGGTTCATCCGCGCCGTGCGGACGGTCAGCTTGCGGTGCGTACGCATCCCGTCGTCGGTCGGGCGCAGCAGGGAGCGTCGGCCGTCCTGCGGGTCGCGCACCTTGTCGATCAGGCCACGCCGGCCGAGCCTGCTGATCACCTCGGCGATCGTGGAGCGGTCGAGCCCCACCCGCTCCCCCACCGTGCGCTGGTCGAGCCCCGGCTCGGCGACGAGTGCGTTGAGCACCGCGAACTGCGGTGAGGTGATCTCCTCCGAGACCATGGTGTTCCAGAGCAGGTAGTGGGCCTGCTGGAGCCGCCGGGCGAGGTGCCCGGGGTGCGTCGAGAGGTCCACCGCGGCCATGTGCGCTCCCGTGGTCGTTTTCGTTCGTGCACTGAACAATACCTGCGGCAGCTCCCCCTGTCTCCCGCGCGGGTCCGCCGACTACGAGCCCTTGACGGCTCATACGTCCGGTGGCAGCGTGAGAGGCAGCTCGCTGAAATACTCAGTGCACGGACTAACTGGAGGGCTTCCCGGATGGACAAGGTGGTCGCCTCGGCCCAGGAGGCGGTGGGCGACGTGCCCGACGGCGCGTCGCTCGCGGTCGGCGGGTTCGGGCTGAGCGGTGTGCCGAACGTGCTGATCCAGGCGCTGTACGAGCGCGGGGTCCGCGACCTGAGCGTGGTGTCGAACAACTGCGGCGCCATGGAGACGGGACTCGCGGTGCTGCTGGCCGCGCGGCGGATCGCCCGGGTGACCGGCTCCTACATCGGCGGGAACAAGGAGTTCGCCCGGCAGTACCTGGCGGGCGAGCTGGAGGTGGAACTGATCCCGCAGGGCACGCTCGCCGAGCGGCTGCGCGCGGGCGGGGCCGGCATCCCCGCCTTCTACACGCCGGCCGGGGTGGGCACCCAGGTCGCCGAGGGCGGCCTGCCGTGGCGCTACGACGGCTCCGGCGCGGTCGCGCTGGCCTCGCCGCCGAAGGAGGTCCGCGCGTTCGACGGCACCGAGTACGTGCTGGAGCGCGGCATCCGCACCGACTACGCGCTGGTGCGGGCGGCGAAGGGCGACCGGCACGGGAACCTGGTGTTCAACAAGTCCGCCCGGAACTTCAACCCGCTGGCCGCCATGGCGGGACGGATCACCATCGCCGAGGTCGAGGAACTGGTCGAGCCCGGCGCCCTCGACCCCGACGCGGTGCACGTACCCGGCATCTTCGTGCAGCGGGTCGTGGCGCTGACCGCACAGCAGGTGGCGGACAAGAAGATCGAGCAGCGGACGGTGAGCAGCTGATGGCCTGGACGCGTCAGGAGATGGCCGCCCGCGCGGCGAAGGAGCTGAAGGACGGCAGTTACGTCAACCTCGGCATCGGCCTCCCCACACTGATCCCGAACCATCTCCCGCCGGGCGTGGAGGTCGTCCTCGAATCCGAGAACGGCATCCTCGGCACCGGCCCCTACCCCGCCGAGGACCAGGTCGACCCGGACCTGATCAACGCGGGCAAGGAGACCGTGACCGTCCTGCCGGGCGCCTCCTTCTTCGACTCCGCGCTGTCGTTCGCGATGATCCGCGGCGGGCACATCGACGTCGCCGTGCTCGGCGCGATGCAGGTCTCCGCCGGCGGCGATCTGGCCAACTGGGCCGTCCCGGGCAAGCTGGTGACCGGTATCGGCGGTGCGATGGACCTGGTGCACGGGGCCCGTACGGTGATCGTGGTGATGACCCACACCGCCAAGGACGGCAGCCCGAAGATCCTCAAGGCATGCACGCTTCCGCTCACGGGCAAGGCGTGCGTTGACCGCGTCATCACCGACCTCGGCGTCCTGGACGTCGCCGACGACGGCCTCGTCCTCGTCGAGACCGCGCCCGGCGTGACCGTCGACGAGATCACCGCCAGGACCGACGCCCCGCTCACCGTTGCGGAGAGTGCGCTGTGAACCCCGTGTACATCGTCGACGCCGTACGCACCCCGTTCGGCAAGTACAACGGCGCCCTGGCCGGTGTCCGCCCGGACGACCTGGCCGCGCACGCCCTGCGTGAACTTCTGGCCCGCACCCCGCAGCTGGACCCGGCCCGCGTCGACGACGTCTACCTCGGCAACGCCAACGGCGCCGGCGAGGAGAACCGCGACGTCGCCCGCATGGCGGCTCTGCTCGCCGGGCTGCCCACCAGCGTCCCCGGCGTCACCGTCAACCGCCTGTGCGCCTCCGGCCTCGAAGCCGTCGTCCAGGCCGCCCGCGCCATCGCCGTCGGGGACGCGCAGATCGCCGTGGCCGGCGGCGTGGAGTCCATGACCCGCGCCCCCTACGTGCTGCCCAAGAGCGACAAGCCCTTCCCGGCCGCGCACACCGAGCTGTACTCGACCACGCTCGGCTGGCGGATGGTCAACCCGAGGATGGACCCGCAGTGGACCGTCCCGCTCGGTGAGAGCGCGGAGTTGATCGCCGACAAGCACAAGATCACCCGCGAGCAGCAGGACGAGTACGCCCTGCACAGCCACCGCAAGGCCGCCGAGGCACAAGCGCAGGGCCTCTTCGACGCCGAGATCACCCCCGTACCCGTCCCGCAGCGCAAGGGCGACCCGGTTGCCTTCGCCGCCGACGAGTGCGTACGCCCCACCGCCTCCCTGGAGGCGATGGCCGGGCTGAAGCCGTCGTTCCGTGAGAACGGGGGCACGGTGACGGCCGGCAACGCCTCCCCGCTCAACGACGGTGCCGCCGCCCTCCTGCTCACCGGCGAGGAGGGCCTGAAGGCCACGGGCCGCGAGCCGCTGGCCCGGATCTCCGCCACCGGCGTCTGCGGCATCGACCCGCACTACTTCGGCCTCGCCCCCGTCGAGGCCGTCAACCGCGCTCTGGCAAAGGCGGGCAGGCGCCACGGCGACCTGGACGTCCTCGAACTCAACGAGGCCTTCGCCGCGCAGGTCCTCGGATGCCTCGCCGAATGGCCGGAGTTCGACCCGGCCGTGCTCAACCCGCAGGGCGGCGCCATCGCCCTGGGCCACCCGCTCGGCGCCTCCGGCGCCCGCCTCGCCGGCACCCTCGCTCACCAGCTCGCCCGCCGGGGCTCCGGCACCGGCGTCGCCACCCTCTGCATCGGCGTCGGTCAGGGCCTCGCCCTCGTCCTCGAACGTTAGGAACTCCGGGGAACCCCATGACTCTCACCCAGCACGACATCGACCAGGAGATCGCGGCCGAGCACGCCGCGTACGAGAAGCGGCTCGCCGACGGCGCACCCGTGGAGCACCACCCGCGGCGCGACTACGCCCCGTACCGCTCCTCCGTCCTGCGTCACCCGAAGCAGCCGCCGGTCGCCATCGACGTCACCCAGGACCCGGAGCTGGTGGAGCTGCACTCCCCCGCCTTCGGCGAACGGGACGTCACGGAGATCGACAACGACCTCACCCGGCAGCACACCGGGGAGCCGGTCGGCGAGCGCATCACCGTCTCCGGGCGGCTGCTCGACCGCGGCGGACGCCCGCTGCGCGGCCAGCTCGTGGAGATCTGGCAGGCCAACTCGGCCGGCCGGTACGCCCACCGGCGCGAGCAGCACGACGCTCCGCTCGATCCGAACTTCACCGGCGTGGGCCGCACCCTCACCGACGACGAGGGCCGCTACCACTTCACGACGATCCAGCCCGGCCCCTACCCCTGGCGCAACCACGTGGGCGCCTGGCGGCCGGCGCACATCCACTTCTCGCTCTTCGGCACGGCGTTCACACAGCGGCTCGTGACGCAGATGTACTTCCCGAACGACCCGCTCTTCCCGTACGACCCGATCCTGCAGTCCGTGACGGACGACGCCGCCCGGCAGCGGCTGGTGGCGACCTACGACCACGGTCTGTCGGTGCCGGAGTTCTCCCTCGGCTACCGCTGGGACATCGTGCTGGACGGCCCGGCCGCCACCTGGATCGAAGAAGGACGCTGAGGCGAGATGACGAAGATCGACACGAGCCGGCCGGAGACCGTGCTGCCCACGCCGTCGCACACGGTCGGCCCCTTCTACGGGTACGCGCTGCCCTTCCGCGGCGGCGAGGACATCGCCCCGCTCGGCCACCCGGACACCGTCACCGTCCACGGCTACGTCCTGGACGGCGAGGGCGAACCCCTGCCGGACGCCTTCGTGGAGTTGTGGGGCGCGGACCCGGACGGGAACATCCCGCGGGTGGACGGCTCCCTGCGGCGCGACCCGGCGACCGGTGGCCATCTCGGCCGCAACGGCGTGGAGTTCACCGGCTGGGGCCGGATGCAGACGGACGCGAACGGCCACTGGTACGCGCGCACCCTGCGACCCGGCGCGCGCGGGCTGAGTGCGCCCTACCTCAGTGTGTGCGTGTTCGCCCGGGGTCTGCTGGTGCACCTGTTCACACGGATCTACCTGCCCCCCGACGACGCCGCGCTCGCCGCCGATCCGCTGCTCGCCCAGGTGGGCGACCGGCGCGGCACGCTGATCGCCGGGGACGAGGGGAACGGGACGTACCGTTTCGACATCCGCCTTCAGGGCGAAGGCGAGACGGTCTTCCTGGAGTTCCAGTGACATCCGAGGCAACGGACACCGGCCTGCTCGCCCCGGGCTGGGCCGGCTCCCCGGCGGCCGCGGCGACCAGCGACGCCGCGTTCCTGCGCGCGCTGCTCGACGCCGAGGCCGCCCTCACCCGCGCCCAGGCCGCCCTCGGGCTCGCCCCGCGCGAGGCCGCGCGGGCGGTCACCGAGGCAGCCGCCGACCAGGGCGCCTTCGACCTCGCCTCGCTGGCCGCGCGGGCCCGCAGCGGTGGCAACCCGGTGATCCCGCTGGTCGCGGACCTGACGAAGGCGGTCGGCGAGGAGTACGGCTCCTGCGTGCACCGGGGCGCGACCAGCCAGGACATCATGGACACCGCGGCGATGCTGGTCGCCGCGCGCACCCTCGACCTGGTCCTCGCCGACCTGGCCCGCACCGAGCGGGCGCTGGCCCGCCTCGCGGCGGAGCACCGCGACACGCCGATGCCGGGGCGGACGCTCACCCAGCACGCCGTACCGACGACGTTCGGGCTGAAGGCGGCCGGGTGGCGGTCGCTGGTCCTGGACGCACGGGACCGGCTCGTGGCCGTACGGGGCAGCCTGCCCGTGCAACTCGGCGGAGCGGCGGGGACGTTGGCGGCCTTCACCGCGTACGGCGCCGAGGACGCGACCGCGCTGCCCGCTGCCTATGCGCGCGAACTCGGCCTCAGTGAACCCCTGTTGCCGTGGCACACGCTGCGCACGCCGGTCGCCGACCTCGCCGGGTGTCTGGCCTTCACGGCCGGGGCGCTGGGCAAGGCGGCCGCGGACGTGCTCACCCTGTCCCGGACCGAGATCGCCGAGGTGACGGAGGGCAGCGGCGGCGGTTCGTCGGCCATGCCGCACAAGGCGAACCCGGTGCGCGCCACGCTGATCGCGGCCGCCGCCCGGCGCGCCCCGCAGCTGGCGGCCACGCTGTACGCCGCGATGGCCGCCGAGGACGAGCGGCCGGCCGGGGCCTGGCACGCGGAGTGGGAGCCGCTGCGGGACCTGCTGCGCCTGGTGGGCGGCGCGGCCCGGGACGCCGCCGAACTGGCCGAGAACCTGCGCGTGGCCCCGGACGTCATGCGCGCGCACCTGGACCTCGCCCACGGGCTGATCGTCTCCGAGCGGCTGTCCGCGGAACTGGCCCCGCTGCTCGGCCGCGCCCGCGCCAAGGAGCTGCTCACCACACTCGCCCGACGGGCCGCGCAGGAGAGTCGCCCGCTCGTCGAACTCCTAGCGCGGGAACCCGAGTTGGAGGGCTTCGACCTGGGCGACCTGACCGACCCCACCCGTTACACCGGCTCCGCCGGAGCCCTCACCGACCGTGCGCTGGAGCGACGTTGACCGAGACACTCCTCAACCACCTCACCGAAGGGCCGGAGTCCGCTCCCCCGCTGCTGCTCGGGCCCTCGCTCGGCACGTCGTACGCCTTGTGGGACGACATCGCGCCCGAGCTGTCGGTCGGGCACCGCGTGGTGCGCTGGGACCTGCCGGGACACGGCGGGTCGGCCGCCGATCTGATCGGTCCGGGCGCCACCGTCGGCGATCTGGCCGACCTGGTGCTGGCGCTCGCCGACTCCCTCGGGATCGACCGCTTCGCCTACGCCGGGGTGTCGCTGGGCGGTGCGGTGGGGCTGCATCTCGCCCTGCACCACCCCGAACGGCTCTCCTCCCTCGCCGTGATGTGCTCCTCCGCGCACTTCAACGGGGCGGGCCCCTGGCAGGAGCGGGCCGAGCGGGTACGGCGCGAGGGGCTCGGCCGACTGGTGGAGAGCGCGGACGCCCGCTGGTTCACCCCGGGGTTCACCGTGCCGCGCCTGGTCCGCGACCACCGGGAGACCGACCCGCAGGCGTACGCCGCCTGCTGTGACGCGCTCGCCGCGTTCGATCTCACCGACCGGCTCGCGGAGATCTCCGTACCGACGCTGCTGGTCGCCGGACGGGAGGACGCGGCGACGCCACCCGCGCATCTGCGTCAGATCGCCGACGCGGTGCCGGGGTCCACGCTGGTGGAGCTGCCCGGGGCCGCGCATCTGGCGCCCGCGCAGTGCCCGCGGGCGGTGCTCACGGCGCTGCGCGCGCACCTCGGCGGCGGGGCGCCGCTCGGCATGGCGGTGCGCCGCGAGGTGCTCGGCGACACGCACGTGGACCGGGCGCAGGAGCGGCAGACGCCGTTCACCTCGCGGTTCCAGGACTTCATCTCCCGCTACGCGTGGGGCGAGATATGGACCGACCCGACGCTGACCCGCCGCGAGCGCAGCATGATCACCATGACCGCGCTGGTGGCGCACGGCCACTACGACGAGCTGGCCATGCACGTACGGGCGGCGCGGCGCAACGGGCTCACGCCGGAGGAGATCGGCGCGGTGCTGTTGCAGACAGCCGTGTACTGCGGGGTGCCGGCGGCGAACTCGGCGTTCGCGACGGCCCAGCGGGTACTGGCGGAGGAGGAGGGCTGAGGGCGCCTGCTGCGGGCCGGCCGAGGGTGTCCCTGCCGGTCGTAGGCTCGGCCACATCTCCCACGGGGGTGTGCGGTCGGCCTACGGTGGGGGCATGTCCACTGTTCTGGTCACCGGGGCGACCTCGGGTCTCGGGCGGTACGTAGCCTTCGAGCTGGTGCGCGCCGGGCACCGCGTCCTCGCGCACGGGCGCGATGCGGGCCGCACCGAGCGGCTGGTCGACGAGCTGCGCACGGAGGGTGACGCCGAGGGCTTCGTCGCCGACCTGGCCTCGCTCGCGCAGGTCCGCCAGCTGGGCACGCGGGTCGCCGCCGCCCGTCCGGATCTCGATGTGCTGATCAACAACGCGGGTGTGGGCGCCGGGTCGCCCGGCAGCGGCCGGGAGGTGAGCGCCGACGGCCACGAACTGCGCCTCTCGGTCAACTATCTGGCGCCGGTCGCCCTGACCCGCGCCCTCCTTCCGGTGCTGCGTGGCAACGCCCCCGCCCGGATCGTCAACGTCGGCTCGGCCGGGCAGGAACCCCTCGACCCCGACGACCCCGAGCTGATCCGCCGCTACAGCGGGACGTCGGCGTACTGCCGCAGCAAGTTCGCGCTGGCCGCGCACACCTTCACCCTCGCCGAGGAGCTGGCCGGCGCGGGCGTCGCGGTGAACGTGCTGCACCCGGCCACCTACATGGACACCGGGATGGTCCGCGAGGCGGGCATCTCGCCGTGGAACTCCGTCGCGGACGGCGCGCCCGGTGTGCTCGCACTGGCGACCGGGGAGACGGGCACGGGCGGCTACTTCGACGGGACGCGTCCGGCGCGGGCGCACGAGGCGGCGTACGACCCGCGGGTGAGGGAGCGAATCGCCGCGGTGACGGAGCAACTGCTCACCATGTGACGGAGGAGGAGCGGCCCACCGGGTGAGGGGCAGCGCCCCACCGGGTGAGGGGCAGCGACCCACCGCGTGAGGAGCAGCGCCCCACCGCGTGAGGAGCAGCGCCCCACCGCGTGAGGAGCAGCGCCCCACCGCGTGAGGAGCAGCGCCCCACCGCGTGAGGGGCAGCGCCCCACCGCGTGAGGAGCAGCGCCCCACCGCGTGAGGAGCAGCGCCCCACCGCATGACGGGCAGCGGCTCATGCGGGTGTCACGCGGCAGGCGCACCGCTCATGAGCTGACGCGGCTCAGCCCCCGGACCGTCTCCAGCTCCTGTGCCGCCCGCTCGGCCAGCCCGTCGGCGCCGCAGGAGCGGGCCAGTGCCAGGCCGCGTTCCAGCTCGGCCTCGGAGCGGGCCAGGATGCCGTGCTCGATCCGTGCGGCGGCGTGCTCGTACTGCGCGGGCGAGGCCGCCAGGTAGGTCACCGCCTGCGCGGCCAGGTCGACCGCGCGGCGGCCGGTCTCCAGGGCGGCCGCGCAGCGCAGGGCTTCCCCGATGGCGGTGTCGGTGCCGAAGCGCTCGGCGCGCAGGCGGACGTCGGCGGCGAGCCGGGCGGCGCGGGCGGGGTCCTCGGCCGCCAGCGCCCGGGCCAGGTCTCCGGCCCAGGGCACCATCACCGGGTTGTGGTGGCCGCGCGCGGCGGCCGCCTTCTCCGCGGCCTCCAGTTCGTTGATCCCGTCCTTGGTGCGGCCGACGGCGAGCAGAAGCCGGCCGCGCAGCGAGCGGGGGTCGGGCAGCACGATCGTGGACGGATACGGCGGGGCGAAGTCGTACTGCTCGGCGATCGACCAGGCCTCCTCGACATGGCCGCGGGCGAGGAGCGTGTCGACCAGGTTGCAGGTCGCCGACCAGTACAGGGGCAGCCCGCGGCCGACGCGTTCGGCGAGCCGCAGAGCCTCGCGCAGGGACTCCTCGGCCTCGCGCAGCCGGCCGCGCCTGCGGTGCGCGAGGCCGACGTAGGCGTGGGCGAGGGCGAGGTGGCCGCCGCTCCAGCCGGCGGACTCGTAGGCGCGCAGGGCATCGGTGAAGAGGGCCTCGGCGCGGTCGAGACGGTCGGTGTAGGCGTAGGCGCTCGCCAGCATCATGGGCAGTTCGAGGCCCCACTGGGTGTCGGTCCAGCCGAGTCCGGGGGCGAGACGGCCGTTGACGAGGGCGCGGTCGCACACCTCGACGACCTCCTCGGCGTTCTCGCCGCGGCTCATGGCGTCGAAGCCGCGCAGGATGAGCAGGGCGCGCTCGGAGTTGTCGCGTCCGGTGCAGGTGCGGGCGAGCCCGGCGAGCCGCTCGGAGCGGCCCGGAGTCGGCGCCTCACCGGCATGGATGCCCTCCCACATGAACTGCACGGCCTGAAGGCGCAGCCGCGCCGGACCGTCCGGCAGCCGGGCCGCCTCGGCCTCGACGGTGCGGACGGCCTCCTCCAGCTGGTCGTTGTGGAGGAGGGCCTGCGAGAGGCGCACGACGGCGTCCACGCGGACGTCGTCGCCGAGGCCCGGCAGGGCGAGGGCCTGGCGCAGGTGGCCGATCGTCTTCGCGGGGGCGGTGAGCAGGGTGGCGCAGCCGAGTTCGAACAGCACGCGTGCCCGCACCTCGGGCAGCGGCGGCTCCTCCAGGGCGCGTTCCAGGCAGCGGCGGGCGGCGTCCGGGGCGCCGACGGCGAGGTGTTCGCGGGCGGCCTCGCGCAGTTGGCCGACGAGTTCCTCGTCGTCGTCCGGGTGGACCTGGAGCAGGTGGCGGGAGGCGGCCGCGGGGCCGAGGCCGAGGTCGGTGACGAGCTGGGCGGCGATGCCGTGCATGGCGCGGCGCAGGGCGTCGGGGATGGAGTTGTAGACGGCGGTCGCGATCAGCGGGTGGACGAACTCCAGGGCGCCGTCCCGGGCGGGGCCGGCGGCCGGGTCGGGTGCGGTGAGGATGCGCGCGTTCTTGAGGAGTCCGGCGCAGCGGACGGCGTCCTCGTGCCGCATGGTGGCGAGCCGCGCGACCAGGTCGAGGGTGATGGCGTCGCCGAGGATGGCGGCGGCCCAGGCGAACCGGGTGGCGTCTATGCCGAGTTGTTCGAGGCGGGCGACCAGGCCGCCGCCGCGGGCGGAGCGGTTGAGGTCGCGCAGTTCGGCGGCGGAGGACTCGGCCGGCAGGAGTTCGCTGTCGCGGACCTTGGCGAGGAGCTCGACGGTCTCGTACGGGTTGCCGCCGGTGACGGCCCACACCTCGCGGCAGAACGGGGCGTCGGCGTCTCCGCCGAGCTCGGCGCGCGTGAGGCCGGCGACGGCGTCCGGGGTGAGGGCACTGAGAACGGCCGCGGGGCGTCCGGCGGCGGCGACGGCCTCCAGCAGACGGGCGCTCTCCCCGGCGATCTCACCCGGCCGGCGGGCGACGACCACGAGGACGGGCAGGTCGTCGAGGCGTTCGGTGAACGCGGCGAGCCAGCGCAGCGTCTCCTGGTCGGCCCAGTGGGCGTCGTCGATGAGCAGCACCAGCGGCCAGTCCCTGGTGGCGAGGCGGCGTACGGCGGCGACGAGTCCGTCGCACACGCCCTGCGGGTCGGCGTGGCCCTCACCTGGTTCCGCTATGCCGAGGGCGGGGCCTGCTATGTCGTACCAGTCGCCGAGGTACTCGCGTGCCTCCTCGGGCAGCATCGGGACGAGCGCGGGCTGGAGCAGCTGCCGTACGACGTTGAAGGGGACGGAGCGCAGGGTCTCGCCGCCGCGGGCCGACCAGACGGTGCAGCCACGTGCCTCGGCGATCCGGCGGGTCTCGGCCAGCAGCGCGGTCTTGCCCAGGCCGGCCTCACCACGGAACACCAGGAGAGTGCCGGAGGTCGTCCGGTCCGCGCACAGCTCGTCCACCGCCTGTGCGACGACGGCGAGTTCCTGATCGCGCTCCCACAGGGAAGCCGAGGCGGCCGTCGTGGGCCGTACCTCCGTCATCCCGCTACCTCCCCAAGTCGCCCGAACGACGTACCGACGTCGAGCCTAGCCCCCTCGGCCGCCGAACGGTGCGCCGTGACCGCAGGTGTTGCCGTGGAGGGTGAAAGGGAGTATGGAGAACGACGGCCGGGCCTGCGGGGTGCGAGAACACCGTCAACGGAAGGCCGTCGGCGGTGAATTGACGAGGAGTCGGCCGGCGTTTGACAGGTTGCCGCCCGAGGGGATGGCGGGGACAGTCCGCGAGCGCTCCCGACGGGTGGGCCGGCCGCCGGGCTGCGGGCGGCCGGCTGGGGGCAACTCCCCGGGTGCGACGGGCCGCGCAGGACCCGGCCCGCGCCCCGGAGGGAGAGTCCGGGGGAGAGTCCGTGGTGGGGGTTCTCATCCGGCTTTCAGGGTGGGCTCATACGGTGGGGGCATGACGCAGGTGACTCCTCCCGGGTGGTATCCCGACCCCGGGCAAAGCAGTGACGGTCCCGCCACCGAGCGCTGGTGGGACGGCGGGGCGTGGACGGACCGGACGCGCCCGGCGGGGACGGCCGCCGCCTGGGGTCCCCCGGCCGGCGGACCGGCGACACCGACCCACCCCGGGTATCCGGGGTACCCGGCGTACCCCGCCTACCCGGGGCAGCCGCCCGCCCGGCGTGGGCGGCACGGGGTGCGGATCGGTATCGCCGTCGCCGCGGCGGTCGCCGTGCTGGCGAGCATCGGCGTCGGGGTCTACGCCCTGACCGACGGCCACGGCAGCAGCCGGCGCACCGGCGCGCAGCAGGGGCAGGGCCCGGGGCCCGACCGGGGCGGCCGCCCTGGCGAGGGCGGTGGCGGCGGGCCGTCGCCGTCCCCGGGGCAGAGCGAGGCGCCGAAGATCGACAGCGGTTCGGCGACCGACGCGGCGAGCGGCATCAGCCTGCCCATCCCGGACGGCTGGTACGGCCAGGAGTACGGGGCGGGCGCCGCCGTCACCTCCGACTCCTCCTACCCGTGCCCGGGCGCGACCTCGCAGACCTGCACCAAGGGCGGCGCGTACGCGGCCCCCGCGGCACTGCTGGGCATCCGGGGCACCACCCCGGAGGAGGTCGCCAAGGCGGACATCGCGGAGAACGCGAAGGAGTCCTACGGCGGCGCCAGCTACGGCGCGATCACCTCGCACCAGGTGCTCGCCTCGAAGGCGGTCACCGTGGCCGGGCAGAAGGGTTATCTGGTCCGCTGGAAGGCGGTCACCAGCAAGGGCGCCGACGGTTACGTCGAGTCCCTGGCGTTCCCCTCCCCGGCCAGTCCCCGGATGATCGTCCTGGTCCGCTTCGGCGTGGACGCCGACCAGCAGGTGTCGGTCATCGACCGGATCACCCAGGGGATCAAGCAGGCGAGCGGCGGGGGCACCGGGCAGAGCGTGTGACCGCCGTACGGTGACGGAACGACGGCCGGGTGGGACCCCCTCCGCTCAAGGAGGGTCCCACCCGGCCGGGGGGTGCGCGCCGCCCCCGTCCCCACGGTGCGGCGCGGCCGGGTCACCGTCCAGTCATCCCATGGACGGCGGCCCGGGTCTTCAGGTGAGGCCCAGTGCCGGGAGCACCACTGCCTCCACGAACCGGACCAGATAGTCGGAGTCCGCGTACTGCCCGTCGATGACGGGCCGTACCCGCAGGACGCCGTAGAGCTGCACCGGGACGAACTCCAGCGCCGGGTGGTCCGCGGCGATCTCTCCGCGTTCGACGCCGCGGCGCAGGATGGCGCGCAGCGCCTCCATCTCGGGCTCGACGAGCGCCTCGCGCAGCGCCGCCCGCAGCTCCTCGTCCTGCATCACCGCGTGCCCCAGTGCCTGGAGCAGGCTGGTGTCCGGGCCGGACCACGCCCCGGCCTGCCGGGCCGCCTCGCGCAGGTCAGCGGCGACCGAACCGGTGTCGATGCCGGCGAACCGGCAGGCCCGGTTGGAGCGGAGCGCGGCCGCCACGAACTGGGGCTTGGTCTTCCACTGCCGGTACAGCGTGGACTTGCTGCACCGCGTGCTGGCGGCGACGCCCTCCATGGTGACGGCGTCGTACCCGCAGACGCGGATCTGGTCGAGGACGGCGTCGAAGAACTCCTGCTCGCGCTCGGGCGTGAGCTTGGAGCGGCGCGATGCGGCGGCCGTCTCCGGCCCGTCCGCGGCCTGCGACGTCATCGGGGCTTCACCTCGCTGAGATCCGTGGGGCGTCGACTTCCAGTGTGTCGCACCTCAATCGATACGCCAGTGTACCGGTACTCCAACGTATCGGTACACTGGCGTATCGGTACGCAGTCGTATCGATGAGAACCACCGCACCACCGTCAGTGAAGGGGCCGGGGGATGAACGCCCGCACCGAGCCTGAAGAAGCAGAGCCGGAAGAAGCCGAGCCCGGGCAAGCAGAGCCGGGTGACATAGCCGCGCGCACGGCGCGGCCGCCGCTCCTGCGCGAGCTGCTGCTCGTCGCCGGGCTCTTCCTCGTCTACAAGTTCGGCCGACAGCTGGCCACCGGCCACACCGGTGAGGCCTTCCGCGACGCCCATCACGTGTGGAACCTGGAGCGGGCCCTCCATCTGCCGGGCGAGGGCGCGGTGCAGTCGCTGCTGCTGCACGGCGACACGCTGATCCACCTCGCGAACACCTACTACGCGACGGTGCACTTCCCCGTCACGGCGGCCTTCCTGATCTGGCTCTACCTGCGCCGCCCGGTCCACTACGTCTGGGCCCGCCGGGTGCTGGCCGTGCTCACCGCCGCCGCCCTGGTGCTGCATCTCACGTTCCCGCTGGCCCCGCCGCGGATGCTCGCCGCGACCGGACTGATCGACACCGCACGCGTCTACGGCCCGTCGGTGTACGGGCCGCCGCAGACCGACCACCTGTCGAACCAGTTCGCGGCGATGCCGTCGCTGCACTTCGGCTGGGCCCTGATGGTCGCGATCGGCCTGATCGCCGCGACACGCTCACGGTGGCGCTGGCTGTGGCTGCTGCACCCCGCGCTGACCCTGCTCGTCATCGTCGGCACCGCCAACCACTACTGGCTGGACGCGATCGTCGCGACGGCCCTGCTCGGCGCCACCCTCGCGGTGATCCACCTGCCGCACCGGACGGCGACGACCGCCGGCCGGGGGCGCGAGCAGTTGCTGCCCGCCGAGGAGCGCGAGCTCGCGGGGGTGGCCCGATGAACGCCGCCCTGCTCGCCGTGGTGCTGTCGCTGTTCTCCGCCGTCGCCTACGCCGCCGCGGCCGTCGCCCAGGAGCGGCTGGCGTCCCGGTCGTCCGGCGCCGGGCTGCTGCACATGCTGGGCAGCGCCGCCTGGTGGTGGTCGGTCGGATTGAACGCCGGCGCGGCGCTGCTGCATGTCGTCGCCCTGAAGTACGGGCCGCTCACCGTCGTACAGCCGCTCGGGGCGCTGACCCTGGTGGCGGCGGTGCCGCTGGGGGCGCGGTTGGCGGGGCGCCGGGTCAGCGCGATCGAGTGGCGGGGCACCGGGTTCACGCTGCTCGGGCTCGGCGCGATCCTCGTCACCGCGTCGGGACCCGCGCCGGAGAACGTGCTGAGCGTGCCCGAGGCGCTGGCGGTCGCGGGCGCCACGGCCGCGCTGATCGGCACGCTGTCCCGGCCGGGCGCCCGGCCCGGCCTCCGGCACGCGACCGCGTCCGGACTGGCCTCGGGCGTGGCCTCCGCGCTCACCCAGACGGTCACCGTGGCCGCCACGGACCACACGGGTCCGCTGCTGAGCGTGCAGGTGATCGGGGTGGCTGTGCTGGTCGCGGCGTTCGCGACGGGTGGGCTGCTGCTGTCGCAGACCGCCTACCGGGGCGGCCTCGGCGCTCCGCTGGCGGTGGTGACGCTGGCGAACCCGGTGGCCGCCGCGGTGATCGGCGTGTCCCTGCTCGGCGAGCGGCTCCAGGGCGGGGTGCTCGGCATCCTGCTCGCGCTCGTGGGCGCGGGGTGCGCGGCCTGGGGTGTGCTGCTGCTGTCCCGGGCGACCCCGCAGCCGGCCGAGACGCCGGCACAGCGGCCGGCGACGACACCGGCACCCGCAACCGCACCCGCTCCCGCGGTCGACGAGCACCCGGTGGCGGCCGTCCTCGCCCTGGACCCCGACGCGGCGGTGCCCCGGCCGACGAGCGAACCGGGGCACCTGAGCGTGCTCTAGGGTCTGTTGCGAGACGGTGCCGGCCGGCCTCAGCCGAGGCCGCGGGCGTCCTGCTTCAGCGCGGTGTCGACGGTCAGGGCCGTCGCGACGACGAGGCTGAGCAGCGGGTCCGGCAGCTGGTAGTGGATCTGCAGGACGTAGTTGTCCGCGGTCGTGAACATCGTCTTGGCGAGGCCTTCCCAGGTCTTCGTGATCCGGGCCACCTCGTTGTCCGCGTGGTCGACGATCGCGAAGTTCCACGCGCGCCAGTTCTCCGCCTTGATGGCGCCGACCTTCTGGCCGTTCACCATCATCGCGAAGTTGATCTTCCCGAACACGTTCTGCTGGACGATCTCACCGACCGGCGTGCCGTCCGGGCGCTCGACGATCACCCGGGACTTGAAGATCTTGCCCGGGCGGGTCAGCAGCATCACCGGCTGGCCATAGGCGTCGCGGATCTCCAGCTTGACCTTCATGAACTGGTCGATGCTGTAGAGGAACCGCACGATCTTGCGCAGGACGCTCTGCCCGACCTGGACGACCGCGCCGATCTCCCGGCCGTGCTGGTCCATGACCTTGTACTCGTTGGTCAGCTCGATCAGCTTGGCCTTCTGGTTCACCACCAGGACCGGCTCGGAGAACAGCGTCCCGCCGCCGGCGCCGCCCCCGGCGACACCGGCCTGCTGCTGGACCTGGCGCTGGACGCGCGGGTCGGGACCGGCCTGCTGGGCCGGCACCTGCGGGGCGGCCGGGGCCTGTACCTGGACCTGGGGGTGGCCCTGGGCCTGGGGCTGACCCTGCTGGTCGGCGTGAGTGTGCTCGGTCCACTGGGAACCGTCCCAGTACCGCAGGGTCTGCTGCGCCCCGTGCGGGTCGGGGTACCAACCTGCAGGTGTGTTCGAATGCGTGGTCACCGGGGCACACTATCGCGCACCGGCCGGAAAGCAACCGTCGTTCCGGCGGGCGCCCGTGACCCGGGCGCCCGCCGTCCGAAGCCTGAACGCCGGTCAGACCGTGGCGATCGCCGGGTCGCTGACGCCGGGTTGCCCATTTTCGACATGTCCGGCGAACCGCCGCAGATAGGCCGCGTCACCGTCGGCCGTCACGGTCAGGTCGTACCAGCGCCGGCCCGCGGTGAGGTCGACGAGCTGCTTCACGGTGGCGCCCGGCCGCACGCTCACGGACCGCTTGGCACCGCCGTAGCCGTCGGTCACGGTCAGACGGGCGGTACCGGACCCGGAGTTGGTGAAGGTCAGCTCAAGGTTGTCCCCGCTGGGCCGGGCGGTGACCTCGGGACCGGTGACCTTGTTGCGCCCCTTGAAGGCGCGCAGGAAGCCGTTCGGGCCGTGCACGGTGAGGTCGTACGACCCGCTGGAGTACACCGAGTTCCAGGTGTCCGCAAGGGACTTCCCGGCCTCGGTGGTGTACGTCCAGGGGCCGTCGGTGCGGTTGCCGGAGGTGACGAGGAAGGCCGCGCCCGCGGCGGCGCCGGAGGCGAAGGTGAGGGTGAACTTCCCGGCCGCCGCGTCGACCGAGCCGTCCACGGCCGGGTCGTACTTCAGGGGGCGGGCCGGCCGCAGGCCGCGCTCCTGCTTGGGCAGCACGCCGGTGGCCGGCGGGACGGGCTTGTAGTCGGGGTGGCGCAGGCGGTCCGGCGGCTCGTAGGCGGCCGTGTCGGGCAGCGCGACCGGCCGGGTGTCCGTGCGGGAGAAGTCGAAGGCGGAGGTCAGGTCGCCGCAGACGGCCCGCCGCCAGGGCGAGATGTTCGGCTCGCGCACGCCGAAGCGGTTCTCGATGAACCGGATGATGGAGGTGTGGTCCAGCGTCTCGGAGCACACGTATCCACCCTTGCTCCAGGGGGAGACCACCAGCATGGGAACGCGCTGACCGAGCCCGTAGGGGCCGGCGACGTGGCTCGCGTCGCCCTTGAAGACGTCCAGGGAGGCGTCGACGGTCGACTTGCCCTGGGCGGCGGAGCCGGGCGGGAACGGCGGTATCAGGTGGTCGAAGAAGCCGTCGTTCTCGTCGTAGGTGATGAACAGCGCGGTCTTCGCCCACACCTCCGGGTTGGAGGTGAGCGCGTCCAGCACCTGGGCGACATACCAGGCGCCGTAGTTGGCGGGCCAGTTCGGGTGCTCGGTGAACGCCTCGGGGGCGGCGATCCAGGACACCTGGGGCAGCTTCCCGGCCGCCACGTCGGCCTTGAGCTGGTCGAAGTACCCTTCGCCCTTGCGGTAGTCGGTGCCGGTGCGGGCCTTGTCGTACAGCGGGTCACCGGGCGCCGCGTTGCGGTACTGGTTGAAGTAGAGCAGCGAGTTGTCGCCGTAGTTGCCGCGGTAGGCGTCCGAGATCCAGCCCCAGCTGCCGTTCGCGTCGAGACCGTCGCCGACGTCCTGGTAGATCTTCCAGGACACCCCGGCCTTCTCCAGGCGTTCGGGATACGTCGTCCAGCCGTATCCCTTCTCGTCGTTGCCGAGGACCGGGCCGCCGCCGGTGCCGTCGTTGCCGACGTACCCGCTCCACATGTAGTAGCGGTTGGGGTCGGTGGAGCCGATGAAGGAGCAGTGGTACGCGTCGCAGATGGTGAAGGCGTCGGCGAGCGCGTAGTGGAACGGGATGTCGCCGCGGTTCAGGTACGCCATCGTTGTGGAGCCCTTGGAGGGCACCCATTTGTCGTACTTGCCCCCGTTGAAGGCGGCGTGTCCGTCGTTCCAGCCGTGCGGGAGGTCCTGGAGGAACGCCATGCCCAGGTCGTCGGCGTCGGGGTGGAAGGGGAGGACGTCCTTGGTGCCGTCGGACTGGTACCAGACGGACTTGGCGCCGGGCCGGGTGGTGACCGGGCGGGGATCGCCGAAGCCGCGTACGCCTCTGAGGGTGCCGAAGTAGTGGTCGAAGGACCGGTTCTCCTGCATGAGGACGACGATGTGCTCGACGTCCTCGACGGAGGCCGTGCGGTGGTTCGCCGGGAGGGCGGCGGCGCGCTGGATGCTCGCGGACAGCGCGGTGAACGCCGTGGTGGCGCCCGCGAGTTGGAGGAAGCGACGCCGGTTCACTTCGGGCATGGGGGACAGACCTCTCGTCGTGGCGGCGGCAACTCGCCGATGAATGACGGAATGTGCGCGGAGCGAGTGTTCCAAGAGCATCAAACGTCAGGGAAGGGTCTGGTGGCACTCATGTGAACTCATCGCTACGGCAGGTGTGCGGAACCGGCCACACGGGGAGGTCGCGATCATGACAGGGATGCAGACGACGGTACCGACCAGGACAAAACGTCCCGTACGGCAGCTTCTTGCAGCATCTGTGGGCAATGCCGTCGAGTGGTACGACTGGTACGCCTACACGTTCCTGGCGACCTATCTCGCCCAGGCGGTCTTCCCCAAGGGCACGGGGAACTCCCTGGTGCCGCTGCTGTCGACGTTCGCCGTGTTCGCCGTCGGCTTCTTCATGCGGCCCGTGGGCGGGCTGGTCATGGGCGCGATCGCCGACCGGCGCGGACGCCGGGCCGCGCTGACGGTCACCATCCTGCTGATGGGCGGCAGCAGCCTGCTGGTCGGCCTCACCCCGACCTATGCCTCGGCCGGACTGGCCGCGCCGGTGGTGCTGGTCACCGCCCGGCTGCTGCAAGGGCTGTCGGTGGGCGGTGAGTTCGCCGCGTCGACCACCTTCCTGGTGGAGTCGGCCGGGCCGGGGCGGCGCGGACTGTTCTCCAGCTTCCAGTACGTCTCCACGACCGCCGGGCAGCTCGTCGCCTCGGGGATCGCGACACTGCTCGTGGACACGCTCGCCGAGTCCTCGATGGACGGCTGGGGCTGGCGCGTGCCGTTCTGGCTCGGCGGCCTGTTCAGCCTGGTCGGGTTCTGGATCCGGCGGGGCGCCGAGGAGACCCGCAGCACCGAGCAGCAACGGGCGCCGAGGCCCGGCCTGTTCGAGGCGCTGCGCCGCCATCCACGGGAGTCACTGCTGATCGCCGGCATCACCGCGGGCGGCACCCTCGCCTACTACACCTGGACGTCGTACCTGCCCACCTACGCCGAACTCGAGGCGGGGGTCGCGAAGTCCGACGCACTGCTCGCGGGGACGATCTCGCTGGCGTTCTTCGCCGTGCTGCAGCCGCTCGGCGGGCTGCTCTCCGACCGGTTCGGCCGCCGCCCCCTGCTGCTGTTCTTCGGACTGGGTTTCGCGCTGCTGTGCGTGCCGCTGCTGCACGCGCTGCGCGACTCCTTCGCGGTGTGCTGCTGGTGCAGCTGGCCGGCATGGTGCTGCTGACCGGTTTCACCTCCATCAGCGCCGCCGTCAACGCCGAGGTGTTCCCGCCCCGGGTGCGCGCGGCCGGTATCGGCTTCCCCTACTCGCTCACGGTGGCTCTCTTCGGCGGCACCGCGCCGTACGTCGGCACGCTGTTCAAGCAGTGGGGGCGGGCGGGCCTCTTCCCCTGGTACGTCGCCGTGCTGTGCCTGGTGTCCTCGCTGGTGTACCTGCGGCTGCCGGAGACCGCCCACCGGGAACTCGAGCGCTGACGCGGGTCGTCACACCCGGCTGCCGGTCGCCGTGTCCGCGGACAGCCGCTGGGCGAGGTAGATCGGGACGACGGACAGCAGGACCAGGACGGCCGCCACCACGTTCACCACCGGGGCCTGCTGCGGACGGGTCATGTTCTCGAAGATCCACAGAGGCAGGGTCTGCACGCCGGGTCCGGCGGTGAACGTGGTGACCACGATCTCGTCGAAGGACAGCGCGAACGCCAGCAGCCCGCCCGCAAGCAGCGCGGTGCGCACCAGCGGGAAGGTGACGTCGGCGAAGGCCCGGAAGGTGTGCGCACCGAGGTCCGCCGCGGCCTCCTCGTACGACCGGGAGGTGCGCCTCAGGCGCGCCACCACGTTGTTGAACACCACGACGATGCAGAAGGTGGCGTGCCCGACGACCACGGTGAACAGGCCGAGGCCCACGCCGAGCGGTTCGAGCACCGTGCCGAAGGCGGAGTTGAGCGCGATGCCGGTGACGATGCCGGGCAGCGCGATCGGCAGGACGACGACGAAGGACAGCGCCTCGCGGCCGAAGAAGCGGTACCGGGCGACGGCGAAGGCGATCAGCGTGCCCAGCACCAGGGCGATCGCACTCGCCCCGAGGCCGGCCTTGACCGACACCCACAGGGCCGCGCGGGCCCCGGAGTTCTCCCAGGCCACCTGCCACCAGTGCAGGGTGAGCCCGGGCGGCGGCCAGCTCGCGCTGCGGTCCGGGTTCAGGGAGTTGACCAGGACCAGCAGCAGCGGCACGTAGATCACCGCGAAGCCGAGCCCGGCGGCGACGCGCAACGCGATGCGCGCGGGACGGGACAGTTGCACGAGTCGGACACCTCCTCTACAGGCTGCTGAGCGCACCCGTGCGGCGCATGGCCAGCAGGTACAGCACGATGACGACGACCGGGACCGTGCCGAGGGCCGCGGCCATGGGCAGGTTGAGTTCGATGTTGGAGTACACGAGGTTGCCGATCAGCTGGGTCTTCCCGCCGACGATCTGCACGGTGATGTAGTCGCCGAGGCTGAGCGAGAAGGTGAAGACGGAGCCGGCGGCCACGCCCGGCAGCACCATCGGCAGTACCACGGACCGGAAGGTCCGCCAGGGCCGGCCCCCGAGGTCGGCGGAGGCGTCCAGCAGGGCGCCGGGCAGCTGTTCCAGCGCGGTGTGGACCGGCAGGATCATGTACGGCAGCCACAGATACGTCAGGGTCAGCACCGTCGCCGGCAGCCCGAACCCGGGCCCGGCCACGCCGAAGGGCTTCAGCATCCAGTCGGCGAGGCCGCCCTCGGACAGGATGAGCCGCCAGGCGTACACCTTGACCAGGTAGCTCGCCCACAGCGGGGTGAGGATCGCGACGACCAGCAGCGGCCGCCACTTCGGCCGGGCGACGCGGGCGGTGTAGAAGGCGAGCGGGAAGGCGATCACCGCGCAGCAGACCGTGACGGCGAGGGCGACGCCGATGCTGCGCACGATCACCTGACGGAAGACCGGGGTGGTGAACAGCTCGCGGAAGTTGTCGGTCGAGAAGACCTTGACGACCTGGGAGGTGAAGGAGTCCGTCGTCCAGAACGCGGAGACGAACAGCACGGTGAGCGAGCCGAGGTAGAGCACGGCCAGCCACAGAAGCGGGGCGCTCAGCAGCAGGGACAGACGCAGGCGGGGGCGCCGGTGCAGCGCCCCCGCGAGCCGCCGGACCCTGTCGCGTCCGGCGGTCTCGGGGGTGACGGCGGTCATGGCTCAGCCCTTGATCTCGGTCCAGGCCTGGACCCACTTGGCGTACGGCACGCAATGGACGTCGGTGCGGCCGTCCAGGCACTGCTCGATGGGCGTGTTCCAGAAGGCGATCTTCTTCCAGTAGCCCTCGTCGGCGGCGTGGTAGACGGTGCAGAAGTTCTTGTCGCTGGTGACGGCGCAGGCCTTGGAGTTGGCCGGGGCCTCACCGAAGTACTCGGCGACCTGGGCGTTGACCTTGGGCGAGACGATCCAGTCGAGCCACTTGTAGGCGCAGGTGGGGTGCTTGGCCTTGGCCGAGACCATCCAGGTGTCGGACCAGCCGGTGGAGCCCTCCTCGGGCACGAACGCCTTGACCTTGGCGCCCTCGTCGGCGGTGAGGTTGGCGATCACCTGCCAGGTGGTGCCGACGACGGAGTCACCGCTCTTGAAGGCGGAGACCTCCTTCAGGTAGTCGCTCCAGTACTCGCCGACATCGGCGTTCTGCTTCTTCAGCAGGGCCACGGCCGCGTCGAACTGCTTCTGGTCCAGCGCGTACGGGTTCTCGATCTTCAGCTCGGGGCGGGTGGCCTTGAGGTACAGGGCCGCGTCGGCGATGTAGATCGGCGAGTCGTACGCGGTGACGTGGCCCTTGTACTTCGGGGCGTCGTCGAAGACGGCGGACCAGGAGGTCGGGGCGGGGCTGACCTTCTGGGTGTTGTACATCAGCAGGTTGGCGCCGCGGCCGTGCGGGATGCCGTACATCTTCCCGTTCACGGAGTTCCAGGCGCCGTTCTTCAGGCCGCTGAAGACGTCCTTGTAGTTCGGGACGAGGGCGGTGTTGACGGGGGCCGCGTCGCCGGAGGCGATCAGGCGCAGCGAGGCGTCGCCGGATGCGGAGACGGCGTCGTACTGGCCGGTCTTCATCAGCTTGACCATCTCGTCGGAGCTGGCCGCGACCTTGGAGTGGACCTGGCAGCCGGTCTGCTTCTCGAAGTCGGTGACCCAGTTCACCTTGGGGTCGTTGGAGCCGTCCTCGACATAGCCGGCCCAGGCGACCAGGTTGACCTGGCCCTCGGGCGTGCCGAGCCGGGTGGGGGCCTTGAGGTCGGGCGGGTTGAGGCCGCCCGGGCCCGCCTTGGTGCCGGAGGAGCCGCAGGCGGTGGCGGCGAGCAGCAGCGCGGCGGCGGCCGCGGCCTTCCATGCGGGGGTGAAGCGCACGACGTACTCCAGTCAGGTCAGTTGGGGACGTGGACGGCGTGGCGGCGGCGCCACTGGAGGCGGACCCGGGAGCCGCGGTAGGCGGCGACGTCCTCGGAGGAGGTCTCGAGGTTCTGCTGGAGGGCGGTGAGGCGGCCGCCGGCGTCGAGGTCGACGAGGAAGCGGGTGGCGTCGCCGAGGTAGACGACCTCGGCGACGGTGCCGGTGGCCGAGGAGTGCTCCGGCTCGTCGGCGCCGTCGGCCTCTTCGAGGACGCGGATCTTCTCCGGGCGGATGCTGTAGGTGCCGGGGGCGCCGACGATGCGGTGGGCGGATTCGCCGTCCAGCAGGTTGGAGGTGCCGACGAAGGAGGCGACGAACGGGGTCGCGGGGCGTTCGTAGATCTCGGCGGGGGTGCCGACCTGTTCGATGCGGCCCTGGTGGAAGACGGCGATGCGGTCGCTCATCGTCAGGGCCTCCTCCTGGTCGTGGGTGACGAAGACGAACGTGATGCCGACCTCGCGCTGGATGGCCTTCAGCTCGACCTGCATCTGCTCGCGCAGGCGCAGGTCGAGGGCGCCGAGCGGCTCGTCGAGCAGCAGCACCCTGGGGCGGCCGACGAGGGCGCGGGCGAGGGCGACGCGCTGGCGCTGGCCGCCGGAGAGCTGGGCGGGCCGGCGCTTGCCGTAGCCGTCCAGGCGGACCTCGGTGAGGGCCTTGCGGGCGCGGACCAGGCGTTCGGGCTTGGGGACCTTGCGGATCCGCAGGGGGTAGGCGACGTTCTGTTCGACCGTCATGTGCGGGAAGAGGGCGTAGTCCTGGAAGACGGTGTGCACATCGCGCTCGAACGGCGCGCGGCGTGTCACCTCCTGTCCGGCGAGTTCGATCCGGCCCGCGGTGGGGGTCTCGAAGCCGGCGATCATGCGTAGGACCGTGGTCTTGCCCGAGCCGGACGGGCCGAGCATCGAGAAGAACTCCCCGTCGCGGATCTCCAGGTCGACCCCGGCCACGGCCGTCGTGTCGCCGAACGACTTCCGCAGCTGCTGCAGACGGACGGCCGTCCCTGCGGCGGGCTCCCGCGGAGTCCCGCCGGCCTTCCCTTCAGCAATCCCCTGCATGGGCGGGAACCTTTCTGACGCCTTCGAGCGTTGACCGATGAAGCGAAAACATATGAAGTCATAGTTCAAAGCTCAAGGCCCCCTTAGGGTAAAGCTTGAGTCAACGCACAAGGTGGTGGCCGTGAAACAGCAGCAGACAGCCGGTGGCGCCCGCGCGGCCGTCTTCGCGCCGCTCGACAGCCGGGCCCGGGTCGAGACGGTGGTGCGCAGGCTCGGCGACGCCATCGAGCTCGGCCTGCTCGCCGACGGGGAGCAACTGCCCGGCGAGAGCGAGCTGGCCGGGCAGCTCGGCGTGTCCACGGTGACCCTGCGGGAGGCGCTGATGGCGCTGCGCCAGCAGGGTCTGGTCACCACCCGGCGCGGCCGGGGCGGCGGCAGCTTCGTCTCCCTGCCGGACGTCCCCGCCGAGGAACGCCTCCGGGCCCGGCTGCGCGGCTGGAGCACCGAGGAGCTGCGCGACCTCGGCGACCACTGGGCGGCGCTGTCGGGGGCGGCGGCCCGGCTCGCGGCGCAGCGCACCGAGCCGGAGGACCTGACGCAGCTGCGGCGCACGGTGGAGGAGTTCACGGCCGCGGACGACGCGGCCGCCCGCGCCCGGATGTACGGCCGCTTCCACGTGGAGCTGGCCGCCGCGGCGCAGTCCGCGCGGCTCACCCGCGAACAGGTCGCGCTGCAGACGGAGATCGGGGCGCTGCTGTGCCTGGTCCTCGGTGACGACGCGGGCGCATGTCGTGAAGAAGTCGCGGACCGTCACCGCGCCGTGATCTCGGCGGTGCAAGATGGGGCCCACGACTCGGCCGGCGCGCTGGCCGAGCGGTGCGTACGGGAGTCGACGGCACGGCTGATCGCCGTACGGCTCGCCCTGTAGGCCTGTCACGGCCCCGGCTGCTGGAGGGCGCCATGAGCTCGAGCCCCGGCCTTGTCGCCCCCGCTCCGCCCGCGCCGGACCTCGGCGCCGCCCGGCGGGTGGCGCACCGGGTGGGCGGCGCCCTGGAGGCGGTGTTCGCGGCGGTCGCCGCGACCGCCGACGAGACGGGTGCGCTGCTGAGCACGGTGGCCGCGTCCGGCCGCAGGCCCACCAGCGCGGACCTCGCCGCGCTGCGGCCCGCTCTCCATCTACGGCTGCGGCGGCAGGAGTTGATCTCCGGGGTCGGCTTCGTGGCGGCACCGGGGCTGCTGGCGGACGTACCCGGGTGGCTGGAGTGGTGGCAGTGCGGACCCGAGGGGGACGTACGGCCCCTGCTGCCGGACCTGGACCCGCAGCAGTCGGCCTACTCGGACTACACGCACTGGGATTGGTTCGCGCTGCCCCGTGACACCGGCCGCCGCGCGGTGGCCGGTCCGTACGTCGACTATCTCTGCTCGGACGAGTACAGCCTCACGCTGTCCGCGCCGGTCACGGTCGCGGGCCGCTTCGTCGGCGTGGCCGCGGCCGACGTCTACCTGCGGCACTTCGAGGCGGCGGTCCTGCCCCTGCTGCGCGCCCTGCGGCTGCCGGCCCGCCTCGTCAACGCCCGCGGCCGGGTCGCGGCCTCCGCCGACCCCACCCATCTGGCCGGCTCCCTGACCAAGGGCCCGGACTTCGCCACCGCCCTGGAACACGGCCGCGAAACCGCCCTGCCGGGCCTGCACCTGCTCCCCTGCGGCGAGGTCCCCCTCCTGCTGACCCTGAGGGACGCCTGAGCCACGCCGCCACGCCCTCGGCCGTCCACGGCCCGGCCGTCACGGCGCTGGCCGGGTACCGCTCGGTGCAGCACCCGCGGCGCGGCGTCGGCCGGGCACGGCTCGGCGCGGTACGGCCCGCCCCGGTGAGACATCGGGCGGGCGAGGCAGCGCGAGCGAGGCGGTGCGACGGCCAGGGCTGGCACGGCGGTGCCTACGGCCAGGGCCAGCACGGCGGAGCCGACGTCAAGGGTGAGCGCGGCGCAGCCGCGAGTGCGCGGCGCGGCGTCCGGCTGCTTTACGGCCGCCGGACGGCACCCCCTGCGCGGGGCGGCACAGACCGCTCCGACGGAGCGAGCAGCGGGACCGGGACGCAGGGCCGCTGCACGGCCGCCGACCTCGGGCACGCCGTGCCCAGCCGGGACGATCTCCGCCCCTGAGGCGCGAGCCCGAGCGAAGGCCGCCCACCCGACCACGGACGGCCACCGCAGCCCTCCTCCCCTGGCGCCCAGGGACGGTGTCAGCCCGACAGGGCGGCGCGGACGGCGCACCGGGCGGCTCGGCCGGACCCCGCCGCTCGGCCGGATCCTGAGAGCGGCGTCAGTCCGACGGGCGGTGTGGACCGCAAGGCGGGGTCGGGGCCCTGGCGGCGGTGTCGTCTGACGGGGCGACGCGGGCCGCAGGGCCGGGCCGGGTCCCGGTGCCGTGTCGGCCCGACAGCGCGGCGTGAGTCGGGCCGCAGGCCGGGGGCGGCGTCGGGCAGCGCGGCCAACGCCGCGGAGCGGGCCGCAGGACCGGTCCACCGGGACCAGCGGGACGACCACCGGGCCCGGTGGTGCGGGTCCGGGTGCTGTCGGGGGACGGGAGCGGCCGTCCCCTCCCCCGGTGGGGCGGGTGCCGTCGGCGACCTGAACGCCGGCGGTGTCCCGTCAGGTGCCGGGGGTGGGGACCACCGTGAGGTGGGCCGCCGAGCGGGCTCGGCGGCGGCCGCGTGGGGGCGGGGCCGTGCGGCGGGGCTCGCGCAGGACCAGGGTGAGCCGGGTCCAGCCCATCTCCCGCAGCACCGGCGTCGTCTCGTCGATCAGCCGGCACTCCGTGGCGCCCCGGCGCGGATCGGGATGCAGCAGGGGCCGCACCGAGCCGTCGTGCCGGAGGGCCTCCTCCCCCACCGCGCGCATCCAGTGCGGCAGCCCCTGCCGGAACGCGGCCTCCATGATCGGGTCCTGAGCGATGTCCCGGCGCACCGCCTGCAGCACCGGATCGTGCGCATGCCGCTCCAGCGCGCTGCGGAACTGCGCCAGCATCGGCAGGCACCAGCTCGTCTCGTGGTCGCCCAGAACGGCGCTCGCGTCCGGATGGAAGAGCACGAACCGCAGGAAGTTGTCGCCGGGCATCGCCGTCGGATGCGGGGCGACCGCCCGGAAAAGTGACTGATAAGCGGTGTTGGCCAGCACCACGTCCCAGCGGTGGTCCACCACCAGGGACGGCAGCGAGAGCGCGGCCATCAGCGTGGCGCAGTCCTGGAGATAGGCCTGGGCCTCGGGAGAGTCGGGGACGGGCCGCGGCGCCGGCCGCTGCCCACCTGCCTGATATGCCATCGGGAGGTCACCCCTTATGACTCTGCGGCCTTCACGCGGCGCCCCGATCCTCGTGCCCGGACACTTGCCGTGTCAACTATCGTGGCATTCCGCGCTCGTTGACGGCTGAAATTGGCCACAGTTGTGGCGAGACCTGGATGGAAGTTCGAACCAGCGGATAATCTCCGGGCAGTTCACGACTGCCGGTGCGGCACGACACGCCTGTGAGAGGGCTGTGAGAGACGTGGGAGACCTGTCGGTGACGGATGGCTTCGAGGTTCCGGACGCCACTCCGTCCGTTGTGCTGTCCGCCGTCGTCACCCGGGTCACCGCACTCGCGGACCGGCTCGGCGTGCCGCACTCCGAGGTGTTCGACACCGCCCGCCTGTCCGTGGCCTGCGGTGTCCCCGAGCCCGTGGTCAAGGCCCTGCTCGGCGGCCGCCCGGCCGGTGAGCCGGATGTCCAGGCCCGGTTCCTGCAACGCCTGGACCTGCTGCGCCGCACCCGGCTCAAGCCCAACGGGCGCCGCTACACCCAGCAGGAGATCGCCGACGGCGCCGGCATGTCGCGGCAGCAGGCGGGCGCGCTGATCAACGGCGACCGGCGCCCCACCATGGAGCACTGCGATGCCCTGCAACGCTTCTTCCGGGTGCACGCGGGCTTTCTGACCGCGGAGGACCCGGAGGCGCTCGCCGGCGCGCTGCAGCGCACCGAGCAGGATCTGCTGCAACGCCTCGCCGACCGGGAGAGGGCGGCGGCCGCGGCCGCCGACGACCCCTTGGAGCGGCTCCTGCAGGACCACGGGGTGCGCGGCATCGCCTGGCGGGCCGCGCAACTGCCCACCGACCAGCACCGCGACAAGGTCGCCGAATGGCTGGACATGCTTCTGGAGAGCGTCAAGCGGCCCGAGTCGTGAGCCGGGGGAGGACCGTGGGCATCGCCAGGGACATGCGCCGACTGTGCGGCGCGCTGGTCACCGAACTCGACCTGCCGGCGCCGGCACCGCCGGTCGAGCTGTACACCGCGCTGTGCGCCGCGATGGGCCGGCGCCGGGGCCGTCCCGTGCGGCTGCGCACCGCCCCGTTCCCGCCCGGTACGGCGAGCGGGCTCTGGCTCGACATGGCCGACCAGGATCTCGTCGTCCTGGAGGAACGCACCGCGCCCGACCACCAGTTGGTGATCCTCGGGCACGAGCTGTGGCACATGCAGGCCGGGCACGGCGGTCATCCGGTCGACGGCGCGTCGGTCGGTGCACGGCTGCTGGGCGACGGCGTCGACCTGCAGGCGACGGTGCGTTCGATCGCCGCGCGCACCCGTTTCGACGAGGCCGAGGAGCAGGAGGCGGAGGCCTTCGGCATGCTGCTGGCCAGCCGGTGCCGCACCTGGCTCGCGGGGTCGGCGCTGCGCGCCCCGGTGCAACGGGACCGTCTGGCGGGCCGCATCGAGGCGTCACTCGGCTATCTGGGCCCGCAGGGGTAGGGCCTCTCCCGCGCAACAGGCCGGCCGCGAGGAACGGCCCCCGCGTAGCGCGACGCCGACATGATTCCGCCGGACAAGGCGCTACGGGACACCGGAGCGGTTGAGCCCGATTGTCAGTGGGGGGCGGCAAGCTGGTCCCATCACGCCGACACGGGGAGGGCCGATGCCGACCACCGTACTGACCGACCGCGAGCGCACCGCCGTTCAGGCCTATCTACGGCTGCTGCACACCGTCCGGGCCGTCTACGACGACGGGGCGGCCCCGCCCGGGGTGCCCGGCCCTCCCCCGGTCCCGCCCGCGGTCCTGGCCGAGGCGGAACAGGCGCTCGCCGAGGCGGGCCTGACCGGCAACGAGGAGGCGTTCTTCCACCTGCTGCGCGGCTGGTATCCCTGACCGGGCCGGCGGCGGGCGGTCCAGCGATCAGCGCCGCGCCGTAACAGCGGGGCGCGGCACCGCCGAGCGCCGGGCCGGCGCCCCGGCCCGACGCCGGGTCGCGGCCACCGGGTCGCGGCCCCCGCCGGAGTGAGCGCACCGGGCCCCGCTCCCCAGCGCCCCGCCCCCACCGCGCCTGCGCGCACCCCGCCCACGGCTGCGCCTCCGCCGCGCAGGCTCACGCGTGGGGCACGGTCACGGCCGTGGCGAGCAGGCCGTGGTCGGCCGCCCAGTGGCCCTCGAAGTGCTGGACGACGCGACCGCCCACCGACGGTCCGGGTACGAGGAGTTCGGCGCGCAGGGTGCCGCGCGGACGGCCGCCGGGATCGGGCCGGAGGTCGATGTCCGCCTCCGCGAAGTCCAGCCATCGGCCGGTCAGCGGGTACCACGCCTTGTAGACGGACTCCTTGGCGCTGAACAGCAGCCGGTCCGCGTGCAGCCCGGGCAGCGCGCCCGCCAGCTCGGCCAGGCGCAGCCGCTCCGCGGGCAGCGACACCGTGTTCAGCACCCCGTCGGGCAGCGGCCGGTGCGGTTCGGCGTCGATACCGAGCGAGGCCAGGTCGGCCGCGGCGACGAGCGCGGCGGCGGCATAGCCCTCGCAGTGGGTCATGCTCCCGGTCACCCCACGGGGCCACCGCGGCGCGCCGCGTTCCCCGGGCAGCAGCGGCTGCGGCTCCACACCGAGCTTGTCCATCGCGAGCCGGGCGCACGCCCGTACGGCGGCGAACTCGCGGCGCCGCTTGGGCACCGCCTGCGCCACGACGGCCGCCTCCTCGGGGTGCAGCAGTGCCTCGTCGTCGCCGTCGAGGTCGTACGTCTCGACGGCGACGACGCAGGACGGCAGGAGTTCCTCGATCACGGCCGGCCCACCTCCGCGGGGAGGATACGGCGCAGTCGCCCCGGCGGCTCGGGCCGCTTGCGCCACTCGCGCGGGTATCCCACCGAGACCTCCTCGAAGCGGACCCCGTCCTGGTGGGTGGTGCGCGGGATGTGCAGGTGGCCGTAGACCATGGCGGCGACGTCGAAACGGCGGTGCCAGTCGGCGGTGAGCGTGGTGCCGCACCACATGGCGAACTCCGGGTACCAGAGCACCTCGGTCGGGTGACGGTGCAACGGGTAGTGGTTGACGAGCACCACGGGCAGGCCCTCGGGCAGCTCGGCCAGCCGCCGCTCGGTCTCCGCTACCCGGGCCCGGCACCAGTCCTCCCGGGTCGGGTAGGGGTCGGGGTGCAGCAGGTGCTCGTCCTTGCAGACGATCCCGGTGCCGCGCGCGTAGGCCAGGCCCTCCTCCTTGGTGGCGCAGCCCGCGGGCAGGAAGGAGTAGTCGTACAGCAGGAAGAGCGGGGCGACGGCCACCGGTCCGCCGGGGCCCTCCCACACGGCGTAGGGGTCCTCCGGGGTCAGCACGCCGAGATCACGGCAGACGCCGAGGAGGTGCTCGTAGCGGGCGACGCCGCGCAGATCGACCGGGTCTCTCCGATGGCTCCACAACTCGTGGTTGCCCGGCGCCCACACCACCTGGCGGAAGCGGCCCGCGAGGGTCTTCAGGACCCAGCGGACGTCGGCCACGGTCTCCGAGACGTCACCGGCCACCAGGAGCCAGTCGTCGTCGGTCTCCGGGCGCATCTCCTCCACCAGCGCCCGGTTCTCCGGGTAGCCGATGTGCAGGTCGCTGATGGCGAGCAGCCGGCCTTCGCCCCGGGCCCTCGATGTCACGTGCCTTCCCCCTCCGTCGCACGAACCCGACCACCGGAACACACCGTACGCGGTGGACCGGAGCGGTCCGGGACGGGTGCCCGCCGACCGTGGCGGCGCGGGCCGGACATGCCCCGGAAGCCGTAACACACGCGTTGCACGCGGGGCCCCGGGAAAGCCGTATGATCCCCCCGACACCACCGCCCGGGCTCCCTGAACGCAGGGTGGTTCGGTGTCCCTCCCTCACTCCTGCCCGGGCACGGGCCGCCGAGTCCTGCCCTCTTGACCTGGAAGGCGGCCTGCATGGTCTCTCGCGTACGCGTCTGGCTCAACCGCACGTACGCGGAGAACGTGTTCTTCATGGATCAGCTGCGGCGAAATCCCGACGACCGGGCCGTGGAGATCCACGCCACCCACGGCGATCCCGACTCCCCGGTGCTGGCCGCGGCGGACACCGCCGAGCCGGAGCCGGAGAGCCTGTCGTCGGCGGCGTACGTCGAGTACGCCCTCGACCAGTGCCGGCGGCGCGGCATCGACGTGTTCGTGCCCCGGCTGCACCAGGCGGCGATCGTGGCGCAGCGCGCGGAGTTCGCGGCGGCGGGCACGGCGCTGCTCGCGCCGACACCGGAGGCCGTCGCCGTCTTCCAGGACAAGGTGGTCGCCTACGAGGCCGTGCAGGCGATCGGGGTGCCGGTGCCGCCGTGGTGGCGCGTCCGGACCCCGGAGGAATTCGTCGCCGCCGTCGAGGAGTTGGAGGCAGCCGGCCACCAGGCGTGCTTCAAGCCGGCGTCCGGGGCGGGTGGCGTGGGCTTCCGGGTGGTGAGCCGCGCCCCCTTCTCGCTCGTCCAGCTCAGCGGCTTCCCGAGCCCGTATGTGAACCTCGACCTGGTCGTGGACGCGCTGCGGCGGGCCGAGGAGCCGGTGGACTGGCTGGTGATGCCACGGCTGGAGCAGCCGGAGGTGTCGGTGGACTGCCTCACCGGTCCCGACAACCGGATCCGGCTCGCCGTCGGCCGCACCAAGAACGGCCGCCGCCGGGGCTTCACGCTGCACGAGCGGTGGCTGGAGCCCGCCCGGCGCATCGCGGAGGGCTTCGGGCTGCACCACCTGTCCAATGTGCAGTTCCGCATGTTCGGCGACCGGCCGGTGCTGATGGATGTCAACACACGCCCGGCGGGCGGACTGCACCAACTGTCGCTGTGCGGGGTGAACGTGCCGTGGGCGGCGGTGAAGCTGGCCCTGGGCGAGGACCCCGGGGTGATCGAACCTCCGTTCCTGGGTCCGGACTACACGGTGGTGGCGGGACCGCGGGCGCTGCGGTCGGTGACGCTGCCGGCGCAACGGGTCGACTCCGTCGGCGTGCGGGCGGGCGAGGCAGTGCCCCTTTAGACCGCCCGCGGCCCCCCGGTGGGCGGCACGCCCGGCGCCGTGCCCGCCCCCCAGGCAGTCGCCCCCGGCACCCCCGCCCCGGCCTCCGCCGGGCCTGCCGAATCCCCCGAACCCGCCGAACCGCCGGACCCGGAACACCCACCCCCACCGGTATGGACCAATTCTGTCCAGAGCCTTGACGGGCCCGATTGGTCCATACCAAATTGGTGCGCGCACCACCCCGCACATCCGTGCACTCCCGAACGCCCCCATTCCTTCAGGGAGATCGCGTGCGCTCCACACCCCCCAGACGCCCCGTGCGTCGCCTCCTCGCCCTGCTCGGCTCCGGCGCTCTCGCGCTGACCGGCGCCATCGCGCTGCCCGGTACCGCGCAGGCGGCCAACATCCTCGGCAACCCCGGCTTCGAGTCCGGCTCCCTCTCGCCCTGGTCCTGCACCGGCAACCTCGGCTCCGTCGTGTCCTCCCCCGTGCATGGCGGCGGCAAGGCCCTCGCCGGCGCGGTGACCTCGAGCGACATCGCCAAGTGCAGCCAGACCGTCTCCGTGCAGCCCAACACCACGTACACGCTGCAGAGTTGGGTGCGCGGCTCCTACGTCTACCTGGGCGTCGACGGCGGTGCCTCGACATGGACGTCGTCGCCGTCGGCGTACAGCCAGCTGTCGGTGTCGTTCACCACCGGTGCCTCCCAGACCAGTGCCACCATCTATGTCCACGGGTGGTACGCGCAGGGCACCTACTACGCCGACGACGTCAGCCTCGACGGGCCGGGCGGCGGCGGAGGCGGCTCGGACACCCAGGCGCCGACCGCGCCCTCCGGACTCACGTCCACCGGCAAGACGTCCTCGAGCGTGTCGCTGAAGTGGAACGCCTCGAGCGACAACGTCGGCGTCACGGGCTACGACGTCTACAGCGGCGCGAGCAAGGTGGCGAGCGCCTCCGGGACCAGCGCCACGGTCAGCGGCCTGTCGGCGAGCACGAGTTACACCTTCACCGTGAAGGCGCGCGACGCGGCCGGGAACGTCTCCGGCGCCTCCAACGCCGTCACGGTCACCACGGACGCCGGCACCGGCGGCGGAGGCGGCGGCTTCAAGCAGGCCGCGCCGTACCTGTACGAGGGCTGGGGCGACCCGCCGAGCCCGACGACGGTGATGAGCGCGACGGGCGTGAAGTGGTTCACGATGGCGTTCGTGCTGGACTCGGGCGGCTGCACCCCCGCCTGGGACGGCCAGCGGGCGCTGACCGGCGGCGTCGACCAGTCCGCCATCAACTCGATCCGCTCCGCCGGCGGTGACATCGTCCCGTCGTTCGGCGGCTGGCAGGGCAGCAAGCTCGGCGCCAACTGTTCCTCCGCGAGCGCGCTCGCCGGGGCGATCCAGAAGGTGATCGACGCCTACGGCCTGAAGGCGATCGACATGGACATCGAGAACACCGACGAGTTCGAGAACGAGGCCGTCCAGGCGAAGATCCTCACCGCGCTGAAGACGGTCAAGGCGAACAACCCCGGTCTGAAGACCATCGTGACCTTCGGGACGTCGACCACCGGTCCGACGTACTACGGCAACCGGCTCATCGAGCAGGCCAAGTCGCTGGGCGCCGACATCGACGTCTTCACCATCATGCCGTTCGACTTCGGCGGCGGCTCGGACATGTACGGCAACACCGTGAACGCGGCCGAAGGGCTGAAGGCCAAGCTGAAGTCCACCTTCGGGTGGGACGACGCCACCGCCTACGCCCACATCGGCATCTCCGGCATGAACGGTCTGTCCGACCAGCAGGAGAACACCACGCCGCAGATCTGGACCCAGATCCGCGACTGGGCGAACTCCCACCACATCGCCCGGCTCGCGTTCTGGTCGGTCAACCGTGACCGGCCCTGCCCGGGCGGCGGCGTGGCGGAGAACTGCTCCGGGACCAGCCAGACCAACTGGCAGTTCACGTCCATCACGGCCGGGTTCACCGGCTGAGCCCACCCCCTCTCCCCGCGTTCCCCCCGGCCTCCGGCGCCGGGGGGAACTTTTTCTCCGCGAGGGTGTATCAGACGGCGGCCTCGGCGCTCTCGATACCGGGAACGGGGGAGCACCACAGGATCCCGGACGGGGGAAGCACCGGGATCGCGGGGGAAGCACGGGGGATCGGGCCGGCCGGCCGCTGCGCACGGGGGAGCGGCCGGCCGGCCCGCAGGACGTCAGGACCCGGCCGGGCCCGCAGGCTAGGTGAGATACGCCAGCCCGGGATGCACGGCCCGGTAGCCGTCGGTCAGGCGCCGCGCCACGGTCACCGAATCGACCAGCGGATGCAGCGCGAACGCCTTTACCGCAGTCGTGAGGGAGCCGGACGTGGCCGCCGCGAGCACCTCGCGCTCGACGGCCTTCACCGCGCAGACCAGCCCTGTCACATGGCCGGGCAGCGGGTCGACCGCCACCGGGTGGGCGCCGTTCGCGTCGACCAGGCAGGGCACTTCGATCACCGCGTCGGTATCCAGCGCCGCCAGGGTGGAGCGGTTGCGTACGTTGAGGATCAGCGTGGTGCGCTCGTCACGGGCGATGGCCCGCATCAGCGCCAGCGCCACCTTCTCGTAGCCGCCGGACAGGTCGTCGGCGTCGCGCTCGCCCGCGCCGGCCGCCTCCCGGTTCTCCGCCATGTAGGTCGCCTCGCGCTCGGCGCGGGTGCGGTTCCAGGCGGCCAGGGCGGGCGTCGCCGGGTCGCGCACTTGGTCGTAGAAGCGGGCCTGCTGGTCGCGCAGGAAGGCACCGCGGGTGCGCTCGGCTTGCTGGTAGGCGGCGACGGTCTCGCGATTGAAGTAGTAGTAGTGCAGGTATTCGTTGGGGATCGCGCCCAGCGAGCGCAGCCATTCCGCGCCGAAGAGCTTGCCCTCCTCGAAGGAGGTGAGCAGCGCGTCGTCGGCGAGCAGTCGCGGCAGCTCGTCGCGCCCGGCCACGCGCAGGCCGCGCACCCAGCCGAGGTGGTTGAGGCCGACGTAGTCGATCCACGCCTGCGCCGGGTCCGCGCCGAGCACCCGGGCGATACGGCGGCCGAGGCCGACCGGTGAGTCGCAGATGCCGATGACCCGGTCCCCGAGATGGCGGGACATGGCCTCGGTGACCAGTCCGGCCGGGTTGGTGAAGTTGATGACCCAGGCGTCCGGCGCGAGAGCGGCCACGCGGCGGGCGATGTCGACGGCGACCGGCACCGTGCGCAGCCCGTAGGCGATGCCGCCCGCGCCGACCGTCTCCTGACCGAGAACCCCCTCGGCCAGCGCGACCCGCTCGTCCTCGGCACGGCCCGCGAGGCCGCCGACGCGGATCGCGGAGAAGACGAAGTCGGCACCGCGCAGCGCCTCGTCGAGGTCGGTGGTCGTCGTCACGGTCGGGGCGCCGGGGACGTCCGCCGCCTGCTCGGCCAGCACCCGGGCGATCGCGCGGAGCCGCCCGGCGTCCACGTCGTGCAGGACCACCTCGGTGACCCGGCCCTCGGCGCGGTCCGTCAGCAGCGCCCCGTACACCAGCGGCACCCGGAATCCGCCGCCGCCCAGAATCGTCAGCCTCATACCGCTCCCACCTCGTCCGCCACGCGGGAACCCTACCCGGCACCCCGTCCGGCCCGGCCGCGCGCACCACGGTGGCGTGATGACATGGTGCGGGTCGTCGCGACGCTCCCCGCGCCGGCACGGTGCAGGCCGGCACGGTGCGGGTCGGCACGGTGCGGGTCGGCACGGTGCGGGTCGGCACGGTGAAAGCCGGCACGGTGAAAGCGGTGGCGTCAATAATTGCAGTACGCAATAGTTGTTGCACTCCCCTGGATCCGGCATCCTGGGACACCCGACGACCGAGACCCAGGGAGAGCGCCATCAGCCCCCGGCAGACGAAGCAACCCGCCCCGATCGACGCGGACGAGCCGTGGATGCGCGCGCTGCACGCGGACGCCGGTTATCTGCTCTACCGGCTCGGTCTGCGCTCGGGGCAGTTGTTCAACGCGTTCCTCCAGGAGTCCGGGCTGCGTCTGCGCCACTACGCGGTGCTGCGCTTCCTCGCCACCTCCGAGGGTGCCCTTCAGCGCGAGCTGGCGGCCCGGCTCGGGTACGACCCGAGCGCGATCGTCGGGCTCGTCGACGACCTGGAGAAGCAGGGCCTGGCCGAGCGCCGCCCGGCGCCCGACGACCGCCGCAGCCGGATCGTCGTGCTGACCGAGGCCGGCCGCGCCTTCCTGCGCGGTACCGACGAGGCGGGCCGGCGCGTGACGGCGGAACTGCTCGCCCCGCTCGACGAGGCGGACCGCGACACGCTGCACACGCTGCTCCGGCGTGTGGCGGAGGCCGGACTCGACTGAGCGGGGCCTCGACGGCCCGAGCCCGGACCTCCGCCCCTGGGAGGCACGGCACGCCATCGAGGCCGGACAGTCCCGCGGGCCCCGCCCTCCGCTCCGGCAGCCGGCCGTCCGTCGCGCGGGTTCCGTCGTCACCCTTCGCGCTCGCCACGCTGCTCACGCCGCCGCGACACGTCCCACGCCCCGGCGTGAAACCGCCCGGTGAGGATCGGGGACCTGCCGTGAACCGCCCGGCGAGATCCGCGCCCCGCCGTGCCCCCTAGCGAGGACCAGCGCCCTGACATGAACTGCCCAGCGGGGTTCCGCGCCATGGCGTGAACCGCCCGACGGGGTTCCGCACCCTGCCGTGAACCGCCCGGCGAGGATCCGGGCCCTGACATGAACTCCTGGCGAGGATCCGCGTCCTCCCGTGAACCGCCCGGCGCGGACCCGCACCCCGACGCGAACGGCCCGCCCGGCGCGGAACCGGGGCGGGACACCCGACCTCCACCAAAGGCACCCCAAGGCACCCGACCGGCCCCGGCAGCCGTGGGCCCCCGCCACCCAGCCCCCCCCCCGGCCCCCCGGGGACCCGGCCTCACGGGGACCCCGACCTCACGGGAACCCCGGGCCCACGGGAACCCCGGGCCCACGGGGAGGGCCGCCGCGACCGCCGAGTCCGCCGAAGCCCCCGAGCCCGCCGAAGCCCCCCGGGACCGCCGAAGCCCCCCGGGACCCCCGAGCCCCCCGGCCCCGCCGACGACACCGCACCCGGGAACCTTCACCCCCTTCGCGGTATTCGCGACCCGAACTCCCGCGCCCCGCAGGGACTTTGTTGTCTTCAACCTCTTGACGGCCGCAGTGGCGGAGAGCACATTGGCCGCACTTGAGAGCGCTCTCAAACGGCATCCGCTTGCGACTCCGAGAGGCACCCCCATGACCGCATCCCCCGGCACACCCAGACGCCGCCCGCTGCTGCGGGCCCTCGTCGCCGCCCTCGGCACTCTGGGCCTGGCCGCCGCCGCGGCGGGCATCGCCGTCCCGTCCGCCGACGCCGCCGCGCCGACACCCCCGTCCGGCTGGACGCGCGTCTTCGTCGACGACTTCGACGGCCCCGCGGGCTCCGGCGTCAACACCGCCAACTGGCAGTACGACACCGGCATCTCCTACCCCGGCGGCCCCGCCAACTGGGGCACCGGCGAGGTCGAGACGATGACCAGCAGCACGAACAACGTCTCGCTCGACGGCAGCGGCAATCTGCGCATCACCCCGCAGCGCGACTCCGCCGGCCGCTGGACGTCCGGCCGCATCGAAACCGTGCGCACCGACTTCCAGCCACCGGCCGGCGGCAAGCTGCGCGTCGAGGGCCGGATCCAGATGCCGAACGTCACCGGCACCGCCGCCGAGGGCTACTGGCCTGCGTTCTGGGCCCTGGGCGCGCCCTACCGGGGCAACTACCAGAACTGGCCCGGCGTCGGCGAGCTGGACATCATGGAGAACGTGCAGGGCCTGAACAAGGTGTGGGCCACCATGCACTGCGGCACCAGCCCGGGCGGCCCCTGCAACGAGACCACCGGCATCGGCAACTCCACCGCTTGTCCGAACACCACCTGCCAGTCCGGCTTCCACACCTACGCGATGGAGTGGGACCGTTCGGTGAGCCCGGAGGCGATCCGCTTCTCGGTCGACGGCGTCGTCTACCACACGGTGACGGCGAATCAGATGGACGCCGCCACCTGGGCCAACGCCACCAACCACGGCTTCTTCGTCATCCTCAACGTGGCCATGGGCGGCGGCTTCCCGGACGCCTTCGGCGGCGGGCTCGACGGCGACACCCAGCCGGGCCACCCGATGGTCGTGGACTACGTGCAGGTGCTGACGGCCGGTGGGAGCGGTACCACTCCCCCGCCCTCCGGCAACCGCGACGCCTACAGCCCCGTACAGGCCGAGTCCTACGACAGCCAGTCCGGCACGATCACCGAGGCGACCTCCGACAGCGGCGGCGGGCAGAACATCGGTGCCGTGGCGAACGGTGACTGGGCCCTGTACAAGGGGGTGAACTTCGGCTCCACGGCGGCCCGGCAGTTCTACGCCCGGGTGGCGAGCGGTGCCGCGTCCGGCGTGAGCGGTCTGGTCGAGGTGCGTCTCGACAGCCGCAGCAACGCCCCGATCGGCAGTTTCGCGCTGGCCAACACCGGCGGCTGGCAGTCCTGGCGGACGGTCCCGGCGAACATCAGCGCCGTCACGGGCGTCCACGACGTCTATCTGACGTTCACCAGCGGCCAGCCGGCCGACTTCGTCAACGTGAACTGGTTCGACTTCGGGCACTGAGCGCGTCCCACGCCCGCAGCAGGCCGCCGACGGCGTCGAGGAGTGTCACGCCGTCGGCCGGCCCACCCGCGCCACGGACAGCAGGAACAGGCCGCAGCCGGTGACCACGAGCCACCCGGGGCGGACGGCGTCCGCCAGCCGGGCGGGACCGGCTCCCGCGGCGAGACCGCCGGCTACGGCGATGCCGAGTGCCGAGCCGAGCTGGCGTGCGGTGGAGGTGACGGCCCCGGCCACCCCGGCGCGGCTGCGGGGCAGACCGCTGACGGCGGTGTTGGTGAGGGGAGCGTTGGCGAAGCCGAACCCGATGCCGATGAGGAGGTAGGCCGACAGCAGCAGGGACACCGGGGTGTGCCGGTCCAGCCCGAGCAGGGACAGGCCGCCCGCGGTGAGGAACACGCCGGCCGCGGTGAGGGGCGGACGCGGGCCGTGACGGCCGGTGAGCGCGCCGGACCAGGGGGCGCAGACGACCGCGCCGAGGGCCATGGGCAGGGTCGCCGCTCCGGCGTGCAGGGGCGTCCAGCCACGCGCGTGCTGCAGGTACAGCGTGTTGAGCAGGAGGGTCACGTTCAGGGCGAGGAAGACGGCCACCGCTCCCAGGACCGCGCCGGCGAAGGCCGGGCGGCGGAACAGGCCGAGGTCCATCAGGGGTTCGTCCCGACGGGACTCGACGTACGCGAAGGCGAGTGCGGCCCCCGCGGCGACGGCGTACCCGGCCAGGGCCGTCGCGGAGAGCCAGCCGAGGTGCGGACCCTCGATGAGCAGCCCGACCACGACGGCGACGAGCAGGGCCAGCAGCACCTGGCCGGGCGGGTCGAGCCGGCGCGGCCGGCCCGCGGCGCGGGACTCCGGCACGAACAGCGCCGTGAGCAGCAGGGTGGCCACGATGACCGGGGCGTTGATCCAGAACACCGACCGCCAGCCGAACGCGGCGAGGAGCGCGCCGCCGGTGACCGGTCCGACGGCCATGCTGAGGCCGAAGACCGAGGCCCACACGCCGATCGCCCGGGCGCGCTCGCGCGGCTCCGGCATGGCGTTCACCACGATGGCGAGCGCCACCGGGCTGAGCATGGAGGCCCCGACACCCTGGACGGCCCGGGCCGTGACGAGCATCCCCACCGAGGGGGCCGCCGCACAGGCCAGCGAGGCGGCGCCGAAGAGCACCAGCCCGGACCGGAAGACGCGGCGCCGGCCCAGGCGGTCGGCGAGCGCTCCGGAGGAGATCAGGAGAGCGGCGAACACGATGGTGTAGGCGTCCACGGTCCACTCCAGGCCGCGGGTGCCGGTGTCCAGGCCGTCCCCGACGGCGGGCAGCGCCACATTGACGACGGTGGTGTCGAGACCGACCAGGAACATGCTCAGACAGCAGACACTTAGAACTGCCCAGCGTCTGCGCGTGTTCAGCGGGGGCGGCGCGGACGGGGCCGGCGCGGTCACGGTCATGGGGTGGGCCTCTCGGGTACACGGCAGGTGTCCGGCCATGCTGGCGCCGTGCCTCGGTGCCCTCCGAGGGTTTTTGCGGGGACGGCAAAGAGCCGCTGCCGCCGCGGGTGTTGCCTCGTTGCCCCCGTGCACTGCGGGCACGGCGGGTGACGACCCGTCAGCCACCGGTCTCGACCGCGGCCCGGCACGGCCGGTCGCGGCCTGTCGCAGTTCCGCAGGCCCGGCCCGGCCGGTCGCGCCCTACCGCAGATCCGCCCGGAACGCGGCCGGTGTCCGGTCGGTGTGCTGGTGGAAGAACTTGGAGAAGTTGGCGGCGTCGGGGAAGCCGACCGCCGCGCCGACGCGGCCGATGGGGAGATCGGTGTGCGCCAGCAGCCGCTTGGCCTCCAGGACGACCCGTTTGTCGATGAAGCCCTTGGGTGTCTCCCCGGTGGCGGCGCGCACCGCGCGGACGAGGGTGCGGCGGGAGTAACCGAGGGCGTCGGCGTAGGCGCTGACGCTGTGGTTGGTGGCGAAGCCCTCTTCCACCGCGTCCCGGAAGCGGGTGAAGGTGGTGTCGCCCGGGTGCCGTGCCGCCTCCGTGGAGCTGGCGGCGAGATGCGCGAGGCGCAGCAGGAACGCGGTCAGGGTGTGCCGCAGCACCGCCGTGTGCAGGCCGGGCGGCAGGGTGTCGGTGTCCTCGTACTCGCGCCGGAGCTGCTCCAAGGCGGTGCGCAGACCGGTGAGCTGGGCCGGGGCGGGGTGGAGGAGGGGCGGCAGGTCGTAGCGGTACAGGCCGGTGGCCTCGACGGTCGTGCGGGGCAGGAAGCCGGGCTGCATGGTCAGGACTGTTCCGCGGTACCCGGTCTCCTTCGAGAAGCGGTGGACCTGACCCGGGCGGATCCACAGGACGTCACCGGCGTTCGCCTCGTACTCGGCGAAGTCGACCATGTGGCGGACGGGGCCGTGCGTGAAGAGCATGACGACGTGGAAGTCGATGCGGTGGACGCGGTCGAGAGGAGCCTCGGAGTGCCAGGTGCGACCGCTGCCCATCGGGCCGACCTGCATGCCCACACCGCCGACGCTCATTCCGACCGGGAAGGGGAAGGTTCTGATCCCGTCCACGTCCTCGCCGGCGTCCCCGTTGTGCCTGGTTGTGTCCGCCATGTCCTTCTCGTGCCGTCCCGGTCGCGCGCTCGGTGTCCCACTTTCACCACAGGCTGACACACGCAGACCTTCCGGCGAAAAAGTCAGACTTTTAAGTTTGAACGCGTCAGAGCATAAGCAGCGCTTCTTGCGAGGACTTCTTGAAGATGAGCACGCAGACACCCGACACCCTCGAGTGGACCGACCTCGACCGGCGTGCCGTCGACACCGCCCGGCTCCTGGCCGCGGATGCCGTGCAGAAGGTCGGCAACGGCCACCCCGGCACCGCGATGGCCCTGGCCCCGGCGGCGTACACGATCTTTCAGAAGGTGATGCGGCACGACCCCGCCGACCCGGAGTGGACCGGCCGTGACCGTTTCGTCCTCTCCCCCGGCCACACGTCGCTGACCCTCTACACCCAGCTGTACCTCGCCGGGTACGAGCTGGAGCTGGACGACCTGAAGGCCTTCCGCACCCACGGCTCGAAGACGCCCGGCCACCCCGAGTACGGGCACACCGCCGGAGTGGAGACCACCACCGGCCCGCTCGGCCAGGGCGTCGCGAACGCCGTCGGCATGGCGATGGCCTCCCGTTACGAGCGCGGCCTGTTCGACCCGGAGGCCCCGGCCGGCGAGTCCCCCTTCGACCACACGATCTGGGCGATCGTCTCCGACGGCGACCTCCAGGAAGGCGTCTCCGCCGAGGCCTCCTCCCTCGCCGGCCACCAGAAGCTCGGCCACCTGGTCTTCCTCTACGACGACAACCACATCTCCATCGAGGGCGACACCGCGACGGCGTTCTCCGAGGACGTGCTGAAGCGGTACGAGGCCTACGGCTGGCACACCCAGCGCATCGAGCCCGCCAAGGACGGCGACATCGACGTACACGCCCTGTACGCCGCCCTGAGGGCCGCGCAGGCCGAGACCGGGCGGCCGTCGATCATCGCGATGCGCACGATCATCGCCTGGCCCGCCCCGAACGCGCGCAACACCGAGGCCTCCCACGGCTCCGCGCTCGGCGAGGCGGAGGTCGCCGCCACCAAGCGCCTCCTCGGCTTCGACCCGGAGCAGACCTTCCAGGTGGACGCCGACGTCCTCACCCACACCCGCGCCGCCCTTGACCGCGGCGCCGACGCGCACGCCGCCTGGGACAAGCAGATCGCCGTCTGGCGCGAGGAGCAGCCGCAGCGGGCCGAGCTGTTCGACCGGATCGTCGCCGGCCGTCTCCCCGAGGGCTGGGAGGAGGCGCTGCCGGTATTCGAGGAGGGCAAGGCCGTCGCGACCCGCGCCGCCTCCGGCAAGGTCCTGCAGTCGCTCGGCGGGGTCATCCCGGAGCTGTGGGGCGGCTCCGCCGACCTGGCCGGCTCCAACAACACCACCATCGACAAGTCGTCGTCGTTCCTGCCCGAGGGCAACCCGCTGCCGGAGGCGAACCCGTACGGCCGTACCGTCCACTTCGGGATCCGTGAGTTCTCGATGGCGGCGGAGATGAACGGCATCGCCCTGCACGGCAACACCCGCGTCTACGGCGGCACCTTCCTGGTGTTCTCCGACTACATGCGCAACGCGGTCCGGATGTCGGCACTCATGCAGCTGCCGGTGACCTACGTGTGGACGCACGACTCGATCGGTCTCGGCGAGGACGGCCCGACCCACCAGCCGGTGGAGCACCTCGCCTCGCTGCGCGCCATTCCGGGCCTGAACGTCGTCCGCCCGGCCGATGCCAACGAGACCGCGGCCGCCTGGGCCGAGATCCTGAAGAGGCACGCCACCCGTCCCGCCCCGCACGGGCTCGCGCTCACCCGCCAGGGCGTGCCGACGTACGCGCCGAACCCGGACGCGGCGAAGGGCGGCTACGTACTGCGCGAGTCGTCCACCGACACCCCGGAGGTGATCGTCATCGCCACCGGTTCCGAGGTGCAGCTGGCCGTCGCCGCGCGGGAGCGACTGGAGGCCGAGGGGATCGGCACGCGTGTGGTGTCGATGCCGTCCGTGGAGTGGTTCGAGGAGCAGCCCCGCGCCTACCGCGAGTCCGTCCTGCCGCCGGCCGTGAAGGCCCGGGTCGCGGTCGAGGCCGGGATCGGTCTGACCTGGTACCGCTACGTCGGCGACGCCGGCCGCATCGTGTCCCTGGAGCACTTCGGCGCCTCCGCCGACGCCACGACCCTGTTCGCCGAGTACGGCTTCACCCCCGAGAACGTCGCCGCAGCAGCCAGGGAATCGCTGGCCGCCGTGCGCGGTTGATCCGATCGCCAGAAGGAAGATGATCACTGTGACCGAAGCAACCGCCTCCGCGGTAGCCCTCAAGCGCCTGTCCGACGAGGGCGTGTCGATCTGGCTGGACGACCTCTCGCGCACCCGCATCGACAGCGGCAACCTCGCCGAGCTCGTCGCCACCAAGCACGTCGTCGGCGTCACCACCAACCCGTCGATCTTCCAGGCCGCCATCGGCTCCGGCGAGGGCTACGAGGCCCAGCTCGCCGAGCTGGCCGTGCGCGAAGTGACGGTCGACGAGGCCGTCCGGATGATGACCACCGCCGACGTGCGCGCCGCCGCCGACGTGCTGCGCCCGGTGTACGAGGCGACCGGCGGCCGCGACGGCCGGGTCTCCATCGAGGTCGACCCCCGCCTCGCCCACCACACGGCGGCGACGATCGCCGAGGCCAAGCAGCTCGCATGGCTGGTGGACCGCCCCAACGTCATGATCAAGATCCCGGCGACCAAGGCCGGTCTGCCCGCCATCACCGAGGTGATCGCCGAGGGCATCAGCGTCAACGTCACGCTGATCTTCTCGCTGGAGCGCTACCGCGCGGTGATGGACGCCTATCTCGCGGGCCTGGAGAAGGCCGCCGCGAAGGGCCTGGACCTGTCCGCGATCCACTCCGTGGCGTCCTTCTTCGTCTCCCGCGTGGACGCCGAGATCGACAAGCGCCTGACCGTCCTCGGCACCGACGAGGCCCTCGGGCTCAAGGGCCGCGCCGCGCTCGCCAACGCCCGCCTCGCCTACGCGGCCTACGAGGAGGTCTTCGCCGGTCAGCGCTGGCTCGCCCTGGCCGGGTCCAGGGCGAACAAGCAGCGCCCGCTGTGGGCGTCGACCGGCGTGAAGGACCCGGCGTACAAGGACACCCTGTACGTGGACGAGCTGGTCGCCCCGGGCACCGTCAACACGATGCCCGAGGGCACCCTGAACGCCGTCGCCGACCACGGCGAGATCACCGGCGACACGGTGTCCGGCGGCTACGCGCAGGCCCGCGCCGACCTCGCGGCGGTGGAGAAGCTCGGCATCTCCTACGACGCGGTGGTGCAGAAGCTGGAGGACGAGGGCGTCGCCAAGTTCGAGACGGCCTGGCAGGACCTGCTCGACGCCGTGGCGAAGGCCATGGACAGCAAGGGGGTGGCAGCGTAAATGACCGCGACACCGCTGATGGAACTGACGGCCGAGGCCGCCGACTGGGCCAACCCGCTGCGCGATCCGCGCGACCGCCGGCTGCCGCGGATCGCGGGCCCCTCGGGGCTCGTCATCTTCGGCGTGACCGGCGACCTGTCCCGCAAGAAGCTGATGCCGGCCGTGTACGACCTCGCCAACCGGGGTCTGCTGCCGCCGGGCTTCTCGCTGGTCGGCTTCGCCCGCCGGGACTGGGAGGACCAGGACTTCGCGCAGGTCGTGCACGACGCCGTCAAGGAGCACGCCCGCACCCCCTTCCGTGAGGAGGTCTGGCAGCAGCTGTCGGAGGGCATGCGCTTCATCCCCGGCGACTTCGACGACGACAGCGCCTTCGACCAGCTGCGCCAGACCGTCGACGAGCTGGACGCCGCCCGCGGCACCAGCGGCAACTACGCCTTCTACCTGTCGGTGCCGCCGAAGTTCTTCCCGAAGGTCGTGCAGCAGCTGAAGAAGCACGGCCTGGCGGACGGCCCCGAGGGCTCCTGGCGGCGGGCGGTCATCGAGAAGCCGTTCGGGCACGATCTCGCGAGCGCCCGTGAGCTGAACGCGATCGTGCACGAGGTGTTCGAACCGGACCAGGTGTTCCGCATCGACCACTACCTCGGCAAGGAGACCGTCCAGAACATCCTGGCGCTGCGCTTCGCGAACCAGATGTTCGAACCGATCTGGAACCGGTCCTACGTCGACCACATCCAGATCACCATGGCCGAGGACATCGGCATCGGCGGCCGCGCCGGCTACTACGACGGCATCGGCTCGGCCCGTGACGTCATCCAGAACCACCTGCTCCAGCTGATGGCGCTCACCGCGATGGAGGAACCGGCCGCCTTCGACGCCGAGTCGCTCCTCACCGAGAAGCTGAAGGTCCTCAAGGCGGTACGGCTGCCCGAGGACCTCGGCAAGCACACGGTGCGCGGCCAGTACGCGCCCGCCTGGCAGGGTGGTGCGAAGGTGCGCGGCTACCTGGAGGAGGACGGCATCGACCCGAACTCCACCACCGACACCTACGCCGCGATCAAGCTCGGCATCGACAACCGCCGCTGGGCGGGAGTCCCCTTCTATCTGCGCACCGGCAAGCGGCTCGGCCGCCGGGTCACCGAGATCGCGGTCGTCTTCCAGCGCGCCCCGCACTCCCCCTTCGACTCCACGGCCACGGAGGAGCTGGGCCAGAACGCGATCGTCATCCGCGTCCAGCCCGACGAGGGCGTGACGGTCCGCTTCGGTTCCAAGGTGCCGGGCACCTCCATGGAGATCCGGGACGTCACGATGGACTTCGCGTACGGCGAGTCCTTCACCGAGTCCAGCCCGGAGGCGTACGAGCGCCTCATCCTGGACGTGCTGCTCGGCGACGCCAACCTGTTCCCGCGCCACCAGGAAGTGGAAGAGTCCTGGAAGATCCTCGACCCGATCGAGGGCTACTGGGCCACGCACGGCAGGCCGGCGCAGTACCCGTCGGGCAGCTGGGGACCCAAGGAAGCGGACGAGATGCTCGCACGAGACGGACGGAGCTGGCGCAGGCCATGAGGATCGACCTGACCGACACCACGGCAAGCAAGGTCAACAAGGCCCTCGTCCAGGGGCGCCGCGCCATCGGCACCCCGGCGGTGGGCATGGTCCTGACGATGGTCATCGTCACGGACGAGGAGAACGCCTACGACGCGATCAAGGCGGCCGAGGAGGCCTCGCACGAGCACCCCTCGCGCACCCTGGTCGTCATCAAGCGGCACGCCCGCACCCCGCGCGACCGCCAGGCGTCCCGGCTGGACGCCGAGGTCCGGGTGGGCTCGGAGGCCGGCACCGGCGAGACGGTCGTGCTGCGCACCTACGGCGATGTGTCCGACCACGCCGACTCCGTCGTCCTGCCGCTGCTGCTGCCCGACGCCCCGGTCGTCGTGTGGTGGCCGGTGGACGCGCCGGACAACCCTTCCAAGGACCCCCTCGGCGCGCTGGCCCAGCGCCGCATCACCGACCTGTACGCGGTCGAGAACCCGCTGGAGATGCTGCAGACCCGGGAGCGCACCTACGCCCCCGGCGACACCGACCTCGCCTGGACCCGGCTCACCCCGTGGCGTTCGATGCTGGCCGCCGCCCTGGACCAGGCCCGCGCGACCGTGATCTCGGCCGCCGTCGAGGCCGAGGCCGACAACCCGGCCGCCGAGCTGCTGGCCCGCTGGCTGGAGGCCCGCCTCGCCGTCACCGTGGACCGGGTCGTCACCGCCGGTCCGGTCGTCACGGCCGTCCGCCTGGGCACCGCCGAGGGCGAGATCGTCATCGACCGGCCCGAGGGCCCGCTGGCCACGCTGACCCTGCCCGGCCAGCCCTCGCGCACCCTGGCGCTGAAGGTCCGCGCAACCTCCGAACTCATCGCCGAGGAGCTGCGCCGCCTCGACGCCGACGAGATGTACGCCATCGCCCTGCGCGGCGAGGGAAGCAAGGAGACCGTCGCACATGTCTGAGAGCCCGTTGCTGACCCGGCGGCCCGAGTGGACCGCTCTGGAGGACCACCGCGCCGAGTGGCAGGCCCACCTGCGGGAGCTGTTCGCGAGCGACCCGGGGCGCGCCGAGCGGTACGTCGTGCGCGTCGGTGACCTGCGCATCGACTACTCCAAGAACCTGATCACGGACGAGACCCTCGCCCGTCTGCAGGAACTGGCCACCGCCACCGACGTGTTCGGTCTGCGCGACGCCATGTTCCGCGGCGAGAAGATCAACGTCACCGAGAAGCGGGCCGTGCTGCACACCGCGCTGCGCGCCCCGCGGGACGCGGTGATCGAGGTGGACGGCGAGAACGTGGTGCCCAGGGTGCACGCCGTGCTCGACAAGATGAGCGCGTTCGCCGAGCGGGTCCGCTCCGGTGAGTGGACCGGCCACACCGGCAAGCGGATCCGCAACGTCGTCAACATCGGCATCGGCGGCTCCGACCTGGGCCCGGCGATGGCGTACGAGGCACTGCGCGCCTTCACGGCCCGCGACCTGACGTTCCATTTCGTCTCCAACGTCGACGGGGCCGACCTGCACGAGGCGGTGCACGGCCTGGACCCGGCCGAGACGCTGTTCATCGTCGCCTCCAAGACCTTCACGACGATCGAGACGATCACCAACGCCACCTCGGCCCGCGCCTGGCTGCTCGACGGCCTCGGCGGCGAGGACAAGGCGGTGGCCAAGCACTTCATCGCGCTGTCGACGAACGCGGAGAAGGTGACCGCCTTCGGCATCGACGTCGACAACATGTTCGAGTTCTGGGACTGGGTCGGCGGACGCTACTCCTACGACTCCGCGATCGGCCTGTCCCTGATGATCGCCATCGGCCCGGACCGCTTCCGGGAGATGCTCGACGGCTTCCACACCGTCGACGAGCACTTCCGCACCGCGCCCGCCGAGGCCAACGCCCCGCTGCTGCTGGGCCTGCTGGGCATCTGGTACGGCAACTTCTTCGACGCGCAGTCGCACGCCGTCCTGCCCTACAGCCACTACCTGTCGAAGTTCACCGCGTACCTGCAGCAGCTGGACATGGAGTCCAACGGCAAGTCGGTGCAGCGCGACGGGCGCCCGGTGGAATGGCAGACCGGCCCGGTGGTGTGGGGCACGCCGGGCACCAACGGCCAGCACGCGTACTACCAGTTGATCCACCAGGGCACCAAGCTGATCCCGGCCGACTTCATCGGTTTCGCCCGCCCGGTCGCCGAGTTGAGCGACCGCCTCAAGGCCCAGCACGACCTGCTGATGGCGAACTTCTTCGCCCAGACCCAGGCCCTCGCCTTCGGCAAGACCGGTGACGAGGTGCGCGCCGAGGGCGTGCCCGAGGAGCAGGTCACCGCCCGTACCTTCCAGGGCAACCACCCCACCACCACGATCCTGGCCCCCGAGCTGACCCCGTCCGTGCTGGGCCAGCTGGTCGCCCTCTACGAGCACAAGGTGTTCGTGCAGGGCGCGATCTGGAACATCGACTCCTTCGACCAGTGGGGCGTGGAGCTGGGCAAGGTCCTCGCCAAGCGGGTCGAACCCGCCCTCACCGAAGGGGCGGACGTACCCGGTCTCGACCCGTCCACCGCAGCGCTCGTCGCGGCCTACCGCGACCTCAAGGAAGTGAAGTAACCATGCAGATCGGTCTTGTTGGTCTCGGCAAGATGGGCGGCAACATGCGCGAGCGTCTGCGCAACGCCGGCCACGAGGTCGTCGGGTACGACACCAACCCCGACCTCTCCGATGTCGACAACCTCGTCGAGCTCGCCGACCGGCTCGCCGCGCCGCGCGCGGTGTGGGTCATGGTCCCGGCCGGCGCCGTCACCCAGAACGTCATCGACCAGCTCTCTGGCATCCTCAAGCCCGGCGACACCGTCATCGACGGCGGCAACTCCCGCTGGACCGACGACGAGAAGCACGCCGAGGAGCTCGCCAAGCGCGGCATCGGCTTCGTCGACGCGGGTGTCTCCGGCGGTGTGTGGGGCCTGCAGAACGGCTACGCGCTGATGGTCGGCGGCGAGAAGGAGCACGTCGACCGCCTGAAGCCGATCTTCGACGCGCTCAAGCCGGAAGGCCCCTACGGCTACGTCCACGCGGGCAGGGTCGGCGCCGGGCACTTCGCGAAGATGGTCCACAACGGCATCGAGTACGCGATGATGCAGGCCTACGCCGAGGGCTGGGAGCTGCTGGAGAAGGTCGACTCCGTGGACAACGTCCGCGAGGTCTTCCGCTCCTGGCAGGAGGGCACCGTCATCCGCTCGTGGCTGCTGGACCTCGCCGTCAACGCCCTCGACCAGGACGAGCACCTGAACAAGCTGCGCGGCTACGCCGAGGACTCCGGCGAGGGCCGCTGGACGGTCGAGGCGGCCATCGACAACGCGGTACCGCTGCCCGCGATCACGGCCTCCCTCTTCGCCCGGTTCGCCTCCCGCCAGGACGACTCGCCGCAGATGAAGATGATCGCCGCGCTGCGCAACCAGTTCGGCGGTCACGCCGTCGAGTCCGCGAAGAAGTGACGAGGCGGTGGGAGATCTTCTTCTCGTCCGCCACGGCGAGACCGAGTGGAGCCTGACGGGACAGCACACCGGCTTCACCGACCTGCCCCTCACCACCCACGGTGAGGAGCAGGCCAAGTCGCTGGCTCCGCTGTTGTCCGGACGGCCCTTCGCGCTGGCTCTCACGAGCCCGCTGCGGCGGGCCGTCCGCACGGCCGAACTCGCGGGCGTCCTCGGCGCGGTACCCGATCCGGACCTGCACGAGTGGGACTACGGGGCGTACGAGGGTGTCACCACGGCCGACATCCACCGCACCCGCCCGGACTGGGACCTGTGGATCGACGGCGTCCCGCCCGGGGACAGCCCTGGCGAATCGCCGGACGAGGTGGGGACACGGGCGGACCGGGTACTGGCCCGGGTGGTTCCTGCGTTGGACGCCGGCGACGTGGTCCTGGTGGCCCACGCCCACTTCCTGCGCGTCCTGACGGCCCGCCGCCTGGGCCTGCCGGCGTCACAGGGGCGGCTGTTCCAGCTGGCGACGGGAACGGTGAGCCGGTTGTCGCTGGAGCACGGGCGGCCGGTGGTCGCGGAGTGGAACGTGCGGGCGTAGAGGCGTGGTTGACAGTGTGCGATCAGCCCGCCAGAGTCGCGGCCGATGGAGATCAACGATCTGACACCGGCGGAGCAGCGGGTCTGGCGGGCGTTCCCGCGGGGGGACCTGGTGGACTTTCGCGACACCCCGGACGACGATCCCGCCCACGGCGGGACCTGGGGCCCGGAGCGCACCGTGCGCGCCGAGGTACTCAGGACCCTGCTCCTCGACGGCCCCCGGGAGGGCGGCGAGATAGCCTCGCTGTCGCTCAGGGGCGCCCGCATCACCGGACGGCTCTATCTGGACTACGCCACGGTGGACCTCCCGGTGCGCCTGCGGAACTCCCACTTCGACGAGGCGCCGACGTGTTACGCGGCGCGGCTGCGCGAACTCAACCTGAGCGAGTCCGTACTGCCCGGGCTCGTCGCACACGCGGTGCACGTGGACGGTGTGCTGCGCCTGACCCGCTCCCGTTTCCACGGCACCGTGCGGCTCAGCGGCGCGGAGATCTCCGGCAGCCTCTACATGGAGAGCGCCCAGGTGGTCGCCCCCGACGCCGAGGGGCCCGTCCTGCAACTCAACCAGACCGCGATCGGCACCGATCTGCGGGCGGCGGGCCTGCGTACGCACGGGCAGATACGGCTCAGCGGAGCATCGGTCGCCGGGTCGTTCCACCTCAACGACGCCCGCCTGTTTCACCCCGAGGGGGCCGCGCTGGACGCCGAGACCCTCGACGTCGGGGGCGACATGCTGGTCCGGAGCGCCGAGGTGCACGGCGGCATCGGCGTGCGGGGCGCGCGGATCGCGGGGCGGCTCGACCTGTCGTCCACCCTCCTGTCCTGTCCCGGCGGCACGGCGCTGCGGGCCAGCAGTTGCACACTGGGCGAACTGTGGTTGCGCGGCGGCCCGCCCGTGGAGGGCACCGTCAACCTGCGCCGCAGCCAGGTGGAGGTCCTGTTCCTGGCCCCGGACGTCGTACCGGGCGCCGTGCTCTTCAGCAACCTCACCTACACCGCCCTGACCCCCCATGAGCCCGCCGAGCACCGCCTGCCTCTGCTGGAGCGCGACGGCGACGGCTATGTCCCCTACGCCTACGAGCAGTTGACCGCCGCCTACCGGCGCGTCGGTGACGACCACGCGGCCCGGCTGGTGCAACTGGCCAAGCAGCGCCGGCTGCACACGACGCTCTCCTGGTACTCCCGGCTGTGGGGCCATCTCCAGGACGTCACCGTCGGCTACGGCTTCCGGCCGCTGCGCGCCGCCGGCTGGCTGCTGTCGCTGCTGGCGATCGGCTCGGTCGTGTTCGCGCTGCACCACCCGCAGCCGCTCAAGGCGGGCGAGGCACCGCCGTTCAACCCGGTGTTCTACACGCTGGATCTGCTGCTGCCGGTGATCTCCTTCGGCCAGGAGAGCGCCTACTCCCCCACCGGCTGGTACCAGGCGCTGTCCTACGCCCTGATCCTGACCGGCTGGTTGCTGGCCACCACCGTGGTCACCGGCGTCACCCGCGCCGTCAGCCGCCCGTGAAGCCGTTCGCCGTGTGCTGGGCCGCCAGCCGCACGGGTGCGTTCGCCGCGCCGTAGCCTCCGTAGCCGCCGTCGCGCTGGACGAGTTCGAAGAAGACGTGGCCGACCGTGCGGGTGTAGCAGTGGCGGAACGCGCCACCGTGCGGGTCGCGGTCGTAGAGGATGCCGAGGTCGCGGTAGGCGGCCAGCTCTTCCTCGGGCAGGTCGAAGCGGGCGGCCAGGTCGTCGTGGTAGTTGGCGGGCAACGGCAGCAGCTGCCCACCCGCCGCCCGGAAGCGGCGCGCCGCGGCAACCACGTCGTCGCAGGCCAGCGCGATGTGGCGGGCGTGCACGGTCGCGTCGCCGGGGGCCGCGCCCACGGTGAGCGCGAGGCGGACGGCGCCGTCGGCGGTGGCGACGGCGCGGCTGCGCATCAGGCCGTAGGGGTCGGCCAGGTCCACGCTCTCCTGGGCGTCCAGGCCGAGGACGGACCGGTGGAAGAGGGCGGCCTCGTCGAAGTGGTGCCAGGGCTGGGTGAGCGCGAGGTGGTCGATGCCGCGGATGGCGGGGTCCTGCGGGGCCGGAGCGGTCTCCGTGAAGTCGGCGCGCCAGTAGGGGAGTTCAGGGGCGGCACCGGTCGCGCAGAAGAAGAGTTCCGTGCCGTCGGGTGCGGCCACCGCCTCCAGCGGCGCGTCGCCGGGGGCGCGGCGGCGGGGCAGGACGGGGGCGAGCAGGGCCTCGGCGCGGCGGGCAGCGCCGGCCGGGTCGGGTGTCGTGAGGCCGAGCGCGGCGAGCCGGGTGCCGTCGCGGCGGGCGGCTGGGCCGGTGTTGAGCAGGATCCGGGCGTCGCCCTGCTCCCACAGGTCGACCGGCTTGCCGCGGTGCCGGGCGGTGCGGGTGAAGCCCAGGGCGCCGAGCACCGCGGCGGCGGGAGCGGGGTCGGGGGTGAGGAGTTCGGCGAAGGCGACACCCGTGGGAACGACCGGCGCGGGCAGCGCGTCCGCGCCCGTCTCCTCCTGGACGACCAGCAGGGAACGGCGGCCGTCGACGGCGGTGGGGCCCGGGTCGGCCTGCCGGAAGACGTCGTTGAAGACCTCCAGGGACAGCGGGCCGGTGTAACCCGTGCGCAGGACGTGCCGGACCAGGCCGGCGACGTCGAAGCCGCCCTGGCCGGGGAAGCAGCGGTGGTGGCGGCTCCACTGCAGGACGTCCATCGCGAGGCGGGGGGCGTCGGCGAGCTGGAGGAAGAAGATCTTGTCGCCGGGGATGTCCTCGATGCCCTTGGGGTCCGAGCCACGGGAGAGGATGTGGAAGCTGTCCAGGCAGGTGCCGAGCCCCGGGTGGTCCGCCGTCTCGACGATCCGCCAGGCGTGGTCGTAGGTCGACACGTGCCGTCCCCAGGCCAGCGCCTCGTAGGCGACGCGGATGCCGAAGTCCTGGGCGAGGTCGGCGAGCCGGGCGAGCTGTGCGGCGGCGAGGGCGTCGTCGGCGGCGGCGAGCGGGTGGACGCTGGAGCACACGAGGGCCGTGTCGGTGCCGAGCCGCCGCATCAGCTCGAACTTGTGCCGGGCGCGGCGAAGGCCCCGCGCGAACTCCTCCTCGGGCAGCGCCTCGATGTCCCGCATCGGCTGGTAGAGGTCGATGGTGAGGCCGAGGTCGGCGCAGCGGGCGCGGATCTCCTCGGGGGTCAGCGGGCTGGCGAGCAGGTCGTTCTCGAAGATCTCCACTCCGTCGAAGCCGGCCCGGGCGGCGGCCGTGAGCTTCTCGGTGAGGGAGCCGCTCAGGCAGACGGTGGCGATACAGGTGCGCATCGGGGGCCTCACGGGGTGGTGGTCGCGGCGGCGCCGGTCAGTGCGGCGAGGTCGGCGAGCATCGCCGTGCTGTCGGGTTCCCGCCCGGTGAACAGCCGGAACGCGTCGGCGGCCTGGAACGCGGCCATGCCGCCGCCGTCGAGGGTGGCGCACCCGATCGCCCGCGCGGCGCGCAGCAGTCCGGTCTCCAGGGGGCGGTAGACCACCTCGGCCACCCACAGGGCCGGGTGCAGCAGCTCGGCGGGCAGCGGCAGGCCGGGGTGGGCGGCCATGCCGGTCGGGGTGGCGTGGATGACACCGTCCGCGCCGGTGAGCAGCGCGGGCAGCTCCTCCGGCGTGGCGCCGTCCGCGCGGCCCGCGCCGAAGTGCGCGGACAGGGAGGCGGCGAGGGCGGCGGCCCGCTCCGGCCGGGCGTCGACGAGGGTGATCCGCTCGGCGCCGAGGGTGAGCGCGGCGTGCGCGACGGCCGCGCCGGCGCCGCCCGCGCCGAGCTGCACGACCCGCTCCAGCGGGGCGTCGGGCAGGCCCCGGGCGAAGGAGGCGGCGAAGCCGGTGACGTCGGTGTTGTGACCGACGGCCCGGTCGCCGTCGAAGACGACGGTGTTGACCGCGCCGAGCGCCTCGGCCTGGGGGTCCAGGGCGTCGAGACAGGGAATCACGAGCTGCTTGCAGGGATGCGTGATGTTGAGCCCGTCGTAGCCGAGGTCGCGGGCGCGGCGCACCAGGTCGCCGACCGCCTCGGGGGTCAGCCGGAGCGTGTCGAGGTCGAGGAGCCGGTACAGATAGCGCAGGCCCTGGCGGTCGGCCTCGCGCTGGTGCAGCGCCGGGCTGAGCGAGGGGCCGATGCCGGAACCGATCAGTCCGACGAGAAACGAGTCACCGGGCACTGCTGACCTCCGGAGCTAATGTACGAACCAGTACGTTAGCTATATCAGCCGAGCGGGCCCACGAAAAGCCCCGGCCCACCGCGGACCCGCCGCCTTCTACAATCTGCGGCACTGGCCCAACGCACCGGGGGAAGCCCATGACCAGCGTCGACGAACCGGCACGCAGCGGCACACGCACCCGCGACGCCGCCCGCACCAAGGCCGAGATCCTCGACGTGGCCACCCAGGAGTTCGCCCGGGCCGGCTACGACGGGGCCCGCGTCGACGAGATCGCCGCCCGCACCCGCACCACCAAGCGGATGATCTACTACTACTTCGGCGGCAAGGAGCAGCTGTTCACGGCCGTGCTGGAGCGGGCGTACGCGGTGATCCGCGAGGCCGAGCAGATGCTGGACGTCGAGCATCTGGACCCGGTCGCGGCCATCCGCCGGCTGGCGGAGCTGACGTTCGACCACCACGAGCAGCACCCGGACTTCATCCGGCTGGTCAGCATCGAGAACATCCACGAGGCCGAGCACATCGCGGCCTCGCAGAAGCTCGGCCGGATCGGCTCACCCGCGCTGGACGTCATCCGCCGCATCCTGGCGTCGGGGCAGGAGTCGGGCCTGTTCACGGCGGACGTCGACGCCGTCGACCTGCACGCGATGATCAGCGCGTTCTGCTTCTTCCGGGTCTCCAACCGGCACACCTTCGGGGCGCTGTTCGACCGCGACCTGCTCGCTCCGGCGGAGCGGGCGCGCTACCGGACCATGCTGGGCGACATGGTGATCGCGTACCTGACGGCGGAGCGCGCCGGCGACTGACCCCGCGGGTCTCCGCGGAGGCGCCACCTCTTGACAGCGCGGAAACACGGGCGCAACATCGCTTGCCATCGCGACTAACTATCCAGTGGGTTAATTACCCGGGGATCCGGCTCTCCCCGCGTTGTCCCGCGGTTTTCCGCTCACCCCGTTCCGCCTACGGTGGAGTCCCCCGAAGGAGCACGCCGTGTCCGTCCCCGCCGCACCGCACGACGCCACCGCCCCGCCCGGCCAGGCCAGGAAGGCGGCGGCCGCCGCCTGGATCGGCAGTGCCCTCGAGTACTTCGACTTCTTCATCTACGGCAGCGCGGCCGCGCTGATCTTCCCGAAGGTCTTCTTCGACTCCTCCGATCCGGCGACCGCGACCCTGCTCTCGCTCGCCACCTTCGGTGTCGCCTACGCCGCCCGCCCGGTCGGCGCGCTCTTCCTCGGGCACATCGGCGACCGGCTGGGCCGTAAGAAGATCATGGTGTTCACGCTGATCCTGATGGGCGTCTCGACGTTCCTGATCGGCTGTCTGCCCACCCGCGCCCAGGTCGGCGGCCTCGCCCCGGTGCTGCTGGTGGCCTGCCGCGTGCTCCAGGGCATCTCGGCGGCCGGGGAGCAGGCCAGCGCCAGTTCCATGACACTGGAGCACGCGCCGCCGCAACGGCGCGGGTTCTTCACCAGCTTCACCCTCAGCGGTACCCAGGGCGGTCAGCTCATCGCCACGCTCGTCTTCCTGCCGATCGCCGCGCTGCCCGAGGACCAGTTGCTCTCGTGGGGCTGGCGGGTGCCGTTCTGGCTGAGCATCGCGGTCGCGGTGGTCGGCTACCTGGTGCGCCGTCGGCTGGCCGAGACCCCGGCGTTCACCCAGCAGGCGGCGACCGAGGGCGTGGTGAAGATGCCGCTAACGGTGCTGGTGCGCGAGCACTGGGCGGACGTGCTCCGGGTGATCGCGGGCGCCCTGATCGCCTCCGTCAGCACGATCTTCACGGTGTGGGCGCTGGCCTACGCCACCAGCGACGCGGTGGGAATGGACCGGTCCGGGATGCTGTGGGTGGGGGCGCTCGCCAACCTGGTGGCACTCGGCGCGATCCCGCTGTGGGCCCGGCTGTCGGACCGGATCGGCCGCCGGCCGGTGTACCTGGTCGGCGCGGTGGGCAGCGCGGTGACGATGGCGCTGTACCTGTGGGCGATCTCCACCGGCTCCTACCCGCTGACGCTGGTCTGCGGCGTCCTCGCGTTCGGGATCGTCTACAGCGCCGCGAACGGCGTGTGGCCCGCGTTCTACGGCGAGATGTTCTCCACCCGGGTCCGGCTGTCCGGCATGGCCGTCGGCACCCAGACCGGGTTCGCGATCGCCGGTTTCGCAGTGACGTTCGCGGCGCAGATCGCCGGACCGGGCGGGGACGACTGGGCGGCGGTGGCGCTGTTCACGGCCGCGCTGTGCGTGCCGCCGGTGATCGCCGCGCTCTCGGCACGGGAGACGCACCGGGCGCCCACGGAGCTGCTCGGGGAGCGGCCCGCGTCCCGGGCGGCACAGCAGGAGACGGTGACGGCCTGACCGTCCGCACCCCTGGGCCCCCGGAAGCCGAACCCCACGGCGACCGGGGCCCCTTACTGCACCGGGTGCTGCGCTACGGCCGCGGGTGCCGTGGCTCGTACAGTCCGATCTCGCCGCCGCCCGGCAGCCGGAACCCGGTCAGGCGGCCCCAGGGCGCCTGCACGACGGGGCTGAAGTCGACGCCCTTGTCGGCGAGTTCGGCGATCGTGGCGGTCAGGTCGTCGCACATCAGCATCAGCTCGTGCGACGGCTCACCGTCCGCCGGGTGACAGGCCACCTCCGCGGGCGGCATCTTGAAGATCAGCCAGCCGTTGCCGGCGTCGACGTGCGGCCAGCCCAGCACGTCCCTGAGAAAGGCCCGGTCGGCCTCCGCGTCCCTGCTGTACAGCACCACGTGCGCCCCATTGATCACCCCGGGCAGGCTAGGAGTCGAACGCCTCCACGGCAAGCACCGCCCCTGCGCGTCGCTTCGGACGCCTCGGCGCAGCGTCGGGGCCGCGGGCGCGTGAGGCGTCCGTCGCGGGCCGAGACCCCGGCCGCGTCAGCCCTCCCCGTTCCACTTCAGGTCGGCGAGGCTCACCACGTCGCCGAAGCGGGGGAGGTCGAGCGACACGGCCGCCGTGTGCTCCGCGGCGCTGAGCGCGGTCATGCCCTCCTCCACGAACACCAGCTCGTAACCGTGGTCGGCGGCCGACCGCGCCGTGGATTCGACGCCGAGATTCGTCGCGATGCCCGAGAACACGAGGGTGTCCACGCCGCGCCGCTGCAACAGCTCGTGCAGTCCGGTGCCGTGGAAGCCTCCGATGGTGCGCTTGACGATCACGTGGTCCGCGACGTCCGCGACGGACGCCACCAGGCCGCTCCCCTGCGGCTGTTCGGCGACCTGCGGCCGCTCCACCCGGATCGCGACGACCGGTCCGCCCGCCGCCCGGCACTCCCGGGCCAGGGCGAGGGCGGCGTCGACGACCTCGCTCCCCGAGCGGGGTTCCAGCGGCAGACCGACGATGCGTTCCATCAGGTCGACCAGGATCAGGGCGGTACGCGCGCTGTCGATTCGCATGGCGACACGCTAGTCGGCCCGACGGGCACGCGAAACGCATCCCGGGCCCGCCTCGGGCAGCCCGCCCCCCGTCCCCCGTCCCTCCACAGCCCGACCCCGCCCCGCCCCGTTGACAGATGACGTTTCCTGCAAGAACATCGGCCGAACCGAGCAGAAAAGAACAGCGCCTCGACTCAACCACCCCATGTCTCACCCGTTGTGACGCAGAAGGACATCAGTGGTGCGCATTCCTTCCCGCACGTTCGGCCCCCTGCTGGCCGCCGCTGTGGCGGTCACCCTCCTCCCCACCACCGCCCACGGCTCCCCCGGGCCCGCGTTCCGCGAGTCCGGCGGCTTCTCCGGGCCCGTGGCCCGCGAGTCCGGCGGCCAGGTCGTCCTCGACGCCGGCGGCTACACGGTCGCGGTGCCCACGGACGGCCCGCTCGCCCTGAGAACCGTCCGCTCCGGCCGTACCGTCCTGGCCACCGGCGCCGACGCCCTGCGCTTCCGCTCCGGCGGCACCTGGCAGCACGCCACCCACCTCACCGGCTGGCACTGGCGGAACGGCGTACTGACCCTCACCGCCGCCACCACCGCGCCCGGCGCCCGCGTCGAGGCACGTCTCACCCCCGCCGCCGACCGCTACCGGCTGGACTGGGACGTCGAGGGCACCGCCGCCGACCGTCTCGGTCTCACCTACGACCTCGCCTCCGCCGGGCACTGGTACGGCCACGGCGAGACCAGCACCCCCTCGGGCGGCCCCTACACCGACCAGCCCTGGCCGCTGGACGCCGGCGAGGTCGTCCATCCGGGGTTCAGTCCGGCGTCGTACCAGATGATCGACCCGTTCTGGTACACGCAGAGCGCGGCCGGGCTGTACGTCGACACCGGCGATCCGATGGACGTGTCCCTCAACGCCGGACGGGACGGACTCGGGCGGTTCACCGTGAACTCCGGGGACACCTACCGGGCGACCGTCTTCGTCGAGAAGAGCCCGCGGGACGTCTACCGGGACTACGTCGGCATCGTCGGCAAGCCGCTCAAGAGCGACGCGAGCGACGCGCAGTACGCGAAGCCGCTGTGGAACTCCTGGGCGCAGTTCTACACGAACGTCGACCAGAAGAAAGTCCTCGACTACGCGACCGGCCTGCATGACAACGGACTTGACGGCCACACCGTCCAGCTGGACGACAAGTGGGAGTCGAACTACGGCAACATGACCTTCGACCCGAAGGCCTACCCGGATCCGAGGGCGATGTCGGACGCGATCCACGGTCTGGGTTACGACTTCGGGCTGTGGGTCACCCTCTGGATCAATCTGGACTCCGCCAACTACCGGTACGCCGTCGACCACGACTACCTGCTGCACGACGCCGCGGACCCCGCCAAGCCCTGCACGGTCACCTGGTGGAACGGCACGGCGGGCATCGTGGACCTCGCCAACCCCGAGGCGAAGGCCTGGTACCAGGGCAATCTGAAGAAGCTGATGGACACCTACCGGGTCGACGGGCTGAAGTTCGACACCCGCTTCTTCGACGACCGCTGCGCCCCGCGCCCCGGCCACACCCGCACGGACTACCAGCGCCTCGGCTCCGAACTCGCCGACGGCTACGACCTCCAGGGCGCCGGCATCCGGGTCCACTGGGGCCGGGCAGCGCACGAGGCCGGGTTCGTCACCCGGCAGATCGACAAGGGAACCGGCTGGAACTCGCTGCGCGCGGCCGTGTCGCAGAACCTCGCCCTGTCCACGATCGGCTACCCGTTCGTGGAGACCGACATGATCGGCGGCTCCAGCAGCGAACCCCCGCCGAGCAAGGAGGTCCTGGTCCGCTGGGCGCAGGCGGCGGCGTACATGCCGCTGATGTACTCCTCCACCTCGCCGGTCGACACCATCGACGCGACCACGGGTCAGAAGGTCGACTACGACCAGCAGACAGTCGACCTGTACCGCGCGGCGATCGCCCGGCACGAACGGCTCGCGCCCTATCTCCGCGACCAGGTACGGCAGACCCTGCGCACCGGAGACCCGATCATGCGGCCGCTGTTCTTCGACTTCCCCGAGGACCGGGCCTCCTACACGGTGACCGACGAGTGGCTGCTCGGCCCCGCCGTCCTCGCGGCACCGAACCTGTCCGCGTCCGCCGGCCGCGACATCCGTCTGCCGGCGGGAACCTGGTACGACGTGCAGCGCGGGCGTACCGTCAAGGGCCCGGTGACGCTGCGGGCATACCCGACGCCGCTCGACGTGACCCCGGTCTTCGTGAACCTGCGTGCACCCGGGGCGGCGAAGGCGCTGGCGGCGCTGCGCTGAACGATCCGGCACCGGTGTCCACTTGAACCTGACACCGGTGTCAGGGTCGACCCTGCGGGCATGACCACCGACACCACGTCACCCGCCGTGCGGGTGCAAAGTCCCCGGCTTCCCCTGGCCGCCCTGCTCGCGCTGGCCACCGCCGTCTTCGTCACCAGCCTCACCGAGACCCTGCCCGCCGGACTGCTGCCCGCGATGAGCGCCGGGCTCGGCGTCGGCGAGTCCGCGGCGGGACAGGCGGTGACCGTCTACGCCGTCGGGACGGCCCTCACCGCCATCCCGCTGGCGGCGGCCACCTCCGCCTGGCGCCGCAAGCGGCTGCTGCTGACCGCGATGGCCGGCTTCGCCGTCGCCAACACGGTGACCGCCGTCTCCGCGAACTACCCGCTCACCATGGTTGCCCGGTTCGTCGCCGGCGTGGCGGCCGGCGTCGCCTGGGCGCTGCTCGCCGGATATGCCCGCAGCCTGGCCCCCGCCGAACTGCGCGGCCGGGCGGTCGCGGTGGTGATGACCGGCATCCCTGTGGCCCTGTCACTCGGTGTGCCCGCGGGCACCTACCTGGGCGGACTGCTCGGCTGGCGCTGGGCGTTCGCGCTGATGACCGCCGTCACCGTCGGACTGCTCGGGTGGATCGCGCTGCTGGTGCCGGACCGGCCCGGGCAGCAGCGAGCGGCACGCGAACCGGTGCTGCGCGCGCTGACCGTCCCCGGGGTCGCGCCGGTCCTGCTCGTCACTCTGCTCTTCGTGCTCGCGCACACCGTGCTGTACGCCTACATCGCCACGTTCCTGGACCGGTACGGCATGGGCGGCTCGGCCGACGCGGTGCTGCTGGTGTTCGGCGGGGCGTCCCTGGTGAGCATCTGGTACGTCGGCGCCCGCATCGACCGCCGGCTGCGCGCGCTCAGTGTGGCGGCCGTCCTGCTGGTCGCCGGGGCGGCGGCCGTGCTGGGCCTCTTGGCGGACGTACCGGTGCTGGTGTACGTCGCGGCGGGGCTGTGGGGCCTCGGCTGGGGCGGTGTGCCGACGCTGCTGCAGACCGCCGCGGCGGAGGCGGGCGGCGCGCGTGCCGACGCGGCCCAGGCGATGCTGGTCACGCTGTGGAACGCGGCGATGGCGGCCGGCGGGGTGCTCGGGGGCCTGCTGCTCGACCGGTTCGGCGCGGGCGCCTTCCCGTGGACGGTGCTGGGGCTCATGGCACCGGTGCTGGCGGTGGTGGCGGGGGCCCGCCGGCACGGCTTCCCGGCCCGCTGACACCGGACACCGCCCGCGAGGCGCCCTGTGACCGTCTGGCGCAGACGGCGCCGCTGCCCCCGCGCCTCTTGGCCGGCCCGGTGTCCGCGGACGCTCCCCGGCCGGGGCGGCCCGGTCTCAGCCCGGCGCCACCACCGGACGGGCTCTGCCGAAGCGGCCCATGCTCGGCCCGGCGCCACCAGACGCTCCCCCGCCAAGACAGCCCATACGTCCCGGCGCCACCAGGCGCCGCCGCCCCGGCGCCCCTTACCGGGGCGCCGCCGTCGCGTCGAGCAGGGGACCCAGTTCCTCGACGACCGTGTGGAGCGCGCGGGTGTCGCGTTCGCTGCGGGCGAGGAGGATGGCTCCCTCGAGGGCGCTGATCATCAAGGTGGCGAGGGAGCGTGCGCGGTCCGCCGGCACGTTCATGCCGGTGAGCGCCTCGGCCACCGCACCGGTCCACGTGGCGAACGCCCCGGCCGTCGCCTCGCGGGTGCTCTGCCCGGAGGCGGAGCAGTCGACGGTGGCGGCGGCGACCGGGCAGCCCGTGGTGAAGCCCCCGCTCTCGTACTCGTCGATCCACTGGCGGGCCATCGCCGCGAACAGGCCGCGCGGCGTGGGGTCGTCGAGCTGCGCGAGGAAGCGGGGCACGCGCCGGGCGGCGTACCGGCCGGCCCAGCCGACGGCCTCGTTGACGAGCTGTTCCTTGCCGCCGGGGAAGTAGTGCTGGAGCGAGCCGCGGGGCGCCTCGGCGTGTGCGGCGACGTCGCGCATCCCGGTCGCGGTCACGCCGTCGCGCCGGATGAGCTGCGCGGCGCTGAAGACCATCCGCTCCCGTGGTCCCGGTCCGGACCCCGCCATCGTCAGACCTCCTGAAACCGTTCGCCGAGCCTGCGCCCAGGGTAGAGCGGGACGGTCGGCTATGACGACGGTCATGGAGCCGCGCTACTATGACCACTGTCATAGCGACTGCGGAGGAGGGCGGACGCATGCACGTCGGCTTCATCGGTCTCGGCGTCATGGGGCAGCCCATGGCCCTGCGTCTGGCCGCCGCCGGGACCCCGCTGACCGTGTGGAACCGCACGCCGGGCCGTACCGAGCCGCTGCGCGCGGCCGGCGCCACGGTGGCCGCGGACGCCGCCGGGGTGTTCGCCGGGGCCGGCACCGTGCTCCTGATGCTGGCCGACGAGGCGGCCGTCGACGCCGTACTCGCCCGGCACTCCGCCGAGTTCGGTGCGCGGGTGGCCGGGCGGACCGTGGTCCACATGGGCACCACGTCCGCGGAGTTCTCCCGCGCTTTGGAGGCGGACGTGCGCGCGGCGGGCGGCCGGTATGTCGAGGCCCCCGTCTCCGGATCACGGGTGCCGGCCGAGCAGGGCCGCCTGGTGGCGCTGCTGGCGGGCGCGCAGGAGGCGGTGTCCGCCGTACGGCCGCTGCTGGCCCCGATGTGTCACCAGGCGTTCTTCTGCGGTGCCGCCCCGAACGCGCTGCTGATGAAGCTGTCGGTGAACCTCTTCCTGATCACCCAGGTGACCGGGCTGACCGAGGCGTTCCACTTCGCCGGGCGGCACGGGCTTGACCCCGCTCTGTTCCTGGACGTGCTGGACGCCGGGCCCATGGCCAGCGCGGTGTCGCGGATGAAGGCGCCCAAGCTGCTGGCCGGGGACTTCGCGGTGCAGGCGGCCGCGCTGGACGTCCTGAAGAACAACCGGCTGATCGCCGAGGCCGCCCGCACCCGAGAGATCGCCTCTCCCCTCCTCGACGCCTGCCACGCGCTGTTCGAGGAGACGGTGGCACTCGGGCACGGGGGCGCGGACATGGTCGCCGTGCTGCGGGCGATCGAGGCGCGCACGATCGAGGGGCGGACCGGGGCGCCGGCCGGGACACGGACGGAGGCGCGGACGGAGGCCCGGACGGAAGCGGGTGGCGAGCCGCGGTCCGGGGCGCCGGCCACGGGTTGATCCGTCGGGGCCGTCAGCCGCCGAGGGCGCCCTTCGGGATGCCGTACGCCCGTTCCACGGGCAGCCGGAGCACCAGGCGGCGGTCGCGGACCATCGCGGCGCGGTAGTCGTCCCAGTCGGGGTGCTCGCCCGCGACGGCGCGGTAGAGGCGGACCAGCTCCTCCACGGTCTCGTCGTGCGGGTCCCGCGCCACCGGCGTCAGATCGGCAGTCGCCTCGACGACCGTGTAGGCCCAGCGGTCGGCGCTGGTGACGTGGTACGAGGCCCGGGGGTCCCGGCGCAGGTTGCGCGTCTTGGCGCGGTCGTCGGTGAGCGAGATCCGGATGACCCGCTCGTCGGGGTCGTAGTGGTGGCTGACGTTCGACAGCTGCGGACGTCCGTCGCGCTTGAGAGTGACCAGCACCCCACCGCGCTGCTCGGAGAGGAGGGCGAGCAGCGCGTCCTGTGTCGTGTCGTGAGTCATGTCGGGACAACTCGCGGGAGGGGCCGCCCATTCCCGTCGAGTAGACACTGTCTACGAAGTGTTGGTAGACAGTGTCCATGACTGCTGCCGAACCGGCGGATCTGCGGACCCGTCTCGTCGACGCCGGCGTGGACCTGGTGGCCCACGAGGGCGCCCAGGCACTGACCCTGCGGGAGATCGCCCGGCGCGCCGGCGTCTCGCACGGGGCGCCGCGCCGCTACTTCCCCACCCATCTGGAACTGCTGTCGGCCATCGCGCGCCGCGGCTTCGACGAGCTGGCGATGCGGGTCGCGGCACTGGGAACCGCCGCGGACTCCCCGCGCGACCGCGTCGAGGAACTCGCCTTCCTGTACCTGGAGTTCGCCCGGAGCAACCCCGGCATGTACGAGCTGATGTTCCGTCACGACCTGCTGGAGAGCGGCCACCTGGGGCTGCGCGAGACCAGTCTCCCCCTGTTCGGCGTGCTCGTGGACCTGGTGGGCCGGACCCGGCCGGACGCCGACGCCCGCACGGTCGCGGCTGCACTGTGGGCGAACCTGCACGGCATCGCCCAGCTGTGGCGCTGGGGCAGCCTGCCCCTCGCCATCGGTGGCGACGACGTCACCCCCCTGCTGCGCACCGCGCTCGACGCCCACCTCGGCCCCGGGGCGGCCCGGTGAAGCGGCGGGCGGCACTGGCGTGCAGTATCGCGGGCGCGGTCATCGTGGCCCTGGACGGCACGGTTCTCACCGTCGCCCAGCCCGCCCTCGGCGCGGACCTGCACGCGTCGGTCGGCCAGGTGCAGTGGACCACCACCGGGTACCTCATCGCGGTGGCCGGCCTGCTGGTGCTCGCGGGGCGGCTCGCCGACCTGTACGGGCACCGACGCGTCTTCGCCGTCGGCATGCTCGGCTTCGGCGCGGCCTCGGCTGGGATCGCCGGGGCCCCGGACGTGGGCTGGGTCGTCGCGCTGCGGATCGTCCAGGGTGTCTTCGGGGCCCTGCTCCAGCCGGCCACGCTCGGCATGCTGCGCGCCGCCTACCCACCGGACCGGCTGCGCCGGCCGCTCGCCGTGCGCACGGCGGCCATCGGGCTGGCGGCAGCGACGGGACCGCTGATCGGCGGGGCGCTGACGACGGCGGTGGGCTGGCGGGCGGTCTTCCTCGTCAACGTCGTACCGGCGGCGGTGTTCGGGCTGCTCGCCCTCGCCCACGGGCAGCCGGGAGCACCCCGCCGCGGGCACCCGGTGCCCCGTCCGGACCTGGTCGGCGCCGTGCTGCTCGCGCTCTGCCTGGCCGGTTCGGTGCACGCCCTCGTCGCGCTCCCGGCGTCCGGGTGGACACCGGTACGCGGGCTCGAACTCGCGGCAGCCGTGGGCGCGGCACTGGCCTTCGTACGCCATGAGCGTCGTACCGCCGATGCGCTGGTGCCCGCCGACGCGGTCGGCGCGCCCGGCGTCGGCGCCGCGCTGGGGATCCTGGTGGTCGCGTCGGCGGCGCTCCAGGGCGCCCTGTTCACCTGCGTCCACCTCCTCCAGCGCGACCTCGGCCTGGATCCGCTGCACTGTGCGCTGACCGCCCTGCCGCTGGCCGCGCTGATGATCCTGGCCGCGCCCGGCTGCGCCGTCGCGCTGCGCCGGGCCGGTGCCCGCCGTACCGCCGCGACCGCGCTGGCGGCGCTCGCGCTGGGGCTGCTGGTCCTCGCCCGCGCCACCGGCCCGCTCGCCTTCGGTGCCGGGTTCGCGCTGCTCGGCGCCGGCTTCGGCACGGTGATGGTGGCGGCCACCCACGTCGTCGTACGCCAGGCGGCCGCGCGGTCGGCCGGGGTCGCGGGCGGCCTGCAGCAGACGGCGCTGAACATCGGCCCGGTCCTCGGCGTGGCCGTCGCGACCACGCTGTGGGGCCTGGCCGGGCCGCGGGTGCCGCTTGTCGCCCTGGCCGCGGTGGCGGTCCTGGCCGCGCCGGCGGCACGGTCTCTGCCGGGACGGGACGCCGGCCCGCAAGCCGTGCCGGCAACGGAGCCGGCGACGGCCGGGGAAGCGGCCGGAACGTCTTCCGCCGCTTCCGCGCCGCGGTGACGTCTGACGGCCCGCCGGTGGGGTATGCCGGTGGAGGGACCCGCGGCGACGAAGGACACGCGATGGCACTGCTGCGACAAGAGGTCGAGCCGGGTGAGGCCGGACTGGACGCGAAGGCGCTGGACCGGCTGGACCGGCATGTCGTCCGCCTCGTCGACGAGGGCCGGCTGCCAGGCTTTCTGATCTGCGTCGCACGCGGCGGGCGCGTCGCCCACCTCACCTGCCACGGCCTGCGCGACCTCGCCACCGAGACGCCGGTCGAGGCGGACACGCTGTGGCGGATCTACTCCATGACGAAGCCGGTCACCGCGGTCGCCGCGCTGCTGCTGGTCGAGGAGGGCCGGCTGAAGCTCGACGACCCGCTCGAGCGGTATCTGCCGGCGTTCGCCGCGCCCCGCGTGTACGTCGGCGGCGAGGGAGCGGACGTGCGCACCCGGCCGGCCGCCGGACCCCTCCTGATCCGGCACCTGATGACCCACACCGCCGGTCTGACCTTCGGCTTCTACCACACCCACCCCGTGGACGCCCTGTACCGGGCGGCGGGCCTGGAGTCGTCGGTGCGGCCGGGATCCGACCTCGCGGAGACGACCGAGCTGTACGCGAGCCTGCCGCTGCAGTTCGACCCCGGCACGCAGTGGAACTACTCGGTGGCCTCCAACGTGCTCGGCCGGGTGATCGAGGTGGTCTCCGGGCAGCCGCTCGACGCGTTCTTCGCCGAACGGATCTTCGGCCCGCTCGGTATGACCGACACCGGCTTCCACGTCACCGACGAACAGGCGAAGCGGCTCGCCGAGTTGTACGGCGACGCGGACGACGGCGGTATCACGCCGATCCCCGGGCTGCCGGTGCGCGGGCGGCCCCGGTTCCTGTCCGGCAGCGGCGGCCTGGTGACGTCCGCGCCCGACTGGCACCGCTTCATGGAGATGCTGCGCCGCGGCGGGGAACTGGACGGCGTACGCCTGCTCGCGCCGCGGACGGTGGCGGAGATGACCCGCAACCAGCTGCCCGGCGGCGCCGATCTGAGGTCCTTCGGCAGCCGCCCGGCCCACGACGAAGCCGGCAACGACGGCATCGGTTTCGGCCTCGGCGTCTCCGTCGTCGTCGACCCCGCCCGCACCCTGGCACCGGCCGGGCCCGGCACCTTCGGCTGGAGCGGGGTGGCGACCACGACGTTCTGGGTGGATCCGGGCCGGGAGCTGACCGTGCAGTTCCTGACCCAGCTGCGCCCGGGGCGCTCCTTGCGCCTGTTCCCGGAGCTCAGACGGCTCGTGCACGAGGCGGTCACCGGCTGAGCGAGGGGCCGGGTCAGGACCAGTGGGCCACCGCGTCCAGGTGCGGCAGATGGTGGTCCATCCGCTCCCGCTTGGTGCGCAGATAGGTGATGTTGTTCTCGCACGGCGGGATCAGCAGCGGCACCTGCTCGGTGATGCCGATGCCGTGCCGTACCAGCGCCTCGCGTTTGAGCGGGTTGTTGGACATCAGCCGCACGGAGTCCACGCCCAGATCGGTCAGCATCGCGGCGGCCGCGCCGTAGTCCCGGGCGTCCACGGGCAGCCCGAGGGCCAGGTTCGCCTCGACGGTGTCCAGACCCTCCGCCTGCAACGCCATCGCCCGCAGTTTGGCCAGCAGCCCGATGCCCCGGCCCTCGTGGCCCCGCAGATACAGCACGACACCGCTGCCCTCGGCGACGACCGCGCGCAGGGCCGCGGCCAGTTGGTCGCCGCACTCGCAGTGCCGGGAGCCGAACGCGTCACCGGTGAGGCACTCCGAGTGCAGCCGGGTCAGGACGTTCTCGCTGCCGAGGTCGCCGTGCACGAGCGCGACCTGCTCCTCGCCGCGGTCGTGGTCCAGGAAACCGATCGCCTGGAACATCCCGTACACCGTCGGCAGCGGGGCGCTCACCACGCGTTCCACACCCGTGCGCCGGTCCTGCTTCTCGCCGAGGACGCCGAGGGGCGCCGTGCTGTTCTCTGTCATGATCTGATTCCTCAGCTCTGTACGAAAGGCCGTGAAAACATGAGTGGTTCGGGCTCGGTGACAGCGGGAGACGGTCCGGTGCCGGCGGGTCACGGTCTGCTGCCCGCGGACACCACGGAAGACGTACGGACGCGGGCGGCGGACGGTTCAGCACGGGTCGCCGTCCTTCCCGTCGGCAGCCACGAGCAGCACGGCCCGTACCTTCCGCTGGCGACGGACACCCTCGTCGCCTGTGCGATCGCCCGGGAGATCGCCGCCGCGTACCCGGTCCAGCTCCTCCCGCCGGTGACGATCTCCTGTTCGCACGAGCACGCCGGCTGGCCGGGCACCGTCAGCATCTCCGCGGTGACCCTGCACGCCGTGGTCCGGGACATCGCCGCCTCGCTGCGCCGCTCCGGCGTCGAGGCCCTCGTCGTGGTCAACGGCCACGGCGGCAACTACGTGCTCGGCAACGTCGTCCAGGAAGCCTCGGCGCGCGGCGAGCGCATGGCGCTCTTCCCCGCCGCCGAGGACTGGGAGGCGGCCCGCGTGCGGGCGGGGGTGGCCACGTCGCTGCTCACCGACATGCACGCGGGCGAGATCGAGACGTCCGTTCTGCTGCACGCTCACCCCGAAATGGTCCGGCCCGGCTACGAGTCCGCCGACGTCGTCGCCGACGACCGCCGTCATCTGCTCACCGTGGGCATGTCCGCTTATACGGCTTCCGGTGTCATCGGCCGTCCTTCCCTGGGCTCGGCGGCCAAGGGCAGGGAGTTGCTGGCGAGCCTCGCGGACTCCTTCGGGGCGTACTTCGCGCTGCTCACCGGAGCCGACGAGAAGTAACCGCGGGCGGGCAGCGCCAACGCGCCGGGCAGGGCGGCGGCGAAGCACAGCACGCCGTAGACGACCGCGACGGCCAGCCCGGTGTCCGCGCCGAGTCCGGCGGCACCGAACGCCCACGCCATCACGCCCTCGCGCGGCCCGAACCCGCCGATGTTCAGCGGCAGTCCCATCGCGAGCAGGGCGAGGACGGCGAGCGGCAGCAGCGCGACGAGCCCGGTGCCGGGCGCGGCGGCCCTGGCCGCGAGGACGAACGTCGCCAGGTGCCCGGCGAGCACGACGACCGAGGAGAGCAGCACGCCGGGCCCGTTGCGCCGGGACAGCAGCCCCTCGCGGGCCTCCGCCAGCGCCGCCCGCAACGCACGCGCGCGCCGGACGGGCGCCCCCGGTGCGCGGTTCATACGGACGGCGAGCGCGACGGCCAGCGCGCCGACGGCGGCGAGCGCGGCGAGCGGGACGGCGTGGCGTACGTCGGTGCGGACCGGGGAGGGCGCGACGAGCAGCACGAGCAGCGCGGCGACCGCCAGGACGACCTGCCCGGCGGTGCGTTCCAGGACCACCGCTCGCACGCCGCGTCCCACGTCACCGGCGCTGCGCCCGTGCCGCACCGCGCGGTGCACGTCGCCGAGGACACCGCCGGGCAGGGCGGCGTTGAGGAACAGCGCGCGGTAGTAGCCGGCGAGGGCGGTGCCGAAGGGCAGCCGGATGCCGAGCCCGCGGGCCACGAGCGACCAGCGCCAGGCGCTGCACGCCGTGGTCACCCCGCCGATCCCGAGCGCCACGGCCAGCGTCGGCAGGTCGATCCTGCGCAGCCCGTCGAGGAAGGCCCCGGTCCCGAGCCGCCAGACCAGCAGCCCGAGGATGAGCACCCCGGCGAGCGTGCCGAGGTGACGGCGCAGGGGGGCCGGCCGGCGCGAGGCCGGGGAAGGTGCCGCTCCGTCGGAGGGCAGCCCGGCCGGCTCGTCGTGCCCGTTCCCGGTCCGCGAACCGGCCGGGTCGTCGTAGCCCCTTCCCGGCCGGGCCGCTCTCGGGACCGGGACGGTGGTGCCGGGACGGGGCGCCGCGGCGTCGGCGGTGACCCCGGGGCCTGTCCCCGCCGAGGCGATCCGACCGGCGTCGGGCTCCGAGGCGTCCGTCCCGGGCAGCAGGACGCCGACCGCCGTGGACGCCGTGGACCCGCCGCGATCGGCGGCCGGACTGCTCCTGCCCGCCCTCATGGCGTGCCGCCGTTCGGGTGGGGCAGGGCCAGCAGGTCGCTGTGGTGGACGGTCGCGCGCAGCTCACCGACGGCCAGGGAGGCGAGCCGGGCCGCCAGGTAGTTCCCGGCGCGTTCGGCCAGCTCCGGACGGTGTTCCACGGCGGCGCCGACCCAGCCGCGCAGCCACTGCGCCGTCAGATCCGGGTCGGCGGGACCGAGGTGCCAGGGGCTCGGGCGGACCCGCACGCCGGCGCCGTACGCGGCGAACGCCTCGCAGGCGGCGGTGACCGCGTCGGGGCCGAGCAGGCCGGTGCGCCGCTGGTGGTCGTTGAAGGCGGCCGTGATCTCCGCGTCCAGCGGATCCTCCGGCGTCAGCTCCACGCGTCCGGCGACGGAGAGCGTGAGCAGCGCCGGACAGCCGGCGCCCGCGCACGCGGCGGCGAGGGCGTCGACCTCCTCGCGGGTCAGCACGTCCAGCAGCGCCGACGCGGTGACCAGCGTCGCTCCGGCCAGCGCGTCCGGGGTGAGCCGGGCGACGTCGCCGCGCCGGGTCTCCACGGTGATCCGGCTGCCGTCGGCGGCGGCGCGCGGGGCGCCGGCCGCGGCGAAGTGCAGCAGGTAGGGATCGCGGTCGTGCAGCACCCAGTGCTGGGCACCGTCCAGCAGGGGCGCCAGCCAGCGGCCCATCGAGCCGGTGCCGCATCCCAGGTCGTGCACGACCTGGCCGCCGGAGCGGCCGGGCCGGTTCGCGAGCCGGATGCGCAGCGGGTCCAGCAGGTCGGCGGCGCGTGCCGCCGCATCGGCCGGCTCGCGCAGCCGCAGCCACTCGGGCGCGTACCGGGCCGGCTCTTCGGGCGCACCCGGCCGCAGCCGTACGGTCTCCCGCTCCCCCGGCCGGGTCACGGGCCCGGCGCCGGGAATCACCGCGGACGTGCCCCCGGTCGTCCGGGCTGCCGCGGCCGCGGCGAGTTGTCGCGCCGCCGCAGCGGGCGCACCGGGAGCCCTCTCGCTCTCGTGCGGAACGCGGCCGTCCGCGGCGGCCGTCGGCCGTGTCATGCCGGCCTCCCCGACGGAGCCGGGAGCCTGCCCAGGACGGCGGCCAGCCGCTGGGCCGTCGTTCCCCAGCCGCTCAGGGAGGCCCGGCGGGCGCGCGCGGCCGTCCTGAGGCGGCGGCGCAGGTCCGGGTCGACGAACCAGGCGCGCAGGGCCGTGGCGAGGGCGGCGGGATCGTCCGGGGGGACGAGAAGGCCGGGCCGGGTGCCGTCGGGGGCGCGGCCGAGCGCCTCGGGCAGGCCGCCGACGTCGGTGGCCAGCACCGGGACACCGCGCGCCAGGGCCTCGGTGACGGCCATGCCGTAGGTCTCGCCGGAGGAGGCCAGGACCATCAGGTCGGCCGCGGCGTAGGAGGCGTCGAGGGCTCCGGCGGTGCGCGGTCCCGTGAGGTCGACGCGGTCGTCCAGGCCGTACGACCGGATGGCGGAGCGGACGCGGGAGACGTAGGCCGGGTCCTGGGTGGTCCCGCCGACGAGTTCGCAGTGGAACGGCCGGCCGGTGACGGAGGCCAGGGCCTCCACCAGCCGGTGCTGGCCCTTGCGGGGGGTGACGGCGGCGACGCACAGCAGGCGGGAGACTCCGTCGGTGCCGGGCGCGAGGGGCGCGATGTCGGCGCCGGGGGCAGCGACGTGCACCGCGTCCGGGGCGAGGCCGTGGTGGGCGACGAGCCGGCGTCCGGCCCAGGCGCTGGTGGCGATCACGGCCGGTACGGCCCGCAGCACCGCCCGCTCCCGCGCGTCCAGGTCGGCGGCGACGGCCGGGGCGAGGCCGGTCTCGTCGGCGAGCGGGAGGTGCACGAGGACCGCGAGGGACAGCCTGCGGGCCGCCGGGACGACGACCTCGGGTACGCCGCAGGCGACCAGTCCGTCCAGCAGGACCACCGCACCGTCGGGAATCTCCCGCAGGGTGCTCTCCAGTGCGGCGCGGGCGGTGGCGTCCGGGCGGGGCCAGGCGCCGGCCACCAGGTGGGCGTGCGGCTGCCAGCCGAAGCCGGGCAGGTCCAGGCCCACGCGCCGGTCGTAGGCGTTGCCGCCGCTCGGCGCGGCCGGGTCGTCGACACCGGCCGGCATCACGAAGTGCGCGGTGCGCAGGGACATGGGGATGATCCCGCCGTCGGTCGGGGGTGCGGGCTGCGCGGGTATGTGGGCGAGCCGCTTCTTCCGCGTCGTCGTGCCGGTCACAGCGCACGCTCGTAACTCGCCCATGCCACGTGCGATTCGTGGAGGGTGACGGAGAGGCCGGCGATGCCCCGGGCGCCCTCGCCCAGCGCGCCCTTGTGGATGCGCTCGGCGAGGCGGTCTGCGATGACCTTGGCCAGGAACTCCGTGGAGGTGTTGATCCCGGCGAAGTCGGGTTCGTTGTCGAGGTTGCGGTAGTTCAACTCGCCGACGACGGCGCCCAGTTCCCGGGTTGCCAGACCGATGTCGACGACGATGTTGTCGTCGTCCAGCTCTTCGCGCCGGAAGGTGGCGTCCACCAGGAACGTCGCCCCGTGCAGACGCTGCGCGGGGCCGAAGACCTCGCCGCGGAAGCTGTGGGCGATCATGATGTGATCGCGGACGGTGACACTGAACAACGGACGACCCTCCAGGTGCGGCGCGTCGGTTCCCCGGCCGATGTCCGCCGGGGATGCCTTCCAGTACGGCTCCTTCCTCCCCCGCGTTCAGCCTCTCCTCACCTTTTCGCTCAGGTCAGGCGCTCGGCCGGGGTACCGGTCTTCGCCCGGGTCAGGCGCTCGGGCCGGGGTAGCGGATCCGGTGGCACAGCGCCGGGAGCTCCCCCGACGCGAGCCGGGGCAGTACCTCGGGCAGCTCGTCGAAGGCGGACTCGCCGGTGACGAGGGCGTCGAGGGCGGGGTCGGCGAGCAGGTCGAGGGCGAGCGCGAGCCGGTCGCCGTAGGAGCGGGAGGCGCGGGCCGGGGAGACGGTGCCGACCTGGCTGCTGCGGATCGTCAGGCGCCGGGAGTGGAAGGCCTCGCCGAGCGGGAGGCGCACCGCACGGTCGCCGTACCAGCTCAGTTCGACGACCGTGCCCTCGGGGGCGAGGAGTTCGAGCGCCCGGGCGAGGCCCTGCTCGGTGGCGCTGGCGTGCACGACCAGGTCGCACCCGCCGAGCGCGTCCTCGGGTGTGGCGAAGCCGGCGCCGAGCGCCTCGGCCGTGCGGGCGCGGCCCGGGTCGGTGTCCACCAGCTGGACGCGGACGCCGGGGAAGCGGGCGAGCAGGGCGGCCACCGAGCAGCCGACCATGCCTCCGCCGACCACCGCGATCCGGTCCCCGACCAGCGGCGCGGCGTCCCAGAGCGCGTTCACGGCGGTCTCCACGGTGCCCGCGAGCACGGCCCGGTGTGCCGGCACCTGCTCGGGTACGACGGTGAGGGCGGCCGCGGGGACGACGTACCGCGTCTGGTGCGGGTACAGGCAGAAGACGCTGCGGCCGGTCAGCTCCGGTGGCCCTTCCTCCACCACGCCGACGTTGAGGTAGCCGTACTTCACCGGGCCGGGGAAGTCGCCCTCCTGGAACGGCGCGCGCATCTGCGCGTACTGGCTCACGGGGACCCCGCCGTGGAAGACGAGGGTCTCGGTGCCGCGGCTGACTCCGCTGAACAGGGTGCGCACCACCGCCTCCCCCGGCGCGGGTTCCGGCAGAGTGACGTCGCGGATCTCGCCGTGCCCGGGCGAGCGAAGCCAGAACGCGCGTGCTGAACGGCTCATCGGCATCCTCCTGAACGATCGGAAGGCGGTGCACGTACCGGGATGTGCACAGGCCGCGCACAGTACGCGGCGTTGATCGACTCTGTCACTCGGCCGGAGGGTGTTCGGTGGCCCTGAACGACATGTATGCAGCAAGGCCCGTCCAGCAGGAGCCCGCGGTGGGTGCGGGAGTACAGCTGGTGTTGCTGGCGCTGCTCGGCGCGGCGATAGGCCTGGGCCCGGTGGGGTGGCTGACCGGGCTCGTGTTCGCCGTGGTCAGCTGGGCGGTGTTGTCGCGGGCCCTGCACCGTTCGGGTCTTGACTCGTTCGGCCCGGCGAACCGTGTCACCCTCGGCCGCGCGACCCTGGTCGGCGGGGTGACCGCGCTGGTCGCGGACTCCTTCGAGGGCGCGCCGCCGGTGACGCTGTTCGTCGCGCTGACGGCGGTCGCGCTGCTGCTGGACGGCGTGGACGGCAAGGTGGCCCGCCGTACCGGCACCACGACGGCGCTGGGTGCCCGCTTCGACATGGAGGTCGACGCGTTCCTGATCCTGGTGCTCAGCGTGTACGTGGCGCTGGACTTCGGGCCGTGGGTGCTGCTGATCGGTGCGATGCGCTATGTGTTCGTCGCCGCGGCCCGGGTGTGGCCCTGGCTGACCGCCCCGCTCCCGCCGAGCACCGCCCGCAAGACGGTGGCCGCGCTCCAGGGGATCCTCCTGCTGCTCGCGTCCTCCGGGCTGCTGCCGGTCCCGGCGTCCGCCGGGGTGGTGCTGCTGGCGCTGGGACTGCTGACGTGGTCCTTCGGCCGGGACGTGGTGTGGCTGTGGCGGCGCGCGCACAGCGTTTTGGACACGGTCCCGGTACAGGCGGAGGAACTGGACCTGGCCGCTCGCTGACGCTCACGCCCGGGCTCTCGGCCGGCGGGACGCACCCGGGCGTTCACCGTTCGGGCCCGCGCAGCCGGCGCAGCGGGGCGGCCCGGCGATCGCGCCCACTCGTTCAGGCCCCCGCGGCTCCCGCCCCAGTTGTTCACCGTTCAGGCCGGCCGCTCACGCCCGGCGGCGTGCCCAGTCGCTCACGCCCCGCGGCTCCCGCCCAGCCGTTCACCGTTCAGGCCCGGCCGCCCACGCCCGGCCGTTCACGCCCATCGGCACGCCCGGCCGTTCAGACCCGGTCGCTCGGCCCGGCTGCTCCCACCGGCCGTTCACGCCCCGCCGTCGAGCCCCGGCGCGGCAGCAGGGCGATCGCCGTCAGGGGTACGGCGGCCAGCGCGAGCCAGGGCGCGGCGGGCGGCAGGCCCGAGTCGAGCAGGACGCCGGTCGCGGCGGAGCCGCCCAGCACGATCAGGCCGGACACCGAGGACAGCGCACCGGTGTACAGCCCGAGCCGGCCTTCGTCGGCGAGGTCGGGCACCCAGGCACGGGCGGCTGGGGCGACCAGCATCTGACCGAGCGTCAGCAGGACGACGAACCCCGCGGCCGGCAGCAGCCCACGCACGCCGGTCCAGCCGGCGGGACGGAGGACCGCGACGACGGCGAACCCGGCCGCGATCAGCGCGAGGCCCGCCGCCATCGCCGGGCGCGGCGTGAGCCGCTCACCCACCAGCCGCGTGACGGGCAGCTGGGCCGCGACGACCAGCAGCGACGACAGGGCGAACAGCCAGGCCAGAGGTGCCTGGGAACCGGCCGCGCGCTCCACCTCGGCGGGCAGGGCGAGGTAGAGCTGGTTGTAGGCGAGCAGGTAGGCCCCGTACGCGCCGCACAGCGCGAGGAAGCGGACGTTGCGCAGCAGCGGTCCGGCACCGCCGCGGACCCGCACCGCCACCGGCCGCCCCGTCACGTGCCGCGGCAGCAGCCACACGTGACCGGCGAGGACGAGCACGAAGATCCCGGCGCCCCCGAGGCACACCGTGCGGAAGTCGACGTCCAGCAGCAGCGCGCCGAGCAGCGGCCCGAGGAACGCCCCGGCCTGCCCGGCGACCGTGAACAGCGCCAGCACCCGGGTGCGCGGGCCGCCGCCTGCCTCCTCCCGGGCGACGGCCTGCCGGGCCACCTCGGACTCGACGGCCGGGGAGAACAGCGCGGCGGCGAAGCCGATGAGCAGTACCGCCCCGATCACGGCCCAGGTGGCCCGCGCGTACCCGAGCCAGGCGAACCCCGCGATCCTGAGCGCGCAGCCGGTCAGGACGACGGGCCGGATGCCGTGGCGGTCGGTGAGCGCGCCGCCGACCACGAACAGCCCCTGCTGGCTGAACGTGCGCAGTCCCAGCACCAGCCCGACGAGCCAGCCCGCCAGGCCGACGCCGCGCCCGAGGTGGTCGGCGAGGAAGGGCAGGACGGCGAAGAAGCCGAGGTTGAAGGCGAGCTGGGTGAGGATCAGCAGCCGCAGCAGCGGGGTCATGCCACCGGCTCGGCTGCGAGCAGGGGACGTTCGGCCTTTCGAGCCCGGTTGTTCCGTGGCATCCGTACGCCGCCCGCCGCACTGACGGCGAGCGCGCCCAGCAGGGCGAGGACGGCAGCGGGCGCGAGGACGGCCCAGGGGGCGCGTTCGGCGTACGGCTGGTTCTCGGCGGCCAGCAGGCCCCACTCGGGGGACGGCGGCTGCGCCCCGAGGCCGAGGAAGCTCAGCGAGGCCAGGGCGAGGGCGGTGCCGGGCAGCCGCAGCAGGGCGTGCCGGGTGACGGGGGGCAGCACGGCGGGCAGCAGGGCGCGGCGCAGCATGTGGAGGCGGCCGGCGCCGAGCGCGCGGGTGGCCGTCAGGTGCACGGTGGCCCGCTCCTGACGCAGCAGCGCGGAGGTGTGCGCGGCGAGCGGAGCCCAGGCGACGGCGAGCACGGCGAGCGCGGGCGTGGTGGCACCGCCGCCCCGGACAGCGGTGACGAGCAGCGCCGCGAGGACGGGCGGGATCGCGTTGACGGTGTCGACGAGCGGCCCGGACAGCCGGGGCAGCAGCCCGAGCAGGACGCCGGCGAGGAGCGCGGCGGCACTGATGCCGAGGGCGAGCAGCAGGGTGTCCAGGGCGCCGTGCGCGATGCGGGCGAGCATGTCCCGGCCGAGCGCGTCGGTGCCGAGGGGATGCGGGGCGGAGGGTGGCCGCAGGCGTGCGGTGGTGTCGAGTGCGAGCGGGTCGCGCGGCAGACCGAGGGCGACGGTGGCGGCCAGCGCGCCGCCGTACACGAACGGCAGGGCGGTGCGGGCGGGCGGGGCGGGCCGGTGCAGGGTGGGCAGGGCGCCGTCGCGCAGGGCGGGGCCGGTCAGCAGACGGGTCGCGAGGTGGCCGAGCCCGGTGGCGGCGGCTGCGAGGAGCAGCAGCGCGAGGGTGCCCGCCTGGAGCACGGGCAGGTCCTGGGCGAGGGCGGCCTGCAGGGTCGTACGCCCGAGTCCGGGGATGTCGAAGACCTGCTCTACGGCGACGGCACCGCCGGTGATCCCGACGACGAACAGGCTCGTGTTGGGCAGCAGTGCGGGCACGCAGCGGCGGACGGCCTGGCGGGCGACACGGCGGCGGGGCATGCCTCGGGCGGCGGCGGCCCGGGCCCAGGGCTCGGCGAGGACGGCGGGCAGCAGGTCGTCGAGGAGCCGGCCGAGCACGGCTCCGGCGGGCAGGCCGAGGGCGAGCGCCGGCAGTACCGTCCAGCGCGGCCCGTACCAGCCGAGCGCGGGCAGCCAGCCGAGTTGGACACCGACGACGGTGGCGAGCACGGAGGCGGTGAGGAATTCGGGCAGCGCGGCGAGGACGGCGGTGCCGCTGCCGCCGGGGCGGCGCACGCCGGGTCCGCGCAGGGTGCGGATGGTGACGAGCGCGGCGGTGACGACGGCGACCGCGAGGGCCGCCGTCATCAGTACCAGGGACGCGCCGAGGGCGTCGAGGACGGTGGGGGTGACGTCGGCGCCGTTCAGCCACGACTGCCCGCCGGCCCCGCGCAGCCATCGCAAAAGGAGACGCAACGGCCCCTCGTCGAGATGGAGTTGGACGCGGATGTCGGCGAGGACCTGGGGGTCGGGGTCGCGGTCGGCCGAGCGCGCCTTGAGGACCGTGCGGGCCGGGTCGGTGTGCGTCAGCCAGGGCAGCAGCCCGATCGCGCACACGAGCCCGGCCGCCAGTGCGGTGCGCCACAGCAGGGCGCGAAGTGTCGCGCGCATGGTCAGCGGCGGGTTCCGGGGCCGATGAGGGTGCGCTCGTACGGGTCGAGCAGCACGCCGTGCACCCGGGCGCCGACACCGGTGACGATCCGCTGGTGGACCAGCGGGACGACGGCGTCGGTGCCGAGGATCGCGGCCTCGGCGGCCATGGCCGCGTCCTGCCGGGCACCGGTGTCCTCGATGGCCTCGGCCTCGGCGACGGCCCGGTCCACCTTCTCGTCGCACAGCTGGGCGATGTTGTAGTTGCCGTGGCAGGTGTGGTCGCCGGCGAGGACGGCGACGGGGTCGCCGGTGTCGACGAGGGTGTTGCGGGCGAGGACGAAGGCGTCGAACTTCCCGGCGAGCGCGTCGCTCTCCAGTCGTGAGTACTCCCGCACCTGGAGCGTGACCCGGAACCCGGCCTTCTCCAGCTGCTGCTTCAACACCTGTGCGACTTCCGGGAGTTCGGGGCGGTTGTCGTAGGTGGCGAGGGTGACCGGGGTGCCGTCGACGGCGCCGGGAGCCGCGTGCACGGGCTTGGTCCGCTTGCCGGCGGCCCAGGTGACGGCGGGCCCGTGGATACCGGCACCGGCGTCGGCGTGTCCCTCGTAGACGCCCTTGGCGAGGGCGGCGGTGTCGACGGCGGCCCGGGCGGCGGCCCGTGTCCCCGGGTTCTCGAACGGCCCGTGTGCGGTGTTGAGCAGCAGACTGGTGGTGCGGGTCGTGGCGGTCTCGTGCCGGGTCACCGCGTCCAGGGTGGCGGCCTGGGCGACGGGGACCGCCTCGGCGATGTCGACCTCACCGGTGCGCAGGGCGTTGGCGCGGGCGGTGCCGTCGGCGACGAAGCGGGCGTCGATGCCGGCGGCGTGGGCGAGGCCGCCCCAGTAGCCGTCGTGACGGTCGAGGGTGGCGGAGGTGGCGCCGGTGACCTTGGTCAGCCGGAAGGGACCGGTGGCGGTACCGACCGGGTCGACGCGCCCCTGGCTGCCGTACGCCTTCGGGGAGAAGACGGCCAGACTCGGGCTCGCCAGCCGCAGGGGCAGGATCGGATCCGGCGCGGCGGTGGTGACGCGGACGTCGTCGCCCGCGGCCCTGGCGGTGAGGGTGACGCCGGACAGGGCGGCGGGGGCGGGCCTGGCCTGCGTGGCGCGGGTGAGGGCGGCGGCGACGGCGGCCGGGGTGACCTCGGCGCCGTCCTGGAAGGCGGCGTCGCGCAGGGTGAAGCGCCAGCTGCGGGCGTCCTCGCGGCGCCAGGACGTGGCGAGCGCGGGGGTGGCGGTGCCGTTGGCGTCCAGGGCGGTCAGTCCCTCGGCGACCCCGAGGCGGCTGAGGATGGTGGCGTCGGCGCCGTACGGGGAGAGGTTCTCGGCGGGCGGGAAGGCGAGGGCGACGCGCAGCCGGGAGCCGCCGGCGGCCCGGGTGCCGTCGCCGCCGTCCTTCTCGGCGAAGCAACTCGCGAGGAGGGGAACGAGGAGGAGGGCTGCGAGCAGCCTGAGGCGGCGTATGCGGGTCACCGGGTCACCGCCCCGGCGGAAGGGGGCATCGCAATCTCCACGTGCAGCACGCCGTTGCTCCCGCGGGCGTCCTCGCGCTCGTCGTGCACGACGGTGCCGAGCGACCGCCAGAACGCCTCGGCGCCCGGCACGGACGGGTCGGTGTGCAGATAGACGGCCCGGTAGCCGCCGTCGGCGGCGGCGAAGGCGAGCAGTTCGCGCACGAGGTGCCGGGCGAGACCGCGCCTGCGGTGTTCGGGGCGCACGTAGACGCGGCGCAGCTGGGCGGTGGTACCGCAGGGGTAACGCTCGGCGAGATGGCGGGGGTTGGGCGGGTGGGCGGGGCCGCGGGAGTCGAGCGCGGCGGTGGCGACGACGCTGTCGCCGGCATCGAGCGCCACCAGGAGGGTGTGCCGGGGTGAGGCCAGATAGGCACCGGCGAGATCGATGATGTCGCCGTGCCAGCGCGGCACGTATCCGGTGCCGAAGTCCCGGTACACGGTGTCGAGCATGACGGCCCGTGCGCCGTCGAGGTCGTCGGGGGCGGCGGGCCTGATGCGGTGACCCCTGAGGGGGTGGGGGTTACTGATGCCTTGCTGTCGCACTTGCACATCATATGCATTAAGAGGCAAGGGGAGATCGGCGAGATCCCTGCGAGGCACCGGCCGGAGGGCGGTGGCGAGCATGCGCACCACTCTGCCACATGACATTCATTTTCAAAAAGCCCGGCGTTCAGCCGGCGCGGGCACGCCCGCCGGCCACCCGTCCGGCCAGGGCGTGTGGTCGTAGGGGTTCCAGCGACGCCGCATCGTCTTGCGGGCGATGCCCTGGAGGTGGGCCCAGCGGCTGTAGGCGTGCAGGACCACTCCGGGCGGATGGCAGATGCCCTTGTGGTCGATGCGGACCTGGGTGCGGATGATGCCCTCGGCGGTGAAGCAGGCCAGTTGGGTGCTGACGCCGGCGGGCAGCGATCCGCCGGCGGGCAGCCCGCCCCGCGCCGCCCCCAGGGTCTCTCCGATCGCCAGGCCGAGCATCAGCCCGCGGACGCGGGACTGCCGGGCGAAGAGTTCCCGCTGGGGGCCCTTGGCGTGGGGCAAGGCGGCGCGCCTCTCTTTCTTGCGAGGGGAGGGACCGGCCGCGGTGTCAGAGGCCGGCCCGCTCCAGCAGGATCGGCAGGGCCTCCGGCTTCACCTTCTGCACCGACCGCACCTGCCCGAGCCCGAGCTGCTCGCGGCCCACGGGGTCGCGGGACAGCGCCTTCGTCGCCTCGGTGAGCAGCGTCGCGGCGACGAGGTAGGAGACCTCGGTGTCGTCGGGGTCCTGCCAGGGTTCCTCGTCGACCTCACCCACCGCGCAGACCGCCGCGTCGGGGTGGGTGAAGAAGAACCAGAGCCGGTCCCCCGGCTTCATACGGTTTCGGCGGCTGAGCCAGAGCTCAAGTTCGGGCTCCTCCTCGGCAAGTTGCCGGATCGTCTCCCGGTCGGTCGGTTCACCGTCCAGCATGTCCAGTTGAGGATTGAGGATGTAGATCCAGTCCGCCACGGCTCTCCCCTCGGTCAGGACGCTCGGCCCACGGCCACGCCCACAGCAGCGCCCCATGGTGCCAGGCGGACGGCGCCGGTGCGAACTCGGTTTCGGTGAACGGACAGCGGTGCGGTCGCCGGCAGCCGTCGCCGGACTCTCACGCCGCCTCCCGCACCCCGCCCCCGTGCTCCCGGATGATCTCCGCGTACCGGTGTCCCGACCCCTTGATCGTGCGTTTCTGGGTGGTGTAGTCGACGTGGACCAGGCCGAAGCGCTTGTCGTAGCCGTACGCCCACTCGAAGTTGTCCAGCAGGGACCAGGCGAAGTAGCCGGCCAGCGGGGCGCCCTTGCGCAGGGCGGAGGCGCAGGCCGCCAGGTGCTGTTCCAGGTACGCGCGGCGTTCCGGGTCGTCCACCGTGCCGTCGGGGCGTACGGCGTCGGGGTAGGCGGAGCCGTTCTCGGTGACGTACAGCCTGCGGGCGCCGTAGTCCTCGGTCAGGCGCAGCAGCAGGGTCTCGATGCCGCTCGCGTCGATCTCCCAGTCCATGCCGGTGCGCGGGACGCCGGGGCGGTCCACGGTGCGGACGTGGGGGGCGGGTCCTGCCGGGTCGTCGGTGACCGTCTGGGGGAAGTAGTAGTTCAGGCCCAGCCAGTCCAGCGGGGCCGCGATCGTCTTCAGATCGCCCGGTTCCTCCGGCAGGTCCACGCCGTACACCTCCCGCATGTCGGCGGGGAAGCCGCGGCCGTGCACCGGGTCGAGCCACCAGCGGTTGGTGTGACCGTCGAGGCGCTGGGCCGCCGCCAGGTCCTCGGGGCGGTCGGTGGCCGCGTGGACGGTGGAGAGGTTGTTGACGAGGCCGACCTCGGCCTGCGGGGCCGCCGCGCGGACCGCCTCGACCGCAAGACCGTGGCCGAGCAGCAGGTGGTAGGAGGCGCGTACGGCGGCCGTGAGGTCCGTCCAGCCGGGCGCCATGCGGCCCTCCAGGTGGCCGATCCACGCCGAGCAGAGGGGCTCGTTGAGGGTGGTCCACAGACGGACGCGGTCACCCAGGCGGGCGGCGACGGTCTCGGCGTACTCGGCGAACGCGAAGGCGGTGTCCCGTTCGGGCCAGCCACCGCGGTCCTGGAGCACCTGCGGCAGGTCCCAGTGGTAGAGGGTGACGGACGGGGTGATGTCCGCCTCCAGCAGAGCGTCCGTCAACTCGTCGTAGAAGGCGAGGCCCTTGGGGTTCACCGGGCCGTCGCCGCCGGGCAGGACGCGCGGCCAGGCGACCGACAGCCGGTAGCCGTTCACCCCGAGCCGGCGCATCAGGGCGATGTCCTCGCGCCAGCGGTGGTAGTGGTCGCAGGCGACGTCGCCGTGGTCGCCGCCGGCCGTCATGCCGGGGGTGTGCGAGAAGGTGTCCCAGATCGACGGCGAGCGGCCGTCCTCGGCGACGGCTCCCTCGATCTGGTACGCCGACGTGGCGGTGCCCCACAGGAAGTCGGCCGGGAACGCGGCGAGGTCGATGGTCACGGAAGTCCCTTCGGGAAAGGCGGGGGAGGACGAGAAGGTCACTTGACGGCTCCCGCCGTCAGGCCGGCCACCAGATAGCGCTGGAGCAGCAGGAAGCCGGCGACCACCGGCACGCTGACGACGAGGGAGGCGGCCATGATCTGGTTCCAGTACACGTCGTTGAGGGTCGAGTAGCCCTGCAGGCCGACCGCGAGCGTGCGGGTGGTGTCGTTGGTCATCACGGACGCGAAGAGCACCTCTCCCCATGCCGTCATGAAGGCGTAGACGGCGACCGCGACGATGCCGGGCACCGCCGCGGGGACGACGATCCGCAGCAGCGCGCCGAGCGGGCCACAGCCGTCGACCAGGGCGGCCTCGTCGAGATCGCGCGGCACCGAGTCGAAGTACCCGATCAGCATCCAGATCGAGAACGGCAGCGAGAAGGTGAGATACGTCAGGATCAGGCCGCCGCGCGAGCCGAACAGGGCGATGCCGGTGGTGTTGCCGATGTTGACGTACAGCAGGAAGAGCGGGAGCAGGAAGAGGATGCCGGGGAACATCTGCGTCGAGAGCACGGTCACCGTGAAGACGCGCTTGCCGCGGAAGTCGTGGCGGCTGACCGCGTAGGCGGCGAACACCGCGATCACGACCGAGCAGACCGTCGCCGCGCCCGCCACGACCAGGGAGTTCACGAAGTAGCGGGCCAGCGGGATCGTCGTCCAGATGTCGATGTACGGGCGGATCGTGAGGCCGCTGGGCAGCCAGCGGAACTTCCCCGACACGTCCGCGAGCGGCTTCAGCGAGCTGGAGATCATCACGTACAGCGGCAGCAGGACGAAGCCGGTGAGCAGCGTGAGGAAGATCCGGCGCGACCAGAGGAAGGAACCCGGGGGCGCCATGGGTGAGTTGCGCATCGGTGCCGGGGACGAGTGGCGTGTCGGCGCGAGGCGCCGGTCACGCCTCGGAGCGAGGGACGGGTTACGCATCGGCGGTCCTCCGTCCGCGTGTGGTGAGGGCCAGGTACACGCCCGTCACCGCGAGCAGGAAGAGCAGCAGCAGGACGCTCATCGCCGCGCCCGTGCCGAAGTTCCAGGTGACGAAGGACGCCTGGTAGATGTGCACCGAGATCAGATCGGCGGCCTGCGGTGCGGCCCTGCCGAACAGGACGTAGGGGGTGTTGAAGTCGTTGAAGGTCCACAGGAACAGGACCAGGATCAGCACCTGGTTGACGGGACGCAGCGACGGCAGGGTGATGCGGCGGATCTGCTGCCAGGTCCCGGCGCCGTCCAGGGCCGCCGCCTCGTACAGCTCGCGCGGGATGTTCTGCAGCCCGGCGGTGACGATGAGGAAGGCGAACGGCCAGCCCTTCCACACCGAGACGGTGAGCAGGGCGTAGAAGCTGTTGTCGCCGATGAGCCAGAAAGGCCGCTGGTCGGTGAGGTGCAGCTGGTCGTGCAGGACGTGGTTCACCAGGCCGTTGTCGTGCTGGAACATGAACACCCAGGTGATGACGGCGGCGTAGACGGGCAGCGCGTACGGCACGAGGAACAGCGCGCGCAGCAGGCCCCGGCCGGCGAACGTGTCCTGCATGAAGACCGCGGCGGCGGTGCCGATCAGCCAGCACAGGGCGACCGACAGCAGGGTGAAGGCGACGGTGACGAGGAAGGAGTGCAGCAGGGCCTCGCCGACCGGGGCGTCGAAGTCGACCGACACCGTGTAGTTGTCGAGGCCGGCCCAGGGCGCGCTGCCCCAGTCGCGGATGAAGAACTGGGTGAGTTCCTTGAAGCTCATCACGACGCCGATGACCATCGGCACGAGGTGGACGAGGAGTTCGAGGAGCAGGGCGGGCAGCAGGAGCAGATAGGGCAGGGTGGCGCGGCGGATCCGTCCGGGGCGGCGGGGAGCACCCGCACGGGCGGATGCTCCCTTGTGCACCGCTCGCTCGACGGCGGTGGTCGTCGTCATCTCGTCACTTCGCCGGCATCTGCTGCTGGGCCTTGGCCAGCTTGGCCTTCACGGACGCGGCGGTGACGGGGCGGCCGGCGGCCGCGTCGGCGAACAGCTCCTTGACGGCCGTTCCGACCGCCGTCTCGAACTGGGACTCGTCGGCGACCTGGGGCAGGGCGGCGGCGCTGGTGGCGAGCGTGTTCTTCAGCACGGCGTTCGCGGGGGTGCCGAAGGCGGCGTCGCTCTGGGCGGTCTTCACCGGCGGGATGGTGCTGTAGGCCTTGTTGAGGATCTTCTGCTCCTCGTCGCTCGTCAGGAACTTCACGAACCGCGTGGCCCCGTCGAGGTTGTGGGTGTTCCTGAAGACGGCGAGGTTGATACCGGCGACCATGGAGTTGACCTGGGTGCCGGTGCCGGGGGTACCGGACTGCACGGGCACCGGGGCGATGCCGTAGGCGTCCTCGCTCATGCCCTGGGACTTCAGGTTGGCGGAGGCCGACTGCCACAGCAGCATCGCGGTGCGGCCCTTGGCGAAGTCGCTGACGGACTGGTTCTGCGCATACTCGGCGTTGCCGGCCGGGATCACCTTGTCCTTGGCCATGAGGTCGACATACTGCTGGACTGCGCTGACGACGCCGTCGCCGGTGAAGTCGGGCTTGCCGTCGGCGGTGAAGAAGTCGGCGCCGTGCTGGCGGGCGAAGACAAAGACGTGGTGGATGTTCTCGGAGACGTTGGATCCCTCGGCGCCGAGCGCCTGTTTGCCCTTCGCCCCGATCTTCTGCCCGTCGGCGACCAACTCCAGCCAGGTGGCGGGGGGTTGGGCGATGCCGGCGTCGGCGAAGATCTGCCTGTTGTAGTAGAGGGCATACGCCATCGAGTACAGCGGCACCGCCGCCGGGTCCTTGCCCGCGGCGCCGGTGGAGCCGAGGGCCGAGTCGACGAACCGGTCCTTGCCGCCTATCTTGCCGAAGTTCGCGGCGTCCCAGGGCAGCAGGGCGCCGGTCGCCTGGAGGGACGCCGACCATGTGTTGCCGATGTTCAGCACGTCCGGGCCCTGGCCGGAGGTGGTGGCGGTGAGGATCCGGTTGAGCAGGTCGGACCAGGGGACGACCTCCAGCTTCACCTTGATGCCGGTCTGCTTCTCGAACTTGGCGAGTTCGGGCTGGAGGACCTTCTTGTCCTCCTCGATGCTCGCGCCCTGGTTGGAGGCCCAGTAGGTGAGCGTCCTGGGCGAGTCGTTCGACCCGCCGCCGGTGGCCGAACCTCCCCCGCACGCCGTGGCCGCGAGGGCGAGGGAGAGGCTGACGGCGCCGACGGCCGCGACTCGGATGCTGCGCATGCTCCAGGTGGTCCCTTCCGGGAAGCTCATCACGTCTTAATTTAGGGCGTGAGTTAAACGGCGAAAGACGATCCGCGTCAAGGCCTTTGACGCGGATCGTCGAACTCGGCCGCGATCCGGAACGGAACGGTCAGCGGCTACGCCGCCTGCAAGGCCGGCGACGCCGTCACCACCTCGGCGGCAACGGGCAGTACGAGCACGTCGTCGACGACACGGACGCGCCGACGTCGGGCACGTCGACGACGCCATCGGCCGTGGTGCCGTACCCCTGACGCGGCGGCCTTCGCGTCGCATCCCGGACGGGGGGCCGCCGGTGGCCCTCACCCGGTGCGGGAAGAGCCGCCGGCGGTCGCGTCACGGGGCACGGGGAGAGCCGCCGGCGCGGTGCACGTCACGCAGGCGCGTAACCCGTCGGGCGGGCCGTGAAGGTGCCGCGGCCCTGAGTGCGGCTGCGCAGGCGGGTGGCGTAGCCGAACAGTTCGGCCAGCGGCACCGTCGCCGTCACCACCGCCGCGCCGCCGCGTGTGCCGGACCCGGTGACCCGGGCCCGGCGCGCCGCCAGGTCGCCGAGGACGGCGCCGACCGCGTCCTCGGGCACGGTCACCGTGACCTCGGCGACCGGCTCGAGCAGCAGCAGCGTGCAGCCGCGCAGCGCCTCACGCAGGCCGAGCCGGCCGGCGGTGCGGAAGGCCATCTCCGAGGAGTCCTTCACATGCGTGGACCCGTCGGTGAGCGTGACCTTCAGCCCCGTCACCGGATGCCCGGCGAGCGGGCCGCCCTCGGCCAGCGCGTCCCGGCAGCCGGCCTCGACCGCGCGGACGTACTCCTGCGGCACCCGGCCGCCCACCACGCTCGACGCGAAGACGAAGCCGGTGGTGCCCGGCCCGTCCGGCAGCGGCTCGACGTCGAGGACGACGTGCGCGAACTGGCCCGCGCCGCCGTCCTGTTTGACGTGCCGGAAGACGGCGCCGGTCACACCGCGGGCGACCGTCTCGCGGTGGCTGACCCGCGGGCGGCCCGTGGTGAGTTCCAGGCCGTGCACCCGGCGCAGCTTCTCCGCCGCGACTTCCAGGTGCAGTTCGCCCATGCCGGACAGCACGGTCTGGCCCGTCTCGGGATCGGTGCGGACCACCAGGGACGGGTCTTCCTCGACCAGCCGGGCCAGCGCCGCCGACAGCCGTTCGGTGTCGGTGCCGCGGCGGGCCTCGACGGCCACCGAGACGACGGGTTCGGCCGCGCCCGGCGGTTCGAGCACGATCGGGGCGCCCGGCGCGCACAGGGTGGCACCTGCGCGGGCCGACTTCAGGCCGACGACGGCCACGATGTCACCGGCGACCGCCCGATCGACCGCCGCGTGCCGGTCGGCCTGCACGCGCAGGATGCGGCCGACCCGCTCGGTGCGGCGCGCGGTGGCGTCCCACACGGTGTCTCCCTTCTCCAGTGTTCCGGCGTACACGCGCAGGTAGGTCAGGCGTCCGGTCGCGGTGGCGGTGACCTTGAACGCCAGTGCGGTGAACGGGGCGCCGGGGTCGGCCGGGCGCTCCTGGCCCTCCCGCGTGTCCCGCACGGGCGGCCGGTCGGCCGGCGAGGGCAGGTAGGCGACCACGGCGTCCAGCAGCGGCTCGATGCCCCGGTTGCGGTAGGCGGAGCCGCACAGCACGACCACGCCGTCCCCGCTGACGGTCAGGTCCCGCAGTGCGGCGCGGAGCGTGTCCGCCGAGAGGGTCTCCCGGTCGCAGAACTCCTCCAGTGCCGCCGGATGCCGTTCCGCCACGGCCTCCTCCAGTGTCCGGCGCCGACGCCGGGCCTCGTCGAGGACCGTGCCGGGAACCGGGCCCTCGGTGACCGACTCGCCGCCGTCGGGCCAGGTCAGGGCGCGCATCCGGACCAGGTCGACGACGCCGGCGAAGGCGTCCTCCGCGCCGATCGGCAGCTGCACCACCAGCGGTGCGGGGTGCAGCCGCGCGCGGATCGACGCGACGGCCGCGTCCAGGTCGGCGCCCGCGCGGTCCATCTTGTTGACGAACGCGACCCTGGGCACGCCGTGCCGGTCGGCCTGCCGCCACACGGACTCGCTCTGCGGCTCCACGCCCGCCACCGCGTCGAACACGGCGACCGCGCCGTCCAGCACCCGCAGCGAGCGCTCCACCTCGTCGGCGAAGTCGACGTGGCCGGGGGTGTCGATCAGGTTCACGCGGTGGCCGTCCCAGGCGCAGCTGACGGCCGCGGCGAAGATGGTGATGCCGCGGTCGCGTTCCTGCGGGTCGAAGTCGGTGACGGTGGTGCCGTCGTGCACCTCGCCGCGTTTGTGCGTGGTGCCGGTGGCGTACAGGATCCGCTCGGTGACGGTGGTCTTGCCGGCGTCGACGTGGGCGAGGATGCCCAGGTTGCGGACGGCGGTGAGCGGGTGGGTGAGGTGACGGTCGAGTGCGGTGCGCACGGCCCTCATGCCTTTCGGACGAGATGTGTTCAGGGCAGCGCGATCCCCCGGACGCGTCGACGGGCGCCCGTGCGAGTGACGGGCCGTCAGATGTGCGTCGCGGGCTTCCGGTGCCGGCCGCGCAGCGGGCACCGGACGGCACGGGACACCAGGATCACCTCGTAACGGGCGCGGGAAGCGGCGGCAGCGGTGCGGTCACGCATGGCCTGCTCCCCTCACTGGTGATCGGTGTCGGTGGTCATCGCGCGCCGTCGACAGGGGCAGCGCGCGATGCGTGGCGAGTCTAGGGAGACGCCCGGCGGCCGGGCATCCTATTTTCCGTCAGGCGCCCGTCGCGGGCGCGGCCGTGTAGAAGTGGGCGCGCACCCGGCGCAGCCAGGCATCGGCCGCCGACTCGTCGGGCCGTGCGGGCAGGGCGCTGGGCGTGTTCGCGAAGGCGTCCTCGTAGTGCCGCAGCAGCGGCTCCGCGGCCGACGGGTCGGCGGCGACCCGCTCGCCGAAGGCGTGGTAGGCGTCGGGGTCGTCGACCCGTACGGTCAGGGCGCCGGTCGCGTACAGCTCGAAGCCCTGCACACACAGCCGCCGCAGGTGCCGGGCGTGCTTGGCGACCCGCGCGGGCGGGGCGGTGCCCTCGGCCCGGTGGGTGAGCTTGCGGAACTGCTGGGTGGCGTAACCGAGGTAGGCGTCGCGCACCCGGTGGGCGCTGAGCAGGCTGGAGCGCAGGGCGATGAGTTCGTCGCCGAGCGGGGTGCGCACCTCGTACAGCTCGTCCGGCAGCCACACCAGCTCCATGACGGTCGGGTTGCCGCCGAGGGCCAGCCGGCACCACTTGGCCGCCTCGTGCAGGGTGTGGTCCGGCACGGTGGAGACGTGGGACTCCTTGGGCTGCCGCAGACCGTGCAGCTCCTCGGTGGGGACGGCGAACAGGCCGAGCCGGTCGATGTCGGAGCCCTCGCGGGCCAGGCCGTACGCGGTCGAGCCGACGATGCCGGACAGCAGGACGTATCTCTCGCTCACAGTTCCCCCCGGTGGTGGTGCGGTCCGCCATCATGCCTCGCACAAACGTTCAGCGGCCTCGCATTTTCCGCGCCCGGGGGGCTCGCGGGCCCGGTGCGCGCGCCTGCCGGGAGCCGTGCGGTGCCCCCGGTTCACCGGGAAGGGTGAGCCGGGCGGCCGGATGCGCCCGCCGGCGGGGTGCGTGCGGGTTCGGCGGCGGGCCTGGCCGGGCATCGTGAAGACGAGGTACGACACCGGGGTGCGGCGACGGCGCCGCGGCCCGCGCGGGCAGGCGGGCCGCGGGTTCGTCAACTGTTGTGGACACGGCCGGTGTCGGGCTGTCGGCGCGGTGGGCGGGACCCTACGATGCACCTGCCCCGCGGCGGCGGGCCCGACGCCGGACCGAGGCGTCCCCGCCCGTCCCGGACGCCGTACGGGGGCCGGCAGGGGAAGGGGGGACCAGGCGATGGCGACTGCGGAGCGCGCACTGCGGCGGTTGTCCGGGGCGGTGCCGCCTCTGGTGCTGGGCGGGGCGGCGGCACTGGTCACCGGGGTGCTGATCGGTCTGCCGGTGGACACCACGGGGCTGATGAACTCCGGCGGTTACGTCTTCACGGCGGGCCTGCTGCTGGCGGTCGGCCTGTACGGCAGCACGTACGCGATCGATGTCAGGGCGCTGCGGGCGGACCTGACCGGGGTGCTGGTGGCGGTCACGCTCGGTGTGGTGCTGAAGGCGGCGCTGATCGCGGGGACGATGCTGCTGTTCTTCCGGCGGCCGGAGTCGCTGGTGCTGGGCATGGCGGTGGCGCAGATCGACCCGTTGTCGGTGGCCGCGCTGGACCGCGAGGGGCGGATGTCGCCGCGGGCCCGGTCGCTGCTGAAGGCGTGGGCGTCCTTCGACGATCCGATGACGGTCCTGCTGACGCTGTATCTCGCCGGGTACGCCTATGCGGCGGCCGGGCACTTGGGCAGCCCCCGGGTGGCGTCCGGGGGCACCGGCGGCTATCTGACCGGCCTCGGTCTGAACGCCGCGCTGCTCGCCGCCGTGGTCGCGGTGTGGTGCGCGGGGCGGTGGGCGGCTGGGCGGGTGCCCGGCACGGTGGTCGTGCGGCGGGCCAGGGGCGCGGGCGCGGTGCTGCTGGTGGTGGCTCTGCTGGTGCTCGCGGCGGCGCAGCAGTTGATGCTCGCGGTGGCGCTGGCCGGTCTCGTGGTGCGCTCCCGGACGGTGGGCCGGGCGGTCGACCGGGCGGTGGGCGGCGCGTTCCTCGCCGCGTTCCTGGCGCTCGGCCTGCTGCTCGCGCGGGGCGTGTCCTGGGTGCAGGGAGTCGTGCTGGGTACGGCCGCGTTCGCCGCGCAGGCGCTGGTGGCGCTGCTGGTGCTGCCGTTGTTCGTACGCGGCCTGCCGCGCCGGGACCGGATCGCGCTGGGGCTCGCCCAGCAGAACGGCATCACGGCGGTGCTGATCGCGCTCACCCTCGAGCGTGATTTCCCGGGTACCGCGGGCACGGTCGGCCCGGCCGTCCTGACCGTCAACGCCCTGTACGGGGCGGGGCGCGTGCTCCAGGACCGCGGGTCGCGACTGCCGGGACTTGTGAGCCTGCGGGAACTCGCCGCGGCCACCGTTCGTCACTCTCCGTACCATCGCGAGGCGGCGGAGGCGAAGGCGGCGGACGAGCGCACGGCGGCGTAGGGGGCGGCGGCCCATGGGACGGGGCGGCATCGTTCGCGGCGCGGGCAGAGGTACGACGAGCAGGGTTCACCGGGGTGAGCGGACGGGGAGAGGCGTGATGAGGCAGCGGAGGGGACACGGCCGGCCGGGGGCACCGTGCGGGGGCCGTCCGCCCGGCGCCCGGCCGCCGGCGCGGGCCACCGCTCCCCCGCGCCGCCCCACGGGCGGCCGGGTCCACCGGTCGTACGCGGCGGCCTGCGGGGCGGCGCTGGTGCTGCTGGCCACGGGCCCCGCGTGGGCAGGGCCGCGTGCATCCTCGGAGCGGGATGTGCAGCTGGTGTACTGCCTGGACGGCGCGCACCGGGCCGGACTCGTCTCCGCGGCCGTACGCCTGAAGCTGCTGGCGCCGGGCAGCACGGCGACGCCGGACGCCGTACTGCCGGCCGCCGGCGCGGGCAAGGACGCGGGCACGGGTAAGGACGCGGGCACGGGCACGGGCACGGGTAAGGACGCGGGCACCGGCAGGAACACGGGCGCCGGCGCGGGCAGGGGCGGCGGAGCGATGACGCTCCAGCAGTGGGCCGAGCGGCGGCAGGAGGAGTTCGGGCGGGCCTGTTCCGCGCTCATGGCCGCCGCCTCCGAGTCGCCGGGCGCGGCCGCCGGGGACGACGGCGGGGGCGGCTGGTTCACGGACTTCCTCAAGCAGTTACCGCTGCTGGCCGCCGGTGCGCTGCTCACTCTAGGCGGCCAGGCATCCGAACGGCTGTCGGCGGAACGCCGGCAGTTCCAGCAGCAGTTGGCCGGTGAGGAGAGCGCCTACCGGACGGCCGTGCACGACTACCTCACCGCGTACGAGACCGACGAGCGGGCCGATCACGGCGCGGTGCGCACGGCCCGCACGGCTTTGGCGCGCACCCTGAACCGGGTACCCGGCCCGCGGGCGCGCCGGGACGCGGGGCGTGCGGCCGCCGACGCGCTGCCGCTGGACCGGCCGCTGCGCGGGGACCGGGACGGCTACCTGCTGGACACCGAGGGCCGCGGCCGGTACGCGGAGGAGCAACGGAGCGCCATGGAGGACCGGCTGCGACTGATATCCGACCTCAACCGGAGCAAGGTGTACTGGAGTTGGCGTAGCGTGCGGGACCGTGTCGCGCGACGGGAGAGAGCGGGGACGGCCGTATGAACGGGGGCGAGCACCGCACGAACCCGTACGGGGTGTACGTGCCGGGCAGCAGAAGCCAGGTGCCCGGGATACCGGCCGTCCCCCGGGACGACCACCCGCTGGTGCCGTGGGCGGAGGAGGAGCACGCCGGGCAGTGGGTCGACGTCGACCATGTCCGGGAGCAGGTGGAGGAGTTCCGGCGCTGTCTGGCCCGGCTGCCGGAGATGATCATGCCGCATGTGGACCGCGGGCATCTGGTCGTGGTGACCGGTCCGGTCGGCATGGGCAAGACCACGCTGATCCACCAGTGCATCCACCTCGCCCACCAGTACCTCGCTCAGCTCGACGCGGACGCCGGCGGCACTCCCGAGTACGAGCGGGGACTGCGGCCACCGCGCCCGGTCGTGGCGATGACCGGCGGATACGTCAACTACGGCAACGACGTCAGCTGGGACGAGCGCGGCGACTTCGCCGAGACGCCGGGCATCAACGCGGCCATACGGGACAAGGTCGTCGAGGCGCTGCGCGGGTACTTCCCCGACGTGGCCCTGGACCCGGTGATCGACGGCGGTGACGTCCACAAGGCGTTCAGCGCCATCAGCGCGCTGCTCGCACAGCAGAACTGCCTGCTGTTCGCGATCGTGCCGCACATCGACTGGCGGGACGCCGGGGGCGAGGTGCGCGGCAAGTTCCTCAGGACGTGTCTGAGACACGCGCAGAGCCGGATCGTACTGTTCGTCGAGATCAGCCACCAGAACCCGCGCACCGCGCGGGAAGTGCTCGGGGACCTGCTGTCCTATCCCGAGGTCACCCATCTCTCGCTCGGCTCCCTCACATCGGAGGACCCCGTGAAGTTCACCGAAGCCGTCCGGGGCGGCCACCCGTCCGTGGACGGCCCACCGCCCGAGGCCGGTGACGCGTGGAACCTGCTGGACGTGCGGCAGCTGCGCAAGGAGTGCTTCGAGATCGCCGAACGCCAAAGACGCCAGGGTGGCCGCGTGCGGGTCACCGCCGCCGACCTGCGGGCGCCCACTCTGAACCCGGCCGACCTGGGACGCACCCCGCCGCCGGGTCCGCCCCGGCCGCCGGGCCAGCGGGCCGCGCCGCCCGCCTCGCGGCGGCCCGCGCCGCCGCCGGACCGGTGGTCCGCGCTGCCGCCCGGCCGCTGAACGGACGGGCCGCCGGGGCCGTCTCCCCCGGCCGGACCCCCGAGCCGCCGCCCTGACGCACACCGGCCCGTATCCCCGCTCCCGCCGCCGCTCGCACCGCGGACACCACCGTCAGAACCCGAGGAGTGCCATCATGGCCCCAGACCGTGGAGACCTCTGGCACGACAACCCCTTCCCGCTGAGCCCGGTCGTGCGGCTCGGCCCGGTGTCCGACCTCGGGGAGTCGGCGGCGGTGGCGGCCGACTCGGGCAACGCCCACCTCGACACCCCGCTCGTCACCGACCTGCAGGCCCTGGTCGCCGACTACTTCGCGCCACCCTCCGCGGGCGGCCGGCGCGGGCGGGTCGTCGCCCTGGTGGGCGGGTTCGGCCTGGGAAAGAGCCACGCGCTGCGCCGCACCTACCAGACGGTGCGCGAGCGGCACGGCGACGCGGCGATGTGGATCGTGGACGAGCCGGCGCAGGACATGGGGCGGCTCTACCGCGACCGGCTGCGCGGCCCCGCCGACACCCCGCAGGGCCGGCAGGCCTTCGAGGAACTGGTGCGCGACTACTACGCCTACGTCACCGCAGAGTGGGTCGGCGGCGAGCAGGACGATCCACGCCGCGGCACGCTGCGGGAGATCGCGGCGGGGCTGCGCGACCGCACGCTCGACCCCGACAAGGTCGTCTCGGCGCTGCGCTACGACCCCGAGGTGATCCACGCCGACCTGCGCGGCACGCTCGGCGAGGTGACCGAGCACCGCCGGTTCGCCACCGCGCTCGCGCTGTTGCTGCAACCGCCGTTCCGCCGCATGGTGTGGAACTGGCTGAGCGGCGAGGAGCCCGCCGAGCCGCTGCGCGAACGCGGCATCACCGAGGCCATCGGCCCGCAGCAGGGGCGGGCGGACACCGTGGCCGGCATCGACCGGGTCTTCGACGCGCTCGCCGTACAGGGCTTCCTGCACGGCCGCGTCGGCAACCCGTACGTGCTGCTGCTGGACTCCCTGGAGAAGGTGCTGGAATGGCCGCAGGAGGCCCGGCGCACCTTCTTCGACGCCTTCGAGCGCCTGGTCAACATCTGTGCGAGCCACGGCGGTCTGCTGGTCTTCTGCACCTCCCCGGCCGGGTTGCAGGCGCTGCGCGGCAGCGTGCACGAGCGGGTGGTGCAGCTGTGGGCGAACGGCCTGGACGGCCGCGACACCCGCGAGCTGGTCTCCCGTTACCTGGCCGCCGCGGGGACGACGGGCACCGGGCCGTTCGACGAGGAGGCGCTGCGGCTGCTGCCGGAGCTGACCGAGGGCGTGCCCCGGGAGGTCCTCAAGACGTGCCGGCAGGCCTGGCAGCTCGCCGAGGACGAGCAGGGCGCGGTGCGGCGGGTGCCGGGGACGGCGGTCCTGGCGGCGGTGCGGCAGCTGCACGAGCGGGTGGCGTACCGGCAGGTGCTCGCCGACCTGCACGAGGCGCTGGACGTCGGGCAGTGGCGGATCGCCTCCCGCGACCCGGTGCCGGCCCGCCTGGCCCGCTCCCCGGGCGGCCGGGAGGAGGTCGTGTACTGGCTCTCCCCCGCCCCCGACGCCTACATCGCGGTGATCTACGGCCGGTCGGTGCTGCTCGCCGACGACGCCGAGCGGGTCGCCGCCCATGTGCTCGGGCTGCGCAGCGCGGTACGGCCGTACCGGCTGGAGGTGCTGCTGGTGGTCAACGGCCTGGTTTCGCAGGCGATGCAGGACCGGCTGGGACGGGCCATCGGGTCCCGGCCACTGGTGTACCGGCAGGGCGGTTTCGGCCTGAGCGCGCACGACGCCCTGCTGCAACTGGAACGGCGCCTGGTGGAGGAGCGGCGCGAGGAGGATCTGCTGGAGCTGGGCGAACGGATGCGCCGCGACCTGGAGTTGCAGACCGCCCGGCTGGACGAGATGCAGCGCACACTGGCCGGCCTGGCCCTGGACACCCGGCCCGCGACCACGCCGCAGGCCACCCTCCAGCGCGGCGAAAGCGAGCCGGACACCGCGGCGTTGCCGGGACCGGTGCGACGCCGGTTCCGGGACGCGCTGGCCATGCTGGAGTCGGTCACCGGGCGGGTCGCGGGCCGCACAGCGGGGCGTGCGGCGGCGACCCCGGCCGATCTGAGCGTGCTGGGCTGCGCCACGCTGGTGCGGGAGCTGACGGAGCGCTTCCGCGGGGCGGTCGCCGCCTGGGCCGCCGCGACCGTGCCCGGCGCCGCGCCGACCGAGGCCGAGCTCGGAGAACTGCGCCGGATCTGCCGGGAGTACGAGAGCGCGGTGGAGGTGCTGCCGGTCCATCTCCTCGGCGGCGCCGACCAGCGTCACCGTCTCACCCCGGCCCGCACGGTGGAGTCGCTGGCGGAGGAGGTGTGGGGGACGCTCAGCGCGGCGTGGTGAACCGTCCGGCGGCGGGCGCATCCCGCAGGGCGCGGGCCAGGCCCGCCAGGCGCTGTTCGGCGTTGCCGACCTGCCGCTGGTCGAGGGTGACGCCCAGCAGGAAGGCGTGCGGCGAGGTCCAGTGCACGTACACGGCGCCCTCCTGCACATCCAGGACGAGCCGGTCCAGGGGCGCGCGGCCGGGGGCGGGCGGGGTGATCAGGCCGAGCGCGTCGGTCAGGCGTACGACGTGGCCGCGCAGGCTGCGCGAGAGGTCGCGGTAGGCGGTGCGCCGGGTGCGCACGCTGACGTCGATGAAGCGGGGGCCGAGCTCCCCGGCGTCGAAGACGTCGCCGACGCAGACCAGCGTCCAGTCGCGGTAGTAGCCGGCGTAGTGCAGGTCGGCGGGGTTGACGTGGCTGCGCCACAGGTCGCGCAGGCGTTCCTCGTAGACGGTGTCGGCGGCCGCGGCCGTGCCGAAGTCGATCCGCGGGCCTTCGGGGGCCGGGAGGGCGGTGAGGTGCGGCTTGGCCACGGGGTCGCCGCCGAGCCGTTCGTCGGGCAGCGAGTGGATCTCCGTGCGGATGCGGGTGACCAGCCGGTTCATGGCGGCGTCGGCGTCGGGCACGCCGTCGCCCAGGTCAGTCACGGCTGCGAGGAACTCGCCGGGCCGGGCGCGGCCGCCCCACAGGCCGCCGCGGGGGCCCGCGACCACGGTGCGCATCAACTCGCCGGTGCCCAGCGGGCGCAGCACCAGGCCGAGGTCCTGGGCGCACAGCAGCAGCCGGCTGCCCGGCAGGGACTCGCCGGACTCCTCGTCGCCGGGCTCGGTGAGCAGGCTGCTGAGCGGGGCGAGGGGGGCGCGCAGGACCGCGAAGTCGAGGATGCCGTTGCTGTAGTGGCACAGGCTGCGTATCGACGGTGTGGCGGCGACGGTCTCCTCGCACATGCCGGTGATCACGCCGTGCCGCTTGACGGTCCAGTGCGACTGCTTCAGCGTGCTGGTGCGCTGGGGTGCGGGAGCTGCCACGGGTACGCGCCTTTCGGTGGGGTGGGGCGGGGTGCGGGTGTTGCGGTGCGGGCCGTGGGGCCGGGTGAGGGTGCTGGGGTGCGGGGCCGTGAGGCCAGGTGCGGGTGCTTGGGTGCGGGCCGTTAGGCCAAGTGCGGGTGCTTGGGTGCGGCCGTGGGGTCCGGCCGGGTGGGGTCTAAAGGCCGGGCAGCTCCAGGTCGATGTCGTATCCGGAGGGCGGCGCCGGGCGGGCGCTGCCGGTGCCGGTGAGGTGGTCGAGGTGCAGGGCGACCCGCCGTCCGTCGGGCCGGTCCGCGACGCCGAGGTCGCCGAGCCGGGTCAGGGCGGAGCGGGCCAGCTCGACGGCCTCGTCCGTGCGGCCGGCCGCGGCGAGCGTGGCGGCCAGGGAGTTCTCGGCGGCGGCCACCCACGGGTGGGCGCTGCCCAGCTTGTGGCCGAGCAGGTTGAGACCGGCGCGGCCCGCCTCCTCGGCCGCCCGCGCCTCGCCCATGTTCCGCAGGTGGACGCCCTGCCGTACGTGGCACAGGCCGGTGTAGGGGTGGCCGGCGCCGAAGGTGCGGGCGAAGATGCCGGCGCACTGGCGGGCCTGTGCCTCGGCCTCCTCGTGTTTGCCGAGGGCGCCGAGGTCGGCGGCGTAACTGAACTGGCAGCGCAGGGTGTCGAAGCGGGAGGCGCCGAAGCGGGCGAGGTACTCGGTCAGGGCGCGCCGGTCGCGTTCGTGGGCGCGTTCGTAGCCGTAGCGGGGGTCCTTGACGGCGGGGAAGCCGTCGGCGAGGCGGCGTTCGCCGACGGCGAGGCCGACCTCGGTCCACAGCCGGTCGCGGCCCCAGGAGTCGCCGAGCCGGCGCAGCCGCCGGCGCAGCAGGTCGCGGGCCTCGCCGTCGCGGCCGGTGGCCCGCAGCAGGTAGGCGAGCAGGTCGGCGGAGTCCCAGGCGACCGGGTCGTCCTCGCCGCCGACGGCCTGCCGGTGGCGGAAGCGGTCCTGGATGCGGGTCAGGGCGTCGCTCGTGCGGCCGGTGAGCGCCTCGGTGAGCGCGAGGTTGTGCTCGACCTGCACGGTCGCCGGATGCTGCCGGCCGAGCAGCAGCGTCAACCCGTCGAGGGCGGGCCGCAGTTCGAGCAGGGCGTCCTCGAAGCGGCCGAGGGCGCGCAGCGTGGCGGCGTAGGAGTCGGCGGACAGCAGGGTGCGCGGGTGGGTGATGCCGAGCAGCCGGCGGTGGCCGAGCAGGGCGTCCTGGGCGAGGCGGCGGGAGGCGTCGTAGTCGCCGCGCAACCGGTGGGCGCGGGCGGTGAGGTTGAGCAGCCGCAGATACTCGGGCGACTGCTCGTCGTCGTCGCGGTGCCAGGCGTCGCGCGCCTGGGCGGCGATGTCGAGGAGGCGTTCCAGGTCGGCGGCCTCGGCGCGCTGGCTGAGCGCGTTGAGGTGGCGCAGCAGGGAGCGGCGCACCCGGGGGCGCGTGTCCTCCCACAGGCGCAGTGAGTACACCTCGCGGGCCCAGTCGGCGGGCAGGTCCTGGCTCTCCTGCGGCGCGTACTCGGCGAGGATGCCGCGCAGCACCGACTCGATGTGCTCGCGTTCGGTGTCGCTCATGCCGGCGCGGATCAGGTCGCGCAGCCCGTGGTGCTGGGCGAGCGGCTGGGCGGCGCGGTCGAAGTCGACGTCGAGGAGTCCCACTTGGGCGAGCGCCCACAGGGCGACGCTGACCATGTGCTCGTCGGGCAGCTGCACGTCGTCGGGGTGGCGGGGGTCGTCGGTGCGGGGATCCACGACGTCGTCGTCACGGGCGAGTTCGGACAGGATCCGGCGCGAGCGCAACAGCTCCAGGCCCATGCCCCGGCCGGTGAGCAGGGAGGCGGCGTCCAGCAGCCAGCCGAGCGCGTCACGGTGCGGGGACTCCGAACGCCAGGCGGCGGCACCCGGCGTGGTGCGGGCGACCCGCCGCGCCACCTGCACCATCACGGCGACCGGGGTGGCCGCCTCGCCGCGCCGCTGCAGCTCCGTCTTGCCGGCCCGGTATTCGGCGAGGACGTCACGCACGGCGTCGCGCACGGCGGCGTCGGTCGTGAGGTGGTCGTGGCGGCGGTGCCCGGCGGCCCGCTCGGCCAGGCAGTGCGCGGCCAGATGCAGGGCGTGCGGCACGAAGTCGACGACACTGCCGACCTGCCCGGCCTGTCCCTCGCCGATCTCCGGCACCCGCTCGGCGAGCAGCGCGCGGCTCTCCTCCGCCGTCATGGGCGGCATGGGGTACGACGTGAGACGCGGACGCCGGCCGAGGGGAGGACGGGGGGCGGCGTGGCCGGCGCCGTCAGGGGCGACGGTCTGCTCTGCGGCGCCTTCCCGCGACTCCTCGCCGTCCACGACGGCTTCTCTTCCGTCCGTCCCGGTCCCTGCCCCGTCCTCCTGCCCCGCCGCCCGCGTCCGTTCCGCCGTCGCCGGGGCGGTGCGGCTGGTGATCAGGACGTGGCCGTGGGCGTGCGGGGAGGGCAGAAGGCCGGTGAGGGTGGACAGGTCGGCGACGCCGTCGTAGATCAGGAGCCAGCTGGTCGGCTCGTCGGCGCGGGAGAGGCGGCCGAGCAGGCGGGGGATCGCGTCGCCGGAGGTGTCGGCCGGTCCGAGGCCGTCGTGCGGGCTGTCGAGGCAGCCCGCGAGGCGGCGCAGACCGCGTTCGACGCGCCGGCGTTCCCAGGCCCGCACCCACCACACGATGTCGTAGCCGGAGCCGTAGCGGTGGCACAGCTCGTGCGCGGCCTCGCTCTTGCCCCAGCCGCCGGCCCCGTGCAGCACCAGGCACGCACCGTCCAGCCCGGCGGCGCGCAGCCGGTCCTCCACCGTGGCGAGCAGCTCGTCGCGGCCGATGAAACCCCGGTTGCGGGGGCCGATGTTGTTCGTCTCGGGAAGGCGGGGGAAGCGCGCGGCGCCCGGCGCCTCGCCGGACGGACGGGGGTCGAGCCCGAGGCCGGTGTACAGCAGCCGGAGCGCCTCCTCCTCCCCCGCCTCGCGCAGGTCGATCCGTTCGTGGTGGGCGGCTTCGGCGTACGGGAACGGCTCGTCGACGAGGACGATCCGCACGTCGGTGTGGGACAGCGCGCCGATCTGGGCGAGCAGCGTCTCGTCGGTGCCGTCGGGTGCGAGGAAGAGCAACGCGCCTCCGCGCTCGGGGCGTTCGCCGGTGTAGGTGTCGGCGCGGCGCGTCTGCGTGCGCACGCCCTTGGCGGCGAGCCGGTCGCGCACCCAGGCCGCCCAGGGGGCGTGCCGGGCGGAGTGGACGACGGTGACCTCGTTCAGCCGTGGGGCGCGGCGGGCGCGCAGCCAGTCGGCGAGCCGCTCGTAATAGGGGCGCAGCCCGATGACCGTGCCCGCGCCCTCGGACCGGACCGCGAGGCTGCGCACGTCCTGGTACAGCGGGTTGTAGGGGATCTCCAGGAAAGGGATGTCGGTCTCCCCGAGCGTCGCGGCGAGCGGTCCGAACCGCCGCCGTACGCGTTCACGGGCGTCGCGCAGCCGGTCGTGGACGCGCACGTCGCTCTTGAGGCCGAGGGTGAGCACCCGCACGGGCCGGCGGGCGCGGGCGGTGAGGTCCTCGGCGAGGGCGGCGGCGCCGTCGATGGACCACGCGGTCATCGCGAAGCAGACGACGAGCGCGTCGGCCGGCGCCGCGGTCCGGGCAGGTTCGTCGGCGTCGGGGGTGTCCGGTACGGGAGCTTCGATCAGGACATGGTCGTAGGCGGCGGCGACGGGATCGTCGGCGAGGGGCCGGTCGGGGTGCGGGCGCCCGGTGGTGACCCGGCCGGGCACGGGCTGCGGCAGCCGAGCGGGGTCCGGAGCGCCGGTGCGGCCGTCGACGAGCAGCACGCTGCGGCCGGCCTCGGCGAGGATGTCCGCGACGTTGCGCAGGGTCGTGCTCAGGCCGACGTTCTCGGAGGCGGCGACGAAGACGGCGAACGGACCTGTGCGGTCGGTGGAGTTGACGTCGGGCATGACCTCTCCGCTCGGCGCGGCGCGACGGGACGGTGCGATGGGGAAGGCGGCGGTACGGCGGCGGGGCGGGGGCGGTGCCGGACCGCGCCGGGACCGCCCTCCGCAAGGACAAAACGGACGCTCGGGGGGTGACAGTACAGGGCGTGGCCGGTGGCGTCACGGCCGCGGCTCCGTGTCCCGGCGTTCACTGGCTCTCTTTGTGTCCGGTGACGAACGGGTCGCCCTCGGCGCAGCTGTCGTGGACCCGGCGCAGCAGCTCTCCCAGCACGGAACCGGGCAGGGCGGCGACGTCGTCGGGCGTGAGCGCGGCGATGTCCAGGACGACGGACTCCACGTCGCCCGCCACGCCGTCGCCGCACGCGGCGCGCATCTCGGCGGGGGCGGTGCCCTCGGCTGCTTCCACGGGGTCACTCCCTGGGTCTCGTGGCCGGGCCTCCCGGACCACCGAGCGGCCGCGGGGACGCGGGGCCGCGCCGGTGGCCGTCGTTTCAGCGTAACGCCGGGGCCCCCGGCGGCGGCAGCGTCCGGACGGCATCGGTACGGCCAACTGCCGCGCCTCCCACCTGCGTTGTCTCATTAGCGATGTTGACGGTGTGTCGGGAACCCCCGAATACTGGTCGGCATACGGGCCGGACGGGCTGTGCCTGACGCCCGTAGCAGGCGGGGCCCGTGGCGAGGCCGTCGGGGGGAAGCGGATGAGTCGACCGCCACTGCGCCACGCCGAGCCGCCGTGGCCCACCGCCGCCGACGTGGCGGCGCGACGGGCGGCCGGCTGGCAGCCGTATCCGCTGGACTCGTTCGTCCTCAAGGTCCACAGCCGTTGCGACCTCGCGTGCGACTACTGCTACATGTACCGGGCGCAGGACACCGGTTGGCGCCGACAGCCGCGCACCATGGCCCCGGCCACGGTGGAACGCACGGCGCGCCGCATCGCCGAACATCTCGCCGCGCACGGCGTGCGCGAGGCGGGCGTGGTGCTGCACGGCGGCGAGCCGCTGCTGGCCGGCGACCGCGCGCTCGCCGACACGGTGGGCACGCTGCGCGCGGCCGTCGGCGACGCCGTGCGGCTGCACCTGTCGGTGCAGACCAACGGGGTGCGGCTGACCCGGCAACGGCTCGACCTCTTCGGCGAGTTGGGGCTGCGGATCGGAGTCAGCACGGACGGCGGGCGCGCGGCCCACGACCGGCACCGGCGCGGCGCGGACGGCGGCGGCAGCCACGCCCGGGTGGCCGCGGCGCTGCGGCTGCTCGCGAGCGAGCCCTACCGCCCCCTGTTCGCGGGGCTGCTGTGCACGGTCGACCTGGCGAACGACCCGGTGCGCACGTACGAGGAGTTGCTGGCGTACGCCCCGCCCGTCGTCGACTTCCTGCTGCCGCTGGGGACCTGGCACAGCCCGCCGCCCGGGGTGGACACCGCCGGCCGGCGCACCCCGTACGCCGACTGGCTGTGGGCCGTCTTCGTGCGCTGGTACGGCGCGCCGGTGAAGGAGACCGGGGTGCGGCTGCTGGACGACCTGACGGCGCTGCTGCTCGGCGCCCCCGCGCGCACCGAGTCGCTGGGCCTGTCCCCGGTGCGCTACGCGGTGGTGGAGACGGACGGCTCCCTCGCACAGGACGACGCGCTGCGCACGGCGTACGACGGGGCCGCGCGGACCGGTCTGGACGTGTGGCGGCACTCCTTCGACACGCTGCTCGGCCACCCGGGGATCGCGGCGCGCCAGTGGGGTGCCGACGGGCTGTGCGCGCCCTGCCGCGCCTGCGCCCTGCACCGGGTGTGCGGCGGCGGCCACTACGCCACCCGCTACCGCCGCTCCACCGGCTTCGCCAACCCGAGCGTGTACTGCGCCGACCTGGCCGAACTGATCCGACGCGTACGGCGACGGCTCGCAGCGGACCTGCCGGGCGCGGCCCGGCGCGCCGAGCCGCTCACCGTCGAAGGCGTCGACGGCACCGACCACCCGGTGCGCCCGGCCCCCGTCCTCGACCGCGGTGACACCCCGAAGCCGATGACCGCGGAGGTGGGATGACGCCGTCGCCGTACCGGATGCCGGGCGCGCTGTTCGACGCGGTCGCCGCGGGCGGCGGCGGGGCCGAGGCGCTGCGGCTGCTGGCCCGCGCCGAGCACAGCCGGCGCCTGGCCTGCGCGTGGGCCGTGGCGGACGCGGCGGGCCGCACCGGCGGCCGGGTCGCGCAGGAGGCCGCGCACGCCTGGGAACTGCTCACCGCGGCCGCGCACACCGCGCCGGACGCGGCGGCGGCCGTCCTGACGCATCCGACCGCCGGGCCCGCGCTGTTCGAGGTGCTGTCCCGGCTGACGCGGCCGCGACCGGGCGAGGAGCCGCCGATGGGCCGGTTCACGGCGCTGGCCGCCGCCGCGGCGGTGCGCGCGGGACTGCCGGGGTGTACGGCGTTGCCGGTGGACGGGCCGTGGGTGGCGCTGCCCGCGCTGGGCCGGGCCCGTTTCCCGGGGGCACGCGCCGGCGACCGGGCGGAGGTGCGCACCGGAGCCGAGGGCCACGCGCGGATCGTGCTGCGTGCGGCGGACGGCACGGAGGACGCGGTGGCGGTGCCCCCGGCGCCGTACCGGGGCAGCGGCCGCTGGCACGGGCCGCATCTGCTGGCCACGCTGGAGGGCGGGGCGCCGCTGCTGCTGGACGTGGTGGACCGGCCGTCGTTCCCGCACGCCGCCGACCGCCCCGACGGCATCGGCCCGCACGAGGCACGGGCGTGGGCGGCCGTGGCACGGGAGGCGTGCGCGCTGCTGCGCGCCGGCCATCCGGAGGTGTACGAGGAGCTGGCGGCGGGCGAGCGCCTGCTGGTGCCGCTGGCCCGGCCGGGGCCCGGCATCGCCAGCGGCAGCAGCGCGGAGACCTTCGGCTGTGTGGCGCTGTCGCTGCCGCGGACGGCGGCGGGGTTCGCGGTGACCGTGGCGCACGAGATGCAGCACAACAAGTTCGCGGCGCTGCTGCACCTCTTCGACCTGTTCCACCCGGGCGGACCGGAGCGCTTCTACGCCCCGTGGCGTCCCGACCCGCGCCCGCTGCTGGGGCTGTTCCACGGGGCGTACGCGCATCTGGGCGTGGCCAGGTTCTGGGCCCGCCGCCGTGAGCGGGAGCCCGAGCCGCGCGCCCGCTTCGAGGCGCACGTGCAGTTCGCCCGCTGGCGACTGGCCGCCCACGAGGCCACGCTCGTCCTGCTCGCGTCGGACCGCCTGACGCCCCTGGGCCGCCGCTTCGCCGACCGCATGCTCGCCACCCTGGACACCCTGTGCCGCCTGCCGGTCCCGGCGGCGGCGGTCCACCGAGCGGAATCCGCGGCCCGCGCCCACCGCGCCGCCTGGCACGACCGGCACGGGGGGCACGGGGGGCCGGAGGGGGAGCGGATGCTGTCGGCGTGACCGAGAGAGCGGGCGCTGAAGAAAAAAGACCCCTGCGATGCAGGGGTCTCACTGGTGTCCGAGGGGGGACTTGAACCCCCACGCCCGATAAAGGGCACTAGCACCTCAAGCTAGCGCGTCTGCCATTCCGCCACCCGGACAAGGTGTCTGCCGCTCGGCGGGGGGCTTCCCCGCGGCGACGAGGACAACCATACCAAGGTTTCGCAGCGCCTTTCACCTGCGTATCCGTGCGGTGGGCGCGGTGCGGACGGGGCCGAAGAGGGCCGTCACCGTGGGCGTCCGGGCGGTCACTCCTCGCCCGTCACGAGCGTCCGCAGCGCCCGGACCAGCGTCGCCGCCGTGTCGTCGTCCAGGGGGGCGAGGAAGCGGCGCTCGGCGGCACGGCGGGCCTCTTCCGCGCCGCGCAGGCAGTCCCGGCCGGTCTCGGTCAGTTCGACGATGTTCTTGCGGCGGTCCAGGGGGCTGCGCCGGCGCCGTACCAGGCCGTGCTCCTCCAGCCCGTCGATCAGCGCGACCATCGTCGTGCGGTCGATGCCGAGCCGGGCCGCCGCCTCCACCTGCGACAGCGGTTCGTCGCCGGCGAGGACGACCAGGACGGCAAGCTCGTGGCCGTCCACCCCGTGGGGCGCCAGGGCCTCGGCGGAGACACGGGTGAAGCGGGCCTGTGCATGCTTGAGGAGATAGCCGAGCCGGGACTCGAGCGGCGCGGGCTGCTGATCGCTGACCATCCCCCGACTGTATTCGGTAAACTGATTGTCAGTTCTGCTGATGATTTACTAGGCTGATCGTCATGACCACTGTGCGGTTCGGCCTGAAGACCACCCCCATGCACGTGTCCTACGAGGACATCCGCCGCGTCTGGCTCGAGGCCGACGCCGTGCCGGAGATCGAGGACGCATGGCTGTGGGACCACCTGCTGCCGGTCGCGGGCCCAGCGGACGGCGAGGTCCACGAGGGCTGGACGCTGCTCAGCGCGCTCGCCGCGCAGACGGAGCGACTGCGGCTCGGGCTGCTGGTCACGAGCAACCGGATCCGGCCGCCGGCCCTCCTGGGCAAGATGGCCTCCACCCTCGACGTGATCTCCGGCGGCCGGCTCGTCCTCGGGCTCGGGGTCGGGGGCACGCACCAGCCGCCCGGCGCGGGCGGGATGGCCGGGGCCAACCCGGCGATCGCGGAGTACGCGGCGTACGGGCTCGACCTGGTGCCGCCCGCCGAAGGCATCGCCCGGCTCGCGGAGACCGCCGAGATCCTGAGGCGGATGTGGACGCAGGACGTCTTCGACTTCGAGGGCCGCCATTACCGGCTCACGGGCACCCGCAACGAGCCCAAGCCCGTGCAGCGGCCGGGGCCCCCGCTGCTCATCGGCGGCTGGGGCACCCGGCTGCTGCGGCTGGTGGCCGAGCACGCGGACGCCTGGAACGTCCCCGGGCCACCGCACAACAGCGTGGAGTTCGTCGCCGAGCGCTCCCGCGTCCTCGACGCGCACTGCGCCGACCTGGGGCGCGACCCGCGGGAGATCGAGCGTTCGGTTCAGGTGCTCGTGTCCTACGACGACCCGGCGGCGACCCGCGAGACGGTCGCCGCGCTGGTCGCCGTCGGGATGAACCACATCGTGCTCAGCCTGCCCCGGCCCTATCCGGACGAGGTCGCCCGGTGGCTGGTCGACGAGATCATCGCCGGTTCCCTCTGAGCGCCTCCGCCAGTGTCACGGCATCAGCTGGTACTCCGGGAAGTTCCCCGGCAGCCGCTCCCCCGGCGGGCCTTGGGTCACCGCGCGGACCAGCAGGTCGCCGCCGACGAACGCGCCCCGCCAGGACGCGCCGAAGCCGCCGAACAGCTCGTCGCGGTCGCCGCGGGAGCGGGGCACGCCGTGGCCGGCCTTGAACGCGCGGATCTGCGGGGCCAGCCGGTCGAAGGTGGCCCGGTCGTCGGTGGACAGGGTGGCCACCAGCGCGCCGTTGGAGGCGTTCATCGCGGCCAGCAGTTCGGCCTCGGTGTCGACCAGGACGATCGTGTCGACCGGGCCGAAGGGTTCGGCGTGGTGGAGAGGGGAGGACGGGGGCGGGTTCAGGAGGGTGACCGGGGGGACGTACGCCGAGGTGTCCTGGCCGGGCAGGAGGCGGGCGCCCTCCATGCTGCCGCGGTACAGCGGCACCGCGCCCCGGTCGACGGCGTGGGCGACCTGGTCGGTCAGCTCCTTGGCCTTGGCGGCGTTGATCAGCGGCCCGAAGTCGAGCGCGGGGAAGGGGTCGCCGGGGTGCTCGACGGCCAGCGGGTGACCGAAGCGCAGTGCGCGCACGGCCGGCAGGTACACCGCCAGGAACGCGTCGAACAGCGTGCGCTGGACGACGAAGCGCGGGTAGGCCGTGCAGCGCTGCTTGCCGTAGTCGAAGAGCTTCGGCAGGGCGGCCGCCAGCGCGGCGAAGTCCGAGTACTCCCAGACCCCCCAGGTGTTGAGTCCCTCCTGTTCCAGTACGTGCCGCTTGCCCAGGTCGGCGACGGCGGTGGCTACCGCGGCGCCGGTGCCGCGGCCGCCGACGAAGGAGACGCAGCCGATCTCCGGGGCCCGCAGGAGCGCCTCGGACAGCTCGCCTCCGCTGCCGCTGACCAGGGTGACGGGAACGCCCTCGCGGGCGGCGAGCGCGCAGGCCAGGGTCAGGCAGGCGACACCGCCGTCCGTCGGGGTCTTGGCGACGACCGCGTTGCCCGCCAGGGCCTGCACGAGGAGGGCGTGCACGAGCACGCTCATCGGGTAGTTCCAGCTGGCGATGTTGGACACCGGGCCGTCGAGCGGGGCCCGGCCGGCCAGCATCCCTTCGATGCCGTCGGTGTACCAGCGCACGCCGTCGATCGCCCGGTCCACGTCCGCCCGCGCCGCCGCCCAGGGTTTGCCGATCTCCCGGACCAGGAGCAGGGCGAGCAGGTCGCGGTGGGCGGCGAGGGCGTCCAGGGTGGCCGCGACGCGGGCGCGCCGCTCGGCGAGCGGGACGTGCCGCCAGGCGCGGTGCTGGTCGAGAGCGGCGCGGACCGCGCGGCGAGCGGTGCCGCCGTCGAGCCGGGGCGGGCCGGCGACGGGCGTGCCGTCGACGGGGCTGGTGGCGGGCAGCACCCGGCCGTCGGCGTGCCAGCGGGCGTCCCAGAGGTTGAGCACGCGGTCGTCACGGAAGGCCTCCGGTGCGGCGGCGAGACAGCGCTGCCAGGCGTCGGCCCAGGAGGTGCCGGCCTTCAGGATCAGGGGCGGCGCGGGTTCCTGCGAGGTCAGGGTCATGGCGGTCTCCCTCACCGGGTCGCGTCGAGCGTGGAGTCGAGCGCGGACAGCACCAGTCGTGCCGTGTGGGTCGGGGTGTCGCCGACCCGCACCCCGGCCGCCTCCAGTGCCTGCTTCTTCGCCGCGGCCGTACCCGAGGAGCCGGAGACGATCGCGCCCGCGTGGCCCATGGTCTTTCCCTCGGGGGCGGTGAAGCCGGCGACGTAGCCGACGACCGGTTTGGTGACGTGGTCGCGGATGTAGGCGGCCGCCCGTTCCTCCGCGTCGCCGCCGATCTCCCCGATGAGGACGATCAGGTCGGTGTCGGGGTCGTCCTCGAAGGCGGCGAGGCAGTCGATGTGCGTGGTGCCGGCGACCGGGTCGCCGCCGATGCCGACGCATGTGGAGAAGCCGATGTCGCGCAGTTCGTACATGAGCTGGTAGGTGAGGGTGCCGGACTTGGAGACCAGGCCGACGCGGCCCGGTTTGGTGATGTCGGCGGGGATGATGCCCGCGTTGGACCGACCGGGGCTGATGAGTCCGGGGCAGTTGGGGCCGATGATCCGCGTGCCCCGGTTCTTCGCGTACGCCGTGAAGGTGACCGTGTCGTGGACCGGGATGCCCTCGGTGATGACGACGGCGAGGCCGATCCCGGCGTCCGCGGCTTCCAGGACGGCCGCCTTGGCGAAGGCGGGGGGGACGAAGACGACGGTGACGTCGGCGCCGGTTTCGGCGATGCCCTCGGCGACGGAGCCGAAGACGGGGACGGCACGGTCGCCGAAGTCGACGGTGTGGCCCGCCTTGCGCGGGTTGACGCCGCCGACGACGTCCGTGCCGGCCGCGAGCATGCGGCGGGTGTGCTTCATGCCTTCCCCGCCGGTCATGCCCTGGACGAGGACCTTGCTGTCCTGCGTGAGGTAAATGGCCATGTCGTCCCGTCTCCTCAGGCCGTGGTGGCGAGTTCGGCGGCGCGGCGGGCGGCACCGTCCATGGTGGGGATCTGCTGCACCAGCGGATGGGCGCGCTCGTCCAGGAGGGCGCGGCCGCGGACGGCGTTGTTGCCGTCGAGGCGCACCACGAGCGGCTTGGTCAGCCTGATGCGGTCGACCGCTCGGAGGATGCCGTCGGCGACCGCGTCGCAGGCGGTGATGCCGCCGAAGACGTTGACGAGCACCGACTTCACGGCCGGGTCGGACAGCACGACCGCCAGTCCGTCCGCCATGACCCGCGCGGACGCCCCGCCGCCGATGTCGAGGAAGTTGGCGGGGCGGGCGCCGCAGCCGGCGACGACGTCGAGGGTCGACATGACGAGCCCGGCACCGTTGCCGATGACGCCGACCTCGCCGTCGAGCTTGACGTAGTTCAGGCCCTTCGCGGCGGCCGCCGCCTCCAGCGGGTCGTCGTGTCCCAGGTCGCCGGAACCCCATCGCGCCTGCCGGAAGCGGGCGTTGTCGTCCAGGGTGACCTTGCCGTCGAGGGCGAGGATCTGTCCCTGGCGGGTGCGCACGAGCGGGTTGACCTCGACGAGCAGCGCGTCCTCGCGGACGAGGACCTGCCACAGCCGTACGAGGGGATCGACGGCCTGGGCCGGCAGCCCGGCCGCCGCGGCGATCTCGGCCGCCTTCACCGAGGTGACACCCTCGGCCGGGTCGACGGGGACGCGCGCCACGGCCTCGGGGCGGCTCGCGGCGACCTCCTCGATCTCCGTGCCGCCCTCGGCGGAGGCGATCGCGAGGAAGCCGCCGGCCGCACGGTCGAGGACGTAGGAGACGTAGAACTCGTCCTCGATGTCGACCGGTTGGGCGAGCATGACCGTGCGGACGGTGTGGCCCTTGATGACCATGCCGAGGATCTGACGTGCCGTGCGTTCGGCTGCGGCGGGGTCGGCGGCGAGCCTCACCCCGCCCGCCTTGCCACGCCCGCCCGTCTTGACCTGGGCCTTCACCACCACACGCCCGCCGAGCCGGCGGGCGATCTCGCGCGCTCGGTCCGCCGAGTCCGTGACCTCCGCTCTCGGCACCAAGATGCCGTGTTCCGCGAAGAGTTCCCTTGCCTGGTGTTCGTACAGGTCCATTCCGGCTCCTGTCGTGAAAGTGCCGCACGCCCCCTGGACACCACCCACCGGATGCGGGATAACAAGGTTCATACAGTATTCGTCGACTGTATGCAATGTACGAAGAGCCCCTACTGAAGGGACGGGACGTCGCATGCCCGACGACAACCAGGACCTGATCTCCGGTGGTCACCTCGTCGCCAAGGCGCTCAAAGCGGAGGGTGTCGACCGCATCTACACCCTGTGCGGCGGCCACATCATCGACATCTATGACGGCTGCGTCGACGAGGGCATAGAAGTCGTCGACGTCCGGCACGAACAGGTCGCCGCCCACGCCGCCGACGGCTACGCCCGCATCACCGGCAGGCCGGGCTGCGCCGTCGTCACCGCCGGCCCCGGCACCACCGACGCGGTCACGGGGGTCGCCAACGCCTTCCGGGCCGAGTCACCCATGCTGCTGATCGGCGGCCAAGGAGCGCTCACCCAGCACAAGATGGGGTCCCTGCAGGACCTGCCGCACGTCGACATGATGACGCCGGTCACCAAGTTCGCGGCGACCGTGCCGGACACGGCCCGCGCGGCCGATATGGTGTCGATGGCGTTCCGCGAGTGCTTCCACGGTGCTCCGGGGCCGTCCTTCCTGGAGATCCCGCGTGACGTGCTCGACGCCAAGGTGCCGGCGTCGACGGCGCGGGTGCCCGAGTCCGGTGCCTACCGGGCCTCGACGCGCTCGGCCGGCGACCCCGAGGCGGTCGAGATCCTCGCCGACCTGCTGGTGCACGCCGAGAAGCCGGCCGTCCTGCTGGGCAGCCAGGTGTGGACGACCCGCGGCACCGAGGCCGCGATCGAGCTGGTGCGCACCCTCGACATCCCCGCCTACATGAACGGCGCCGGCCGCGGCACCCTCCCACCCGGCGACCCGCACCACTTCCAGCTCTCCCGCCGGTACGCCTTCTCCAACGCCGACGTCATCGTGATCGTCGGCACCCCCTTCGACTTCCGCATGGGCTACGGCAAGCGCCTCTCCCCCGAGGCCACGGTCGTGCAGATCGACCTGGACTACCGCACGGTCGGCAAGAACCGCGACATCGGCCTCGGGATCGTGGGGGACGCCGGACTGGTGCTGAAGTCGGTCACGGAGGCGGCCTCCGGGCGCATCAACGGGAGCGCCGCCAAGCGCAAGGAGTGGCTGGACGAGCTGCGCGCCGCCGAGCAGACCGCGCTCGAGAAGCGGCTGCCGCAGCTCAAGTCCGACGCCTCGCCGATCCACCCCTACCGGCTCGTCAGCGAGATCAACGACTTCCTCACCGAGGACTCGGTCTACATCGGCGACGGCGGCGACATCGTCACCTTCTCCGGCCAGGTCGTGCAGCCGAAGTCACCCGGCCACTGGATGGACCCGGGCCCGCTCGGCACCCTCGGCGTCGGCATCCCGTTCGTGCTGGCCGCCAAGCAGGCCCGCCCGGACAAGGAGGTCGTCGCCCTCTTCGGCGACGGCGCCTTCTCGCTGACCGGCTGGGACTTCGAGACGCTGGTGCGCTACGACCTGCCCTTCGTCGGGATCGTCGGCAACAACTCCTCGATGAACCAGATCCGTTACGGCCAGTCCGCCACGTACGGCAAGGAACGCGAGCGGGTCGGCAACACCCTCGGCGACGTGCCCTACGACAAGTTCGCACAGATCCTCGGTGGCTACGGCGAGGAGGTCCGCCACCCCGCCGACATCGGCCCGGCGCTGCGCCGCGCCCGTGAGTCCGGCAAGCCCTCGCTGATCAACGTGTGGGTCGACCCGGACGCGTACGCCCCCGGAACCATGAACCAGACGATGTACAAGTGAGGTGAACGGCCATGACCGCCAAGGCACTTGACGGCATCCGCGTCCTCGACATGACGCACGTCCAGTCCGGGCCGTCCGCGACCCAGCTGCTCGCCTGGCTCGGCGCCGACGTGATCAAACTGGAGGCGCCGACCGGGGACATCACGCGGGGGCAACTGCGCGACCTGCCGGACGTGGACTCCCTGTACTTCACGATGCTCAACTGCAACAAGCGCAGCATCACCCTGAACACCAAGACCGAGCGCGGCAAGGAGATCCTCACCGACCTGATCCGCCGCGCGGACGTGATGGTGGAGAACTTCGGGCCGGGCGCGGTCGACCGGATGGGCTTCACCTGGGAGCGCATCCAGGAGATCAACCCGCGGATCGTCTACGCCTCCATCAAGGGCTTCGGCGAGGGCCCCTACACCAACTTCAAGGCGTACGAGGTCGTCGCGCAGGCCATGGGCGGGTCGATGGCCACCACCGGCTTCGAGGACGGTCCGCCGCTGGCGACCGGCGCCCAGATCGGCGACTCGGGTACCGGTGTGCACACCGTCGCGGGCATTCTCGCGGCGCTGTTCCAGCGGGAGCGCACCGGACGCGGGCAGCGGGTCAACGTGGCCATGCAGCACGCGGTGCTCAACCTGTGCCGGGTGAAGCTGCGCGACCAGCAGCGCCTCGCCCACGGGCCGCTCGCCGAGTACCCGAACGACGACTTCGGCGACGAGGTGCCCCGCTCCGGCAACGCCTCCGGCGGCGGCCAGCCCGGCTGGGCGGTCAAGTGCGCGCCGGGCGGCCCCAACGACTACGTGTACGTCATCGTGCAGCCCGTCGGCTGGCGGCCGATCAGTGAGCTGATCGGCCGGCCCGAACTCGCCGACGATCCCGAGTGGGCGACGCCCGAGGCGCGGCTGCCGAAGCTGAACAAGATGTTCCAGCTGATCGAGGAGTGGTCCTCGACGCTGCCCAAGTGGGAGGTGCTGGAGCGGCTCAACGCGCACAACATCCCGTGCGGGCCGATCCTGTCCACCAAGGAGATCATCGAGGACGCCTCGCTGGTCGCCAACGAGATGATCGTGCGCGTCCCTCACCCCGAGCGGGGTGAGTTCGTCACGGTCGGCAGCCCGCTGAAGCTGTCCGACTCGCCCGTCGAGGTCACCGGCTCCCCGCTGCTCGGCGAGCACAACGCCGAGGTGTACGTGGGCGAACTTGGGCTGGATGACGAGGAGTTGCGCCTGCTGAAGTCGGACGGGGTGATCTGAGGTGATGGCGGAGGACCGCGAACTGCGGGTGCGGGCGCTGCTGGAGAGCGTGCGCGCAGAGGGGCGCTCCGCGCTGACCGCGCCTGAGGGCAAGGTGATCGCCGACGCGTACGGCATCGCCGTACCCGGTGAGGCGCTGGCGCGGGACGTGGACGAGGCGGTGGCGGCCGCGGCGCGCTTCGGCGGGCCCGTGGTGATGAAGATCGTGTCACCGGACATCCTGCACAAGACCGACGCCGGCGGGGTAGTCGTCGGCATCGAGGGAGCGGCGGACGTACGGGCCGCCTTCCACCGGATCGTGCAGAACGCGCGGGCGTACGACGTCGAGGCCCGCATCGAGGGTGTGCAGGTGCAGGAGCTGCTGCCGCCCGGGCAGGAGGTCATCGTCGGCGCGGTGACCGACCCGACGTTCGGGAAGGTGGTGGCCTTCGGGCTCGGCGGGGTGCTCGTCGAGGTGCTCAAGGACGTGACGTTCCGGCTTGCGCCGGTCAGCGGCGACGAGGCGCTGTCCATGCTCGACTCCATCAAGGCGGCCGACGTGCTGCGCGGGGTGCGCGGGCAGGCGGGAGTCGACCGGTGGGCGCTCGCCGAGCAGATCCGCCGGGTGTCCCATCTGGTGGCGGACTTCCCGGAGATCGCCGAGGTGGACCTCAATCCGGTGATCGCCACGCCGGACGGTGCGGTCGCCGCGGACATCCGGATCATCCTCGCCGAGCAGCAGCCGGTCCCACGCCGTACCTACACGCGCGAGGAGATCCTCACCTCGATGCGCCGGCTGATGCAGCCCTCGTCGGTCGCCGTGATCGGCGCCTCCAACGAGCAGGGCAAGATCGGCAATTCGGTGATGCGCAACCTCGTCGACGGCGGATTCGCGGGGGACATCCATCCGGTGAACCCCAAGGCCGATGACATTCTGGGCCGCAAGGCGTACAAGAGTGTCACGGACGTTCCCGGTGAGGTGGATGTGGCCGTCTTCGCCATCCCCGCCCGGTTCGTGGCGGGCGCCCTGGAGGAGGCCGGGCGCAAGGGCATCCCCAACGCCGTCCTCATCCCCTCCGGCTTCGCGGAGACCGGCGAGCATGCACTGCAGGCGGAGATCGTGGCGATCGCCGAGCGGCACGGCGTCCGGCTGCTGGGCCCGAACATCTACGGCTACTACTCCACCTGGCAGGACCTGTGCGCCACGTTCTGCACGCCGTACGACGTGAAGGGCGGCGTGGCTCTCACCTCCCAGTCCGGCGGGATCGGCATGGCGATCCTCGGTTTCGCCCGCACCACGAAGACGGGTGTGTCGGCGATCGTCGGGCTCGGCAACAAGTGCGATCTGGACGAGGACGATCTGCTCACCTGGTTCGGTGAGGACCCGCGCACCGAGTGCATCGCGATGCACCTGGAGGACCTCAAGGACGGGCGTGCCTTCGTGGCGGCGGCGCGGGCGACCGTGCCGAAGAAGCCGGTCGTGGTGCTCAAGGCGGGCCGTACGGCGGCCGGGGCGAAGGCGGCCGGCTCGCACACCGGGGCGCTGGCGGGCGACGATGCCGTGTACGACGACATCCTGCGGCAGGCCGGGGTGATCCGGGCGCCGGGCCTGAACGACATGCTGGAGTACGCCCGCGCGCTGCCCGTGCTGCCCGCCCCGCAGGGCGACAACGTCGTGATCATCACCGGGGCCGGGGGCAGCGGGGTGCTGCTGTCGGACGCGGTGACGGACAACGGGCTGTCGCTGATGGAGATTCCGCCCGACCTGGACGAGGCGTTCCGCCGCTTCATCCCGCCGTTCGGCGCGGCCGGCAACCCCGTCGACATCACCGGCGGCGAGCCGCCGTCGACGTACGAGGCGACGATCCGGCTGGGCCTCGAGGACCCGCGCGTCCACGCGCTGGTGCTGGGCTACTGGCACACCATCGTCACGCCGCCGATGGTCTTCGCCGAGCTGACCGCGCGGGTGGTCGCCGAGTTCCGCGAGCGCGGCATCGAGAAGCCGGTGGTGGCCTCGCTCGCCGGGGACGTGGAGGTCGAGGCGGCCTGCCAGTACCTCTTCGAGCGGGGGGTCGTGGCGTACCCGTACACGACCGAGAAGCCGGTGGCGGTGCTCGGTGCGAAGTACAGGTGGGCTCGGGCGGCGGGGCTGCTCGGGGGTGGTTCATGAGGTGAGGCATCGAGGGGCCGGCCGGCGGTGCGCGTCGGCCGGCCCCCGGGACCCGCGCGCGCACGAAAGGCAATGGACAGGGGGCGCTGGCCAGAACTTTCGACGCAAGGGGTGTAGTCGTGAGAACCACCGATCCCCCCGCCTCCCCGGTGTGCCGGGAGGTGAGGGACCGCAGGGGCCGTGTGTACCGGGTCGGCGAGAGCGACGCCGACCTGCTGGGGTGCGGCCGGATCCGGATGGTCGTCCTGTCCTGGGTGGGCATGGCGGGCGTCGGTTGTGCCGCGTACGCGTGCGCCGTGGCCGGCCCCGGTGACGTACGTCTGTGGGTGCTCGCCCAGGCCGCGGTCGCCTTCCCGGCCGGGCGGCTGCGGGGCGGCGGCCGGCTGCCGGCGCGGGTGGCCGTCACCGGCGGGGCGTTCGGCGTCCTGGGCGCCTGCCTCGCGCTCGCCGTCGCGCCCGGCGCGGGGGCCGCCCGCCTGGTGGCCGGTGCGGTCGGCGGCGCCGGGGCCGGGCTGGTGTGCGCGACCTGTCTGACCCTGCCCGGCCGCTGGTATCCGGAACGCCGGGGCGGCCCGACCGGGTTCGTGGTGAGCGGGTGCGCAGTCGGCGCCGTACCGCTGCTGCCGGGCCTCGGCGGCGCCGGGCTCACCGCGACGGGCGCCGGGGCGTGCCTGGCGGTGGCGGCGGCCGGACGGCTGCTGCGGGAGCCGCCGGGCGACTGGTGGCCGCCGCATCCCCACCCGCTGCGGGTCCCGGCCGATCCCGTCGCCCGGCGCGTCCTGGCGAAGAACCCGCCCGCGGTACGCCAGCACACCCCGGGCGAGGCCGCGCGCACCCCGGTGCTGTGGCTGTCGGCGCTGTGTCTGCTGGGTGTGGCCGGTGTCGTCGTCCTCGACATGCGCCTGCTGGCCCCGCTCGGTCAGGCTGTGCCTCTCGTCGCGGGCGCCGCCGCGGGCGGGGCGGCCGGGCCGCTCTGCGACCTGATCGAACGGCGCACCGCCCTGGCCGCGGCCTGTCTGGTGCTCGGCGCCGCGCAGTTCGCGCTGCCGGTCGCCGGCCGGGCGGGCGGTGGCGCGCCGCTGGTGGCGGGTGCCGTGACCGTGGGGTTCGCCGGCGCGGCGGTCCTCGCGCTGGTCACCGCGATGACGGCGGACCACTTCGGCGAGAACGACAGCGCGAGCGTCCACGGACTGCTCGCCGGGGCCTGGCTGCTCCCCGTCCTGTCGAACTCCCCCCACCCCAGCGCCTTCGTCCTGGCGGGCGGCTCGGGGCTCGCCTGCGCCGCACTGGCTCTGTTCCTCAAGGCTCCGGGCCGGCTCAGCGCCCGGCGCGTCCTCCCCAATCCCCACCCCCTCGGCGAGGAGATGGCCTCATGACGGCTGATCCGATGGCAACCAGGAACACGCCGGCCGACCCCGGCTCGGCGGAGCGCTCGTACCGCGAAGTCACCGACACCCGGGGCCGGGTGTACCGCGTCGGCGAGACGGACCGGGACATCCTCGGCCACTCACGGAAGTTCATGGTGTACCTGCCGTGGATATCCATGATGGCCATCAGCGTCAGCGAGTACGCCTACGGCTCCGCGGAGGACACCCTGTCCGAGGCGCACGGCTGGACGCAGAGCAACACCTTCTGGATCCTGAGCGTCTGGGTGTTCTTCCAGGCAGGCATCGCCTTCCCGGCCGGCTGGCTGCGCGAGCGCGGCATCCTCACCGCGCGGCGCGCCATGTACACCGGCGCGGGCATGTGCCTGCTCGGCTTCCTGGCGCTGTCCCACCTCGACAACGTGCTGCTCGCGATCCTCGGCTTCGGTGTGGTCGGCGGGGTGGGCTCCGGACTGATCTACGCCACGTGCATCAACATGGTCGGCAAGTGGTTCCCGGAGCGGCGCGGCGCGAAGACCGGCTTCGTCAACGGCGGCTTCGCGTACGGCTCGCTGCCGTTCATCTTCATCTTCAACTACGCCTTCGACACCGGGAACTACGACGAGGTGCTCGACCTGATCGGCGTGTACGTGCTGATCGCGGTGGCGGTGTGCGCGTTCTTCTTCAAGGACCCGCCGAAGAACTGGTGGCCGGCCGACATCGACCCGCTGTCGTACTCCGGCAACTCCAAGAGCGGCGCGAGTCTGACGAAGAACCCTCCCGCCGTACGGCAGTTCACTCCGAAGGAGGCCATCAGGACCGGCATGCTGCCGCTGATGTGGATCACCATCGTGATGACCGCCGGTGTGTCGATCTTCGGGATCTCCTTCCAGGTGGACTTCGCCAAGGAGGTCGGCTTCGGACCGCTGGTCGCCGCGTCCTCGATGGGCCTGATGGCCGTCATCAACGGCGTCGGGCGGGCGGTGGTGGGCTGGCTGTCGGACCTGTGGGGCCGCAAGATCACCCTGGTGTTCGTCATCGTGGTCCTGGGCCTCGCCCAGTTCGGCGTGATCTGGGCCGGTGACGTCAAGAACGAGTGGCTGTTCCTGTTCTTCGCGTTCCTCTCCGGCTTCGGGGGCGGCGCCTTCTACCCGCTGTTCGCCGCGCTCACCCCGGACTACTTCGGCGAGAACTACAACGCCACCAACTACGGCCTGGTGTACAGCGGCAAGCTGATCAGCGGCCTGTTCGGCGGCGGCCTGGGCTCCATGGTGGTCTCGGCGTGGGGCTACAACGGGGCGTACGCGCTGGCCGGCGGGGTGTCCATGGTGGCGGCGGCGATCGCGCTGCTGCTGCGGCAGCCGGGGCGGGCGTCGACGGGCTGAGACCGACGCCGGACACCTGAGGAGGGGCCTCCCCCGCGACACCGGGGAGGCCCCTCCTCATGGGTTGCGCTACTTGCGGCGCAGGGCCGCCATGTTCCGGTAGCCGATCGCCGCGTGCTCCAGGGACTGCCCCGGGTTGGTGGCGCTGGGCGCGTTGTCCTGTTCGACCATGGGGTTGTGGTAGTTGCGGTGGCCGACACGGGAGAAGAAGGTCGTGTAGTCGATCACGCCGGTGCCGAACGGCACCATGTCGTAGCCCATGCCGTTCGTGTTGTTCACGACGCCGTCCTTGGCGTGGAAGAGCGGGTAGCGCTTGTCGTACCGCTCGACCAGGCCGGCCGGGTCGAAGATGTCCGTCTGCGTGGAGCCGTCGTGGGCGGTGTAGGTGCGGAACTTGTACTGCGCCACATGCGCCCAGAAGACGTCCATCTCCAGCCACACCAGCTGCGGGTCGGTGACGGTGAGGAAGTACTCCAGCTTGCGCAGGCCGGAGCTTCGGGTGGGCCGGCCCTGGGCGTCCAGCGGGCCGCCGTCCAGCAGGAAGCCGTAGGCAGCGTCGTGATTGTGGGTGTACAGCTTGATCCCGGCGGCGCGGGCGATCTCGCCGAGGGCGTTCCACTTGTCGGCGGCCACGTCCCAGTCGGACTTCACGGCGCTGGCGGTGGGGTCGCCACCGGTGCCCATGTGCCCCATGCCGAGGATGTTCGCGATCTCCAGGTGCTTCTTGAAGGTGTCCAGGTCGGCGCTGGTCAGCGGCCAGGACGGCGGGATGAAGCCGTGGTTGCCCTGGGCGCGCAGCCCGTAGTCGTCGAGCCAGCCGCGCAGCAGCTTCGCCCCCTGCACCGACTCCAGGTTGGCGCCACCGGGCGCATTGGCGTGCTGGCCGTAGCCCGCGAACTCGACCTGCCGGTAGCCGAACCGGGCCAGCTGCTCGAAGACCGCGCGGAAGCCGGACGGCAGGCTGCTGGTCAGCGGGTCGCGGCCGATGGCGTCGCGCACGGTGTACAGGATGATGCCGCGCCGGTCGGCGGGCACCAGCTCGTGCCCGCCGGGAGTGGCGCCGTCCGCGGCCGCCGGGGTGGCGGCGTGCACGGGGGCCGCGCCGAGGACGGGCGCGGCGATCGCGCCGGCCGCGACGGCGGTGCAGGTGCTCAGGAACGAGCGGCGGCCGATGCCGAGGGAGCGGCGCAGCTGGTCGTCGGGGGTGCGGATGTCGTTCACGGGTGCCTCTCTTCGCCATGGTGGTCCGGTCCGTCGAGACCGGCAAGGTGGAGCAGGAGGGACTTCACGTCGGTGGCCGCGACACGGTCACCGACGGCGCGGGGGGTGGAGCACAGGACGAGCGGACCGTCGTCGTCGCTCGTGGGGAGGCGGCCGTGGCTGCCGCGCACGGGTGCCGGGTCCAGCGGCACGACCGCCATGCGGTAGCGCAGGCCGAGCTTCTTGCGGGCCAGGGCACCGGCCGCGCGGAGTTTCACATACGGGTCGAGCGGGTCCATGAACAGCTCGGCCGGGTCGTAGCCGGGTTTGCGGTGGATGTCGACGAGCCGCGCGAAGTCGGGGGCGCGGGCGTCGTCGAGCCAGTAGTAGTACGTGAACCAGGCGTCCTCCTCCGCGACGGCGACGAGGTCGCCCGCACGGGGATGGTCCAGGTGGTGGGCCTTCTTGCCCTCGTCGTCGAGCAGATCGGCGATCCCGGGCAGGCCGCCGAGGGCGGCGCGGGTGGCGGCGAGGTCCTCGGAGCGGCGGACGTAGACGTGGGCGATCTGGTGGTCGGCGACGGCGAAGGCCCGGGAGGCCATCGCGTCGAGGTACTCCATGCCGTCCTGGGTGTGCACCTGGAGCAGACCGGCGCGGCGCAGGGCGCGGTTGATGTCGACCGGGCGGCGCACCGGGGTGATCCCGTACTCCGACAACGCGAGCACGGTACGGCCGTCGGCGCGGGCGTCGTCCAGCAGCGGCGCGAGGGCGGCGTCGAGGTCGGCGGCGGCGCGGTGGGAGCGCGGGTCGTCGGGGCCGTAGCGCTGGAGGTCGTAGTCGAGGTGCGGGAGGTAGCACAGTGTCAGGTCGGGCCGTCGGGAGCGGTTGATGTGCCGGGTGGCGTCGATGATCCAGCGGCTGGAGGTGAGGTCGGCCGTGGGTCCCCAGTAGTGGAAGAGCGGGAACGTGCCGAACTTCTCGGTGAGTTCGTCGTGCAGGGCGGGGGGCCAGGTGTAGCAGTCGGGTTCCTTGCGGCCGTCGGCGTAGTACACCGGGCGGGGGGTGACCGTGCAGTCGGTGTCGGCGCCCATGGCGTACCACCAGCAGATGTTGGCGACCGTGTAGCCGGGGTGGGCGCGGCGGGCGGCGTCCCACACCTTGTCGCCCTCGATCAGCGCGTTGTGCTGCCGCCACAGCAGGACGTCGCCGAGGTCGCGGAAGTACCAGCCGTTGCCGACGATGCCGTGCTCGCCGGGGTGGGTGCCGGTGAGGAAGGTGGCCTGGGCGGAGCAGGTGACGGCGGGCAGGACCGTGTCCAGGGGTGCGCGGGAGCCGTGCTCGGCGAGGGCCTTCAGGCGCGGCATGTGCTCCAGCAGGCGTGGGGTGAGGCCGACGACGTCCAGGACGAGCAGGGGGGTCGGCTCGGTGGTGTCCGTGGGGGCTGGGTCCGGTCGGCTCATGGCAGCTCCTTCAGGCCGAGGTCCGTCAGCAGGTCGCGGGCCAGCGTGAGTTCGGCGGCGATGCCGTCGACGAGTCGCTCGCGGGTGCGCGGGCGCAGCTCGGGCGGCAGTGCCTGCCAGGTGTAGGTCTCGACCTCGAGGTGGTGGGTGAGCGGGTGCGGTCCGCCGGCCAGCCGGGTCAGCGCGGCCTCGAGGACGGGCAGGGTGGAGGTCAGCGGCGGGGCGGGGTCGGCGTGCAGGGGGATGTGGAAGTGGGCCCGCCAGGGCCTGGCGTCGGGCAGCGTGTCACCGCTCAGGGCGTCGCCGAGGTCGTCGGTGCCGCGCAGACCGGTGGCGGTCAGGGTGCGGGTCTGGTGCAGGAAGCGGGGTTCGGCGAACGCGGCCAGCGCCTGCCGCACCTCGGGCAGGTGCGGCTGCTCGGCGTGCAGGGCCGCGGACAGCTGGGACTTGACCACGGGGACGCCGGCCGCGGTGAGCGCGTCCAGGGCGGCGTCCGGGTCCTCGAAGGAGGTGGCGAGGTGGCACGTGTCCACGCACACCCCGATGCGGGGATGGCGGATCGCGGCGAGGGGGGCGAGGGCGTCGCCGGTGGTCTCGATCACGCACCCGGGCTCTGGCTCCAGGCCGATCCGCACCCCGCGTCCGGTCAACTCCCGCAGGGTGTCCAGACGTTCGCCGAGCACTCGCAGTGCGTCGAGGCCGCGGTCGGTGTCCGCCGCGGTGCGCCAGGCGAGCGGCAGGGTGGAGATGCTGCCTTCGGTGACGTCGTCCGGGAGCAGGGCGGTGAGGATGCGGGCGAGGGCGGTGGTGTGGTCGAGTCGCTCGGGCTCGGACCAGTCGGGCCGGTACACGCGGTACTTGACCTCTCCGGCGCCGAATCCCTCGTACGGGAAGCCGTTGAGGGTGACGACCTCCAGGCCGCGCCGTTCGAGTTCCTCGCGCAGGCCGCGCAGCGCGGCCGGGTCGGCGGCCAGGGCGCGGGCGGCGCCCTGCGCGAGCCACAGGCCGATGCCGAGGCGGTCGCGGCCCAGGCGGCGGCGCACCGGCTCGCAGTACTCCCTCAGCTGGGCGAGGACCCCGTCGAGGGTCTCGGCCGGATGGACGTTGGTGCAGTAGGCGAGGTGGATCGTGGAGCCGTCGGGGTGGCGGAAGCGCATCGGCGTCACTCCCCGCCGCGCAGCACGGAGTTGCCCTCGTGGGTGGGCCCGGTCGCGGTGACACCGAGGGCGAGGCGGCCGCTGAGTCCGTAGAACGCGACCGGGTTGCGCCACAGGACGCGGTCCACCTCGTCCTCGGTGAATCCTTCCGCCAGCATCAGGTCGGCGACCTTGCGGGTCTTGAGGGGGTCGCTGCGGCCCCAGTCGGCGGCCGAGTTCACCAGCACCCGCTCGGGGCCGTGGGCGCGCAGGATGGCGACCATGCGGGCCTCGTCCATCTTGGTGTCCGGGTAGACGGAGAACCCCAGCCAGCAGCCGCTGTCCTTGGCCTCCTTCACCGTGGTCTCGTTGAGGTGGTCGACCAGCACCCGTTCCGGTGGCAGCGCCGATTCGCGCACCACGTCGAGGGTGCGGCGCAGACCGGCGAGCTTGTCGCGGTGCGGGGTGTGCACGAGCGCGGGCAGGCCGTGGTCGGCGGCGAGCTGGAGCTGCACGGCGAGGGCCTTGTCCTCGGCCGGTGTCATGGAGTCGTAGCCGATCTCGCCGACGGCGACCACGCGGTCCTTGACGAGGTAGCGGGGCAGTTCGTCGAGGACGGGCAGGCAGCGCGGGTCGTTGGCCTCCTTGGGGTTGAGGGCGATCGTGCAGTGGTGGGCGATGCCGTACTGGGCGGCACGGAACGGCTCCCAGCCGAGCAGGGAGTCGAAGTAGTCGTAGAAGGTGGCGGGTGCGGTGCGGGGCTGGCCCAGCCAGAAGGCGGGCTCGACCACGGCACGCACCCCGGCGGCGTGCATGGCCGCGTAGTCGTCGGTCGTGCGGGACGTCATGTGGATGTGCGGGTCGAAGATGCGCATCACCGGTCCTCCTCCTCGGTCAGGGTGAGCACGCGGCAAAGGTCGTCCGGGACGGCACGGCCGGCGGCGGTGCGTTCGGCGGCGTAGTCGCGCAGCATGCGGGCGAGTTCGGCGTCACCGCGGGCACGCCGGTCCAGGTCGGCGACCGCGTCCACGGGCACGCCGGTGAACAGGCATTTCAGTACGGCGTGCCGCCAGGCGTGGGCGTCGAGATGGCGGGCGGCGTACGGGCCGACGGCGGCGGCCAGCAGCCGGGTGTCGTTGGTGCGCAGCGCGTCCTCGACCAGCGCCACGGCGTCCGGTCCGGCCACCAGGCCGGGCAGCGCGCGCAGCACGGCGAGGCGTTCCTCGGCGGTGCCCTGGTGGTAGACGCGGGCGAGGGCGTCCGGGGCGGGGCGGGCCGCGGCGAGGATGAGGGAGCGTGCGGCCTCCGCGTGCTCGGGTCCGCAGCGCCGGCCCGCCTCGGCCAGGCGCAGTTCCCACACGGAGATCGGGCCGTGCGATCCGGGATGGTCGGTGGCCTCGGTAAGGGCCTTGTCGAGCCAGGCGCGGGCGGTGCCGGGGAGACGGCCGCGCAGCTCGTCCGCGGTGGGAGGGGTCATGAGGTGCTCCCTTGGGCGTGCCTGAGGAAGGGCAGGGAGAGCGCCGCGAAGTGCGGGCCCGCGTGGGAGTGACGGGGCAGTTCGACGACGGTGAGGCCCTGGTAGCCGGTGTCGTCGAGGGCGGCGAGCACCGGCGGGAAGTCGATCTCGCCGTCGCCGAACGGGAGGTGCTCGTGGACGCCGCGGCGCATGTCCTCGATCTGCACGTGCCGCAGCCAGGGAGCGGCGGCGCGGACGCAGTCGGCGGGCGGCAGCGGCTCCAGGCACTGGCAGTGGCCGATGTCGAGGGTGAGGCCGAGGGGTTCGGGGTCGCCGAGGGTGCGGCGCAGGCGGTGGAAGTCGTCGAGGGTGGCGAGCAGGTGGCCCGGTTCGGGTTCTACGGCGAGCGGGACACCGGCCGCGCCGGCCGCGTCCAGTACGGGTGAGATGCTTTCGGCGAGCCGCTTCCAGGCGGTGTCCTCGTCGGTGTCGTCCGGGGGGAGGCCGCTGAAGCAGTGCACGGCGTGCGCGCCGAGGTCGGCGGCGATCGTCACGGCGCGCAGCAGCAGACCGGTGCGGCGGGTGCGGTCGTCGGGGTCGGCGTCGAGCAGGGAGGGGCCGTGTTTGCGGCGCGGGTCGAGGACGTACCGGGCGCCGGTCTCCACGGTGACGCCCAGCCCGAGTCCGGCGAGCCGCCGTGCGACCCGGCGGGTGCGGGCCGCGAGGTCCGGGGCCAGCGGGTCGAGGTGCATGTGGTCGAGGGTCAGGCCGACGCCGTCGTAGCCGAGGTCGGCGAGCAGGGCGAGGGCGTCGTCGAGGCGCAGGTCGGTGAGGCCGTTGGTGCCGTAGCCGAAGCGGAGGCTCATGTGATGCTCACCCTCTTCGCGAGGCGGGCCCCGAGCGGGGCGAGTGCCGCGATGAGCAGTGCGCCGGACCGGGCGCCGGAGCGGGCGGCGAGTGCGGCCTGGAGCGGGATCGTGGCGCGGATCCCGGCGCCGACGGCACGCTGGGTCAGCGGGGGCGACGGGTTGAGCGCGGCGTGGGTGTAGGGGCGGGCGGCGGTGGCGGCGTAGAGGGTGGTCAGGGCGGGGACGAGGGGGTCGGCCCAGCGTGGGGCGGGCCGGGTGCGGGCGGTGGTGGACGTGGGGCCCGGCAGCCCGCGGGAGGCTGCGTCGCCGTGGGCTGCCGGGAGCCGGGTGAGGGTGCGGCTGAGCCATGTGGTCGCCGCGAGGGCGGCCAGCGGGGCCAGGGGTGCGCCGCCGCGGGTCTCGGTGCGCGAGACCGTGGTGACGGCGAGGGTGTGGGTGCCGAGCAGGGCCGCCGACGGCACGGCCGCGCGGGTGCGGCCCGCGGTGGCGGCCGCGCCGAGCAGCAGGTCGAGGGCGCGGGCCGCCGCCATGGCCGCGGGTCCTGCCGGGGTGTGTTTCAGGGCGAGGTCGTACGCCCAGACGGTGGCCGCGAGCGGTACGGAGACCGTGAGGGCGGGGCGGCCGGCGCGGGCGGCGAGGCCCAGGCCGGCCGCCGTGAGCGCACCGGCCGCCGTGAGGGCCGCGGCGGGGCTGACGCGGCCGGACGGGAGCGGTCGGTGCGGGCGGTCCACGGCGTCCTCGGCGCGGTCCGCCCAGTCGTTGAGGGCCATGCCGGCCTCGTACAGGCACATGGAGGCGCCGACGGCGAGGAGCGTGCGCCGGTTCGGCCGTGCGGCGGCGGCCGCGGCGCCCGCCAGGACGTCGCCCGGGACCGTGCACAGGGCGGGCAGCCGCAGCAGTTCGGCCCAGGCCCGCGGGCGGGGCCTCACCGCTGTCCCCCGCCGAGCCGCTCGGCGAACCGCAGCAGCGCCGCGTACTGCTCCCCGAGCGCCGCCGGGCCGTCCCCGACCGGGTCCTTGAAGTAGAAGCCCAGGTCGGTGAGCGGGCCGCTCAGGCCGGCCTCGTGGGCGCGGGCGGTCAGCCGGGCCAGGTCGAGGACGAGGGGTGCGGCCAGGGCGGAGTCGCAGCCCTGCCAGATGGTCTGCAGGACCATGCGTGAGCCGAGGAAGCCGTCGAAGGCGACGTGGTCCCAGGCGGTCTTGAAGTCGCCGAGGGCCGGTACGTCGTCGATGTGCACCTCGCCCTCCGGCACGGCGCCGAGGGTGTCGGTGAGGACGCGTTCCTTGCCGGCGTTCTTGGCGGCCGCGGCGGCCGGGTCGGCCAGGGCGGCGCCGTCGCCCCCGCCCAGCAGGTTGGTGCCGGACCAGGCCCGCACGGTGAGCGAGCGCTGCGCGAACATCGGCCCGAGGACGGCGCGCAGCAGCGTCTGGCCGGTCTTGCCGTCCCGTCCGGCGTACGGCAGCCCGCTCGCCGCGGCGGGGGCGGCCAGTGCCGGGTGGTGGAGTCCGGTGGAGGGGGTGAAGTTGACGTAGGGCCAGCCGGCGCGCAGGGCGGCGGCCGCGTAGAGGGAGCTGGCGGGCAACTCGCCGTCCATGGGAGCCGGTTCGGTGGAGGCGACGTTCACGACGACGACACGTGCCAGCTCGTTCCTGTGCCGGAAGCCGGTCAGGTCGGCGGTGAAGTCCTCGATGAGCCGGTCCGCGTCCCTGGTGTCGCCCGGCAGGGGTCCGCCGGGCCGGATCTCCCGGTCGGCGGCGGCCAGTTCGGCGGCGACTGCCGACGGCAGGCCGTGCGGCAGCACCCCGGCCGCGGCCAGGTGCTCGGCCCGCTTGGGCAGCGGGCAGTCGACGGTGTCGTGACCGCCGAAGACCAGCGAGCCGAGCGGGGGCCAAGAGGCCGCGGCGAACGCCGGGGTCTCGGTGACCATTCCGGTCGGTGGGTGCAGGCCCGCCGTCAGCGCGGCGCAGCCCGCCACCACGGTCGTGGCGACCGAACCGCGGGCGCCTATCAGCCAGACTCCGGTGCGGGACGCGGACATGGGCAGCCTCCTTGTCGCGTGCGAACCCTGAAAAGGGTGGGGAAAAGACGGCGGGCGGGGGTCCGGCGTCCCCCGCCCGCCGCCGCTCAGTCGCCCTCGGCGGGCAGTTCCTTGATCCGGATGTCGCGGAAGGACACCTCGTCACCGGCTCCGTGGTTCTGGATGCCGATGTGTCCGTCCGCAAGGCTCCGGGCCGGATCGGTGTTGGTGAAGTCGTTGATCTGCACGCCGTTGAGCCAGACGCGCAGGCGCTCGCCCTGCACCCGGATCTCGTACGTGTTCCACTCCCCCGGCGGGTTCAGCGCACGGTCGCGCTTCTTCAGGTCGGCGGACTGAAAGCCGTAGACGGACCCGGTGGTCTTCTCCGGGACGTCGGTGGCGTCGATCTGGACCTCGTAGCCGTTGTTCACGGCCGACCACGGGTCGTCCGAGGGCGGGAAGCCCACGAACACACCGGAGTTGTCGTCGCCGGCCGTCTTCCAGTCGAGCTTCAGGGAGTACGACCCGAAGCTCGCGTTCGCGTACCAGAGCAGGCCCAGTCCGCCGGACGAGGTGAGCGTGCCGTCCTCGGAGAGGGTGAAGGAGCCCGGGCCGGCCTGCTTCCAGCCGTCCAGCGAGGTGCCGTCGAAGAGCGGCCGGTAGCCGTTCTCCGGCCGGCAGTCCGCCTGGGCGGCACCGATCGCGTACCGGATGCCGCCCAGCAGGTGCTGCCGGAAGGCGGGGTCGGCATAGGACTCCTTGGTGTGGCCGCCGCCGGTGTAGAAGGCGCGGCCGCCCTGGTACTCCTGGCACCAGGCGATCGGGTGGTCGCCGTTCATGGTGCCGCCGCTGTACGACGACTCGTCCAGCGAGGCGAGGACATGGGCCCGCTCGCGGGGATCGGAGCGGTAGTTGTACCACTCGTCGGTTCGCTGCCAGCTGGGCCCCAGGTGCGCGGTCGCCGGGTGGGCGCGGTCCTCGACGTTCACCGTGGCGGGCTGGATCGCCGGGTGCGACTGGAAGTAGGCGCCGGCCAGGCCGCCGTAGAACGCCCAGTCGTACTCGGTGTCGGCGGCGGCGTGGACGCCGACGTAGCCGCCACCGCGGTGGACGTAGTCCTCGAAGGCCCGTTGCTGGGCGGCGTTCAGCACGTCCCCGGTGGTGGACAGGAACACCACGGCGGCGTACCTGCGCAGGTTGCCCGGTGTGAACGCGCCCGCGTCCTCGGTGGCGTCGACCGTGAAGCCGCCGCTCGCGCCGAGCTGCTCGACCGCGGCCACCCCGTCCGGGATGGAGTCGTGGCGGAAACCGGCCGTCTTGGAGAAGACCAGCACCCGCTTGCCGTCGCCGGGCTGGGAGGTCGCCGGGCCGGTGGCGCAGCCGAGCAGCAGCGCGGCACTCGCGGCGGCGGTCGTGACTCTGCCGACGGTTCGCATGACGGCCTCCTCTCAGCCGGTCGTGAAGGTGAAGTCGTCCACGTCGAACAGGGCTCCGGTGCCGCCCTTGAACACCAGGTAGAGCGTCGTGGTGCCGCGCGGTGCGCGGGACAGGCCGGCCTCGACGTCCTGGAAGGTCTCCCAGCCGCCGGTGACCGGGACGGCCGCCTTGCCGAGCAGGGTGCCGGTCGGGGAGCCGGCGCGCACCTCGAGGGTGCCGCCCGCACCGCCGGAGGAGACCCGGGCGGTGATCCTGGTGGCGTTGCTCAGGGCGTACGGCGTGAAGGAGATCCAGTCGCCGTTGTCGATGTCGCCGACGGTCCTGCCGCCGTGCGCGGTGTCCTTGGTGATGACGTCGACGCCGGAGCTGTCACCGAAGTGCTCGGCCTGGCGGTGCTTGGGCTGGGTGACGTGCCGGGCGTGCGTGGTGAGCGGGGCCTGGCCGCCGCCTCCGAGGTCGGTGTACTGGGCGTCGAAGACACCGAAGATGTTGGCGTCCTCGTCGTGGCCGCCGTCGGCGCTGGTCTGGATGGTGCCGGAGCAGCCCGTGGCGGAGGTCAGCGGGTGGCCGTGGCTGTCGTGGCCGAGGACGAAGGTGACGGTGACCTTGGAGCAGTCGATCGCCGTGCCGTCCTCGGGGTCGGTGACCTTCACCTTGAACGGGATGGCGTCACCGAAGCTGAAGAGCTGTCCGTCCTGCGGAAGTTCCAGCGTCACCTTCGGTGCGGTGTTGCCGACGACGATCTGCACGCTCGCGCTGCCGGTGCGGCCGGACGTGTCCTTCGCGGTCAGCGTCGCCGTGTAGGTGCCGTTCGTCCGGTACTTGTGCGTGGGGTTCGCCTCGGTGGACGTGGCGCCGTCGCCGAAGTCCCAGCTGTAGGTGAGGGCGTCGCCGTCCTGGTCGGAGGTGCCGGCGGAGGAGAACTGCACCTTCAGTGGCGCCTGCCCGTTGGTACGGCTCGCGGCGGCCTGGGCGACCGGGGAGTGGCCGTCGGTGGCGTTCTCGATGCGGTACAGCGCGGAGTTGTCGTCGCCGCCGAACCAGGCCAGCCCGTAGTCGAGGACGTACAGGGCGCCGTCCGGGCCGAAGGCCATGTCCATCACCTGGGTGCCGGACCAGGGGAAGGGGTTGATGGACTGCACGGCACCGTTGTCGTCGCTGACGATGCGCTTGATCCAGCGGCGGCCGAACTCACCGGCGAAGAAGTTGCCGTCGTACGCCTGGGGGAACTTCACCGGCGAATCGAGCGCCGGGTCGTAGTGGTAGACCGGGCCGCCCATCGGGGACTCGGAGCCGGTGCCGAACTCCGGCACGGAACCGCCGTCGTAGGGGATCCACGCGGGCTGGGCCGGGGGCAGGTCGGTCAGGCCGGTGTTGTGCGGCGAGGTGTTCTTCGGCGCGTTGCAGTCGAAGGCGGCGCCGGAGGTCTTGGTGGCGAAGTCGTAGTCCACGTAAGCGTCGTTGGCGCCGGTGCAGTACGGCCAGCCGAAGTTGCCGGGGCCGGTGACCCGGGCGAACTCGACCTGGCCGGCCGGGCCGCGGCTGGGGTTGGCGGAGCCGGCGTCGGGGCCGTAGTCGCCGACGTAGAGGATGCCGGTCTTCTTGTCGACGCTGAACCGGAACGGGTTGCGGAAGCCCATGGCGTAGATCTCGGGCCGCGTCTTGTCCGTGCCCGGCGGGAAGAGGTTGCCCTGCGGTATGGAGTAGGAGCCGTCCGCGTTGACCTTGATGCGCAGGATCTTGCCGCGCAGGTCGTTGGTGTTGCCGGCGGTGCGCTGGGCGTCGAAGCCGGGGTTGCGGCCGTCGCGCTCGTCGATCGGTGTGTACCCGTCGGACTGGAAGGGATTGGTGTCGTCGCCGGTCGACAGGTAGAGGTTGCCGGCCGCGTCGAAGTCGATGTCGCCGCCGACGTGGCAGCACAGGCCCCGGGTGGTGGGGACGTCGAGGATCTGCTTCTCGCTGGCGAGGTCGAGGGTGCCGTCGCTCTTCAGCACGAACCGCGAGAGCCGGTTGACGCCGTCGAAGGGCGCGAAGTCGGCGGCGGTGCCGTTCTCGGGGGCGTCGCCCGCCGGGGTGTTCATGGGCGGGGCGTAGTACAGGTAGACGAACCGGTTGTTCGTGAAGTCCGGGTCGATGCCGACGCCCTGCAGGCCCTCCTCGTCGTGGGAGTACACGGCGAGCTTGCCCGCGAGCCTGGTGTTTCCGGCGGCGTCGGTCAGGCGCAGCTCACCGTCGCGGGAGGTGTGCAGGACGGAGCGGTCCGGAAGGACGGCGAGCGACATCGGCTCGCCGACCTCCGCCTCGCCCTTGGCGAGGGTGACCTGCTGGAAGTCCTCGGCTGCGAGGGCCTGTTGGTCGGCGACGGCTGCGCCGGCCGGCGGTGTGGTGAGGGTGAGCGTGGCGCCCGCGAGCAGGGCACCGCTGAACAGCGCGAGTCCCGCGCGCAGACGTGAGCGAGGGGATCTGGTGGTGCGGTCGTTCCCGTGCACGAATGCCTCCAGATGAGGGGCTGGTTGTACGGGCGGGTGGACACGCCGGGATGCGCCGTCATCCCGGAGATGGGGGAAGGGAAGTCAGTTGCCGAACGCCGCGTCGAAGGACGCCGTCGGGGGTTCGAAGTCGTACGCCTTCAGGCGGGACAGGGCCTCGGGGGCGCCCTGCAGGCGGTCCATGCCGGCGTCCTCCCACTCCACGGAGACGGGGCCCTGGTAGCCGATGGAGCGCAGCATGCGGAAGACGTCCTCCCACGGGACGTCGCCGTGGCCGGCGGAGACGAAGTCCCAGCCGCGCCGCGGGTCGCCCCAGGGCAGGTGGGAGCCGAGGCGGCCGTTGCGGCCGTCGAGGCGTTTGCGGGCTTCCTTGCAGTCGACGTGGTAGATCCGGTCGCGGAAGTCCCACAGGAAGCCGACCGGGTCGAGGTCCTGCCACACGAAGTGGGAGGGGTCGAAGTTCAGGCCGAACGCGGGGCGGTGACCGACCGCTTCGAGGGCGCGCCGGGTGGTCCAGTAGTCGTAGGCGATCTCGCTGGGGTGGACCTCGTGCGCGAACCGTACGCCCTCGGCGTCGAAGACGTCCAGGATCGGGTTCCAGCGGTCGGCGAAGTCCTGGTAGCCGCGCTCGATCATCGCCTCCGGGGCGGGCGGGAACATCGCGACCAGGTGCCAGATCGCGGAGCCGGTGAAGCCGATGACGGTGTCGACGCCGAACGCGGCCGCGGCGCGCGCGGTGTCCTTGATCCGGGCGGCGGCCCGCTGCCGTACGCCCTCCGGGTCGCCGTCGCCCCACACCTCGGCCGGCAGGATCGCCTTGTGGCGTTCGTCGATGATGGCGTCGCACACGGCCTGCCCGACGAGGTGGTTGGAGATCGCCCAGCACTTCAGGCCGTACTTGTCGAGCAGGCCGTTCCTGGAATCGATGTAGGAAGGGTCGGTGAGGGCCTTGTCGACCTCGAAATGATCTCCCCAGCAGGCGAGTTCGAGACCGTCGTAGCCGAAGTCGCGGGCGAGGCGGCAGACCTCTTCGAGGGGCAGGTCGGCCCACTGGCCGGTGAACAGCGTGAACGGACGCGGCATGGCGGTGGCTTCTCCTCAGAGCCCGACGGGCGTGTAGACGGAGTTCTTCTCGGCGCTCTCCTCCACGGCCGCGAGCACGCGCTGCACCTGCAACCCGTCGGCGAAGGAGGGCTCGGGGCGGCGGCCGTCGGCGACCGCGTGGACGAGGTCGCGGGCCTGGTGGACGAAGGTGTGCTCGTAACCGAGGCCGTGGCCGGGCGGCCACCAGGCCTGAAGGTAGGGGTGGTCGGGTTCGGTGACGAGGATGCGGCGGAAGCCCGCGTGCTCGCCGGGCTCGGTGCCGTCGTGGTACCAGAGCTCGTTGAGCCGCTCCAGGTCGAAACAGAGCGAGCCGCGTTCCCCGTTCAGCTCGATGCGCAGCGCGTTCTTGCGGCCGGTGGCGTACCGGGTGGCCTCGAAGGAGGCGAGGGCGCCGGAGGTGAAGCGGCCGGTGAACAGCGCCGCGTCGTCCACGGTGACCGTGCCGGTGCGGGCGGCGGCGGTCCCGGCGGACAGTCCCTGGACCGCCCCCGCGGGCAGCGGGCGTTCCCGCACGAAGGTCTCCGTCAGCGCGGACACCCCGGCCAGGTGCTCGCCCGCGACGTACTGGGCGAGGTCCACGATGTGCGCGCCGAGGTCACCGAGCGAGCCGGAGCCCGCCTGCTCCTTGCGCAGCCGCCAGGTCAGCGGGAACGCTGGGTCCACCAGCCAGTCCTGGAGATACGTCACCCGCACGTGCCGCAGGGTCCCGAGCCGGCCTTCTGCGACCATGCGGCGGGCCAGCGCGGTCGCCGGGACCCGGCGGTAGTTGAAGCCGACCATCGCCACCAGACCGCGTGCCTCGGCCTGCCGGGCCGCGCGGACCATCGCCTCGGCCTCGGCGACGGTGTTGGCGAGGGGTTTCTCGCACAGCACGTGCTTGCCGGCGGCGAGCGCGGCAAGCGCGATCTCGGCGTGGCTGTCGCCGGGGGTGCAGATGTCGACGAGGTCGATGTCGTCGCGTTCGATCATCTCCCGCCAGTCGGTGACGGCCGCCGCCCATCCGTGCCGTTCTGCCGCCGCGCGCACCGCGGCAGCGTCCCGGCCGCAGATCACGGCCCGTTCCGGGCGGCGGGGCAGGTCGAACACCCGGTCCACGGTGCGCCAGCCCTGGGAGTGGGCGGCGCCCATGAAGGCGTAGCCGACCATCCCGACGCGCAGCGGCGGTCTGTCCCGGCCCGGTGAGCCGGCCGGGCTCGTCGGGCTCTGGGTCCCGTCTGACTGCTGCGGCTGTGCCATGGGGTAAGTCCTCCGTCCTCGTCGTGACGACGTCGTGGCGGTGCGGTGGGGGGTGCGGGGTGTGCGGCCCTGCCGTTCGGCGCGCCCGGTGGGGCGGGGCCGGCCGGCCCGGCTGTCAGCGGAAGCCGACGGGCATGTACTGGTCGACGTTGGTCTTGTCGACGACGGCCGAGTAGAGCGTGATCGACGCCGGGATCTCGTACTCGGCGAGGCCGCCGACGCCCTTGCCCTGGCCGAGGGCGCGGGCGAGGTCGATGGCAGAGGCGGCCATGGTGGGCGGGTAGAGCACGGTCGCCTTGAGCACGCCGTTGTCCTGCTTGATGGCCTGGAAGGCGGACAGCGCGCCGGCTCCGCCGACCATCAGGAAGTCGTCGCGGCCGGCCTGCTCGATGGCGCGCAGCGCGCCGACGCCCTGGTCGTCGTCGTGGTTCCACAGTGCGTCGAAGCCCGACTGGGCCTGGAGCAGCTGCGCCATTTTGGCCTGGCCGGACTCCACGGTGAACTCGGCGGCCTGGCGGGCGACCTTGCGGATGTTGGGGTAGTTCTTCAGCGCGTCGTCGAAGCCCTGGGTGCGCTGCTTGGTCAGCTCCAGGTTGTCGAGGCCGGCGAGTTCGACGACCTTGGCGTTGGGCTTGCCCTTGAGCTTCTCGCCGATGTAGTGCCCGGCGTTCAGGCCCATGCCGTAGTTGTCGCCGCCGATCCAGCAGCGATAGGCCTGCGGGGTGTTGAAGACACGGTCGAGGTTGACCACGGGGATGCCGGCGCGCATCGCCTTCAGGCCGACCTGGGTGAGGGCCTTGCCGTCGGCGGGCAGCACCACCAGTACGTCGACCTTCTTGTTGATGAGGGTCTCGATCTGGCCGATCTGCTGCGCGGTGTCGTTGGAGCCCTCGGTGATCTCCAGGGTGACGTCGGAGTACTTCTTGGCTCGGCTCTTGGCGTTGTCGTTGATGGCGTTGAGCCAGCCGTGGTCGGCCTGCGGTCCGGCGAAGCCGATGGTGACGTGCTTGCCGGGCTTGTCGTCGGCGGCCGGCCGGTCGTCCGCGGCGGGCGTGGAGCCCTTCGGCTCGTTGCTGGTGCAAGCCGTGAGGAGGGCACCGGCGGAGACGGCGGCGGATCCGAAGAGCAGTCCTCTGCGGGTGGGCAGCTGGGGCATGGCGGGGAACCCTTTCCTCAGGTCGTGCTTGCGGTACGGCGCTGGACCAGCACGGCGGCGACGATGATCGCGCCCTTGGCGATCTGCTGGACGTCGCTCTGCAGGTTGTTCAGGGCGAAGATGTTGGTGATCGTGGTGAAGACCAGGACGCCGAGCACGGATCCGGTGATGGTGCCGCGTCCCCCGGTGAGGAGGGTCCCGCCGATGATGGCGGCGGCGATGGCGTCGAGTTCGTAGAGGTTGCCGTTGGTGTTCTGGCCGGAGCCGGACAGGACGATCAGCAGGAAGGCGGCGATGCCGCAGCACAGCCCGGACAGCAGGTACAGGTAGAGCCGCTGGCGCCGGACGTCGATGCCGGCGAGCCGGGCGGCCTCGGCGTTGCCGCCGACGGCGACGGTGCGCCGTCCGAAGGTGGTGCGGTTCAGCAGCAACCAGCCGAGGACGGTCACGAGTGCGAAGACCAGCACGAGCGGCGGGATCCCGAGGATGTAGGAGTCGCGTTCGCCGAGGCTCAGCACACTGTCGATGCTGACGATCTGCGTCTTGCCGTCGGTGATCTGCAGGGCGAGGCCCCGGGCCGAGGCCAGCATGGCGAGGGTGGCGATGAACGGGACCATCCCGCCGTACGCGATGAGCAGTCCGTTGACCAGGCCGCAGCCGAGACCGACGACCATCGCGGTGAACAGGATGCCGGCGAAGCCGAACTCCTGGGTGGCCAGCGTCGTCGCCCACACCGAGGCGAGCGCGACGATCGCGCCGACGGAGAGGTCGATGCCGCCGGAGGTGATGACGAAGGTCATGCCGACGGTGACGACACCGATCACCGAGGCCTGGGTGAGGACGAGTTGCAGGTTGCGGGTGTCGAGGAACTCGTCGGGCTTGGTGACACCGCCGATGACCACGAGCACGGCGAGCACGCCGAGCAGGGACAGGGTGCGGACGTCGGCGCGGCCCATCAGGGTGCGCCAGGCGGGGAGGTGGACCTGCGGCACCTTTCCGGTGCCGTCCCGCGGCGGGGACACGTGCTGCGTCATGACGCCGGGCTTCCTTCCATGACGAGGTCGAGGACGCGGTGTTCGTCGAGCTGCCGGGCGGGCGCGGTGTGCACCACCTGGCCCTCGCGCAGCACCAGGACGCGGTCGGCGAGGCCGAGCACCTCCGGCACTTCGCTGGAGACGAGGAGCACCGCGAGGCCCTCGTCGGCGAGGCGCCGTACCACCGCGTACAGTTCGGCGCGGGCGCCGACGTCGACGCCGCGGGTGGGTTCGTCGAGCAGCAGGACGCGGCAGCCGCGCAGCAGCCAGCGGGCCAGGACGGCTTTTTGCTGGTTGCCGCCGGACAGGGTGCGCACGGGCACGGACGGGTTGTCGGGCCGCAGGGACAGCTCCCGCACGGCGGCGCGGGCGGCACCGTTCTCGGCCCCGCGGTCGATCCATCCGCCTCGGGAGAACCGGGACAGCGAGGAGACGGAGACGTTGCGGGTGACGGACTCCAGCATCAGCAGCGCCTGCGCCTTGCGCTCCTCGGGCGCGAGTCCGAGCCCGGCACGGACGGCGGCACGGACGCTGCCGGGCCGCAAGGGAGTTCCGCCCACGCTCACCTGACCTGCCGTCGGCTTGCGGGCGCCGTAGATCGTCTCGAGGATCTCCGAGCGCCCCGAACCGACCAGCCCGGCGAGCCCGACGATCTCCCCGGCGTGCACATCGAGGTCGAGCGGCGCGAACTCGCCGTCCCGGGCGAGGCCGCGCACCTGGAGCACCGGGGTGCCCGCGGGCGGCTCGGTCGGCCGCCCGGGGAAGACGTACTCCACGTTCCGGCCGGTCATCAGGGCGACGACGTCACGTGTCGGGGTCGTCTTCGCGGGCAGTCCGCCCGCGACCGCGCGCCCGTCCTTCAGCACGGTGACGCGGTCGCCGATGCGGCGGATCTCCTCCAGCCGGTGCGAGATGTAGACGACGGCGACCCCGTCGGCGGTGAGATCCGAGACGATCCGGAAGAGGTTGTCCACCTCGTCGGGGTCGAGCGCGGCGGACGGCTCGTCCATCACGATCAGGCGTACGTCGTGGGACAGCGCCCGGGCCATGGAGACGATCTGCTGCTGTGCCGCTGACAAGTCCCCGACTGGGCGGCCCGGTTCGATCTCCGGATGGCCGAGTCGCCTGAGCAGCGCGGCGGTCGACTCCTTCGCGGCCTTGCGCCGTACGACGAAGCCGGCGGCCGTGGGCTCGTGGCCGAGGTGGACGTTCTCGGCCACGGACAGGTGCTCCACCAGGTCGAGTTCCTGGTAGATCGTGGCGATGCCCAGGCGCATCGCGGCGATCGGCGAGCGCAGGGTGACCGGCTCTCCGCGCCAGCGGATGGTGCCGGTGTCCGGCTGGTGGGCTCCGGCGAGGACCTTGATGAGGGTGGACTTGCCGGCGCCGTTCTGGCCGAGCAGACAGTGCACTTCGCCGGCCTGGACCTCGAGGTCGACGCCGTCGAGGGCCCGGACTCCGGGGAACGACTTGGTGATGCCGGACATGCTGAGCAGCGGTGGTTGTGGTGCCATGCGGATTCCCCTCGGCGGGCGTGCGGGCCGGGTCAGGGCGGGTCGGGGCAGGGCGGAGCAGGGCGGGGTGGAGCAGGGCAGGGTGGAGCAGGGTGAGCGGCTCCGGGCGGGCCGGGCCGGGTGGCGGAGCGGTTTCGGGCAGGGCGGAGCTGGGTGGGGCGGTTTCGGGCAGGGCGGAGCGGTGAGCTGTGCTGGTACGCCGGTGTGGGGCCGGAAGTGGCGCGGCGGCGGAGCCGGCGGCTACGCCGGTGAGAACAGGTGGTCGCTGATCAGCCGGGCCGCGCCGATGACTCCGGCGACGGGTCCCAGCTCCCCCAGGACGATGGGCAGGTTGCCGGTCGCCAGCGGCAGCGACTGGCGGTAGACCTGGGTGCGGATCGCGGCGAGCAGGGTGTGGCCGAGGCCGGTCACCCCGCCGCCGATCACCACCAGGCCGGGGTTGAAGAAGCTGACCAGGCCGGCGATGACCTGGCCGGTGCGGGTGCCGCCCTCCCGGATGAGGTCGAGGGAGGTGGCGTCACCGGCGGCCGCGGCCGCGGCGACATCGGCGGCGGAGAGCGTGCCGCCCGTCTCCAGCCGGGACGCCAGTTCCGGCGACAGCCCCTGGCGGGCGGCCTCGGTGGCGTCGCGGGCCAGGGCGGCACCGCTGAAGTGGGCCTCCAGGCAGCCGCGGTTGCCGCAGGCGCACGGACGGCCGTCGGGCACGGCCTGGATGTGGCCGATGTCGCCCGCGCTGCCGGTCACCCCGCGGTGGACGCCGCCGCCCACCACGATGCCGCAGCCGATGCCGGTGCCGATCTTGACGCAGAGGAAGTCGCCCACGGAGCGTGCGACGCCCGCGTGCATCTCCCCCATCGCCATCAGATTCACGTCGTTGTCGACCATGACGGGGCAGCCCAGTTCCTGGCTGAGCGCCTCCCGCACGGGGAAGCCGTCCCAGCCCGGCATGATCGGCGGTGCCACCGGGACGCCCTCCGGGAAGCGGACCGGGCCCGGGACGCCGATGCCGGCGCCGTCGTAGCCCTCCGCGAGCCCGGAGTCGCGCAACTTCGCTGCCATGGACAGCACGTGCTCGAAGACCGCGACGGGTCCCTCACGGACGTCCATGGGCTGGTTGAGGTGGCCCAGGACCTCCAGCTCGGCGTTGGTGACGGCGACGTCGATCGAGGTCGCGCCGATGTCGACGCCGAGGAAGCGCAGCTGCGGATTGAGCCGGACGTTGTGCGAGCGGCGTCCGCCGCGCGAGGCGGCGAGTCCGTCGGCCACGACCAGGCCCGTCTGCAGCAGCCGGTCGACCTCCACGGCGAGCTTGGACCGCGAGAGGTCGATCTGATCGCCCAGCTGCGCGCGGGAGTTGGGTCCCCCGTCGCGCAGCAGCTTCAGCAGCTGAGCCTGATGCGTGTTCCCGGGTCGTGCGGTCATGCGCCTCACGTGCCCCTCCCCGCCTCACATCGGCCACCGTCGTCGGGCTTTCGAGGGGAACGTAGCAGTGGCTGTTGAATGTGGGAAGAAGTCGCGCACGGATTCCCGCAGACTTTTTCCACTGACAGGACAAAGACCCGCGACCCCAACTCGCCCGTCCGCACGGCCCCTTACGATCGGCGAGCACACCGATCACCTGGGGGAACACGTGAACACCGCGCCATCGGAGCCGGGCCGCAGAGTCACCACACTGGAGCTGTTCTTCGACCTCGTCTTCGTCTTCACGCTCACCCAACTCACCGTGCTGCTCACCGGCGACCTGTCCTTCGCCACCGCCGGCCGGGTCGCCCTGATCCTCATGGTGCTGTTCTGGATGTACGGCGCCTACGCCTACCTGACGAACCAGGTTCCGCCCGACCGTCCCTCCCGCCGGCTGCTGCTGATGCTCGGCATGGGCGCCTTCCTGGTGTGCGCGCTGGCGATCCCGCGCGTCTTCGACGACACCGGGGTGGTGTTCGGACTGGGCTTCCTCGGCGTGGTGGTCGTGCACAGCGCGCTCTACACCCGCAGCCACGGCCGGGACACCATCTGGTACGGCGTGCCGAACGCGCTGGCCGCGCTGTCGGTGACCGCCGCGGGTCTGGTCGGCGGTCTGGCAGCGGACGGGCTGTGGGTGCTGGCGCTGGTGCTGCAGTTCGTCACCCCGCTGCTGGCGGAGCACGGACCGCGGCGCGCCGACGGCCGGTCGGCGGAGGTGCTGCGCACGCAGTTGGGCGCCCTGGACCCGGCGCACTTCGTGGAGCGGCACGGGCTGCTGCTGATCGTGGCGTTCGGCGAGTCGGTCGTCGCGATCGGCATCGGCATCGGGGATCTGCCGCTGACCCCGGGCCTGGTGGGCGGTGCGTTCCTCGCGCTCGCGCTCGCGGTGGCGCTGTGGTGGACGTACTTCGTGCGCGACGAGGAGGCGGCCGAGGCGGCGTTCGCCGCGACGCCTGCGCCGGCGCGCTGGCGGCGGGCGATGAACGCGTACTACTACGCCTTCCTGCCGATGCTGCTGGGCATCGCCTTCCTGGCCGCCGGAGTGAAGAAGACGCTCGGCCACCTCACCGAACACGCCCAGGGCGGGCCCGCGTTGGCGCTCGCGGGCGGGGTCGCGCTGTTCCTCGCCGGGGACGCGGCGTTCCGGGCGTCCCTGTCGCTGCGGCCCGTGCGCTACCGGCTGACGGCCGCTCCGGTGGCGCTCGTCGCGGCCCCGCTGGGCGTCCGCACCTCGGCGGCGGCCGAACTGACCTGTCTCGTCGCGGTGGTGGTGGCGATGCTGGCGGCCGAGGCTCGCTGGGCCGGGGGCCGCGCGACGGTCACCGAGGACGCCCCGGCGCCCGCGTAGCGGTCAGGGACGACGCCGCGGCCGCCCCGTAGCGGTCACCGGGGACCCAGGCGCCCGCGTAGCGGTCAGCCGCCCGCGTCAGGACGCCGGACGCTCGTGGTACGAGCGCCGCGTGTGCTCGGTGTGTTCGCGCATCAGCCGGGTGGCGCGGCTCTCGTCGCCGTCGGCGATGGCGGCGATCAGCGCGCGGTGCTCGATCCACGACTGCTGCCCGCGCCGGCGCGCCACCGGCGTGTAGTACCAGCGCACCCGGCGGTCCACCTGGGCGGCGAGGTCGGCGAGGACCGTGTTGCCGGCCAGCTCCATGATCGTGGCGTGGAAGCGAGCGTTGAGCGCGACGGCGGCGTCGACGTCGTCCGCGGCGACGGCCTCCTCGCCCTGCGCGCACAGCTCCTCGAGGCGGGTGATGCCGTCGCCGTCGGCGGCCGCGGCGGCAAGCCGGGCGGCCTCGGCCTCCAGCAGTGTGCGGACGGTGAGCAGCTGGTCGGCCTCCTCCTCCGTCGGCTCGTGCACGAACGCGCCCTGGGCGGGGCGCAGATCGACCCAGCCCTCGGTGTTGAGCCGCTGCAGCGCCTCGCGCACCGGCTGCCGGGAGACCCCGAGATGCCCGGCGAGTTCGCTCTCCACGAGGTGCTGGCCGGGCCGCAGAGCGCGCGTGGTGATCAGTTCGAGCAAGGCCTCGTAGACGCGCTCGCGCAGCGGGCCGGGCCGCTCGAGTCGGGGCACCGCGCCCTGCGGCAGTCCGGTCGACAACATCGCTCCCCCTCGCGGGACTCGGTGGGACGGCACGCGCAGCAGACCATCAGTATCGATTGTCTTTCGTCTACAGTCTACGGCGCACACGTCGCACCGCGGCGTGCGGCACCGTCACGCACGCGACCCCGCGCCCCACGCATCCCTCCACGGAAGCCGTCGGCGCCCGCCCCGGATCGAAGGCCCTCAGGGGCAGCGCACGACCTGCCCCGCGTACGACAGGTTGCCGCCGAAGCCGAACAGCAGCACCGGGTCGCCGGTGGCGATCCGGCCCTGCTCGACCAGCTTGGACAGGGCCAGCGGGATGCTCGCGGCGGAGGTGTTGCCTGAGTCGGTCACATCGCGGGCGACGACGGCGTTCGTGGCGCCGATGCGCTCGGCGAGCGGTTCGATGATGCGCAGGTTGGCCTGGTGGAGCACGACGGCGGCGAGGTCCTGCGGGGCGGTGCCGGCGCGTTCGCAGGCCTGCCGGGCCAGCGGCGGCAGCTGGGTCGTCGCCCACCGGTAGACGGACTGGCCCTCCTGCGCGAACCGGGCCGGCTGGCCCTCGATGCGCACAGCGTGCCCCATCTCCGGCACCGACCCCCACAGCACCGGGCCGATCCCGGACTCCTCCCCGTCGGCGCAGGCCTCGACCACCGCGGCCCCGGCCCCGTCGCCGACCAGGACGCAGGTGCTGCGGTCGCTCCAGTCGGCCACGTCGGACATCTTGTCCGCGCCGATGACCAGGGCCCGACGGGCGGCACCGGCGCGGACGGTGTGGTCGGCGGTGGCCAGCGCATGGGTGAACCCGGCGCAGACCACGTTGACGTCCATCGCGGCCGGACTCGGGATGCCGAGCCGGGCGGCGACCCGGGCGGCGGTGTTCGGGGAGCGGTCGATCGCGGTGGAGGTGGCGACCAGGACGAGGTCGATGTCGCCGGGCGTGAGGCCGGCCGCGGCGAGCGCCTTGGCGGCGGCGTGCGCGGCGAGTTCGTCGACGGGCTCGTCGGGCCCGGCGATGTGCCGCGTCCGGATGCCGACCCGGCTCCTGATCCACTCGTCGCTGGTGTCGACCAGCCCGGCGAGGTCCTCGTTGGTGAGCACCTTGGCGGGCTGGTAGTGGCCGACGGCGGCGATCCGTGAGCCGTTCATCTGGAGGGTCCCCCTCGTTGCCTGGACAGCGGACCCCTCAGTCTGATCAGTGACTCACGGGTACGAGGGCAGGCGAAGCGACAGGAATCGGGCGCGGGCGTTGTCGGCTTCCATCAGAGGACGAGCCGCTCGCCGAGCGGGGGCCAGGGTGTGCGTCGCCCCCGCTCGCCGAGCAGGGCTGCGCATACCCTTGCCCTCCTTCTCCATACTGTAGACAATATTTCGTCGACAGGATGCGTCACCGACGCGGCTCGGATACGCGGCCGCTTCCCCTGTCCGCCCTGCTCACCATCTCCGCGGTATCCCTCAAACCGAACGGAGTGTCCCCTGTGAAAGTCGCAGTTCTCGGCGCCGGAGCCATCGGCGCCTACGTCGGCGCCGCCCTGCACCGCGCGGGCGCCGACGTGCATCTCGTCGCCCGTGGACCGCACCTCGCGGCCATGAGGCAGCACGGTGTCCGGGTGCGCAGCCCGCGCGGAGACTTCACCGCCCGCGCCCACGCCACCGACGACCCGGCCGAGGTCGGCCCGGCCGACTACGTCTTCCTCGGCCTGAAGGCCAACTCCTACGCGGCGTGCGGGCCGCTGATCAAGCCGTTGCTGCACGAGACCACGGCGGTCGTCGCCGCCCAGAACGGCATCCCCTGGTGGTACTTCCACCGGCACGGCGGCCCGCACGACGGCCGCCGCATCGAGAGCGTGGACCCCGGCGGCGCGGTCAGTGCGGTGCTCGCGCCCGAACGGGCCGTCGGCTGCGTCGTCTACGCGGCCACCGAACTCAAGGCCCCGGGCGTCGTACGGCACCTGGAGGGCACGCGGTTCTCGGTCGGCGAGCCCGATCGCGGCGTCTCGGACCGCTGTGTCCGCTTCAGCGAGGCGATGCAGGCGGGCGGCCTGAAATGCCCCGTCGAGCCGGACCTGCGGAGCGACATCTGGGTCAAGCTGCTCGGCAACATCTCCTTCAACCCGATCAGCGCCCTCTCCCGGGCGACCATGGCGCAGATGTGCCGCCACGGCGGCACCCGCCGGGTCATCGAGATCATGATGAACGAGACGCTCGCCGTCGCCCGCGCCCTGGGCTGTGAGCCCGGCGTCTCGGTCGAGCGCCGTCTCGCAGGCGCCGAACGGGTCGGCGAGCACCGCACCTCCACGCTCCAGGACCTCGAACGCGGCAAGCCGCTCGAACTCGACGTGCTGCTCGCGGCCGTCGTCGAACTCGCGGAGATCACCGGCGTACCGGTGCCCACCCTGCGCACCGTGCACGCCCTGTCGGACCTGCTCGCGCTGAGGAGCGCCGCATGAGGAAGAGTCAGCCGAACACCCGCGCCGGCGCGCAGCCGAAGACCTACACCCGTCTCACCCACCCACTGGTCCGCGACTCCCGCGACGCGCCGCTGTGCCGGGCGAGCTGGGAGGAGGCCCTGGACCGCACCGCACGCGGACTGGCCCGCAACCGGGGCGCGTTCGGCCTGTTCTCCTGCTCCCGCGCGACCAACGAGATGAACTTCGTGGCGCAGAAGTTCGCCCGGGTCGTGATGGGCACGAACAACGTCGACTCCTGCAACCGCACCTGCCACGCGCCCAGCGTCGCTGGCCTGTCGGCCGCCTTCGGCTCGGGCGGCGGCACCTCGTCGTACGCGGAGGTCGAACACACCGACGTCATCGTGATGTGGGGCTCCAACGCCCGTTTCGCGCACCCGATCTTCTTCCAGCACGTACTGAAGGGCATCAGGAACGGCGCCCGGATGTACGCCGTCGACCCGCGCCGCACCTCCACCGCCGAGTGGGCGGAGAGCTGGCTCGGCCTGAACGTCGGCACCGACATCGCGATGGCCCACGCGATCGGCCGGGAGATCATCCACGCCGGCCTGACGAACACGGCGTTCGTCGAGCGGGCGACGAGCGGCTTCGAGGAGTACCGGGCGCTGGTCGAGCCGTGGACCCTCTCGCTCGCCGAGAAGGTGACGGGCGTGCCGGCCCGCGCGATCCGCGAGCTGGCCCATGCCTACGCCCGCGCCGAACGCGCCCAGTTGTGCTGGACCCTCGGCATCACCGAGCACCACAACGGCACCGACAACGTGCGCGCCCTGATCAACCTGGCCCTGCTGACCGGGCACGTCGGCCGCTACGGCTCCGGACTGCAACCGCTGCGCGGGCAGAACAACGTGCAGGGCGGCGGCGACATGGGCGCCATCCCCAACCGGCTGCCGGGCTTCCAGGATCTCCTCGACGCCGACATCCGGCTGAAGTTCGAGTCGGCCTGGGACACCGTGATCGAGCCGCACTACGGGATGACGCTGACCGAGATGTTCGAGGCGATGGAGGACGGCTCCCTGCGGGCCGTGTACTGCATCGGCGAGAACCCGGCCCAGTCCGAGGCGGACAGCGAGCAGGCGGTGCGGCGGCTGAAGGCACTGGACTTCCTCGTCGTGCAGGACATCTTCCTGACGAGGACCGCCGAGCTCGCCGACGTCGTGCTGCCCGCGACCGCCGGCTGGGCGGAGACCGAGGGCACCACCACCAACAGCGAACGCCGGGTGCAGCGCGTGCGGCGCGCGGTCACCCCGCCCGGTGAGGCCCGCGAGGACATCGACATCCTCTGCGACCTGGCCGCCCGCCTCGGCCGCGACTTCACGTACGCCGACGCCGAGGCCGTGTGGAACGAACTGCGCGCGCTGTCCCCGGACCACCACGGCATGACGTACGCGCGGCTGGAGGAGCACCAGGGCATCCAGTGGCCCTGCCCGAGCACCGACCGCATCGAACCGCCTTATCTGCACGGCCGGTTGTGGGAGAAGGACCCTCAGGCCAGGGGCAGGCCGGCGCCGTTCGGGATCGTGCAGCACGACCCGCCGGTCGACCTCACCGACGAGAGCCACCCCATCCGGCTCACCACCGGAAGACGGCTCGACTCCTACAACACCGGCGTGCAGACCGGCGGTTACGCCTCACCGCTCCGGCGCGGCGAGTCGATCGAGCTGAGTCCCGAGGACGCCGAGCGGTACGGCGTGGTGGTCGGTGAGCGGGTGCAGGTGACCTCGCGGCGCGGCTCGGTGGTGGCGCCGGTCTGGGTGGACCCGGCGCTGCGGCCGGGGCTCGCCTTCATGACGTTCCACTTTCCCGACGAGGTGGACACCAACCTGCTGACGATCGAGGCGAACTGCCCGATCGCGGGGACGGCGGAGTTCAAGGCGTCGGCGATCCGCATCGAGAAGCTTCCGGTCGTGACCTACGTGAGGTGAGCACGCGTGGACCTGCACTTCGGTGACAGCGAACCGACGGACGACGAACGCGCCGCGGTGGACGCCCTGCTGGGCCCCCCGGAGTCCTCCTGGGAGGGCGCCGACCGCTCGGAGGCGGACCTGCGCTGGGCGCGCGGCGGGCGTGCGGCCCGGGACCGCCGCGACCTGCTGCTGCCCGGGCTGCACGCCCTCAACGACCGGACCGGCTGGATCAGTCCGGGCGCCCTGGACTATCTGTGCCGCCGCCTGACCGTGCCCCCGGCGGAGGCCTACGGCGTGGCCACCTTCTATGCGATGTTCTCGGTGCGGCCCCGGCCCGCGACCGTGCTGCACGTGTGCACCGACCTCGCCTGCGCGGCCGCCGGCGCGCGGGAGCTGTGCGCCGGCGTGGAGTCCCGCCTCGGGCCGGGCAGCTGCGTCCATGTCGAGCGCAGCCCCTGCCTCGGCCTGTGCGAACGCGCCCCGGCCGCCCTCGCCCTGCGGGCCGGTGATCCGGTGCGTACGGCGGTGGCGGCCCCGGCGACCGTGGACGCCGCCCACCTCGCGGCGACGGCACCCGATTCCGCGACCGAGGAGCCGGGTGCCGTCGACGCCGTACCGCAGGCGGGTGACGACGGGCTGGTCCTGCTGCGCCGGGTCGGTGTCGTCGACCCGGAATCCCTCGACGACTACCGCGCCCACGGCGGTTACACGGCCCTGCGCCGCGCCTTCGCGCTCGGCCCGGCCGGCGTGATCCGCGAGGTCACCGACGCGGGTCTGGTCGGGCGCGGCGGCGCCGCCTTCCCCACCGGCCGCAAGTGGCAGGCCACGGCGTCCCAGCCCGACCACCCGCACTACCTGGTGTGCAACGCCGACGAGTCCGAACCGGGCACCTTCAAGGACCGGGTGCTGATGGAGGGCGATCCGTTCGCGCTGGTGGAGGCGATGACGATCGCGGCGTACGCGACCGGCGCGCACCGCGGGTACCTGTATCTGCGCGGCGAGTACCCGCGCGCCCTGCGCCGCATGGAACACGCCGTCGCGCAGGCCCGCGCCCGCGGCCTGCTCGGCGACGACGTCCTCGGCCAGGGCTACGCCTTCGACATCGAGATCCGGCGCGGCGCGGGCGCCTACATCTGCGGCGAGGAGACCGCGCTGTTCAACTCGATCGAGGGCCGCCGGGGGGAGCCGCGCTCCAAGCCGCCGTTCCCAGTGGTCAGGGGCCTGTTCGGCAAGCCGACGGTGGAGAACAACGTCGAGACGCTGGTGAACGTCCTGCCGATCCTGACGATGGGCGCCCCGACGTACGCGGCGATCGGCACCGAGGGCTCCACCGGCCCCAAGCTGTACTGCGTGTCGGGCGGTGTGGCCCGGCCCGGGGTGTACGAACTGCCCTTCGGTGCCACGCTCGGTGAGCTGCTCGACCTGGCCGGGGCGGGCGAGGGGCTGCGGGCGGTGCTGCTCGGCGGCGCGGCGGGCGGGTTCGTGCGGGCCGACGAGCGGGACATCCCGCTGACCTTCGAGGGCACCCGCGCCGCCGGCACCACGCTCGGCTCGGGCGTGGTCATGGCGTTCGACGACACCGTGCCGCTGCCCCGGCTGCTGCTGCGCATCGCGGAGTTCTTCCGCGACGAGTCGTGCGGGCAGTGCGTGCCGTGCCGGGTCGGCACCGTGCGCCAGCAGGAGGCCCTGACCCGGCTGCTGGAGCGCCGGGGAACGGCCGCCGCCGACGACATCTCGCTGCTTCGGGAGGTCGGCCGGGCGATGCGGGACGCGTCGATCTGCGGTCTCGGGCAGACCGCGTGGAACGCCGTGGAATCCGCCATCGACCGTCTGGGGGTCTACGCATGACCGCGATACCGCTCGGAGTGCCGCGCCGGCTGGTGGAGTGCACGGTCGACGGTCAGGAGGCGCGCGTGCCCGAGGGCGCGACGGTCCTCGACGCCTGCCGCGCCGCGGGGAAGGACGTGCCGACCCTGTGCCACGGCGACACGCTCACCCCCAAGAACGCCTGCCGGGTGTGCGTGGTGGAGGTGGCGGGGTCGCGCACCCTGGTGCCGGCCTGCTCACGCGCGGCGGAGCCCGGCATGGAGGTCCGCACCGACACCGAACGGGCCCGGCACAGCCGCAAGGTCGTCCTGGAACTGCTGGCCTCCTCGGCCGATCTGTCGACCACGCCGAGGGCGGCTCGGTGGATCGCGGAGTACGGCGCCGAACCGGACCGCTTCGGCCCGGACGCGGCGCGGCCGAACGAGGAGCCGAAGGTCGACAACGACCTCTACGTGCGCGACTACGACAAGTGCATCCTGTGCTACAAGTGCGTCGACGCCTGCGGTGAGCAGTGGCAGAACACCTTCGCGATCTCCGTCGCCGGCCGCGGCTTCGACGCGAGGATCGCCGTCGAACACGACGCGCCGCTGCCCGACTCGGTGTGTGTGTACTGCGGCAACTGCATCGAGGTGTGCCCGACGGGAGCGCTGTCGTTCAGGTCGGAGTTCGACATGCGGGCGGCCGGGACCTGGGACGAGACGCGGCAGAGCGAGACGACCACGGTGTGCGCGTACTGCGGAGTGGGCTGCAACCTCACGCTGCACGTGCAGGACAATGAGATCGTGAAGGTCACCTCTCCGCACGACAACCCGGTGACCCACGGCAACCTCTGCATCAAGGGGCGCTTCGGCTACCAGCACGTGCAGAACCGGGACTGACCGGGACGGATGGGGACCATGGGACGAGTGACGGAACGACGCAAGGTGATCCGTGTACGGGACGGAGCGGTCTCCGCCCGCCCGGACACGCTCGTCGCCGAGGAACCCCTGGAGATCCGGCTCGACGGCAAGCCCCTCGCCATCACCATGCGCACGCCCGGTGACGACTTCGCGCTGGCGGCGGGGTTCCTGGTCAGCGAGGGCGTCCTGGCGGAGGCCTCCGACCTGCGCAACATCGTGTACTGCGCGGGCGCCACGGCGGACGGCTCGAACACGTACAACGTGGTGGACGTCCACACCGCCGCTCACGTGGTCGTCCCGGACATCACCCTGGAGCGCAACGTCTACACGACGTCCTCCTGCGGCCTGTGCGGCAAGGCCAGCCTGGACGCCGTGCGCACCACGGCCCGCTGGCCCATCGCCGACACGCCCCCGCTGCGGGTGGCGCCGGAGCTGCTGGCGGCCCTGCCCGACCGGCTGCGCGCCGCCCAGCGGGTGTTCGACCGCACCGGCGGCCTGCACGCGGCCGCGCTGTTCTCGGAGCAGGGCGACCTGCTGGACGTCCGCGAGGACGTGGGCCGGCACAACGCGGTGGACAAGCTGGTCGGGCGCGCCCTGCAGAACGGGGACCTGCCCTTGTCCCGCACGATCCTGCTGGTGTCCGGGCGCGCCTCGTTCGAGCTGGCGCAGAAGGCCGTGATGGCGGGCATCCCGGTGCTGGCGGCGGTATCGGCGCCGTCGTCGCTGGCGGTGGACCTGGCGGTGGAGACGGGCCTGACCCTGGTCGGATTCCTGCGCGGCGCCTCCATGAACGTGTACGCGGGCGAGGACCGCATGGCCCTGAAGGCCACGGCCGACCAGGGCTGACGCCCTGCCCGCGACACGACGGCGGGGCCCCGCCCGGCGGGGAGCGCCCCCTGCGCCGGCGGGGCCTCGCCTCAGCTTTCCCGGGGTGTGCCGCTGACGCGGGCCAGCATCTCCACGAACCGCTCCCGTTCCTGCGCCGGCAGGGGCGCCAGCAGTTCGGCGTTGGCCGCGCGGGCCGCCTCCTCGCACCGCTCGAGCATCCGCTCCCCCTCCGGTGTCAGCCGCACGGCGTTCTTGCGGCGGTCCTTCGGGTCCGGTTCGCGCAGGACCAGGGACGCGGACTGGAGGTCGTTGAGGACGCCGACCAGGTCCTTGGGGTCGAGGCCCACGCTGCGGCCGAGGTCGGCCTGCGCGACCGGGGCGAGGTCGCGGACGGCGGAGAGCACCACGTGGTGCCACATCTTCATGCCCTGCGCGGCAAGCGCGTCGGCGACCAGGGCACGCCCGCGCGCGGCGGCGCGCCCGAGCAGCCAGCTGGGCAGGGAGCGGATCGCGGGCAGCGGTGCTTCGGCCATGCGAACACCCTATCCGGAAACCATTGGACTTCCCAACGACATGACCTCTATCGTTGGGACTCCCAATGAGTCCATGGGTGCTCCCCACGATTCCCCGGAGGTTCGCCATGCGCCGCATCCGCTACGACCGCCCCGCCGGCCCTCTCTTCCTCGAACAGGCCCCCGTCCCGGAGCCCGGCCCCGGCGAGCTGCTCGTGCGCTGCGAGGCGATCGGCGTCACCCTCCCCGTCGTCCGCAAGGTCACCGAGGCGGCGCAGCCCATCGCGCTCGGCGGCGAGATCGCCGGGGAGGTCGTGGCCGTCGGTGAGGGTGTGACCCGGTGGACGCCCGGCGACCGTGTCACCGGGCTGTGCTTCGGCCACGGCTACGCCGACTTCGCGCTGTTGCAGGACGCGATGGCCTCACCCGTGCCGGACACGGCCTCCCCCGTCGATGCCGTCGCCCTCGTCCGCAGCGGCCTCGTCGCCTACGGCGCCCTGGACGCGACGCGCCCCGAGCCGGGCGAGACGGCACTGGTCACGGCCGCCGCGAGCGGTGTCGGTCATCTCGCCGTGCAGCTGACCCGGATACGCGGCGCGGCCCGGGTGACCGGCGCCGTCTCCGACCCGGCCAAGGCCGGCTTCGTGCGCGCGCTCGGCGCCGACGAGGTCGTGGTGTACGGCGACGACCGCTGGGGTGAGCCGGCCGACTACGCGCTGGACGCCGTCGGCGGCGAACTGCTCACCCCGGCCCTCGCCGCGCTCGCCCCCGGCGGCCGCCTGGTGGCGTACAGCTCGGGCGGCGGAACCGTCCAGGCGTACGACCTGCTGGTGGGCGCGAAGTCCGTCATCGGGTTCCAGATGGCCCGCATCGCCCGCGGCCGGCCGGCGCTGTACGAGCAGTGGCGCGCGGAGCTGTGGCGTCTGTTCACGGACGGCTCCCTGAAGCCCGCCGTGCACGGGGAGTTCGCGCTCGACGACGCCGGAAAGGCGCACGAGCTGATTGAGAACCGGGCGAACCTGGGCAAAGTCATTCTGATCCCATGATCCACTCAGCCCGTCCGGGAGACGACGCCCGCCATGCCCCCACGCCGCCGTACCCGCCTCGGTCTCGTCACGGCCGCCCTCTGCACGGCGGCCGTTCCGCTGGTCGCGACACCCTTCCCCGCGCAGGGCCTCCCCCGGCCGGAGTTCGCTCAGCAGGTCCTCTTCAGGTCGGCCGGCGATTCCCCCTACGCCTGCTTCCGCATCCCGGCGCTCGTGCGGACGAACGCCGGCACCCTGCTCGCCTTCGCCGAGGCCCGGGCGCGCACCTGCGGGGACGCCGGTGACATCGACATCGTCGTCCGGCGCTCCACCGACGGCGGGCGCACCTGGGGGCCACTGACGGTCGTCGACGACGGCGGCGGCGACACGCACGGCAACCCGGCACCCGTCGTCGACCGCACCACCGGCCGCGTCCTGCTCGCCGAGACCTACAACTCGGGCCGCGCCGACGCCCAGGGCTGCGCCGCCCCGTGCGAGCGCACCCCGCACCTTCAGTACAGCGACGACGACGGCCGGACCTGGTCGGCGCCGCGCGTCCTCGGCGCCGAGATCCGGCCGGCGCACTGGAACTCCTGGTACGCCACCGGCCCCGGACACGGCATCCAGCTCACCCGGGGCCCGCACGCCGGCCGGCTCGTCATCGGCGTCAACGCCGAGAGCTGGGCCCGAGGCCGGATCACCGCCAACCACGCCGCGCTGATCGTCAGCGACGACCACGGCGCCCACTGGCGTCTCGGCGCCACCGGCACCTGGCCCGTCGCCGCCGACGGCACCTTCCGGCAGAAGCCCTCGGAGCTGAGCCCGGCCCAGCGCGCCGACGGTGCGCTGCTGGTCAGCGGCCGGGAGCAGGACGGCACCGACCTCGGCCACCGCACCCAGGCCGTCAGCCGAGACGGCGGCGACCGCTTCACCGTCCCCTTCCGAGCCCTGCCGGACCTGTACGCGCCGCAGGTCCAGGGATCCGTGCTGCGGCTGGGCGACCGCCTCCTGCTGGCCTGCCCCGGCGACCCCGACCGCCGGCGCACCCTGATGATCCGCTCCTCCCAGGACGGCGGCCGCACCTGGGACGGCGCCGACCGCGGCACGGTCGTCACCCGGGGCCCATCCGGCTACTCCGACCTGGCCGAGATCGCCCCCGCCACCGTCGGCCTGCTCTACGAGGGCGGGACGGCCGACGCCCGCGAGGAGATCCGCTTCGCCCGCTTCACCGAGGACTGGCTCGCCCCACGCCGCGGCCCCGACCCGTCCACCCCCGACCTGGCTCCGCACGGCCGGCCCGCCGCGGTTCTCGGCCACCCGCGCCGGACGGCCGGCGTGCGCGGCGGCGCCCTGGAGTTCGACGGCACCGACGACGCGGTACGCCTGCCGTATCGTGCGCGGCTGGCGCTGGGCACCGGGGACTTCACCGTGTCCGTGTACTTCCGTCACACGGCGACGGCCGGGGAGCAGCCGCTGGTGTGGATGGGCGGGGTCGGCGCCTCGCAGCCGCAGGTGTGGCTGGGCGCCGAGCCGGCGGAGAACCGTGTCGTGGGCCTGATCACCGTGCGGAGCGGCGGCGCGGCACCGCGGACCACGTCCGTACGCACGAGTGGCGCGTACAACGACGGCCGCTGGCACCGTGCGGTGCTGCGCCGGGGCGGCGGCCGTCTGTCGCTGTCCGTCGACGGCACGCAGTCGTCCGTCGCGGCCCCGCCGGGCTCGGTCAGCCGGACGTCGCCCTTCGGTGTGCACCTCGGTCAGCGCATGGACGGCCATGTCTTCTTCACCGGCGCGCTCGACGAGGTGCGCGTCTGGAACCGGGCGCTGAGCGACGGGGAGCTGACCCGTCCGCAGGTTCCGGGCTCAGCGCAGGACGTGGTCCTGTCGCTGCCCCTGGACCGGGTGAGCGGCTGAGCCCTCGACGTCGGTCTCGGGGTCGTGGGAGCGGCGTTTGGCGATCACCGCGCACACCATCAGCTGCATCTGGTGGAACAGCATCAGCGGCAGCACGGCCAGCGAGGCCTGCGGACCGAACAGCACGCTGGCCATGGGCAGCCCGGACGCCAGCGACTTCTTCGACCCGGCGAACTGGATCGCGATCCGGTCCGCGCGCCCGAAGCCCAGTGCCTTCGCGCCGTACCAGGTCAGCAGCAGCATCACCGCGAGCAGGACCGCCTCGACGACGAGCAGCCCGCCGAGGCGGACGGGGCTGACCTGGTGCCAGATGCCGCGGACCATGCCCTCGCTGAACGCGGTGTACACGACGAGGAGGATCGAACCGCGGTCGACCAGGCCGAGCACCTTCTTGTGCCGGGCGACGAACCCGCCGATCCAGCGGCGCAGCACCTGTCCGGCGACGAACGGGACCAGCAGCTGCAGCACGATCTGCACCACCGAGTCGGCGGAGAAGCCGCCCGCGCTGCTGCCCAGCAGACCCGCCGCCAGCAGTGGGGTGACGACGATGCCGACCAGGGAGGAGAACGAGCCGGCGCAGATCGCGGCAGGCACGTTGCCGCGCGCTATGGAGGTGAAGGCGATGGAGGACTGGATGGTGGACGGCACCAGCGTCAGGAAGAGCAGGCCCTGGTAGAGCGGCTGGGTGAGGAAGACGGGGACCAGTCCGCGGGCGGCCAGACCCAGCAGCGGGAAGATCACGAAGGTGCAGGCCAGAACGGTGCCGTGCAGCCGCCAGTGCTTGAGGCCGTCCAGCGCCTCACGGGTGGACAGCCGTGCGCCGTACAGAAAGAACAGGAACGCGATCGCCGCGGTGGACGCGCCGGAGGCGACGTCGGCGCCCGTGCCGCGCGCCGGCAGCAGCGCGGCGAGACCCACCGTGCCGAGCAACAGCACGATATAGGGGTCGATCGGCATCCAACCCGGCCACTGCAGGCGTTTCACGGTGCTCCACGTGCTTCGTCGTCGGTGCGTGCGGGGCTCTGCGGCCCCCTCTTGTCCGAGGCCCGGAGGGCCCCCTTCCATCCTGCTCCCCCGCACCGCGATCGGGAATCCGGCATACGGCTCTGACTGTCATCACGTTTCATGATGAGCGGCTAGGGTGGCAGGCGTGTACGACCCCTCCCAGCTGCGCACCTTCCTCGCGGTGGCGCAGACGCTGAGCTTCACACAGGCCGCGCGACGGCTCGGGCTGCGCCAGTCGACCGTGAGCCAGCACGTGCGGCGGCTGGAGGACGCCACCCGGCGCACGCTGTTCACCCGGGACACGCACGCGGTGGAGCTGACCGAGGACGGTGAGGCGATGCTCGGCTTCGCGCGCCGGATCCTCGAGGTGCACGAGCAGGCGACGGCCTTCTTCACGGGGACCCGGCTGCGCGGCCGGCTGCGCTTCGGCGCGTCGGAGGACTTCGTGCTGACCCGGTTGCCGGAGATCCTGGAGGGCTTCCGGCACGACCATCCCGAGGTCGATCTCGAGCTGACCGTGGAGCTGTCCGGCACGCTGCACGAGCAGCTGGCGGCCGGGAAGCTCGACCTGGTGCTGGCCAAGCGGCGCCCGCAGGATCCACGGGGCGAGCTGGTGTGGCGGGACGAACTGGTGTGGATCGGCGCGGAGCGGCTGCGCCTGGACCCCGACCGTCCGGTCCCGTTGATCGTCTACCCGCCGCCGGGCATCACCCGGGCGCTCGCCATGGAGGCGCTGCAACGGGCGGGGCGCCCGTGGCGGATCGCCTGCACCAGCGGCAGCCTGAACGGCCTGATCGCGGCGGCCCGCGCGGGCCTCGGGGTGATGGCGCACTCCCGCGGCCTGGTCCCGCCGGGCCTGGTGCGCGTCCCGGACCGGGCCGGCCTGCCGGAGCTGTCGGGCGTCGACTTCGTCCTGGTCCACGGTCACCGCCGCCCCTCCGCCCAGGACGCCGCCGACGCCCTGGCCGCGGCGATCCTGGCGGGCGGCGACCGCTTGCAGCGGCGCCGCCGGACCGGCGTCGGCTAGCGGTCGGGGCGGACGTCTCGGGTACGGCCGGCGACGGCGCCGGCCCGGGGGTGACGGAATCCGGGGCGCGGACGCTGACCGAAGTGAGGCGCCGACAGGACCCCGGCCCCACGGCAGTCCGGTCGTACAGATTCGGTGGAGATCGGGGCGCCGAAACTTACGGAACCGTCGGTTTTCTGTCCGACCCTTCCGCATGTGCGTCTATTTTCCGTCCATGACCAGCGGGGGCCCCGGCGCCGCCCGCCGCCCTCGCCCCTCCCGTCCCGCCGCCGCGTGGGGTAGCTTTCACGGCGCTGCGCGGGCGCCAAGGACGAGCCGGGCGCCGGGACCGGGGAGCGGGGAGCGGGTTTGCGCGAGTACACCAACCCTCCGTTGGCGCTGTCACCGCCGGTGGGCGGTCTGGCCGACGTCGTCTTCCGGCATGCCGAGACCGATCCGCTGCACGTCGCGCTGGGCCGCAAGGACGACGCCGGGCGGTGGCGGGACGTGACCGCCGCTGAGTTCCGCGACGAGGTGCTGGCGCTGGCCAAGGGGTTGCTCGCGAGCGGCATCCGGTTCGGCGACCGGGTCGCGATCATGTCCCGTACCCGCTACGAGTGGACGCTGTTCGACTTCGCGCTGTGGACGATCGGCGCCCAGGTGGTGCCGGTGTACCCGACCTCCTCGGCCGAGCAGTGCTTCTGGATGCTGTACGACGCCGAGTGCACGGCGGCGATCGTGGAGCACGAGGACCACGCCATGACGATCGCCACCGTCATCGACCGGCTGCCGAGGCTGCGCCGGCTGTGGCAGCTCGACGAGAGCGCCGTGCAGGAGCTGTACGACGCCGGCGCCCACCTGGAGGACGACGTGGTGCACCGGCACCGCGAGGCGGTCACCCCGGAATCGGCGGCCACGATCATCTACACCTCCGGCACCACCGGCCGCCCCAAGGGCTGTGTGATCTCGCACGGCAACTTCATGTACGAGGCGGACACGGTCATCGGCCGCTGGGAGCCGGTGTTCCACTCGAAGAAGGGCGACGAGGCAGCGACGCTGCTGTTCCTGCCGCTGGCGCACGTCTTCGGGCGGATGGTGCAGGTCGCGGCGATCCGCGGCAAGGTCCGCTTCGGCCACCAGCCGCAGCTGAACGCGGCCGCGCTGCTGCCGGACCTGCAGGCGTTCAAGCCGACGTTCATCCTGGCCGTGCCGTACATCTTCGAGAAGGTGTTCAACGCGGCGCGGCGCAAGGCGGAGAAGGACGGCAAGGCGGGGCCGTTCGAGAAGGCCGTCGAGGTGGCCGTGAAGTACGCCGAGGCCATCGAGGCGAAGGCGTGGGGCATCGGGCCCGGACCGTCGGCGGGGCTGCGCATGCAGCACCAGTTCTTCGACAAGCTGGTGTACGCGAAGGTCCGCGCGGCGATGGGCGGCCGGATCCGCAACGCGATGTCCGGCGGCTCGGCGATGGACCGCCGGATGGGCCTGTTCTTCGCGGGCGCCGGAGTACAGATCTACGAGGGCTACGGCCTGACCGAGTCCACGGCGGCGGCCACCGCGAACCCGCCCGAACGCACCCGGTACGGCACGGTGGGCCGGCCGATCCCGGGCGTGACCGTGCACATCGCCGACGACGGCGAGATCTGGCTGCGCGGCCAGAACGTCTTCCAGGGCTACCTCAACAACCCCAAGGCCACCGACCAGGCCCTGCACGACGGCTGGCTGGCCACCGGCGACCTCGGCCAGCTGGACGAGGACGGCTACCTGACGATCACCGGCCGCAAGAAGGAGATCCTGGTGACCTCGGGCGGCAAGAGCGTCTCGCCGGGTGTACTGGAGGAGCGGGTGCGCGAGCATCCGCTGGTGAACCAGTGCATCGTCGTCGGCAACGACCGGCCGTTCATCGCCGCCCTGGTCACCCTCGACCAGGAGGCCGTCGAACACTGGCTCCAGATGCGCAACAAGCCGCGCCTCACCGCGTCGGAGCTGGTGCGCGACGCCGATCTGGAGACCGAGGTGCGCCGCGCGGTCGTGGCGGCGAACACCCTGGTCTCGCAGGCGGAGTCGATCCGCACCTTCCGTATCCTCGCCCAGCCCTTCACCGAGGAGCACGGTCTGCTCACGCCGTCGCTGAAACTGAAGCGCAAGGCGATCGAGAAGGCCTACGCCCGCGAGGTGGAGGCGCTCTACCAGGTGTGAACCGTCGCACGGCAGGCGACGGATTTCGCGGTCAGGAATGCATCACGGCCTCTGATCGTTGACGATGTCCGTACCACCTGACGGACAACCGAAGGATCAAGAGCTCGTGAGCAGCAAGGTCCCCCCGATCACCCTCAACAACGGCATCGAGATGCCCCAGCTGGGATTCGGCGTCTGGCAGGTGCCGGACGACGAGGCCGAGCGGGCCGTCGCCACCGCCCTGGAGGCCGGGTACCGCAGCATCGACACGGCGGCGATCTACGGCAACGAGGAAGGCACCGGCAAGGCCATCGCCGCCTCCGGTCTGCCCCGTGAGGACGTCTTCGTCACCACCAAGCTCTGGAACAGCGAGCAGGGCTACGACTCGACGCTGCGCGCGTTCGACACCTCGCTCGCCAAGCTCGGCCTGGACTACGTGGACCTCTACCTGATCCACTGGCCGCTGCCGTCCAAGGACGCCTACGTCGACACCTACAAGGCGTTCGAGAAGCTGTACGCCGACGGCCGCGCCCGCGCGATCGGCGTCTCCAACTTCCTGCAGCCCCACCTGGAGCGGCTCATCGCCGAGACCTCGGTGATCCCGGCGGTCAACCAGATCGAGCTGCACCCGCACCTCCAGCAGCATTCCGCCCGCGAGTACCACGCCGAGCAGGGCATCGCCACCGAGGCCTGGTCGCCGCTCGGCTCGGGCAAGGGCATCCTGGAGATCCCGGCGATCGTCGCGATCGCCCAGAAGCACGGCCGCACCCCCGCCCAGGTGGTGCTGCGCTGGCACCTCCAGCTCGGCAACGTCGTGATCCCGAAGTCCGTGACGCCGTCGCGGATCAAGGAGAACATCGAGGTGTTCGACTTCAGCCTGGACGACGAGGACCTCGCCGCGATCAGCGCGCTCAACGAGGACCGGCGCCTCGGCCCGGACCCGGCGACGTTCGACGTGGTCTGAGCGTCACCCGGTCGGACGATCATCCCTCCCGATCGTCACCCGATCACCACGCCGCCCCGCGCCACGCCGTCCCGGGGCGGCGTGGCGCGTCCGCGCGGGGCGGCACCCGGGCTAGCGTCCCTGACCCGTGCACTCGTTTCCCCCAGCGCGTACCCGATCCCGCCGTCTCGCCCTGCGGGCGGTGGCGGCCGCCGTTCTCGCCGCCGGTGTCCTCCCGGCGCTCGCCGACCGCGGTTCCGGCGCGGCCTTCGCCCACGAGGGCTCCACAGCACGCGTCCTCGCCCACGAGGGCTCCGTGACCGCCGCCGATCTGCTCACCAAGGTGCGCTCCTGCAAGCAGGTGTCGCACGGCCTGTACCGCACCGACCAGGACAGGGCCCCCGCCGTCCCGGTGTGCGGGGCGAAGGGCGCGGTGTTCTTCACCGCCGACATGGACATCGACTGCGACGGCCGCCCCAGCGCCCGGTGCAGCAGGGCCACCGACCCGTCGTTCCAGGACGACACCGCCTTCCACCAGTCCAACGGCAAGCCGCTGCGTGCCGACCGGCTGCCGTTCGTCGTCGTGCCCGGCGCGAGCGACCTCTGGGACTACCGCGCGGCGGGCGTGCGGGGCGGTGGCGTGGCGGCGGTGATCCACGACGACCAGGTCGAGTACGCGGTCGTCGGCGACGTGGGCCCGAAGCAGATCATCGGGGAGGCGTCGTACGCCACCGCAGCGGCCCTGGGCCTCGACCCCGACCCGGAACGCGGCGGCACCGACGCCCCGGTGACGTACATCCTGTTCACGGACTCCGAGGTCACGCCGCTGGAGAGCCACGCGGCGGCCGTGCTTCTCGGCGAGCAGCTGGCCCGGGAGTTCCTGAGGAACAACTGACGCGGGACGTCACACGGGCTGCCCGATGGGCCGTACGACGACGGTGTTGACGTCGACACCGTCCGGCCGGCGGATCGCCCAGACGACCGAGTCGGCGATCTGGTCGGCGGTGAGCAGGTGGCCGGGCGGCAGGCTGCCGTAGGAGTCCCAGAACGGCGTCTCCACCCGGCCCGGCGCCACCAGCGTGACCCCGACACCGTGCTCGGTGACCTGGCGCCGGGTGTTCTCCGCGAGCCCGGTCACCGCCCACTTCGTCGCCCCGTACAGGTTGCCCGGACCGTGGACGAACCCTGCGACGCTGCCGAGCAGCACGATCCGGCCCCGCGTCTCCTTGAGGGCGTCGACGGAAGCCCGGATGAGCAGCGCCGGACCGAGCACATTGGTCAGCACCATCTCCGGCCAGAGCGCCGGATCGCCCTCGGCGACGGTGTCGTGGGTGGCGAAACCGGCGTTGGCGACGACGGTGTCGAGCCGGCCGTACGCCTTCAGCGTGCGCGCGACGGCGTCCTGGACGTCGGCGTACTCGGCGGCGCTGCCGGCGACCGTCAGCAGCCCCTCGGGGTCCCCGAGCCCGGCGGCGAAGTCCCGCAACCGCTGCTCCCCGCGTCCGGTGACGGTCACCCGCCACCCGTCGTCCAGCAGCTGCCGCGCGACGGCCGCGCCGATGCCGCTGCCCCCACCGGTGATGAGTGCGACCGGAGAGTCGGTCATGACAAGCCCCCTGAGATGTCGTTCGCGTGGTGAACGAACGGGAGTTCATCAGTTGGAGCGCACTCGATGTCAAGGACGGCCGGTCAGTACGGCCGGACCGCCGTGTGGACCGTGTGCGCGGCGAGGACGAACACGTCCGGGCGGTGGTGGACGCTCGCCGGGTCACCGGGGTCGAGGAGGCGGTCCAGGGTGGCGCGGTCCTCCGCGTCCAGGTCGTCGCCGAAGTTCTCCCGCTGCCGGCCCAGGAAGGTGACGACATGGGCGCGGGCCCGGTCGGGCACGGGGGCCGGGATGTCGAGCAGGAAGGTGCGGGTGCGGGTGTGCTTCAGGCCGGCCGCGGTGAGCAGCTCCGCCCAGTTCTCGGTCACGGCGACGCTCCCGGGCAGCTCGGCGCGCATACGGGCGAAACGGTCCTCCTGCAGTGCGTCCAGTCGGGCCTGCAGACCGGGGCGGCCGAAGCCGATGTCGCGGGGCAGGTGGCGGGCCGGCAGCCCGCCCTCCAGGAGGGCCAGCGTGCCGCCGGGAGCCAGCCGCTCGGCGAAGGCGGTGAGGGCGGCGCGCTGGTCGCCGAGGTGGTGCAGGCTCCGGCTGGCCCACAGCAGGTCGGCGGGGTAGTCGAGTTCGTCCAGGGCCTCGGGCAGGTCTCCCGCCAGGGTCGCGAAGCGGTCGGCGACGCCGGTGCGCTCGGCGCGCGCACGGGCCCGCTCCAGCAGCGGTGCCGAGCCGTCCGCGGCCAGCACCCGCGCGCCCGGGAACGCCTCGGCGAACAGACACGACACCACACCGGGCCCGCTGCCCGCGTCGACGATCAGCCCCGGCTCGGTCACCTCTTTCCCCAGCCAGGCCAGCGCCCGCTCGTACAGGGGCGTGAACAGCTCGGCCTCCGACTCCAGGTACGCCGCCATCTCGGCCCAGTCGATGTCGGTGCCGTGGTCGTGTCCGTGGCCGTGGCCGTGGCCGTGCGCAGGGTGGTGGTGCTCGTGTGCCATGGTGGTCAGCCTCTCGTCCGGATGCCGCCAGCGTGCGCCGACGCACCGCGCGGCGGCCAGTACTGTTGCCGGGACGGCAAAAACACACGCGCGCGGCTGCCGTGGCGGGAAACGGGCCACGGCCTTCAGCGAGATCACCGAGGCTCACGCGCCGACCCGGATCAGGGTCGGCGCGCACCTCGACGTATCGGCGGTCCTCGAGTCGTACGGCGAGGCCGGCGCCTCCTTCCTGGAGCTGGGCCCGCAGGTGGACGCGGCCCCGGCGCACCGCCCGGTGGTGTCCGCGGCCGGGCGGCCGGGCAACGTCTGCCTGCGGGGCGGCGGCGGCGAGAGTGCTGAAGAGGGTTGCTGCGGCCTGTGCCGTCCGTTCCTGGATGCACGCCGCCCGGCCGCACCACGGCTCCCGCCCACGCTTTGGCGCAGCCGCCGCTGCACCCCGCGGAGCCGGTGACGCCGGCGGCCGGACGGCGACTGCCCGGCCGTCGAGTTGCGATCCGCCGGGGCCTGGGCCAGGAGCCCTGACCCCGGCGGTCGCGCTCGAGGCCGGCTCCCCACTGCCGGCCCCGAGCGGTCGCTCACCGCGCTACGGCAGCGGCGGGTAGGCGTTCTGCATCAGCTGCTGGAACTGGGCGGAGAACCAGTGCCCGGCCAGCGGCGCGTTCGGCAGCGCGCTCGTCGGGTTGTTGCCGTTGCGCGCGTTGCCTCCGTAGGTCGGGTCGCACATCCGGTCGAAGCCCTTGCCCTCGTCGTTGGCGACGGCGGAGCTGGACCCGTCCGACTCCCCCGGCGGCTTGACCCACACATAGGCGTCGATCCCGGCGGCGGGCGCCGCGGTGGGCCGTTCGCCGAGGCCGGCGCCGCTCTGGTTGCACCAGTTGCCGACGTGGATGCGCCGGTCGGTGCGGCCGCCGTTGACATAGTCGTCGACGGAGGTCAGCGGGCCGGGTCCGGCCGGGCGCGCGGTGCCGCCCCAGCCGTTGCGGGAGGTGTCGATCAGCATGCCGAGACCGGAGTTGAACCCGGCTGCGACGAGCTTGTCGCGCAGCGCCTGGGCGAAGGACTGCTCGTCCACGTACTGGTTCCAGTCGACCCACTTGGACTGGCGCACGGTCTGGCCGTTCACCGTGTCGGTGACCTTGAGGTACGGCTCCTTGGTGGGGCTGTAGTTGGCCGTGTTGACGATGAAGCCGGCCACGTCGTTCACGCCGGCGCCGTTGCTGGTGGCGACCTTGTAGAACTCCTGGACCGACGGATTCAGGTTGGTGTCCCAGCCGAGCCAGCCGTGGTGACCGGCGTCGATGTAGTTGTAGACGTTCGGGACGGCGCCGAGCTTGTCGAGGGCGTAGCCGACGCCCTTTTCGTAGTTGCCGTTGGACTTCATGGTCACGCAGGCGTCGGTGGTGGTGCTGGTGCCGCCGGCGTTGGTGACCAGGTTGGGCAGCGAGTCGGGTTCGATGACGGTGGCGATGCGCAGGCCCGCGTACTTCGGGTCGGACAGGATCGAGGCGATCGGGTCGATGTACTGGGTCTTGTACTTGTCGATGTCGTTCGGGCCCAGCTCGCCGTTGGAGGCGAGGGCGGCGCAGTCACGGCCGGGCAGGTCGTAGATGACCAACTGGACGACGAGCTGGCCGGAGCCCTTCTGCTTGAGGGCCTCGTCGAGGTGGGCGCGCAGGCCCATGCCGCCGTTCACGCCGTTGATCGCGGCGATCCGGTCGAGCCAGACGTAGGTGGGCTGGTTGGCGATGCGGCTGCCGCCCGGTTCGGCGGCGGCCAGCGCTGACCACTCGGGGTTCACGTACACCTTGGCCCCGCTGTAGGGGTTGTCCACCCGGCCGGTGGGATCGGGCGTCGGGTCGGTGGGCGTGGGGGTCGGGTCGGTGGGCGTGGGCGTGGGGGTTCCGCCACCGTCGACGTTGCAGGTGACGCCGTCGAGGGTGAACGTGGCCGGGACCGCGTTGCCACCGCTGTAGGAGGCCTGGAAGCCGAAGCTCGCCGAACCGCCGGTGGGCAGTGACCCGTTGTAGGACTCGTTGGCGGCGGTGACGGCGGTGCCGGACTGGGTGACCTTCGCGTTCCAGGCGTTGCCGATCTTCTGGTTGCCGGCGTAGGTCCACTTCAGCGACCAGCTCGCCTTGGCGGCACCGTTGTTGGTGACGGTGACGGCGGCGGTGAAACCGGTGTCCCACTGGTTCTGCACCGTGTAGCCGACGGTGCACGCGGGCGCTGCGGCCGCGGCCCCGGCGGGGACGGCCGTGAGGGCGGCCGCACCGGACCCGGCGGTCAGCGCCAGGGCGGAGATCAGGGCAAGTCTTGTACGGCTCATGGGGGGTCCTTCTAGGTGAGGGGGTTGAGGGTGCGCAGGTGGTCGCGCAGACCGGCGCCGTACGCGGTGGGGGTGCCGTCGTAGGCGGAGATGAGCGAGGGGCCGGAGGAGCAGTCCCAGGTGTTCCAGGTCCAGCCGAGGTAGGACAGCCCGTGGTCGTCGAACCACTTCATGACCCGGTCGACGAAGGAGTGGCCGCAGGTGTTCTCGCCGATCTCGCCCGCCACCAGGGGGACTTGGGCGGCGACCGGGGCGAGCGTGGAGTTCCAGCAGCTCTCGCTGGAGCAGGTGTTGAAGTTGTACCCGTGGTACGCGGCGGCGAGATTGCCCGCCGGGTCGGTGGGCCTGTACGCCGGCCACTGGCTCAGGTCGTTGGAGTAGGCCAGGCCGCCCAGCATGAGCACGTTCCTGGCTCCGGTGGCGCGCACCGCGTCGACCAGGTCCTGCATGCCGGCGACCTCATAGCCGATCCCCGGGCAGGTGCCGCCGTCCCGCCAGCACTGCCAGGCCTGGGCGGTGGTGGAGGTGGCGCGGTCCGGGTAGGGCTCGTTGAACAGGTCGAAGACGACGGCCTGGTCGCCCTTGAAGGTGTTCGCGACCGACGACCAGAACGACGGGCTGTACTGCGCGTCCGGCATCGGCTTCTGGCAGGTGGCGTGCACGTCGGAGCAGCCCGCCGAGTTGCCGGTGTACTGCCCGTAGGTCCAGTGCAGTTCGACGATCGGGGTCATGCCGTGTGCCTCGACGCGGGCCACCAGCTCCTTCACGGCGCTGATGTAGCGGGCGCCCGCGTACTCGGGTTTGACGTCGGACAAGCCGAGCCAGCACTCCTCGTTGAGGGGGATGCGGACCGCGTCGGCCTTCCAGTCGGCGATCGCCTGGATCGCGGCGTCGTCGACCGGGCCGTCCCAGATGCCGTAGCCCTGGACGCACATGAACTCGCCGCCGGAGCGGTTCACGCCGAGCAGCCGGCGGGTCCTGCCGTCGGCGTCGACGAGTTTGCTGCCCTGGACGTGCAGAGCGGGTGCCGGGCCGCCGGAGGGCGGCGGGTCGGTGGGCCCCGGATCGGTCGGGTCCGGGGTCGGGCGGGTGTCGGCGTTGCAGGTGGTGCCGTTGAGCTTGAAGACGGCCGGTACGGCGTTGGTGCCGGAGAACGAGCCGAGGAAGCCGGCGCTCACGCTCGCGCCGGTGGCGAGCGCGCCGTTCCAGCTCTCGTTGGCCGCGGTGACGGTCGTGCCGGACTGTGACCACTGGGCGTTCCAGCCCTGGTTGACCTTCTGACCGCCGGGGAAGTCGAAGGTCAGCCGCCAACTGCTCAGCGCGGCCGCGTTGTTGGTGATCTTAACGGCGCCCTGGAAGCCGGTGTCCCACTGCCCGGTGACGGAGTACTCCACCGTGCACGCGGGTGCGGCGGCCTGTGCGGTGACGACCGGCACGATCGCGGCGGTGAGCAGGGCGATCGCGCCGGCGACTGCTAAAAGTCCTGAACGCGGGGGGTGTCTCATCGAGCGACTCCTTGCAGTTCGGGTGCGTGGGGCACACGCGCCGACTGGATGGAACCGCTCCCACTGGTGCGGAGGAAAGTAGCGCCCGGGGGACCGGGATGAACAGAGGGGGCGCAGAATTTTTCCGAAGTCGCCCCCGTCGAATCTTTTCGACTCTTCAAGCGTCTTGACCCTCCGTCACCGCGTCCCCACTATGGGAGCGCTCCCACTGGTTCAAGCCTTGACTTCTCCGAGCCCGCACACCCCGAGCCGCAAGGAGGAACCAGCACCATGCATCCCCCACCCCGCACACGCGGAGCCGCCGTACGACGGCTGTGGACCGCCGCCGCGGCAGCCCTGGTGCTGCCCCTGTCGATGCTGGCGAGCGGCGCGACGACCGCGCACGCCGCAGCGCTCCAGTGCAGCGTCGACTACAAGACCAACGACTGGGGTTCCGGTTTCACCGCCGACCTGACCCTCACCAACCGCGGCACCGACGCCGTCGACGGCTGGACCCTGACCTACGCCTACTCGGGCAACCAGAAGCTCAGCAACGGCTGGAACGGCACCTGGAGCCAGTCCGGCCAGACGGTCACCGTCAAGAACGCCTCGTACAACGCCACGATCGCCGCCGGAGCGGCCGTCGGCACCGGTGCCCAGTTCACCTACAGCGGCACCAACACCGCGCCCACGTCCTTCGGGATCAACGGCACACCCTGCACCGGCGCGCACCAGCCACCGGTCACCGTGCTGACCAGCCCGGCCGCGGGCGCGGTCTACACGCAAGGGGACGCCGTCCCCCTCGCGGCGACCGCGGCCGCGGCGGACAGCGCGTCGATCAGCAAGGTGGAGTTCTACGACGACGCCACGCTGCTGGGCACGGACACGACGGCACCGTACGCTCTCTCGGCCTCCGGCTTGACCGTGGGCAGTCATTCCCTGGTGGCGAAGGCGTACGACAGCCTCGGCGCGTCGGCGTCCTCCACACCGGTCGGCATCACGGTAGCCGCCGGACCGTCCGTGGTCGCCTCCACCAACCAGCTGGCGGTGCAGCAGGGCAGGACGGCCTCGTACGAGGTCAAGCTGTCGACCCGGCCCAGCGGGAACGTCACCGTGACCACCGCGCGGGCGAGCGGCAACACCGGCCTGGGCGTCACCGGCGGCGCCTCGCTCACCTTCACCCCGGCCGACTGGTCGACCCCGCAGAAGGTGACGATCGCCGCGGACGCCTCCGGGACCGGCGCGGCGGCCTTCGAGTCGACCGCACCGGGGCTCGCGAAGGCGTCGGTGACGGTCACACAGATCGCCGCGGCCAAGGAGTACGACGCCCGCTTCCTGGACCTGTACGGGAAGATCACCAACCCGGCGAACGGCTACTTCTCGCCCGAGGGCATCCCCTACCACTCGGTCGAGACACTGATCGTCGAGGCACCCGATCAGGGACACGAGACGACGTCCGAGGCGTACAGCTACCTGCTGTGGCTCCAGGCGATGTACGGCAAGGTGACGGGCGACTGGTCCAAGTTCAACGGCGCCTGGGACATCATGGAGAAGTACATGATCCCCACCCACGCCGACCAGCCGGCCAACTCCTCCTACAACGCCTCCAAGCCGGCCACCTACGCCCCCGAGTACGACACCCCGAACGAGTACCCGGCCAAGCTGGACACCTCGGTGCCGGTCGGCTCGGACCCGATCGCCGGCGAACTGAAGAGCGCCTACGGCACGGACGACGTCTACGGCATGCACTGGATCCAGGACGTCGACAACGTCTACGGCTACGGCAACGAGCCCGGCAAGTGCGAGGCCGGACCGACGGCGACCGGGCCGTCGTACATCAACACCTTCCAGCGCGGCCCCCAGGAGTCGGTCTGGGAAACCGTCCCGCAGCCCACCTGTGACGCCTTCAAGTACGGCGGCAGGAACGGCTACCTGGACCTGTTCACCGGGGACGCCTCCTACGCCAAGCAGTGGAAGTACACCGACGCCCCGGACGCCGACGCGCGTGCGGTGCAGGCCGCCTACTGGGCGGACGTGTGGGCCAAGCAGCAGGGCAAGGGCACGGCGGTGTCCGGCACGGTCGCCAAGGCCGCCAAGATGGGCGACTACCTGCGCTACGCCATGTACGACAAGTACTTCAAGAAGATCGGCAACTGCGTCGGTCCGTCCGCCTGCCCGGCCGGCACCGGCAAGGACGCCTCGCACTACCTGCTGTCCTGGTACTACGCCTGGGGTGGCGCCACCGACACCTCGGCCGGCTGGGCCTGGCGCATCGGCTCCAGCCACGTCCACGGCGGCTACCAGAACCCCCTCGCCGCGTACGCGCTCAGCTCCTACGCCGACCTGAAGCCCAAGTCGGCCACGGGCGCGACCGACTGGGCCAAGTCCCTCGACCGGCAGCTGGAGTTCTACCGCTGGCTGCAGTCCTCGGAGGGCGGCATCGCGGGCGGCGCGACCAACAGCTGGGCGGGCCGGTACGCCACACCGCCGGCCGGCACGTCGAGCTTCTACGGCATGTACTACGACCCGGCGCCCGTCTACCACGACCCGCCGTCCAACCAGTGGTTCGGCTTCCAGGCGTGGTCGATGGAGCGTGTCGCCGAGTACTACCAGCAGACGGGGAGCGCGGCCGCGAAGACCGTCCTCGACAAGTGGGTGAAGTGGGCGCTGTCCAAGACCACGGTCAACCCGGACGGCACGTACCTCATCCCCTCCACGCTCCAGTGGACCGGACAGCCGGACACCTGGAACGCGTCGAGTCCCGGCGCCAACGCGGGACTTCACGTCACCGTCGCCGACTACACCAATGACGTCGGTGTCGCCGCCGCGTACGCCAAGACCCTGACGTACTACGCCGCCAAGTCCGGTGACGCGCAGGCGAAGTCGACGGCCAAGGCGCTGCTGGACGGCATGTGGAAGAACTACCAGGACGCCCTCGGCGTGGCCGTCCCGGAGACCCGCGCCGACTACAGCCGCTTCAACGACAGCGTGTACGTGCCGAGCGGCTGGAGCGGCACGATGCCGAACGGTGACGCGATCAACTCGTCCTCGACGTTCGCCTCGCTGCGGTCCTTCTACAAGAACGACCCGGCGTGGTCGAAGATCGAGGCCTATCTGAAGGGCGGCGCGGCGCCCGTGTTCACGTACCACCGGTTCTGGGCCCAGGCGGACATCGCACTCGCCATGGGTTCGTACGCGGAGCTCCTCGAATAGTCCCCGCTCTCCGCGTACACGCCGGGCGGCCCCACCCTCCTGGGGGGCCGCCCGGCTCCCGTGTCCTCGTTTCGCAGGAAGGAACCCCCACCGTGCGAAGAACCCGTACCTGGAGGGCCGTTCTGGCCCTCGCCGCCGGGCTGCCGGCCGGCGCTCCCCCCGCGCTCGCCGCCGACGCGCCGAAGGCGCAGGCCGCCTACCTGGAAGAACGTCCGGATCGACCTGGAGCCCACCGCGGCGGTCGGCGCGGCCAGGACGGCTGCGGTACGGCGTCCGCGGTGCCGGGGCGCGGGTGCGGGTGGTCCATACGGGCCGCCCTCCTGAGGGGGAGCGGACAGGTGCCACCGGTCGCCGTCGGCGAAGGGAAGGCTGCCCCGGTCTACACCGGCCTGCGAAAGGCCCGCAGCGTGAACCGCGGGTCCGGGCGGGGCCGGTCCTGGTCCGGTAGCTCGGCCAGCCGGGCAGCGTACTGCTCGGTGACCGGCCGGCCGGGCGGCAGGGTGACGAACCAGCCGCGGCGCAGGTCGGCGATCGTACGCCGCGGACTGCGCCCCTGACCGCGGCCGGTGAAGCGTGCCTCGCCGGCCGGGACCAGGCCGTGTTCGGTCGCGTACTTCTCGACGAGGCCGGCGGCGTCCCGGGCCTCGCTCGGCGGGCGGGAGGCGAGGACGGCGTCGATGTCGCTGCCCACGTTGTGCGCTGCCGCCTTGTCGACCGTGGTGACGTACACCCCGCCGGGCGCGAGGACGCGGGCGCACTCGGCGACGGCGGCACGCACGTCCTCGGGGGTGTCCAGCAGGTGCAGCAGCCACACGCTGGTGACCGCGTCGAACGCGGCGCGCGCGAAGGGCAGGCGGCGTGTGTCGGCGCGGACGACGGCGCCGGGCAGGCGGCCGGCGGCGTGCCGGGTCATGGTCTGCGCCAGGTCGGCGCCGGTGACGGCGAGACCGGGGCGGGCGGCGGACAGCCGCCGGGTGACGATGCCGGTGCCGCAGGCGGCGTCGAGCATCCGCCGCGCGGTCGGCGGTACGAGGCTCAGCACGGCGTCCGCCGCCGCGGCCGCCCGGGGTTCGCCGCCGCGCAGGGCGTCGTAGCGCTCGGCTTCCTTGTCGTAGTCCAGCACCGTCCGCTCCCCCTCGTCCGCGTGTGTGCCGGTCAGTCGGCCCCGTGACCGGGGGCGAGATCCTGGACGCGGCGTGCCAGCTCGAAGTCGAGCGCGGTGAGCGCACCGCCGGCGCTGTGCGTGCTGACCGTGAGGGAGACGGTGTTGTAGCCGAGGGTCAGGTCGGAGTGGTGGTTCAGCTCTTCCTGCACCTGGGCGATGTGGATGACCATCGCGGTCGCCGCGAAGTGGGAGGCCAGCCGGTAGGAGCGGGCGAGGCGGTCTCCGTCCAGGGACCAGCCCGGCAGCTCGGCCAGCCGGTCCTCGATCTCCTTCTGCGACAGCGGTTCGACGGCCATGCCGGGCTCCCTTCAGCGGTGTCGCGGTACGCGTCCAGCCTGCCACAACGCGGCGCTGAGAGCGCTGGTCGACGCGGTAGTCCGGTGCCCCGGGGCCCGGATCCGGCCGCCGGGGCACCGGCGACGCCGTGAGGTGTCTGCGGCGAGCCGGCGCGGCGCGGGCGCAGGACGGCACCGCGACGCCGCGAGCGGTGCCCACCTCGACTACGGTCGTGCCCATGACCACTGTCGCGTCCGGCACCCCCGCTTCCCCCACCGCCCCCGCCGGCCAGGGCGTCGGCCCGTTGCTGCGGGCCTGGCGGGTGCGGCGGCGGGTCAGCCAGCTGGAGCTGGCGCTGCGCGCCGACTCCTCCGCCCGGCACATCTCCTTCATCGAGACGGGCCGGTCGCGGCCGAGCGAGGAGATGGTGCTGCGGCTGGCCGAGCACCTGGAGGTGCCGGTGCGGGAGATCAACGCGCTGCTGCTGGCGGCCGGTTACGCCCCGCGCTACCGGCAGACCCCGCTGGACGACCCGGCGCTCGGTGCGCTGCGGGACGGCATGGAGCGGCTGATCCAGGGCTACGAGCCGTATCCGGCACTGGTGGTGGACGGGCTGTACACGGTTCAGGCGGCGAACCGGGGCATCATGATGTTCCTGGACGGGGTGGAGGAGCAGTTGCTCGAACCGCCGTTGAACGCGATGCGGTTGACGCTGCACCCGCGGGGCATGGCGCCGCGCATCCGGAATCTGCGCGAGTGGCGCGGCCATCTGCTGGCGCAGATGGAACGGCAGATCGCGCTGCAGCGCTCGGAGGAACTGCGGGAGCTGTACGAGGAGGTGGCGGCCTATCCGGTGCCCGAGGATTCCGCGGCGGACGCCGAGCCCGAGGAGCCCTACCCGTATTTCGCGCTGCCGCTGCGGATCGAGCACGAGGGACGGGTGCTGTCGTTCATCTCGTCGATCTCCACGTTCAACACGCCGATGGACATCACGGTCGCCGAACTGGCGATCGAGACGTTCCTCCCGGCCGACCCCGCCACCGTGAAGTACCTTCATTCACTGGGCGATTGACGGGACACGGCACTTGGGGAGGACAGCGTGAGCGAGCGGCGGCCCGCGCCCACGGTGGGCCAGGTGGTGCTCGGCAGGCGGTTGCAGGAGCTGCGGGAGGCGGCCGGGCTCAAACGTGAGGAGGCCGCGCAGGTGCTGCGGGTGGCTCCGGCGACCGTGCGGCGGATGGAAACGGCCGAGGTCGCGCTGAAGATCCCGTACGTGCAGGTGCTGCTGGAGACGTACGGCGTCGGTGCGGCGGAGGCCGCGCTGTTCGTGGCGCTGGCCGAGGAGGCCAACCGGCCCGGCTGGTGGCAGCGCTTCCACGACGTGCTGCCGGACTGGTTCAGTCTGTTCGTCAGCCTGGAGGGCGCGGCGAGGCTCATGCGTTCCTACGAGCCGCACTTCGTGCCGGGGCTGCTGCAGACGGAGGGCTACGCGCGTGGCGTGCTGGAGTCCGGCACGATCGGGCGGCGCAGCCCGGCGGCCACGGAGCGGCATGTGACGCTGCGCATGGAGCGGCAGCGGCTGCTGGAGCGCCCGGACGCGCCCCATCTGTGGGTGGTCATGGACGAGACGGTGCTGCTGCGCCCGGTGGGCGACGACCCGGCGATCATGCGCGAGCAGCTGGAGAAGCTGCTGGAGTTCGGCGAGCGCGACAAAGTCACGCTGCAGGTGGCCGAGTTCGCCTCCGGCCCGCACCCGGGGACGTACGCGCCGTTCTCGCTGTTCCGCTTCGCGGAGCCGGAGCTGCCCGACATGGTGGTCTCCGAGTACCTCAGCGGCGCGCTGTACCTGGACTCGCGCTCGGAGGTGTCGGTGCACCTGGAGGTGCTGGACCATCTGACGACGCACGCCGCGTCGGCCGAGCGCACGAAGAAGATCCTCGCGGACCACCGTGACCGACTGAGCTAGGCGAGGCCCGCGCATGAGCGGATCCGAGACCGCGGCGCCCCGCGTCGACACGAGCAGGCCGCACCCGGCCCGCGTGTACGACTGGTGGCTGGGCGGCAAGGACAACTACCCGGTGGACGAGGAACTGGCCCGCCGGATCCTCGCCGTCGACGGCACCGTGGTGCGCGGCGCCCGCGCCAACCGCCGGTTCATGCACCGGGCGGTGCGCACGGCGGCCGAGGCGGGCGTCCGCCAGTTCCTGGACATCGGCACGGGCATCCCGACCGAGCCCAACCTGCACCAGGTCGCGCAGGGCGTGGATCCGCGGGCAAAAGTGGTGTACGCGGACAACGACCCGATCGTGCTGCGGCACGCCGAGGCGCTGCTGCGCGGCACACCGGAGGGCACCACGGACTATGTGCACGCCGACGTCCGCGACGTGGACGCCCTGCTCGCCCGGGCCGCCGAGTCGCTGGACCTTCACCAGCCGGTCGCGCTGTCGCTGGTCGCCCTCACGCACTACCTGAGCGCCGACCCGGACGGGGACGACGTCCACGGCCTGGTCGAGCGGTACGTCGACGCGCTCGCCCCCGGCAGCCATCTGATCCTGTCCCAGGTCACCCCGGACCTGAACCCGGAGGCCATCGAGAAGGCCGCCGAGAACTTCCGGCGCGGCGGCACCCCGTTCTTCCCGCGGTCGCTCGCCGAGTTCTCCCGCTTCTTCGACGGGCTGGAACTGCTGGGCCCGGGGGTGATCCCGGTGACCGGCTGGCGCCCGGAGCCGGTGGACGTCGCCGCCCAGGCGGAAGGCATCGTGCCCGTGTACGCGGGGGTCGCCCGCAAGCCCTGACCGGCGCACGTCCGCCGCCTCCCCCCTCCCCGAGGCCCACCGGTCCCGCTGACCCGTACGGATGCGCTGGACAGGTGCCCGAACCCGGCCGCCCCTAGCGTCGAGCCTGAGGTGAGCGAGGGAGGGCCCGTGACCGACACGCGCATACCGCCGACCGAGCCGGGAGCGGCCCTGCTGCGCGCCGGCCGGTTCTTCCGGCCGGGCAAGCCCGCGCCGGACCTGCACAGCCTCGAGCTGACCGGCGGCCGGGAGGCCGACGCCTTCTACCGGGACCGGTGGAGCCACGACAAGGTCGTCGACTCCACGCACGGCGTGAACTGCACGGGCTCGTGCCGCTGGAAGGTGAGTGCTCGCTGGAGTTCCACGGCGGCCCCGGCATGGGCGGCGACGGCCCGTTCGGCGGCGACTCCGGGCGCCGCAGGCTCCCGCTGGTGTCCGTGGAGAACTTCCACCTGCTGCGCCGCAGGCAGACCGCGGACGACGAAGCCGAGGTGGCCCACCCGAAGGAGGCACCCTGATGCCCTCGGACGCCGTGCTGTACCAGGCGGCCGCGCTCTGCCTGACCTATCCCGACGACGACCTGTTCGCCCGGCTGCCGCTGCTGCGCGAGGCGGCGCCGCAGCTGCGGGAGTTCACCGACCACGCGGCCGTCACCGAGCCGCAGGAGCTGGCCGCGCACTACGTGCGGGTGTTCGACCTGAAGAACCGCCACAGCCTGTACCTGAGCTGGTGGCGCGACGGCGACACCCGGCGCCGCGGGATGTCGCTGGTCCGCTTCAAGGAGCAGTACCGGGCGCACGGCCTGGAGTTCACCGACGAGGAGCTGCCGGACTTCCTGCCCGCGGTGCTGGAGTTCACCTCCCGCACCGGCGACACCGGGCTGCTCACCGAGTACCGCGACGGGCTGGAGCAGCTCCGGGCGCGGCTCACCGCCTTCGGCACCCCGTACGCGGCCGTCCTGGACGCCGTGTGCGCCGCGCTGCCGCCCGCCCGTACCGAGGTGCGCCGATGACCACCCTGCTCTGGGGCGCCCTGCCCTACATCGCGTTCGCCCTGCTGGTGGCCGGCCTGTACTGGCGCCACCGCTACGACAAGTTCGGCTGGACGACCCGCTCCTCACCTGCTGTCGCTGTACGGCGGCACCGCCGCCGGGGTGGCGACGGTCGCCGGGATCGCCCAGCTCGTCTACCGTCGGCGCACCAAGGCGCCGGTGTTCCGGGCCACCACGGTCAACGACAAGCTCATGTACCTTGTGCTGCTGGCCGCGATCGGGCTCGGCATGGCCGCCAAGCTCACCCACGCCTCCGGGAACGGCTACGACTACCGCACGACGATCGGCCCCTGGGCGCGCAGTCTGTTCACCCTCCAGCCGATGACGCATCTGATGGAGGGTGTGCCGGTGCTGTACCAGGTGCACGCGGTGGTCGGCATGGCGCTGATCGCGCTGGTGCCGTACACCCGGCTGGTGCACATGTTCAGCGCGCCGGTGCAGTACCTGTTCCGGCCGTACGTCGTCTACCGCAGCCGCGACCCGCGCCGCCTGGGGCCGCGCCCGGAGCGGCGGGGCTGGGAGCGGACCGGCGGCTGAGGAGCGGTCAGGTCCGTCCGACGGCCGTCAGGTCCACGTCCTTCGTCTCGCGGTACCCGACGAACGACACGGTGCTGACCAGGCACAGCGCGGCCACGTACCAGCGGTACCAGTCGGCGTGACCGTGCGCGGCGAGGTACTGGATCAGATAGGGGGCGCTGCCGCCGAAGAGGGCCACCGTCAGCGCGTACGGCAGCCCGACCCCGCTGGAGCGCAGGGCGGTGGGGAACATCTCGAGCGTCGCCACCGGCGCGGCCGCGGCATAGCAGCCGAACAGCAGCAGCGCGGCCGTCATCACCGCGAACAGCCGCACGGCCGAGCCCGACAGCACCCCCATGAACAGCGGCGACAGACAGACGAACCCGCAGCCGAACACCAGCAGCAGCGGACGGCGCCCGAACCGGTCGGCGGCCATGCCGAGCACGGGCAGCGCGGCCATGAACACCACCTGGGCGGCTACCCCGGCCCACAGCGCGGCGTTCGCCGACATCCCGTACCTGAGCTGGGCGTACAGCGGAAGGTAGGCGGCGAAGGTGTAGTAGACGACGGTCGCCCCCAGAGTGAAGCCGACCACCCGGGCCGCAGCCCGTGGGTGCCTGCGCACCGCCTGCCATGCCGGGTTGCGCGGTCGCTCCCGGACCGCGCCGTAGACGGGCGTCTCCTCCATCCGCCCGCGCAGATACCAGCCGTACAGGGCCAGCAGCGCCCCGAGCGCGAAGGGCACGCGCCAGCCCCAGCTGCCCAGCTGCGCGGGGGTGAGCGTGGCGTGCAGCGCCAGCGCGAGCAGCGTCGCCGCGAGCGTACCGAGTGTGGTGCTGACGTAGATGGCGCTGGAGTACAGGCCGCGGCGCCCGGCCGGCGCGGTCTCGCTGACGTACGTGCTCATCGCCGCGCCCTCGCCGCCCGCGGACAGCCCCTGCACGGCCCTGCCCACCACCAGCAGCACCGGCGCCAGGACGCCGACGGACCGGTAGGGCGGGACGAGGGCGATCAGCAGGCTGCCGCCCGCCATCATCAGCAGGGACAGCCGCAGCGCGGCGCTGCGCCCGCGGCGGTCGCAGTAGGCGCCGATCAGCGCCCCGCCGAGCGGCCGGAACAGGAACCCGACGGCGAACACCGACAGCGTCCGCAGGACGTTCGTGGCCGTGTCACCGGCCGGTTGGAGCTGCGCGCCGAGCAACGCGGCGAACGTCACGAACGCGCCCCAGTCGAACCACTCCATGGCGTTGCCGACCGAGGCGACGATCACCCGGCGCAGCCCGCCCCGCCCGGTGTCAGTCGGCGTCGTCGTGCTGAGGGCAAGGGTGCTCACGATACGGCCCCGGTCTTCCTGGTCGTCCTGATGTGCTCCGGCTCCGGTGACGGGCCGGTGTCGAGCCGGGTGCGGACGTCGTCGGCCTCGGCGGCGCCGATCTCGGTGAACACCGCCAGAGCCCGGGTCCAGTACGCGGCCGCCCGAGGGTGGTCGCCGCCGAGCGCGGCGACCGTGCCGAGGACGTGCTCGGCCCGGGCGACGTTCAGGCGCTGCGCGGTCGGCCGGGACAGCGCGAGCGCGTGCTGCGCGCACTCCTCGGCGCGGTCCGGATCGCCCAGGCTCAGATACAGCGGGGCCAGTTCCAGCAGGACCTTGCTCCGGGCGACGCGGTTGGCGTTCGTCTCGGCGAGCGAGCGGGCCGCCTCGGCGTGTCCGTGGGCCTGGTCGCCGCCCAGCAGCCGGTCGATGACCGCGAGGCGGGCCAGCGCGTACGCCTCCCCGTCGACGTAACGGATCTGCCGGGCCCCTTCGAGCGCCCTGCCCGCGTAACGGGCCGACTCCGGCAGCGCGTCGAGACCCGCGCTGATGGCCGACAGCAGGCACAGCGTCTGCACCTCGTAGGTGCGGTCGCCGCACTCCTGGAAGGAACTCAGCGCCCGCTGCGCGGACTCGAGCGCGCTGTCGTGCCGGCCGAGGTCCAGGTCGACCAGGGCGAGCCCGTACAGCGAGATGCTCCGGTCGTAGGAGGAGTCGATGGACTCGGACGCCTTCAGCGCACGCGTGAAGCAGGACCTCGCCTCGGACAGCTCGCCGGTGGCCTGGCGTACCAGCCCCAGGTTGCGCAGGCTGTAGGAGTTGATGTGGTGCAGGCCGAGCGTGCCGGCGGTGGCCAGCGACGCGGTGAGGAACTCGGTGGCCCGGACCATGTCGCCCTGCGTCCAGTGGATGAACCCCAGCAGGCCCTGGGTGGTGGCCTCCAGCCGGGGCGAGAGGATGCTGTGCGAGACGTCGAGGGCTTGCCGCGCCGCCTGTTCGGCCTGCGCGCCCCGGCCCAGGCTGAGGTGGGCGAGGCTCATGTTGTTGAGCGTGGCCGCGACCTCCTCGGCCATGCCGAGCCGGTCGTGCAGCGCGAGGCTCTTCTCCTGGTGTGCGATGGCCCGTTCGTAGTCGCCGAGGGTGTTGTACAGGTTGGCGAGGCTGCGGTGCATCGCCGCGACGCCGGGCTCGTCGTCCAGGGACTCGGCGGCGGACAGGCCGATGCGGGTCGTCTCGTCCCACTCGGTGCGGTACTTGCCCGTCCAGAAGAAGCCGCGCAGCGCGTCGGCCAGACGCCAGGAGAGGTGGTGCGGGCCGTGCGTGCCGAAGTGGCGCACGCACGCCATGAGGTTGCGCCGCTCGGCCAGCAGCCAGGCCATCGCATGGCTCTCGTCCCGGAATCGCGGCGCGTCGAACGTCGCGCTGGGCCGGGCCGGATCGGCAAGCCGGACGAACTCCGAGTACAGCACGTCGGCGGCGGCGCAGGCGCCCGCGAGATACCACCCGCCGAGCCGCTGGAGCGCCTCGGCCCGCTCCTGCGCGGAGTTCTCCTCCAGGGCGCGGTCCTGCGCGTACTCACGCAGCAGGTCGTGGAACTGGTAGCGGCCCGGTGCGGTCTGCTGCAGCAGGCTCGCGGTCTCCAGCCGGCTCAGACCGGACCGCGCCTGCGCCTCGCTGATGTCGGCGAGCACCGAGACGGCGGCGGGAGTGAAGTCGGAGCCGGGGAACAGCCCGGTGAGCCGGAAGACGGCGCGGTCGTCCGGCGTCATGGCGTCGTAGGACAGGGCGATGGCCGTGGAGACGGCGGACGCCGTGTCCCCGTCGACGGAGAGGGCGGCGAGGCGGTTGCCCCGCCGCAGACTCTCCAGGTACACGTCGGTCTGCCCGCCCGGGGCGCTGATGAGGTTGGCGGCGGCGATGCGCAGCGCGAGCGGCAGGTAGGAGCACAGCGCGGCCACTTCGTCGACCACGTCCGGCCCGATGGACACACCGGCCTGACGCACCATGCCGGTGACCAGTTCGGCGGATTCCCGCGGGCTGAGCGTGCCGACGCCGATCACCTGGGCGCCGTGGGTCACCGCGAGGGAGCGCAGCTGCCGTCTGCTGGTGATCAGTACGGAGCATCCCGCGTCGCCCGGGATGAGCGGGAGCACCTGCTCGGCGCTGGAGGCGTTGTCCAGCACCACCAGGACGTTCTTCCCGGTCAGCTTGGAGCGGTAGAGGTTCGCCTGCTCCACCGAGTCGACCGGGATCTGGTCCGCGGGCACCCCGAGGCTGCGCAGGAACTGCGAGAGCACCTGGTCCGGCGGGAGCGGCGCGTACGCCCCGCCCCGCTCGTAGCCGCGCAGGTTGACATAGAGCTGCCCGTCGGGGAACGCGGCGCGCACACGCCGGCCGAGGCACACCGCCAGCGCCGTCTTGCCCACGCCGGGCGGCCCGGACAGGACCACGACGGGGACCCCGGTACGGTCCGGCGCCGGGGGCAGGGCCGCCTCGACCCGGGCGCCGATGTCGTCACGCCCGACGAACCCGAGGGCCAGCGGAGGCAGTTGCGCGGGCACGGTGACGACCCGGTCCACGCCGGGGCGCGGCCCGTCGGGCGCCGCCAGCGAGGGGTCCGATTCGAGAATGCCGGTGTGCAGCGCGCGCAGCCGCTCGCCGGGCTCGATGCCGAGCTGCTCCACCAGTTCGCGGCGGGCCTGCTGGTAGACGTCCAGTGCCTCCGCCTGCCGCCCCGAGCGGTACAGGGCGAGCATCAGCAGGCTCCAGAAGTTCTCCCGCAGCGGGTTGTCCATCGCGGCCGTGCGCAGCTCCTTGACGAGCTGTGCGTGCCTGCCGAGGAGCAGCTCCGACTCGAAGTACGCCTCCAGGGCGCCGAGCCGCTCGTCCTCGAGTGCCGGGACCTCGTCCTGGCGCAACGAGTCCGAGGGGATGTCGGCGAGCGGCGCCCCGCGCCACACGCTCAGTGCCTCGCCCAGCAGCCGCGCCCGCTCCTCCGGCGTCGTCGTCTGCTGCGCGGTCAGGACCAGGCGGCGGAACCGCGTCAGGTCGAGTTCGTCTTCGCGCAGGTCGATCCGGTAGCCGCCGGCCACGGTCTCCACCAGGCTCGCGTCGCCGAGCAGCAGCCGCAGACGGCGTACATACGTGTGCAGCGCCCCGCGCGGGTTCGACGGCTTGCGCTCGTCCCACAGCCAGTCGGCGAGGCGGTCGTTGTCGACCACGGCTCCGGCCCGCAGCAGGAGGGCGGCCAGGAGGACCCGGAGTTTTCCGGAATCCATGACCTTTTCATTGCCGGCTATTGACGCTGAGAGCGGTCCGAGAATCCCGAAGTTGTTCCCGTCGCGGTGCAGGGCAGCACTCTGCGATGGGACATATTCCGTTCTTGCCATGTGCGGTTCTTGCCTTCCCCCGTAGGCTGTGCACAACCGCCCCCGTCACACGCACCGCATCATTGCGGAAATGCGCACTTCAGGGGTCTGGTCGGGTTGTGCGGTTGACAGAATAAGGGAGACCGGTGACAGCCCGGTGACCGCAGGTTGTTCGGAAGATCACACGGCGAACTCCTCGGCGACGCGGCGCGTGGGCGAATCGGAAGGTTCGTCGCACAGCTCACCCCGTTCCGGTGAACCAGCGGATCGCCGTCGTCAGCGGGTCCGACGACGCCGGGTCGTCGCGCGGATAAAGAGGCCGCGGGGTGCGCAGTGCCCGCAGGAAGTCCCGCTGCGCGTCCGCCCGAGCGGTGCCGCCGTCCGGTGGTGCGGGCTCTTCCTGCGGCGGCGGCACGACCCCACCGGCCGCAGGCGCGTACGGGAGACCGGCGTCGGCATCGGACCCGCAGGGCGGCGCTGCCTGGCGGCCACCGCCGTACGGGAAGCAGGTGGCCGACGCCGCGCCCACCCGCGCTCTCGGCTGCGGACGCAGGGAAGCGGTCCGGCCCGTCAGGTGACGGCGCATCACAGTCTCCTTCGTACCCGGATCAGGCGGGGCGCGTGCGCCGGCCGCTGTGGTCCGACGGGTGGGACCGGCGGAGGTGGTCGACGATCAGCTCCCGGATCACCGGCGACCAGTGCGGGGGAAAGATGTGGCCCATGCCGGCGATGCGCCACAGGCGCGCGCCGGGGATCACCCGGCGCAGTTCCTCACCGTGCTCCGGCGGGAAGACAGGGTCCTGCTCGCCGTGCACGACCAGCGTCGGCACGTCGAGGGCGGCGAGCCGGTCGGTGAGCGGGGGCGTCCGGTCCAGGGCCGTCAGATGGCGCCCGGAGGTGTCGGGCAGTTCCCCGCGGGACATCACACGCCGGACCAGGTCCTCCCAGTAGGCCCGGTCGAACGGTACGGCGGGGCCGACCAGCACCCGCCAGCCGTCGACCGCGGCGGCCAGTAACTCCTCGGGGCCGCGCGGCGGCGACGCGGAGAGCCGGGCCACCCGGTCCACCATCGCCGGGCCCGGACCGGGCAGTCCGGTGCGCGGCGGGCGCGACACGTCACCGTTGGCGTCGGGGGAACTGGACAGCAGCACCAGGGACCGGACGAGTCCGGGCCGTTCGAGGGCGAGCAGCTGGGCCACCATGCCGCCGAACGACTGGCCCACCACATGCGCCCGGCCCAGCCCGAGCCCGGTGATCACCTCGGCGGCGTCCGAGGCCGGCGCCGAAAGGTCGTACTCCCCCACGGACTTGCCCGATCTGCCGGTGTCCCGGTGGTCGTAGCGCACCACGAAGTAGCCGTCCGCTGCCAGCAGTCGGCACAGTTCGTCCGGCCACACGATGCCGGGCACCGTACCGCCCATCACCAGCAACACCGCCGGATCACGGCGGCTGCCGAACGTCTCCGTCCACAGCCGCAGCCCGTCCCGCGTCGTGATTGGCCTCTCCACTGGGCTGTACTTCCCCTTGGTAGTGTGCCTCGGGACCGCCGATCATCCGTCCCTGGGGGAACACATGACCCGCGCCCGCACGGCACTTGTCCTGATTGATCTGCAACGGTGGATCGTCGACATGCCGTGGCAGCCGATCAGCGGTGACGCCGTGGCCGACGTGTGCGGAAGGCTGCGGGAGCATGTCGCGGACACCGGCTCCTCGACCGTGGTCCTCGTCCGTTACGTACGCGCCGACGGCGCCGACGGCGGCATCGGTGCCGCCCCCAACCAGCTGGTCCCGGCCTGCGCGCCGCGCACCGGCGACCACGTGGTGACCAAGAACGGCCTGGACGCCTTCGAGGGCACCGAACTCGACGGCATCCTGCGCCGCGAGGGGGTCACCGAGGTGGTGGTCGCCGGGCTGTCCACCGCACACGGGGTCGCCGCCACGGCCGCGACGGCGGTGCGCCTGGGCTACGACGTGGTCGTCGTCTCCGACGCCACCGCGAGCGTGAGCGAGGCGCAGCACCGCGAGGCCCTCGACCGGCTCGCCGCGTCCGGTGCGCGCACCGCCCCCCTCGCCGACCTCCTGGCCGCGCAGGCTGCCGGGAGCTGACCCGGCGGCCTGCGGCCGGGCCGCTACTGGTAGCTGACCGCCGTCGGCTTGACCACGTACACGATGCGGTGCGCGGCGTCCGGCGGCGGGCCGTCCAGCTTCATGCCGTACCGCTCGGCGAGCTGCGCGAAGAACTCCGCCGAGGAGTCGTCGTCGATGCGGACCACCTCGCCGCGGATCTCAAGGTAGCGGTAGGGCTGCTCGGGATCGTTGACCGACACCGCGACCTGGGGGTTCGCCGTGATGTTCTTGTACTTGTAGCGGATGGTGGTGTTGGTGAAGCGGATGTACTCGCCGTCCCAGGAGAACCACATCGGGTTCACCTGCGGTCCGCCTGCCCGGCGGATCGTGGCCAGGTGACCGAAGAGCGGCCGTTCCAGCAGGTCCCGGTGGCTGTCCGGAATGAGACTCATGCCGTGTGTGCCTTCACTTTCTCTTGTGTGTCCTGCCGGCTGTCGAACAGGGGCCGGAACAGATCGGTCAGTCGGGCCCGCATCGCGCGGGCGTCCCTGGCGGTGATGTCCACGTGGCCGTCCGGGCGGGCCAGCACCAGGGCCGGCCGGCCGCGGTGGGCCACGGAGCGGATGTCGAGGACGACGCCGAGGCGGTCCGCGCACCAGCGTGTCAGCTCCCGCGTCTCCTCGTCCGGCTGCCCGGCGACGATCAACGTGTGGCGCAGGTCGTCGAGGCGGCCGCGCAGCGGCTTCGGCACCAGCGCACCGGGCACGAAGCCGGCGACCTTGCCCCCGGCCGCCGCGTCGGCGCGGTACTTCGTCCGCAGACCGGCGAGCCAGGGTATGTAGGCGATGTCGAACAGGCGCAGGCCGGAGGCGACCCGCAGCGCGTTGTCCCGCAGCACGACCTGGTGCCGCTTGCGCAGCAGCCACAGCCTGGTCTGCACGTCGGCCTGGCGCACCACCGCGCGCGCCACGTCCCCGCGCTCGCCGGCATACGTGTCCAGCAGCCGCCGCGCGCCGCGCCCGTGCCAGACGAGGGCGAGCTTCCACGCCAGGTTGTGGGCGTCGTTGACACCGGTGTTGAGCCCCTGGCCGCCCGCCGGACTGTGGATGTGCGCGGCGTCCCCGATCAGGAAGACCCGGTCGACCCGGGTGGTCTCGGCGTGCCGGGCGTGCACGTCGAAGACGCTGATCCAGTCGGGGTCGCGCAGCCGGATGCCGCCCGGCCCGCGCTCGTCGACCAGCCGCTGCACCGCCGCCAGGTCGATGTCCTCCCGGGTGACGCCGGGGGGCGCCGAGGTGAACACACGCCAGCGTCCGTCCGGCAGGCCGCACGCCACGAGGATGCCCCGCGGCGAGCAGAAGTAGTGCGTCATACGGTGGTCGAAACGGGTGTCGACCCTCACGTCGGCCACCACGAAGCGCAGTTCGTACGTGGAGCCCTCGAAGCCGACGCCCAGGTGCCCGCGGACGGTGCTGCTCGCCCCGTCCGCTCCCACCAGGTAGGCGTACTCCTGCTCGTGCTCGGTGCCGTCCGGGCCGCGCAGTCTGGCCCGCACCCGGTCGCCGAGCTGTTCGAAGCCGAGCAGTTCGGTCGCCCACTCCACGGCTCCCCCGACGGTGGCGAGGTTGGCCCGCAGCACCTCCTCGATGTCCGGCTGCGGACAGATCAGGGGCTGGGTCTCGGGACGGTAGCGCAGGTCGGCGATGACCTTCCCGTCCGAGTAGTACCGCATCTGCGACTGGGGCAGCGCGCGGGCGGCGAGCAGGTCTTCTCCGCCGACCCGGTGGATCAGTTCGACGGTCCGCGGCCACAGGCCGAGCGCCTTGGACAGGGTGGTGGGGCCGTCGGCCTTGTCCACACAGCGCACCGGTACGCCACGCCGGAGGAGTTCGGTCGCCGCGGTCAGCCCGGCCGGTCCCGCACCGGTGACGAGGACGGGCAGCGCATCCGCCGGGGTGCTCATACGGCGGCCTTCTCGGGGGCGGGCTCGGCGGGTGCCGCCTGCTGGGCGGGCTCGCGCAGCATCACGCCCACCAGCACGGCGCTCGCGGCACAGATGGCGACCACCACCCACAGCACCAGGTGCAGAGCGTCGGTGTAGCCGCCGGTCAGCAGGGCACGGAAGCCGGAGCGTGCGGAGCCGGCGACGGTGCCGGCGGCTCCGGCCAGGTCACCGCTGATCACGCGGTCGGCCAGGGCGCCCGCGTCGGCACCCTGCGCCCCCGGCACGCCGGGCAGGCCGTCGGCGATGTGCGAGCGCGTCGAGTTGAGCAGCACGGCGCTCATCACGGCGATGGCGAACGCCTCACCGGCCAGCCGCATCGTGTTGAACATGCCCGCGGCGGCACCCGCCTGGGTGGGCTCCACTGAGGTGATCGCCACGCCGTCGACCAGACCGGCCGTCATGCCCATCGAGATGCCGAGCAGCAGCAGCGGACCGGCGAGCGTGGCCACCGACACGTCCGGGGCGATCAGCGTGAGCCAGCCGGCACCCAGCGCGGCGACGACGAGGCTCAGGGTGAGCACGAGCCGGGTGGAGACACCGTTCTTGACCAGCTTGCTGACGACGAGCGGCGCCACCAGGACGGGCAGGGTGAGCAGCATCATCGTGGCGCCCGAGGCGTTGATGCTCATCCCCGCCGCCGAGGTGAAGTACGTCGGCAGCAGCACCAGCAGGCACACGAAGCTGAAGGAGAGCGCGACGGGAATCAGCGACACCGCCATGAAGCGGCCCTGCCCCAGCAGCGACAGCTGGAACATGGGCTGGCGCTGGCGCAGTTCGGCGACGACGAACAGGGCCATCAGCACGGCCGCGGAGGCGAACAGCAGCAGCGTCGCAGCACTGGTCCAGCCCCGCTGGGGGCCCTGGACGATGGCGAACATCAGGCAGAACAGCGACAGCGTGAAGGTCGTGGTGCCGGCCCAGTCGACCTTGGTCGCGGCGGGGTTCCTCGACTCGGGCATCGCCGGCACCGCGAACAGCACGATTACGGCGACGACCAGGTGCGACACGAACACCGCACGCCAGCCGAAGGCGTTGACGAGCGCACCCGCGGTCGACGGGCCGAGCGCCAGACCGGCACCGGCCGACGAGCCGAGGACCGCGAAGGCACGGGCCTGCGCGGCGCCCTGGAAGGTCGTGGCGAGCATCGCGGCGCCCGCCGTCATCACCGCGGCGGCCCCGAGTCCGGCGAGCGCACGGGCCACGTCGAGGACGACGATGCTCGACGTCACCGCGCTGGCCAGGCTGGACAGGGCGAACAGCACGGTTCCGGCGGCGAACATCCGGCGCCGGCCCAGGATGTCCGCGAGCGAGCCGCAGCCCAGCATGAAGCAGGCGAAGGCGAGGTTGTAGGCGTTGACCACCCACTGGAGCGGCGCGAGCCCGACGTGGAGCGTGGAGCTGATGTCCGGCAGGGCGACCGAGGTGCCGGTCAGCGAGGCGGGCAGCACCAGGACGGCGAGGCACACCGCGGCGAGAGTCAGCGTCGGATTACCGCGTGCGGTGTCCGGACGAGCCGTGCTCATGAAACGTTTCCCTTTCGTGGGGGGGTGATGGGGGTATGCGGAGAAGGACGAAGAGGTGGGGTCAGCGGGCGGGACGGGCGACGACCGCGCAGGTGAAGCCGAAGCCTCCGCCCGCCGAGATCGCGAGGGCGATGTCGCCCGGCGCGAGCAGCTCCTGCTCCCGGATCGCCGTCAGGTTCGCCGCCATGTCGCCGGCGCCCAAGTGACCGGTGCGGTCGCCCAGTTCGACGATCTGCGCCTTGGTCAGGCCCTCGACCGCCGGGTGGTAGGTCTCCCGGCGGACCTTGATGCCGACCCGGGGCAGAGCGAGGAGGCTGATACGCGGGTCGTCCACGTCGAGGCCGGCCTCGTCCAGCGCGGTCGTGACGACGGTGCGCAGCGCAGTGGACACCCCGCTGTAGAAGCCGTCGAGGCCGGCGTCGGTGATGTACGCCTTCTTCGTGCGCCTGACGTCGATCCGGTCACTGATCCAGCGGCCGGCCGGGGTGAACTCGTCCCGGCCGCGGTGCAGCCCCTCGGCCGCCGAGACCGCGGCGCTGGACAACCCGAGCAGGGTGAACTCGTCGACGCTGTCGTCGCGTTCGTGCAGCAGGAGGGCGGTGGCGCCGTCGCCGTAGAAGACGCCGTAGTCGCCCGCCCAGCGGTCGAACCCCTCGTCGGGGAAGCGGTCGCCGGTGGTGACGAGTGCGGAGCCCGTGGCGGGGTCGGCCAGGAGCCGGGAGGCGGCCGCCTCGAGCGCGGTTCCGCCGCCGTTGCACATCACCTGGATGCCCAGCGGCACCCCGCGCACCGCGCCGACGCGGTGCGCCACGTAGTGGGCGGGCGACCAGAAGTCGTGTCCCTGGTGGTGGATCCAGGCGTGGGTGGTGAAGCCGAGGGCGGCCCCGTCCCAGCCCGCGGCGGCGAGCGCGTCCCGGGCGGCGGCCACCGCCATGTCCGGTGCCGAGACCGTGTCCGCCACCGGGACCTCGAGGACACCGGTGTTCCTCAGGTCCTCCTCGCTGATCCTGCCGCGGGTGAGGGCGTCCTGGGCGGTTTCGACGGTCTGCGGCAGCCAGGTCGTGACGGCCCGGATTCCCAGCCCGTTACCGAGTCGCATCGGTGAGTTCCTCCGTGCTCGAGGTGGATGGAGCGGATGGTGGTGACGGCGTGAAGGCTCCCCGTGAGGCGGGCGGGCCGGTGGCCGGGGCGGGCGGGCCGGTGGCCGGGTCCGCAGCCGCACTCCCCTGTGCTGCGGCTGCGGACCCGGCGGCTGCGGGGAACCTCGTCCAGCCGTGGCGGCCGGCGTGCTCCACGAGCACCGGGTCGTCCCCGACGACCCCCGCCCGGCCCACACAGGACAGGAGCGACAGGTCGGAGGCGTGATCGCCGTAGGCCGCGCACGCCTCGGGACGGGCCCCGGAACGGTCCATCAGGGCGCGGGCGGCCACGGCCTTGCCCTCGCCGATGACGGTGCTGAGCACCTCGCCCGTGTAGCGGCCGGCGACCACCTCGGGCTCGCTGCATAGCACGTGGTCCGCGCCGAGGTACTCCGCGATGGGGTCGAGGCAGGCCCGGAAGGAACCGGAGACCAGAGCGACGCGGTATCCCTCCCCCTTCAGCCGGCGCAGTTCGCTCACGGCTTCCCGGTGGAAGAACCCGGCGCGCCGGTGCGCGCCGGCGAACCAGCGCCGCCCGCTCTCGGCGACCGCCGCCCGCTCCATCCCGGCGTACGCGCGGTAGTAGGCCCGGTTGGTCTCCTCGCGGGGCACGCCGTCGCGTGCCGCACGCGTCAGGGCGTCCGCGACCGCCCGGTAGCGCGCCAGGTCGGCGAGGTGGAACTCCAGGAAGGCGAACATGCTCTTGAGGCCGATGAGCGTCTCGTCGACGTCGAAGAACGCGATCCGGACCGGGCCCGCGGGGCCGCTCGCCTCCTCGCTCGCAGGGAGTCGGGTGGTGGCGCTCATGGGCTCAGTACCTGCTTCCGTGGGCCGGGGGCAGCGCGTCCAGGTCGGCCAGGTCCTGCGCGGTGAGGTCGACCTCCGCCGCGGCCAGGTTCTCCCGCAGATAGCGGGAGTTCTTCGTGCCGGGGATCGGCACCACCCGCTCGCCCTGCGTGAGCGTCCAGGCGATGGCGACCTGGGCGGGCGTGACCGCGCGGCGGTCGGCCACCTCACGGACCACGTCGACGATGCGCTGGTTGGCCTCCATCGCGGCGCGGTGGAAACGCGGGCTGGCCGCGCGGAAGTCGGTGTCCTCGAACTGGTCCGCGTGCAGCGTCCCGGTGAGGAAGCCGCGGCCCAGCGGAGCGAACGGAACGAAGCTCGCCCCCACGCTCTCGCACCAGCCGACGACACCGCCCCCCTCACCCTCCAGGGCATCGCGCGTCCACAGCGACAGCTCGGACTGCACGGCGGTCACCGGGTGGATCGCGTGGGCCTCCCGGGCCTGTGCCACGGTCGGCTCGGACAGGCCGAGCCAGCGCACCTTGCCCTGTTCGACGAGTTCCGCCATGGCCCCCCACGTCTGCGCCAGCGGCACGGCCGGGTCGATGCGGTGGACGTAGTACAGGTCGATGACGTCGGTGTTCAGCCGCCGCAGGCTGGCCTCCACCGCCCTGCGCAGATACGCCGGGGAGTTGTCGCGGTGGGCCTCGCGCGCCTTCAGGTCGTCCAGGACGATGCCGAACTTCGTCGCGACGACGGCCTCCTCCCTGCGGCTCGCGACGGCTCTGCCCAGCAGCGTCTCGTTGTGGCCCGCCCCGTACAGGTCGGCCGTGTCCAGCAGGTTGCCGCCCAGGTCGAGTGCTTCGTTGATGACCCGGATGGAGCGTTCGTCGTCCCGGGCGGACTCCTGGTAGAGCCAGCTCATGCCCATGCACCCGAGGCCGACGCTGCCGATTTTGGATCCCGTGTTGCCCAGATTCCTCAGGCGCATTTCTTTCCTCCCTTTCCTGTCAGGCGGCCGCGAGTACGAGTGCGGCGTTGTGCCCGCCGAATCCGAGCGACGTGCTCACCGCGACCTGGAGGTCCGCCGTGGCCGCCGAGCCCGTCGGAATGTTCAGGTCGATCTCGGGATCGAGCTCGGTGAGATTGGCCGTCGGAGGGACCGACCGGTGGTGCAGTGCCAGCGCGGTGAAGGCGGCTTCGACGGCGCCGGCTGCCGCCAGCGTGTGCCCGGTGACGCCCTTGGTCGACGTGACCAGCGCCCGCTCGCCGAGGACCCGGCGCAGCACGCGCCCTTCGGTGACGTCGTTGAGCGGGGTGGACGTGCCGTGCGCGTTCACGTGGTCCACGTCGCCCGCGCCGACCCCCGCGTCGGCGAGTGCGGCGCGCAGGGCACGTTCCATGCCCGCACCACTCGGATCGGGCGCGGTGGCGTGGTGTGCGTCGGACGACCAGCCGAAGCCCACGACGTCGGCGTAGCTGCGCGCACCCCGCGCCCGCGCGTCCTCGGGCCGCTCCAGCACGAGGATCCCTGCGCCCTCGGCGGCGACGAAGCCGTCGCGCGCCGCGTCGAACGGCCGGGACGCGGCGGCCGGGTCCTCACGCCGCCCCGACAGGCCGCCCATCCGGGTCAGGCCGGTGATGGTCGCGGGTGTCAGCGCGGCCTCGGCCCCTCCGGCGAGCACCACGTCGCAGGTGCCGGACCGCAGCAGATCCCGGGCGAGGCCGATCGCGTTGCTCCCGGACGCGCAGGCGGTGGCCGTGACCATGCTCGGCCCGTACGCCTTGACGTCGATGGCCAGATGGCCCGCGACCATGTTCGACATCCCCATGGGGACCGTCAGCGGGGAGACGCTCTTCGGCCCGTCGTGCAGGAACCGGCGGTGCTGCTCCTCCCAGGTGGCCGTGCCGCCGAGGGAGTTGCCGACGATGACACCGACCCGGGTGCCGTCCCAGCTCTCCGGGTCGAGACCCGCGTCGGCCACCGCCTGGCGGGCGGCGACGATCGCCAGCTGTGTGAAGCGGTCCAGGCGCCACGCGCCGGCGGGCCCGAGCAGCGCCCCGGCGTCGAAGCCGGGCACCCGGCAGGAGAAGTCGACCGGGAGACCGGCGAGTTCGGGATCGGGGGCGGCGGTCGGCCGGCCGGAGCACACCCGCTCCCAGCTCGTCCGCGCGTCGAGGCCGGCCGGGGTCACGAGTCCGAGACCCGTGATCGCCACGGCCCCCTTGGACGAGTCGGTCACGCCGGCACGCCCTGGGACTCGATGAGCTCGACGGTCTCGGCGATCGTCGTCTCGCCCTGGAGGAGGTCGTCGCCGAGGTCGGTGCCCAGCTCCTTGTTGATGATCATCGTGAGTTCGATCAGGGCGAGCGAGTCGAGGCCGAGGTCCTTGTAGGAGATGCCCGCCTCGACCTTCCCGGCGGGCACGCCGAGCTGGGTGACGAGGAGACCGGTCAGCTTTTCGTGGATCGCGCTCATGGTTCTGCCTTCTTCTGTGTGCGTCGGTGTCTACGGATGTGTCGGTGTCTACGGATGTGTCGGGGTCTGCAGATGTGCCGGTGTCTACGGATGGATGGAGCGACCGGCGTACGCGGGCCGTGGGCCGGGCGGGCTAGCTCGCGTGGGCGAGCTCGGCCGGGGCGGAGGTGGGGTACGGCAGCGGTTCGACGGACAGTTCGGGGAACCGCAGAGCCGCGGCCCCCCAGGTGAGGCCTCCGCCGAAACCGCACAGCAGCACCCGGTGGCCGGGGACGATCGACCCCGTGGCCACCGCGTCGGTCAGGGCCAGCGGGATGGAGGCGGCGACGGTGTTGCCGACCCGGTCGAGGTTGGCGACCACCTTCTCGCCGGACAGGCCGAGTTGCGCGCCGACCGCCGACAGGATGCGGATGTTCGCCTGGTGGGCGACGAGCCGGTCCACCGATTCGACCGGCCAGTCGAGGCGTTGCGCGAGCCGCAGCGACGACTCGCTCATCCGGGTCACGGCGTTGCGGAACACCGAACGGCCCTGCATGGCGAAGAACGCGTCGCCGGGCTCGGTGAGTCCCTTCGAGCGGTACTCGGATCCGCCGCCCGGCACGGTGATCAGGTCGGCCTGCGAGCCGTCACTGCCCAGGTCGAACCCGAGCAGCGCACCGTGTTCCTCCGGGTGACCGGCGCGCAGCACCACGGCACCCGCGCCGTCCCCGAAGATCGCCCTGGTCGTGCGGTCCTCGGGGGCGAGGATCGTGGAGAAGGTGTCGGCGCCGATCACCAGCGCGCTGTCGGCCACCCCCGCGCTGATCATGCTCGACGCGGTGGCCAGCGCGTACACGAACCCCGTGCACACGGCGGCCACGTCGAACGCGGGGATCTCGCCGAGACCGAGCCGGCCGGCCACCTCCGGCGCGGTGGCCGGACACGGGTGATCCGGGGTGCTGGTGGCGAGGACGAGGAGGTCCACCCGGTCGGCACCGGCCGAACCCAGCGCCCGCGCCCCCGCCTCGACCGCCACCCCCGAGGTGGACAGGCCCGGCGGGACGACGAACCGCTGCCGGATCCCGGTCCGGGTGGTGATCCACTCGTCGCTGGTGTCGAGTTCCCGGGCGAGGTCGTCGTTGGTGACCCTGACCGGCGGCAGCCAGCCGCCGAGCCCGGCCAGCACCGCCGCCCGTGCGCTCACCGGGCCCTCCGGTGCGAGGCGGGCACGGCCGCGGTCTCGACCGTGCCGAACACGATCTCCTCACCGTTCTGCCGGAAGGCGACCCGGAAGGTGCGGATCCCCTCGCGCTCGTGCCCGGGGCTGACGCTCACCGTGGTCAGTGCGTCGAGTTCGGCGAACCTGGTGAAGGCGAGGTCGAATCCGGTCATCGTGGTGGCGTCCGCGGGCTGTCCGAGGAGCCGGGCGCCGCAGAGCAGGGCTGCCTGACGCGCGGCCTCCGTGAGCACCATCCCCGGCAGGTGGTCCTGCGCGTGGTCGAACATGCTGGGGTTGTCGGTGGGGATCCGTACGCCGGCGACGATGCCGTCACCGTCCCGCACCGGCTCGGTCAGCAGGGCGTTCACGGCACTGGCGCGCCCGACGTCCGGCGCGTCGACCGTCGCCGGCACGGCCGCGACGTCGTCGGACGAGACGGGCGGGCTGCCGCGCCGCTTCGACCGGATGACGGAGTACGCCGCCGACGACACGTAGCCGACCGCCATGCGCACCTCGCCGACCTCCTGGCCCCCGAGGAGGAAGCGCATCTCGTACGCGGCCGAACGCGCGGGGGCGCTCGCCCCGGCGGGACGGTCCGTGGTGACGTCCATGGTCAGTTCGGCCGGGTCACCGCAGTGTGCGTGGAACAGGCCCGGCAGCCGCATCGACCACGACTGGAGGACGAACTTCGTGTCGTCGTCGACGCCCAGGTGGCGATGCGCGCCGCAGGTCTCGGCCTGGCGGGCGCACTCCAGGAGGAGCATCGGGTCGACCACCGTGTGTCCGAAGTGATCGGTGAAGTAGGCGTGAGAGGAGGGGAGCTGGGCGCCCGCGAGGAAGCGCTGCCCGTCCACCGCCGCGGTGTCGGTGAGGAAGACTTCCGACAGGGCCCGGCGGTGGAGCAGGCGCCGGTCGACCGACCGGACGAACTCGAGCTCGCGCAGACCGGGGGTGAAGGCACTGGTGGTCACCGTCATCGGTGGGTAGCCCCTCTCTCGAGAACGCGGCGATCCCCGCGCCGGCGCTCTCGGCATCTCGTGGTGGTGCGCCGCTGGACGAACCCGTCCGCGGCGGATGCGAAGAAAACTAGCCACGGCTTCTGTCGCGCCACTGTCGGAGCGTGTAAGAGGCTGACTCGCGCCTGCAAGGAGGCCGGCTCGAGCGCGAAAGGAAGCTGACTCGAGGGACGCTGGAAACGACAGCACGGCAGCGGCAGAGCGGAAATGACGGCGCGGAAACGACAGCGCGGACCGTCCCCGGAAGTCCGGGGGCGGTCCGCGCCGGTGTGAGAGGTGCCGGGGGGTGGGCTCAGGCGAGCTTCGCGTCCAGCGTGATCGGTACGGCCTTCAGTGCCTGGCTGACCGGGCAGTTGGCCTTGGCGTCCTGCGCGGCGGCGACGAAGGCGTCGTTGTCGATGCCGGGGACGGTGCCCTCGACGGTGAGGTGGATGCCGGTGATGCCCTCACCGGGCTGGAAGGTGACGTCGGCGGACGTGACGAGCTTGGTGGGCGGGGTGCCGGCCCCGGCCAGACCGTGCGACAGAGCCATGGAGAAGCAGCTGGAGTGGGCGGCGGCGATCAGCTCCTCCGGGCTGGTCTTGCCGTTCGCCTGCTCGGCGCGCGACGGCCACGACACCGGCTGCTGACCGATGCCGGAGGAGTCGAAGGTGACGACACCGTTGCCCTCGAGCAGGTTGCCTTCCCAGACGGTGTGTGCGGTACGCGTGGTGGCCACGATTCTTCCTTTCGCGTGTGGTCCCGCCGAAGCGGGTTCCCTTGGCCCCCATCCGATCACATTTCCCCACGCAGCACGCGCAGGATGAGCCCTCATGCCGCCCGCGCGGGACGGCCTCTCACGCCGCGCCGCGCTGCCGCCGCGCCGCGAGCCACGCGTACACGGGAACGCCCGCGAAGAGGAACAGCACGCCCTGGTAGACGGCCGCGTATCCGGCACCCGCGACGAGCCACAGCGAGAAGCCGAAGGCGAGGGCGGCGAGGACGGCGTCGCGCACCAGCCGCACCCGGTCGACCTGCTCGCCCCGGGCGAGGTGGTGGATCTGCGCGGCGGTGGCCAGCAGGTAGGGGACGGTGGCCGTGAAGGTGGTGACCAGGACCAGGATCTCGAAGACCCGCGCCGAGCCGGCCGTGTAGTTGTAGACCGTCAGCAGGGAGGCGAGGACGACGGTGACGCCGACGCCGACGGTCGGCACACCGCGCCGCTTGCGGGTGAACGCGGCCGGGAACAGCCCGTCCCGGGCCGCGGCGTAGGGAGTCTGGGCGCTCAGCAGGGTCCAGCCGTTGAGGCAGCCGGTCATCGACACGAGTGCGGCGAGCGCGACGGCCCAGCCGCCCCAGGAGCCGCCGAACATGGCGTTCACCGCGTCGGAGAACGGGGCGGTGGAGTGCACCAGCCGGTCGTGGGCGACCGTGCCGAACACGGCGAGGGTGCCGAGCAGATACACCACGGCGGCGCCTACGGTGCCGATCACGGTGGCGCGGCCGACGTTGCGGCGCGGGTCGCGCACCTCGCCGGCGCTGACCGCGGCGGACTCCACGCCGAGGTAGGAGAAGAGCAGGATCGCGGCGGACGCGGAGATCGCGCCGAGCGTGCTGCCGCCGCCCGCCTGGAAGGGACCGAGGTTGCGCGCGTCGAAGTGGAACAGGCCGCCGACCGCGACGAGCAGCAGCGGTGCGAACTTCAGCACGGTGGAGACCAGCTGCACGGCGCCGACGTACCGGCTGCCGGCGAAGTTGGACAGGGCGGGCAGCCACTGGATGACGAGCGCGGCCAGGCACGCGCTCCACTTGTGGTCGTTGACCGGGATCAGCACGTCGAGGTAGCCGACGGCGGCGACGGCGAGGGCCGCGTTGGAGACCCAGGTGGTGATCCAGTACGCCCACGCGGCGAGGAAGCCGGCGAAGTCACCGAAGGCCTCGCGGGCGTAGACGTAGGGTCCGCCGGTGCGCGGATCGCGCTCGGCGAGCCGGCCGAAGACCAGGGCCAGCGCGATCGCGCCGAGCGTCAGGACACCGAAGGCGAGCAGGCTGACGGTGCCGAACGGGGCCACGGAGGCCGGGAGGAGGAAGATGCCGCCGCCGATGATGTTGCCCATGACGAGGGCGGTGGCGACGGGGAGCCCGAAGCGCCGGGCGTGCTTCTCGGGTGCCGACGCGGACCGGGGTGCGGTCGCCTCGGGGGCCGGAGCCGGGACGGTTCCGGAGTCGTGCATGGGCAGGTGCGCCTCTCGTACGTGCTGGGTGGCCCGGGGGTCGCCGGGCGGCCCGTGGAGCTGCCGGGCCGGTGTCCGGGATCGCCGGACGACCGACCATGTTCGGTCACCGGTTCGAGCCGTTCCAAATCACGCGCTTTTGTCCTGTACGGCCGGGTCGGGCGCCGTAAAAGGTGCGCCCCCGAGGCTCTCGTACCGCGAATCGTCCAGCGGTACCTGAGGGCCGTCCGCCTCGCGCAGCCAGCGCCGCAGCACCCGGTGCAGGTGCTCGGCGCCGACGAGATCCGCCCCGTCGGCCACGGGCGCGGACAGCGTCAGGGGCGACAGCAGGAAGGGCCGGCTCTGGGCGCCGCCGAGGCCGCCGTGGGAGCCGATCTGCTCCTCGAAGGCGAGCACCTCGCCGTCGGTGGGGTCGTGGGAGGAGTTGACCATGATGTCGGCGGCGTGCGGGAAGGAATGAGTACGGCGCACGGCTTCGGCCGCGCCGGCCCCGAAGGGAGCGAGCGGCCCGCAGCCGTCCTTCAGCTCCTCGACGGGTATCTCGGCCCCCCGCGCACCGAGTACCACCCCACCGTGCTCCGCACTGCGCACCAGCAGGAAACCGACGCCGGGATGGTTGGCGAGGGTGGGCAGCAGCGCGGGGTGGCGGATGTCGATCTCCTCCCTGGTCATGCGGTGCGCGACGTCCGGGAAGGAGACCAGGCCGAGGTTGCCGGAGGCCAGCACGATCGGCTCGGAACGCCGCCCGGACGGCCGGTGCTGCTCGCCGCCCTCCTCCACGGGCCGGCGCAGCGCGGCGCGCACCGCGTTGCGCGCCTCGGCGCCGCTGCGGGTGCGCCGTGCACGGCGCGGCACGGGCAGTCCGCACCCGGCCCGCACCAGGTCGCCGAGCGTGAGCCCGTAGCGGGAGCGGAAGGTCTCCCCGGGACTCTGCCCGTGATCGGACAGCACGACGATCCGGTAGGGCCGAGGGGCATGCTCGGCGGCCTTCTCGATCAGCGCCAGCGACCGGTCGAGCCGCTGGAGCACCTTCTCGGCGTCGCGGCTCGCCGGGCCGGAGTGGTGGGCGACCTCGTCGTAGGCGACGAGGTCGGCGTAGACACTGGTGCGGCCGGCCAGCAGGTCGCCCATGACGGCGGCGACGACGACGTCGCGTTCGACGACGGTGGCGAAGGCGCGCACGAAGGGGTAGAGACCGCCGCGGCCGACCCGCGGCCGCTGTCTGCGCAGCCGGGCCCGGACGGACTGACCGATCTCCCGGCCGACCTCGGCGACGAAGGACAAGGCGGTGCGGACGGCGTTGGCCGGGTCGGAGAAGTAGGCGAAGTACCCGACGCGGGAACGGTTGGCGCGGCCGATACGGGCGGACACGGACAGCACCAGGGCGTTCTCGTCGGCCCCGCCGCTGAAGAGGTTGCCGCGGCTGGCGCCGTCGGCGGTGAGCAACCCGCCGTCATGCGTGCGTGCGACGGCACGGCGCTGCAGCTCGGCCGCCGACGACGGCCGGTTGCAGACCATCACCTCCCGTGTGTCCTTCTCGTACCAGCGGAAGGCGGGTACGTCGTGGTTGGAGCCGTGCAGGATGCCGAGCTGGCTGGCACCGGTCTGACTGGACCAGTCGGTGCGCCAGGGGGTGAGCCGGTGGGTGGGCTCGCCGAGCCAGCGGCTGACGGTCGGCATCAGCCCCTTGGCCAGGGCGTCCCGCAGCACGTCGTGGCCGACGCCGTCCAGCTGGAGGAAGACGGTGCCGGGCCCGGACGGGCAGGGCGGCCCGCGCCGGCGCCGGCGGCTGGCGAGCCGCAGCAGCCGGCGCCGGTAGGCGTCGTCGTCCCGCACCGCGAGGGCGGCGCCGGTCGCGGAGGCCACGGCGGACATCACGGCGGCGACGATGACGGCCGTCTCGGGAGCGGCGGCGCTGTCACCGGAGGGGTTGATCCGCAGGGCGAGCCACAGCAACGACCCGTTGAGGAAGAACACCAGCAGCCCCAGCAGGAGGGCCGGCACGAGCAGCAGCAACCGCACGAGCAACGGCCACACGAGCGCCGACAGCAGACCGAACGCCCCGGCACCGAGCGCGGCGGTCACGGCGATACGGGTCGCGCTGTCACCGTCGGCGGACTGCAACTGGAAGTCCGGCAGCAGCCCGGCGAGCACGAGCATGGTCACGGTGGACGCGGCCCACACGACGACACTGCGCCCCACCTGCCCGAACACCCGCCCCCAACGCCCTCCCCACACGGCACACCAACCTCCCGTCCCGGCCCCACGCCCGACGGGGCCTCCGCCTGTACACCCTGTCATACCGGTTTGTCCGGGGTGGGGGTGTGGTGGGGGCTCTTCCGGACGGTGGGGGCTCTTCCGGATCACCGCCTTCGTGCCTCGTCTGCCCAGGTCGGCGCTCCCGGCGCAGCGGACGCCCGCGGCTGCCGGCCCTGCCGAGAGCGAACATCCTTGAATCCGGGGCGCGTTGTGTGAAGGTGGGGACAGCACACGTCCCGGATCCCGGAGGCCTTTCATGAGCGCCGAGCACACGAACACCCTGTACGAGGCCGTGGGTGGCGCCGATGCGCTGCGCAGACTCTCCGAGACGTTCTACGAGGGCGTCCTCGCCGATCCCCTCCTCGCACCCGTCTTCGCCGACTTCACCGCCACCCATGTCGAGCACGTGGCCGTGTGGCTGGCGGAGGTCTTCTCGGGACCTGCTCTTTTCACGGCGGAGCACGGCGGGCACCAGGCCCTGCTCGGTGCCCACCTCGGGCTCGGCATCACGGAGGAACAGAGGCTGCGCTGGATGGAGCTGATGACGGCGGCCGTGGAGAAGGAACTGCCGGACGACGCCCTGCTGCGCCGCAGGGTGATGGAGTACTTCGACTGGGGCACGCGGATCGCCAAGGACGTCTCGGCCTCGGCTCCGGACACGGACCTGGGCGCCCCCGGCCCCACCCCGCGCTGGGGCTGGGACGGCCTCGCCTGACCCCGCCACCGCACTGCGGCCCGGGCTCCGGCTCCATGACCCTCGGGACATCCCCGGTGGGGGGCAGGGACGGCCGATGTCGCCGGGCCGGGGCGGTGAGCCGGGGGCGGAGCCTCGGGGCGCTGTCCCTTGTCCCGTCGAGTCGGGTGGTGGGTGGGCGGACTTCCCGGGGTCCGGGGCGCAGTCTCAGGGGCGGTACCCCCAGCCACCCCGCACCCGGTGGAGCCGTCAGCGGCCGTCGTACCCCGCCGTCGGCATCGACAGCCGCCGATGCACCCGCGCCTTCATCTGCGCGTCATACGCCGGCTCGGCGCAGCCGACCGTCTCCACCCGCACCCCCCGCCGCGCGCACTCCGCGGTGAACTCCTCCACGGAGGACAGCGCGGACTCCAGCACCCGCCGGCTCGGCGCGACGAACACGTCCCGCCCCGCCCGCACCCCGTCCCACAGCACGCAGTGGTCGGCCCGCAGCCCCCGCACGAGCAGTTCCCGCGCGACGACGTAGCCGCGCTCCGCGGCCCAGCGGGCACACATCGCGAACTGGCTGCGGGAGTCCACCAGAAAGGGGTCGCTGTCCAGCTCCTCCAGCGGCGTCAGACCTGCGATCGACGTGACGCGGACCTGGGCCGGCCGGCCGAAGGCACCCCGCACCTCTCCCATGGCGTCCCCCTCACCTCCGGGTTTCGCCGCCGACCCTACTCCTGCCCGTAGGCTTCGGGGGAGTCGCGCGAAGGAGGCATTGAGGTGCCGGTGGAGATCACCTGGTGGGGTCACGCCACCTGCACGGTGGAGGACTCGGACACCCGTGTGCTCACCGATCCCCTGTTCACCCGCCGGCTGGCGCATCTGCGGCGCCGCCGCGGGGCGCTGCCGCCGCCGGACGCCTGGCGCGCGGACGTCGCACTGGTCTCCCACCTGCACGCCGACCATCTCCACGTGCCCTCCCTGGGGCGGCTCGCGCCGGGCACGCGCCTGCTGGTGCCCCGCGGTGCGCCGGGCGCCGTACCGGGGCTACGGCGTCTGACGCATCTGGATCTGCGCGAGATGGCACCCGGCGACGAGACCCGGGCCGGCGATCTGGTGATCCGCGCGGTGCCGGCCGAGCACGACGGCCGCCGGCTGCCGTTCGGCCCGCACCGCTCCCCCGCCCTCGGGTACGTCGTCGAGGGCGAGGCGCGCACCTACTTCGCCGGGGACACCGGGCTGTTCGAGTCGATGGCGAAGGAGGTCGGCCCGATCGAGGTGGCGCTGCTGCCGGTGGGCGGCTGGGGGCCGTACCTCGGGGAGGGGCATCTGGACGCGGGGCGGGCGGCGCAGGCGCTGGCCCGGCTCGCGCCGCGCTGCGCGATACCCGTGCACTACGGCACGTACTGGCCGATCGGGATGGACGCGGTGCGCCCGCACGAGTTCCACGCGCCCGGCGAGGAGTTCGTGCGGCTCGCGGCGCGCTGGGCCCCGGACGTGACCGTGCACCGGCTGGGCCACGGCGAGAGCGTGCGCCCGGCGGTCGCCCCGTGAACTGGCTGGCCGCCGCGGTGACGGCGGTGCCGACCGAGTCCACGCAGCAGGCGCTCGGCTATCCGTCGCTGTTCCTGCTGGTGCTGATCGGCGCGCTGGTGCCGGTGGTGCCGACGGGCGCGCTGGTGAGTTCGGCGGCGGTGGTGGCCTTCCACCAGACGGCGCCCTTCTCGCTGGCGCTGGTGTTCGTCACGGCCTCGCTGGCCGCGTTCTGCGGAGACGCGGCGCTGTACTGGCTGGGCCGGCGCGGGATGCGCTCGCACAGCGGCTCGCGCTGGCTGGAGGCGATCCGCGCGCGGGCGCCGCAGGAGCGGCTGACACAGGCCCAGGACAAGCTGGCGGAGCACGGGGTGGCGGTGCTGGTGCTGTCCCGGCTGGTGCCGGCGGGCCGTGTCCCGGTGATGCTGGCGTGCCTGCTGGCGAAGTGGCCGCTGCGCCGTTTCGCCCGCGGCAACCTCCCTGCCTGCCTGGCGTGGGCGTTGACGTATCAGGTGATCGGCATCCTCGGCGGCTCGCTGTTCCCGGAGCCGTGGGAGGGTGTGGTGGCGGCGATCGCCCTGACGATCCTGGTCGGCGCGGCCCCCGCCCTGTGGCGCCGGCTCCGCGGCACCCCGGCCCGCTAGACAGCCTCGTCCCCCAGCTTCCCGCCCGCGCGACAGACTCGGCTCCCCCGCCTCACGCACCCGCGACCGCCTCGTCCCCTCTTCACGCACCCGCAGTCTGCGCTTTCCGCACCCCGCGGCAGCCTCAGTCCCCGGCTTCCAGCACCCGGGAGGCACCCACCGCCAGGTCCCACAGGTCGTCGCGGTCCAGCCCGGCCCTCTGCCACGCCTCCCGCACCCGGGTCAGCGGTTCCAGGACGGGTTCCGCGGAGAGGATGAACGTCCCCCAGTGCATCGGGGCCATTCTGCGCGCGCCGACGTCGAGGGCGGCCTGGACGGCCTCCTCCGGGTCGCAGTGGACGTCGCTGAGCCACCAGCGCGGGTCGTAGGCACCGATCGGGAGCAGGGCGAGGTCGATACCGGGGTAGCGGCGGCCGATACGGCTGAACCAGTGGCCGTATCCGGTGTCACCGGCGAAGTACAGCCGCCGGCCGTCGGGCGCTGTGAGCACCCAGCCGCCCCACAGGCTGCGGCAGGTGTCGGTGAGGGTGCGCTTGGACCAGTGATGGGCGGGGACGAAGTCGAAGCGGACGCCGGACAGTTCGGCGCCCTCCCACCAGTCCAGTTCGGTGACGCGGGTGAACCGGCGCCGCTGGAACCAGCCTCCGAGGCCGGCGGGGGCGAACACCGGGGTGTCGCGCGGCAGTCGGCGCAGCGTGGGCGCGTCGAGGTGGTCGTAGTGGTTGTGGCTGATGACGACGGCGTCGACGTGCGGCAGATCCTCCCACTCCACGCCGACGGGCGTGATGCGAGCCGGGGTGCCGAGGATGCGGCGCGACCATACCGGGTCGGTGAGCACCGTCAGTCCGCCGACCCGGACCACCCAACTGGCGTGCCCCGCCCAGGTGATGGCGAGGGTGCGGGCGTCGACGCGGGGCAGCGGGGCGGGAGCGTAGGGCAGGCGGGGGATGTCGGCCAGGCCCTCCTTGCCGGGGCGCACGGCTCCCTCGCGGGCGAAGCGGGCCATGGCCTTGAGGCCGGGCAGCGGGGCGGTGAGCCGGTCGTGGAAGGTCCGCGGCCACACCCGCCGCTCCCCCAGCGGGCGGGGCTCGGCGAGGGGCGGGAACGGCGGCGCGAAACGGGACAGGGATGCCTGGGACGCCGGGGCGCCGGGGGCCGGGGACGGCGTCGTGCCGGTGACGGCTGACGGGGGCGGCGTCGTACTCGTGACCGGGGTCGGGGACGGCGTCGTGCCGGTGACGGCTGACGGGGGCGGCGTCGTACTCGTGACGGGGCTCGGGGACGGCGTCGTGCTCGTGACCGTGCCGGTGGCGGGCGACTCGGACTGCTGCGTCATCGAGGAGGCTCCCATCGCTGGGCGTCGTCGCGGAGGTCGTCGAAGACGGACCGCACCGTGCTCAACGCGCGGTGCACGTGTGGCAGTTCCAACGGCGCGGGGGACGTGAGGCATTCCGCGCGCTCGGCGTCCGTGCCACCCAGCAGCGGACCGGTGGTCAGCCGCACGCGCAGCGCGGCGAGGTCGTCTCCGAAGCGGTGGCCGCCCGGCGCGGGCATGCCGAGCCGGGCGGTGAGGTACTCCTCCACGTCCTGCGCGTCGCTCACCCCGTGCCCGGCGAGCGCCGTGCGCAACGGGCCGAGGTCGACGTACAGGTGGCGGCCGGCCTGCGGCGGGCGGGCCAGGGCGCCGGCGACGACGACGGCGTGATGCACGGCGGCGGCCACGCGCGCGTGCAGCGCCACGGTGGCCGCGACCCGGGCGGCGACCGGCTCGGGTTCGGTCAGCGCGTAGGCGGCCGCGGCGGCGACGGGCGCTGCGACACGGGCGCCGAGCGCGGTGAGGATGTCCAGCACACGCGCGTGCAGTTCACCGCCGCGGCCGTCCGCCGGGAACCGGGCGATCGCCGCCGGCCAGCCGGCCGGCAGCAGCGCGCCGGCCAGGTCGGTGACGACGGTGACCCGGCCGGGCAGCATCTCGGCGGGGCTGAGCAGGACGGTGTCGTGCCGGGCGTGCAGGGTGTCGCGCCAGGTCTCGTCGCTGACCAGGTGCAGTCCCTCCGCGGCGGCGGCCTCCACCGTCTCGTGGAGCAGTTCCGGCGGGGCGACGGTGCCGGTCGGGTCGTCGGCGAGCGACAGCACCAGCAGCCGCGGCTCGCCGCCCTCGGCACGCACCCTTCGCACGGTCTCCAGCAGGGCGTAGGGATCGGGCACGCCGCCGGACTCGGCGGGGGTCGGCACGTGGAAGACGGGTCTGCCCAGCACGCGCGCGTACGGCCCCCACCAGGCCGCGCAGGGCCGGGGTACCAGGACGTCGCCGCCGAGGGCCGCGGTGAGCGCCAGCAGCAGCGCGGGCGCGCCGGGCGCGGCGACGACATGACAGGGATCGCCGGCGAGGCCGCGCCGCTCCCAGTAGCCGCACGCCGCCTCGATGACGGCGGGTGAGCCGCCCACGGGTTCGGCGTCGGCCCGGTCGGCGGCGGCGCAGACGCGGGCGGTGAGTTCGGGGAGCACCGGCAGTCCGGTGCCGGGCAGTGGGGGGCCGTAGCGGACGGGGCCGTGCCCTTCGGGGTCGGTCCGCCGCATGCGTGCCTCCGCGCAGTCGCTCGTGCCCTGGGGCGGGTCGGTGCCGCGTCACCGCCTCGCCGTTCCGCCTCCAAGTACCCACGTCGTGCGCCCCCCATGGCTCGGGGCGCGGGTCGCGCCGGTCACACCCGCCGCTCGTCTCAGGTGCGGTTCCGTTCACGCTGCCGCAGCCGGTGCGCGGCGGCGCCGGCCGCGCCGAGGATGAGCAGTCCCCCGGTCACCAGTGCGGGTGCCGAGGTGGTGAAGGCGCCGCCCTCGCCCGCGTGCACCCCGTGCTCGATCGCCGGGGGCCGGGCCGTGGGCTGCTGCCAGGCGGGTTCCGGCGAGGCCGCTTCCTGCCCGGGCGGCAGCGGCATCTCCCCCTTGCCTCCCGTGTCCCCCGTGTCCTCCTTGTCCTTGCAGGGCGTGAGGTGCGCGTCGGGGCAGGCAGGGGCGGCGGTGGCGCCGTGGGAGGCGTGGGCGACGTCGAACGTGGTGCTCCAGGGCCGGCCCTTGCCGCCCGGCGGTGCCGGACAGGTGCCGTCCACGGTCCAGCCGGCGCCGGAACCGCCTCCGGCCAGGCCCTCGAGGTCCGCGGCGGGGACGATCTTCGCGGTGCCCTTGTAGGCGGGCCCGGACAGTTCGTCGTCGCCGCCGGGGACCTTCTGCAGCTTCACGGTGCCGTCCGCGAAGGCGGCCTCGGAGCTGGCGTCGATGCTCTCGGGCGCGGGTCCGCCCGTCGGGTCGCAGGTCACGGACACGGTGACGGTGCCGCCCGGCTCCACCGAGGCGGGACTGATCTGCGCGGCCGGCGCGGCCGGGTCGCCCGGGCCGGCCTCCACGGCCGTGTCCAGCGGGTCGACGGGGTCGGCCGGGTCATCCGCGGCCCCGGCCGGTGCGGCACCGGCCAGCACGACCAGCGCGGCGACGGACAGGGCACGGGCGGTGCGGCGCATGGGGAGAACTCCTTCGGCCGTACGACTTCGGGCACGGGGGTGTCGTGCCGTACAGCCATCACAGCCCGCCCCGATGCAGGACGCGCGCGGCCGGACCCCGTCAGGGGGACGAAGGACAGCCGACCGGGTGATTCGGGCGACGCGAGGGCAGCCCACCCAGGGACGCGGGGAACTGCGCGAGCAACCCCTCACGATCGCACCGGGCATCGCGAGCCCGGCCCCCACGGCGCTACTCCGCCATGACATCGTCCCGCAGCCGCGCCACGCACCGGCTGATCAGCCGGGACACATGCATCTGCGAGATCCCCAGCTCCTCCGCGATACGGCTCTGCGTCATGTCGCCGAAGAACCGCATGTACAGGATCGCCCGCTCCCGCTCCGGCAGCGCCGCCAGCCGCGGCCGTACCGCCTCGCGGTCCACGACCGTGTCGAGGGCCGCGTCGGGCGAGCCGAGCGTGTCGGTCAGCGCGTAGCCGCCCTCGGCGCCCGTCATCTCCGCGTCCAGGGACAGCGCGGTGAAGCTCTCCAGCGCCTCCAGACCGGCCTTGACGTCCTCCTCGCTGAGCTGTGCGCGTTCGGCGATCTGCGCGACGGTGGGCCGCTCGCCCGAGACGGTCTGGGACAGGTCCTTGACGGCGGCGCGGACCCGGTTGCGCAGGTCCTGGACGCGGCGCGGCACGTGCAGGGTCCACATGTGGTCGCGGAAGTGCCGCTTGATCTCGCCGGTGATGGTCGGCACGGCGTAGCTCTCGAAGGCGTTGCCGAGTTCGGGGTCGTAGCGGTCTACGGCCTTGACCAGGCCGAGGGCGGCGACCTGGCGCAGGTCGTCGTAGGACTCGCCGCGGTTGCGGAAGCGTCCGGCGAGGCGTTCGGCCATCGGCAGCCACGCCTCGGTGATCTCGGCGCGCAGGGCGTCACGCTCGGGCCCCGGCGGGAGCGCGCCGAGCCTGCGGAAGGCGTCGGCGGTGTCGGGGGCGTCGTCGTGCGGGTGCGTGCCGGTTCGGGTTCGCATGGTGCGTCGCTCTCCCCTGGGTGCTCTGGGTGGACGGTCACCGAGGGAATGCGGCAGGCCCGGACGGGGTACGCCGGGGCCACGTGCAGCCGTTCCCACGGACGTGCCTCCGGTCCGAAGCACTGATCCTGCGCCTGCCCTCGACCCCGGCGGGCAAACCCGGGCTCAGGTTTTCCGGGATGCCTGCGGGTGACTCGTCCCGTGCCGACGCTCACCGAAGCCTGTGCGACCTGGAGGTACTGCATGAGCAGCAAGGTGTCCGACTACGTCCTCGAGCGGCTGCGCGACTGGGGCGTGGAGTGCGTCTTCGGCTATCCGGGTGACGGCATCAACGGACTGCTCGCCGCCTGGGGACGCGCCGAGGACAAGCCGCGCTTCATCCAGTCCCGGCACGAGGAGATGTCCGCGTTCGAGGCGGTCGGATACGCCAAGTTCAGCGGCCGGCTGGGGGTGTGCGCGGCCACGTCGGGCCCCGGCGCGATCCATCTGCTGAACGGGCTGTACGACGCGAAGCTGGACCATGTGCCGGTCGTCGCGATCGTCGGGCAGACGCATCGCACCGCGATGGGCGGCTCCTACCAGCAGGAAGTCGACCTGCACACGCTCTACAAGGACGTCGCCTCGGACTTCGTGGAGACGGTGACGGTCCCCGAGCAGCTTCCGAACGTGCTGGACCGGGCGATCCGCACCGCGTACGCGCGGCGCGCCCCGACGGCCGTGATCATCCCGGGTGACGTGCAGGAGCTGGACTACTCGCCGCCGGGTCACGCGTTCAAGATGGTGCCCTCCAGCCTGGACCGCAGCTCGTGGACGGCGATCCCGTCGGAGGAGTCGCTGCGCCGGGCCGCGGAGGTGCTGAACGCCGGCGACAAGGTGGCCATCCTCGTCGGGCAGGGCGCGGCCCACGCACGGGAGGAGGTGCAGCACATCGCCGAGCTGCTGGGCGCGGGCGTGGCGAAGGCGCTGCTCGGCAAGGACGTCCTCAGCGACGAGCTGCCGTATGTGACCGGCTCGATCGGTCTGCTGGGCACCCGTGCGAGCTATGAGCTGATGCGGGACTGCGACACGCTGCTGACGATCGGCTCGTCGTTCCCGTACTCGCAGTTCCTGCCGGAGTTCGGCAAGGCCCGGGCGGTGCAGATCGACATCGATCCGCACATGGTGGGCATGCGCTACCCGTACGAGGTGAACCTGGTCGGTGACGCGAAGGCGACGCTGGACCGGCTGATCCCGATGATCGACTCGGGGCGCGGGCGGGAGTGGTTCGACACGGTCTGCGACAACGTGCAGCACTGGCAGCAGGTGATGGAGCGGCGCGCGCACCTGTCCGCCGACCCGATCAACCCGGAGTACGTCGCCGCCGCGCTGGACCCGCTGCTGCCGGACAACGCGATCATCACCTCCGACTCGGGGTCGACCGCGAACTGGTACGCCCGGCACATCACGATGCGCGGCACCATGCGCGGCTCGCTGTCCGGCACGCTGGCGACGATGGGCCCCGGGGTGCCCTACGCGATCGGCGCGAAGTTCGCCCATCCGGACCGGCCGGTGGTGGCGCTGGTCGGTGACGGCGCGATGCAGATGAACGGGCTCGCGGAGATGATCACCGCGGCGAAGTACGCCGACCGCTGGCAGGACCGGCGGCTGGTCGTCGCCGTGTGGAACAACCAGGACCTCAACCAGGTGACGTGGGAGATGCGGGCCATGGAGGGCGCGCCGTCCTTCGTGGAGTCGCAGGCGATCCCGGACGTGCAGTACGCGGCGTTCGCCCGCTCGCTGGGCCTGACCGGGGTGCGGGTGGAGAAGCCGGAGGACGTGGAGGCGGGCTGGCGCGCCGGTCTGGAGGCCGACGGTCCGGCGGTGATCGAGTTCCTCACCGACCCGGCGGTGCCGCCGGTCCCGCCACACGCCACCTGGGAGCAGATGGAGGCCACGATCGCGTCGATCCTCAAGGGCGACGCCGACCGGAACGCCATGGTCAAGCAGGGCTTCAAGGCGAAGGTGCAGGAGTTCCTGCCGGGCCGGGACAAGAAGTAACCGCCGAAAGGAGCGGGACATGCAGCGAGGCAGCGACCGGATGAGCGTCCACCGGGACGACGAGATGAAGCACCAACTCCAGGGGCTGCTCCGGTCCGGCCACCCGACCCGGACGGAGGAGTGGCACGACCCGGAACCGGCCGCCGACGACGACCCCGAGGTCTGGGGCGGCCCGGTGGCGCCCGGTGGCCTCGGTTCCTCCCTGGAGACCGTCCGCCTGGAGCTGGCGCGGATCCTGGGCCGCGGCTCCTTCCCGGCGAGCCCTCATGAACTGATCGGTGTGCTGCGCCGCAAGAACGCGCCGGACGCGCTCGTGGCCGCGCTGGAGGGGCTGCCCCGCAAGGCGCACTACGGCAACGTCCAGCAGCTGGCCGAGGCGGTCACCGGCACCCCGTCCACACGTACGAAGGGATGATCATGCGTATCGCTTTCCTGGCGGCCCCCGAGGGCGTCGAACAGATCGAGCTGACCGACCCGTGGCAGGCCGCGAAGGACGCCGGGCACGAGCCGGTGCTGGTGTCGACGAAGCCGGGTGAGATCCAGGCGTTCAACCACCTGGACAAGGCCGACACCTTCCCCGTCGACGAGGTCGTGGGGGACGCCTCCGCCGACTCCTTCGGCGGCCTGGTGCTGCCCGGCGGCGTCGCCAACCCGGACTTCCTGCGGATGGACGACAAGGCGGTGGCGTTCGTCAAGGACTTCTTCACGCAGGGCCGCCCGGTCGCGGCGATCTGCCACGCCCCGTGGACGCTGGTCGAGGCCGACGTCGTACGGGGCCGGGTGCTGACCTCGTGGCCGAGCCTGGAGACGGACATCCGCAACGCGGGCGGCACCTGGGTCGACGAACAGGTCAAGGTCTGCGACCACGGGCCGAACAAGCTGGTCACCAGCCGCAAGCCGGACGATCTGAAGGCCTTCTGCGCGACCTATCTGGACGTGTTCGCGCAGGAGCAGGCCGCCTGAGCGCGGGAAGACCCGGCGGGCCGCCCGAGCGGCGGCCCGACATCCGGGCCGGCCTCCCGATCGCCGGCGTCACCAGGTCAGGACGCCGGCGTCCGGCCCGGGTCGCCGGCGATCGGCCGGCGTCACCAGGTCAGGACGGGCGTCAGCAGGTCAGGAGCGGGGAGTCGCCGACTCCCCGCTTCCGCGTTCCCGGGCGCCTTCCCGGGTGCGGCCGGCCGCGACGGGACGGCTCGGATTGCGGCGCAGGTACTCGCCCTCGAGCTGCGCCATGCGTTCGTTGTGGGCGCGCAGCGCGTCGTTCGAGCCGTACAGCAGGGTGTCGTGACGCGTGCGGTGGATGGTCTCCAGCTCCCTCATCAGCTGCTGGTCGTCCAGTCGCTCTGGGTCGACTCCGCTCATGGTGGTCCCGTCCGGTCGGTCGTGTTCGTGTCTGCGGTCCGGGTACCCGCCCGGTGAGCACTACCCCCGAGCGCGTCACGGGAGCGAGCCATGGATCTCGCCTTTCTGCATCCACTCTATGAACAGTCCGGCTCCTGGGCCTCCGTGTACGTCGACCTCTCACGCCATGCGGAGGACACGGCGCACGAGCGGGAACTGACGGCGCAGGCGGTGGCGCGGGAGCTGGCCGGGCAAGGGGCGGACGAGGCGACCTGCCGTGCGGTGCGCGAGGCCGTGGACGAGTTGCGCCATGCGAGTGATCCCCACGGGCGCGCGTTGTTCGCGCGGGACGGCGAGGTGGTGCTGGATCCGCCGCTGGCCCGGGCGCCGGTGCGGGGCAGCTCCGCGCAGTGGGCCCCGCTGCCGCGGGTGTCGCCGCTGCTCGAGCTCGCCGGAGAGGATCCGGTGTGCGTGGTGGCGTACATCGACCGCAAGGGCGCGGACTTCGAGCTGCGCTCCGGTCTGGGCAGCCAGGGGACCGGCTCGGTCAGCGGGCGGCAGTGGCCGGTGCACCGCACCAGTTCGGTCGACTGGTCGGAGCGCCACTTCCAGCTGCGGGTGGAGAACACCTGGGAGCACAACGCGGCGGAGATCGCCGACGCGCTCGCGGTGTGCCAGGAGGAGTCCCGCGCCGATCTGCTGATCCTGGTGGGTGACGCGCGCGAGCGGCGGGCCGTGCACGAGCGGCTGCCGCAGCGGCTGCACGGGAGTGTGGTCGAGGCCGACCACGGCAGCGGCAGCCGGCTGCTCGACGAGGAGGTGGATCGGGCGCGCGCCGCGCATGTGCGGCGGCGGGCGCAGGAGGACCTGGACCGCTTCCTGGCCGCCCGCACGCCCGGCGGCGAGGGCCGCGCGGCCGCCGTGGAGGGTGTGCCGGCGCTGGTGGAGGCGGCCCGTGAGCACCGCATCGACGAGCTGCTGATCCGGCCGGACGGCCCGGACACGCACCGCGAGGTGTGGATCGGCGAGGACCCGGACCAGGTGGCGGTGCGCCGCACGGAGCTGAAGACGCTCGGCGAGCAGCACTCGTGGTCGGCTCGGGCCGACGACGCCCTGCTGCGCTCGGTCGTGACGACGGGCGCCCCGGCCATATCGGTCACCCCGGCCCTGCCGGAACAGAGCGACGACACCCCGGCGGGCGGCCTCGGAGCCCTGCTGCGCTGGAGCTGACGCAACGCCCGGGTGGGGCGGGTCCCGTCGGACCCGTCCTACCCGTCGTTCTCGGCCGATGGGCCCGCCCTGACCTCGTCGTTCCGGCCAGGGCCTGTTGCGAAAGTCCCGATGTACTCGGGCTTGTGCCCGGCGCGGCGAGAGTGCGTGCCGGGCGTCGCGCGGCAGGCGGGACTTTCGCAACAGGCCCTGGCGCGCCCGCAGCGGCCTTCGTTCGGTCAGCGCGCCCGCTCCACCCGGCGTTCGTCCCACACCGGGGCCGGGGTCTCGCGGACGTGGCCGTCCGTGCCGAAGACCAGGTAGCGGTCGAAGGAGCGGGCGAACCAGCGGTCGTGGGTGACGGCGAGGACCGTGCCCTCGAACGCCTCCAGGCCCTCCTGAAGCGCCTCCGCGGACTCCAGGTCGAGGTTGTCCGTCGGCTCGTCCAGGAGCAGGGCGGTGACGCCGGCGAGTTCCAGCAGCAGGATCTGGAAGCGGGCCTGCTGACCGCCGGAGAGGCGGTCGAAGGACTGCTCGGCCTGCTGGGTGAGCTCGTAGCGGCGCAGCCGGGACATCGCCGCGCCCCGGTCCTGGGAGTGTTCCGTCCACAGGATGTCCAGCAGGGTGCGGCCCACCAGCTCCGGGTGTGCGTGGGTCTGCGCGAAGTGTCCGGGCACGACCCGCGCGCCCAGCTTCCACTCACCCGTGTGGGCCACGTCCTCACCGGCGAGCAGGCGCAGGAAGTGCGACTTGCCGGAGCCGTTGGAGCCAAGGACGGCGACCCGCTCGCCGTAGAACACCTCCAGGTCGAACGGTTTCATCAGGCCGGTCAGTTCGAGGCGTTCGCAGGTGACGGCGCGTACGCCGGTGCGGCCGCCCTTGAGGCGCATGGTGATGTCCTGCTCGCGGGGCGGCTCGGGCGGCGGTCCGGCCTCCTCGAACTTGCGCAGCCGGGTCTGGGCGGCGGCGTACCGGGAGGCCATCTCATGGCTGACGGCAGCTGCCTGACGCAGGTTCAGCACCAGCTTCTTCAGCTGGGCGTGCTTCTCGTCCCAGCGGCGGCGCAACTCCTCGAAGCGGGCGAAGCGTTCCCGGCGGGCCTCGTGGTACGTGGCGAAGCCGCCGCCGTGCACCCACGCGTCGGCCCCGGCCGGCCCGGGCTCCACCGAGACGATCTTCTCGGCGGCGCGGGATAGCAGTTCACGGTCGTGGGAGACGAAGAGCACGGTCTTGCGGGTCTCCCGCAGCCGTTCCTCCAGCCAGCGCTTGCCGGGCACGTCGAGGTAGTTGTCCGGCTCGTCGAGCAGCAGCACCTCGTCGGTGCCGCGCAGCAGCGCCTCCAGCACCAGCCGCTTCTGCTCACCGCCGGACAGCGTGCTCGCCTGCCGCCACTGCGCCTTCTCGTACGGCACTCCGAGCGCGGCCGTGGTGCACATGTCCCACAGCGTCTCCGCCTCGTAGCCACGCGCCTCCGCCCAGTCGGACAGGGCCTGGGCGTACCGCATCTGGGCGGCCTCGTCGTCGACGGTGAGCAGGGCGTGCTCGGCGGCGTCGACGGCGGCCGCGGCCTCGCGGATCCGGGGCGACGCGACGGAGACCAGCAGGTCGCGTACGGTCGTGTCGTCCCGGACGGACCCGACGAACTGCCGCATCACGCCGAGCCCGCCGCTGACGGTGACGGTCCCGCCGTGCGGTTTCAGCTCGCCGGAGATCAGCCTGAGCAGCGTGGTCTTGCCGGCGCCGTTCGGGCCGACGAGCGCGACGACGGCGCCTTCGCCGACCCGGAAGGACACGTCACCGAGCAGTGCCCTCCCGTCGGGGAGGTAGTACTCCAGGTGCGCGGCTTCCAGATGTCCCATGGGCAGGCATTCTCCGGTGCAGTGAGGAACGGCGGCAAACTCTTAATCGCGGGGCCCGTCGGCCGGCCCCTGCGGACACCGGTCACTCGGCGTCGGGGACGGGCTCTCCCGTCGGGCCCGCCTCGCCCGGCGGCACCACCGTCTCGTCCGCCCAGGTCAGGGCCGTCCAGCCGGTGGACGGGCTGCCCTCGAGCACGACCACGCCGGTGTTGCGCAGGGGGTGCGCGGCGGCGAAGGGGACATCGACGTTCGCGGCGCGGACCGCGGTCCACAAGCGGATCACCGCGCCGTGGCTGACCAGGGCGGCCGTCCCGGCGCCGGTCGCCGCGGCCTCGGCGACCACCGCGTCGTAGCGTTCCAGCACCTCGTCGCCGCTCTCGCCGCCGGGCAGACGCAGTCCGGTGTCCCCGGCGGCCCAGGCGAACACGGTCTTCATGTACAGCTCCCCCTGGGCGCTGTCGCCGGGCAGCATCTCCAGGTCGCCGGCGGTGACTTCCCGGATGCCGTCACGGACGCGCACCTCGAGACCGCGGGCGGCGGCCAGTGGGGCGGCGGTGAGCTGGGTGCGGATCAGGGTGGAGGCGTAGAGCACCGTGATGTCCTCGTCCGCCAGCGCCTCGGGCAGCGCGGCGGCCTGCTGTGCGCCGAGGGTCGTCAGAGCGGGGCCGGGCACCCCCGTGTCCAGCAGATGCCGCACGTTGGAGGGGGTCTCGGCGTGGCGGACGAGCAGCAGACGCATACGGCGGTCTCCGTGCGGTGTGGCCCCCCGGTCGGCAAACGGCCACTTCAGGGTACCTGCCAGGGTATGAGTCCCGATCTCGACCTCACCGCGCCCCGCTCCGGGGGCCATCCCCTGCGGCAGAAGCTGCTCGCCCTGGACTGCCGTCTCTTCGAGTTCGCCGCCGAGCGGAACTGGCCGGCCGCCGAGCCGGTGCTTCCCCGGCTGAGCCGCAGCGCCAACCACGGCCTGCTCTGGTTCGCGACGGCGGCCGCCATCGCGGCGAGCCGTACCCCCCGCGGCCGCCGGGCCGCCGCCCGCGGTGTGGCCTCGCTGGCGCTGGCCTCGCTGACCGTCAACACGCTCGGCAAGCGCTCGGTGCGCCGCGACCGGCCGGTGCTGGACCCGGTGCCGCTGGTACGGCAGCTGAAGCGGCAGCCGATCACCACGTCGTTCCCGTCGGGCCACGCGGCGTCGGCGGCCGCGTTCGCCACCGGGGTGGCGCTGGAGTCCCCGGCCTGGGGCGCGGCCGTGGCGCCGGTGGCGTTCTCGGTGGCGATGTCGCGGGTCTACACCGGCGTGCACTTCCCGAGCGACGTCCTGGCCGGTGCGGCGCTCGGCGCGGGCGCCGCCTTCGCCGTACGCGGCCTGGCGCCCACCCGGGCCCAGCTGGCGCCGCCGGCCCGGCCGCGCGCGGACGTCCCGGCGCTGCCGGGCGGGCGGGGTCTGGTGCTGGTGGCGAACACCGCGGCGGGCACCGCCGACCGGGTGCGGGCGCTGCGGGACGCGCTGCCGGCCGCGGAGATCGTGGAATGTGCGCCGCAGGACGTGCCGGCGGAGCTGGAGAAGGCGGCGGCGCGGGCCGTCGTGCTCGGCGTGTGCGGCGGTGACGGCACGGTCAACACGGCCGCCGAGGCCGCCCTGCGCCACGGGCTGCCGCTGGCGGTGCTGCCGGGCGGCACGCTGAACCACTTCGCCCTCGACCTGGGCCTGGAGGACGTCCGGGACCTGGCCGGGGCGCTGACGCGCGGCGAGGCGGTGCGCGTGGACGTGGGCCGGTTCACCTCCGGCGAGCAGCGCGGCATCTTCGTCAACACGCTCAGCCTCGGCGTGTATCCGGAACTGGTGCGGGAGCGGGACCGCTGGGCGCACCGCGTCGGCGGCTGGCCGGCCGGGGTGCTGGCGGCACTGCGCGTGCTGCGCGCGGACCGGCATCCACTGGAGGCGGAACTGGGCGGCCGGCCGCACCCGCTGTGGCTGCTGTTCGTCGGCAACGGCACCTACCACCGCATGGGTCTCACCCCGGGCCGCCGCCTGGACCTGGCGGACGGGCAGCTGGACGTGCGGGTCGTGCACGGCGGACGCAACCCGGCACTGCGACTGCTGGCCGCCGCCGTCGCGGGCCCGCTCACGCGATCCCCTGCGCACGCCGCGGTGCAGGTGCCCCGGCTGCGGCTGGCCGGTCTCGCCCCGGGCACGCTGCTGGCGTACGACGGGGAAGTGGCCGAGGTGCAGGGCGAGGTGACGGTGGAGAAGCTGCCGCAGGCGCTGACCGTCTACCGGCCGGCGACCACGCGCTGACGATCCGTCAGTCCACATAGCAAAACACAAATCTCACCATGCGGCCAACGCGCGTACGGTGACGAGCACCGGCCGGGCATCCGGCCGGTCTCGACGAGGAGGGCACAGCCATGCCGGAAGCGCAGGAGAAGGCCGTCTACACGCACGGGCACCACGCGTCGGTGCTGCGATCGCACACCTGGCGCACCGCCGCCAACTCGGCCGGCTACCTGCTCGGCGCGCTGAAGCCGCACATGAGGATCCTGGACATCGGCTGCGGCCCGGGCACCATCACCGCCGACCTGGCCGCACTCGTCCCGGACGGGCACGTCACCGGTGTGGACCGGGCAGCGGGTGTCCTGGAGCAGGCGCGGGCCGAGGCCGCCGGGCGGGGTCTGACGAACGTCGACTTCGCCACCGCCGACGTGCACGCCCTCGGCTTCCCGGACGACACCTTCTGCGTGGTCCACGCCCACCAGGTGCTGCAGCACGTCAGCGACCCGGTACAGGCGCTGCGCGAGATGAAGCGGGTCACGAGGCCCGGCGGCTTCATCGCGGTCCGCGACGCGGACTACGCGGCCATGACCTGGTACCCGCACGTGCCAGGGCTGGACGACTGGCTGGCGCTGTACCACCGGGTCGCCCGCGCGAACGGCGGCGAGCCGGACGCGGGGCGCCGGCTGACGGCGTGGGCACGGGCGGCCGGCCTGACCGACGTCACGGCTACCTCCGGCACCTGGACGTACGCCACGCCCGAGGAGCGGGAGTGGTGGAGCGGCCTGTGGGCCGAGCGCACGACGGCCTCCGCGTTCGCCGGGCTGGCCGTCGCCGGCGGGCACGCCACCGAGGCGGAGCTGGCCGCCGCGGCGGCGGCCTGGCGGGAATGGGGGAAGCACGAGGACGGCTGGTTCGCGGTGCTGCACGGCGAGATTCTGTGCCGAAAGGAAGTCTGAATCCCTCTTTTCGGGAAACCCGGAAAGCAGGAGGTTCAGACTATGGTTCCCATCCTGCTGGTACTGCTTCTCGCGATCGTGCTTTTCGGTCTCGGATTCGCAGTGAAGGTCCTGTGGTGGATCGCGCTGGCGGTCCTGGTGGTATGGCTTCTGGGATTCCTGCTGCGGAGCACAAGTGCGGCAGGCGGCAGGGGCCGTTGGTACAGGTGGTGACACAACCGTAAGCCCTGACTCCCGGGGGCTTCCCCGGGAGTCAGGGCTTTCCTGCGGGAGTCACTCCCGGGGAAGCAGCGGTCCGAGCGGCCCGAGGTCCAGATTGAGGTCCTCGGGCCGCAAGCCGTAACGGTCCCGCAGTTCTGCCATCCGGTCCTCCAGCAGCATCAGGGTCAGCCCGATGCGTTCCTCCTGCTCCTCGCTCAGGTCGCCCTCGTCGAAGCGGCGCACGGCCTGGCGCTCCATGAGCTGACGCAGCAGTTCCACCACCGTCAGGACGAGCTTGACCAGGTCCCGCTCCACCGTGTCGGGATCGAGGTCCATGCGGCGGTCGGTCACGGCAGCTCCTTGCGCGAGGGGACCAGGGGGTCGAACGGCGAGGGCACCTGTGCGTTCACCGAGCTGATCAGCGCGTTGAGGTCGATGCGCACCAGATCGACGTCGGCGATGCGCAGGGTGATGTCCCCCGTGATCACCACGCCGCCGGCCAGCAGCCGGTCCAGCAGGTCCACGAGCGCGATCTCTCGGCGTTCGACGACGGTCACCCGGATCCCTCCCCCACCGGCCGCGGGGTCTCCACGAACGAATAGGCGGCCCATGGGCCCGTGAGTTCCACGCGCATTCCCGGGACGTCGTCCTTCGTCCGGTCCACGAGTTCCACGAATTCCTCGGACGCCGCCCGCGGCACCAGATAGGCCGCATTGAGCACATTACGTCCGGCCGCGCCGGAAAGCGCCGGGTTCTGCGGCGCGTGTACCCGGGAATCGACGGCGTGCGCGGAAAGGGACTCGTGCAGCCGCGTGGCGAATTCCTCGGCCTTCTGCCACATGTCCTCGTGCGCCCGGGCGCGCATGCTGCGCCGGCGCAGATAGTCCCGCCCCGACGCGGCCGGCGCCGCCCCGGAGGAGTCCTGCGGTGACGGGGTCCCGCGCTGTGCCTCCTCGCCCTGGACCTCCGCGTACACCTTCACGCCCCACTCGACCTTGCCCTGGAGCCGGTCCAGGGTGCGCCGGAAGTCGCGCTCGCGTGCCTCCATCATGGTGCGCACCCCGCTGTCGTCGTGGAAGACGGTGCCCAGGCGCAGCGGCAGCGGCGTGGTGACGACGGTCAGCGCGTCGATCACGCCCTGGTGGGCGCGGGCCGTCGAGGTCACCCAGTCGAGGTCCTCCAGGTGCGCGCGCAGCGGTTCCTCGGCGAAGTCCCGGGCCGGGACCTCGCTGTAGACGGCGACCAGCCCGTGGTGGGTCAGATGCCGGGGCGGCGCGCCGCCCACCCCTGTCAGCTGCGCCTGGAGGGGCGCGCTGAACGGGCGGCAGACGGCGTAGACGTACCGCAGTCCGGTCATGGGGCCTCCTCCTGGCCGTGCCCGGGCTCCAGCTCCGCCAGCCGGGCCCGCAGCTCGGCGTTCTCGCGGGTCAGTTCGTCGCGGCGGGCGCGGCTGGAGAGCGCCGGATCGGTCTCCCACCAGTCGATGCCCATCTCCTTTGCCTTGTCCACGGAGGCGACGATGAGCCGCAGCTTGATGGTGAGCAGTTCGATGTCGAGCAGGTTGATCCGGATGTCACCCGCGATGACGATGCCCTTGTCCAGGACACGCTCGAGGATGTCGGCGAGGTTGGCTCCGCTGCCGCCCCCGTAGGGCTCGGGCATCCGGCCGGACATGGGGCTGGGTGTGGTCATCGCCGGCTCCCGGAGTACTCGTCCTCGTCCTCCTCCTCTTCCTCGTACTCCTCATCGGCGTCCCCGGCGCCCTCGGCGCCCTCGTCCTCGTAACCCTCCTCGGGCTCGTCCTCGTCCTCGCCCTCCTCCTCGTCGTACGGCTCCTCGTCCTCCTCCTCGTCCTCGGAGGCGGCCTGCCGGTCCGCGTTCTCGGGGGCCTGCTCGTCCTCGTCCTCGTCCTCGTCCGTCTCCTCGTCGTCGTACTCGTCCTCGGCCTCGGCCTCGTCGCCTTCGGCTTCCTGGCCTTCCCCCTCCTCGCCTTCCGCTTCCTCGGCCTCCAGGGCCTCCTCGTGGCTGCGGACGACCTCGCCGTCCTGGATCTCGCCGCGCCAGCCCTCGTCCGCCTCTCCCTTGAGGGTGATGAAGCGGGCGTAGTTCTTCAGGTCGAGCCGGGCCCGGCGGCCCTGGGCGCGCCAGATGTTGCCGGTCTTCTCGAACAGACCGGAGGGGTAGTACTCGATCACCAGCAGGACACGGGTGAGATTGTCCGCGAGCCGGTGGAAGGTGACCGCGCCCTTCGTGGTGCCCTTGGCGCCCTCCGACGTCCACGCGATGCGGTAGTCCGGTACCTGCTCGGTGGTGGTCGCCTTCCAGCTGCGGCTCGACCAGAACACCTTGGCCTGCCAGTCGGAATGGGTGTCGTCGGCGCGGCTCGCGCTCTTGACGCCCTTGGCGAAGTTGCTGAAGTCCTGGTACCGGGTCCACTGGTCGTATGCGGTGCGCAGCGGCACACCGACGTCGATGTGCTCGATGATCACGGTCGGCTTGTTGCCGGCGCGTCCCTTGCCGCCCTTCTTGCCACCGCCGCCGAGGCCCTTCAGCTTGTCCATCACGCTGTCCTTGGCTCGGGAGGTGCCGAGTTCCAGGGCCGTGCGCAGCGGGCCCTTGCCCTCGGCGAGCTTGCGCCCGCCGTCGAGGGCCAGCTTGGCGAAGCCCGGGCTGTTGCCCTCGGCGATGTCGTTCAGTTTCCCAGTGGTCTCGCCGAGCTTGCGCCCGACGCCGCTGAGCATCCGGGTCGCCTGTGCGGCGAGGTAGTCCTGTACTTCGGCCTTGAGCCGGTCGGCGGCCTCGCTGTGCGCCAGGTCGGCCAGCGGGTTCTTGTCCGTGGCGCCCTTGGCTGCGCCTGCCGCACCCCGCGCTGCAGAGCCGGCCGATCCCAGGGTGTCGGTCATCGTTCACCGCCTCCCTTCTCCTGCCCGCGCCCACCGGCGGACTTCTCCGCCGTCCTGCGGGCCGAGGCGGTCTTCTTGGCGGCGCCGGAGCCCGGCGCCTTCTTGGCGGCCTTCTTGGCGGGGGCGGCCTTCTTGGCCGGAGCCTTCTTGGCCGCCTTCTTCGCCTTCTGGGCCGAGCCCGCCGCCTTCTTCGCCGGGGCCCGGCGCTCGCCGCGCGAACCCTCCGATGCGTCGTCGGCGCCCTCGTCCCGGTCCTCGGCGTCGTCCTCGTCCCGGTCCTCGGTGTCGTCCTCGTCCCGGTCCTCGGTGTCGTCCTCGGGCTCCTCGTCCCGGTCCTCCGGCTCCTCGTCCTCGTCGTCCCGCTCACCGCGGGAGGAGCCGCCGGAGACCTGCCCGCGCAGATCGGCCGTACGGGAGTGCAGCCGGTCGGCGAGGGCGCCGATCTGCCGCTCGACGAGGGCGCCGGAGGCCGCCTTGCCGACTCCGCGCAGGTCCCCGCGCAGCTGGTCCCCGATCTCCTTGACCTGGGGATTGTTCTTCAGCTGCTGGTTCACCAGGTCGGCGACCATGCGCGGGCTGAGGTTCATCCGCTTGCCGGCGACCATGCTGCCGACGGCGATCGCCAGCTTCGCCTTCTTGGTACGTCCGAGGACGTATCCGGCCCCTACCGCGAGGCCCAGTCCCACTCGGTTCATTGCGCTGTCCACTCACCTGTTCCCGCGCTCGCGCGCGTCGCCGTCTCCAGCCGGTCGAGAAGCTCGTCCTCCTGACGGTCGAATTCCTCCTCGGTGATCTCCCCGGCCTCCAGCCGTTCCTCCAGGCGGGCCAGCTCGGTCCGGATGGTGGCCGGGTCGTAGTAGATCCGTTCCGCTTCCTGGAGGACCTGTTTGATCACCCAACCGCTGCCGCGCACCGGTGCGAACGGCAGCAGCAGCACCTCGCCGAGCAGGCCCATGCCCTCACCCCTCCTCGGTCTCCGCGCTGCCGGCCAGGGTGGCCGTGTGCTCGGCCGGGCCCGGGTCGACGAAGCTGTAGGGCGGCAGCGGACCGTTGACGCGGATCTCCAGCTGCGGCAGGTCCTTACGGGCCTGCTCGACGGCGGCCAGGAACTGCTCCGCGCTGTCCTTGTCCACCAGGAACGACATGTTGGCCAGCCAGCCGGTGGACTCCGGCCCCGCGCTGACCGCGTCGGCGTTCGGCTCCAGCAGCCGCTGCAGGATGGTGCCGTCCTCGGCCTCCTTGGCCTTCACGGCGGCGGCGACCATCTCGCCGAGGCGCAGCTTGTCGTCGTAACTCCCGCCGCCCGCCTGCCGGTTGGCCTCGGCGAGGGTGCGGATCTCCGGGCTTTCGGACATCACCCGGTGCAGGACCGCCTCTTCCACGTGGTTGGCCTTGATGTTGTACTCCACGCGGTTGTCGAGGGCGCGCAGGCGTTCCTTGTAGTGGTCGGCCCGCTCGGTGAGGACCGAGGTGACGGTGTCGTCGTCGGGGGCGACGCTGCCGAACCGCATGGGCAGCACACAGCCGGCCGCGCCTGCCTCGCCGAGCACGTTCTGGTGGGCGAGCAGGTCGCGCCGCTTGGGGCGCAGCCCCTCGGGGGCGTCACTGACGACGGCCGCCAGCTCACCCGCCCTGAGGATGCGGACGGGACGGGCGGGCTCGCCGACCCCGTCCATGCCCTCGGGGAGCTTCGGGTGGGAACTCGCAGTGATCCCGTAGACGTACGTGCTCACTCCTGCTCCTCCTTACGGCGGGCGGCCGTGCTCTTGCGAGGCCGCCGCTCCTCCGCCTCACCCTCGCCACGTGCCTCCTTGAACGCGTCCGAGATGGTCTGCGCGGCACCGGACAGGGCGCCCTTGGACTTGCCGCGCGCGCCGGACTCGGTGATCTCGCCGACCAGGTCGGGCAGGCCGGGGGCCTTGCGCGGCCCGGCCTCCAGGTCGAGCCGGTTGCACGCCTCGGCGAAGCGCAGATAGGTGTCGACGCTGGCCACCACGACCCGTACGTCGATCTTCAGGATCTCGATGCCGACGAGGGACACCCGCACGAACGCGTCGATGACCAGCCCCCTGTCGAGGACGAGCTCGAGAACGTCGTAGAGGCCGCTGCTGCCGCCTCCGCCGCCGGACTGCTGTGCCGGGACAACGGTCATACCGACCGTGCCTCCTTCTGTCGTGATCGTGTGTGTTCGGTCGTCGAGAGCGGCCGGCTACCGGCCGCGGGCGTCGGACCGGCCGCGCTCGTAACGACGGACCTTCCGGTAACCGGTGAGCTGACCCTCGGGGTCCAGCTCCACCTGGTAGCTCGCCATCAGGCTCATCGTGTCGGGGACCCGGGCGAGTTCGAGGACTTCGACCTCCAGTGCCCAGCCGTCCTCCGTCTGCTCGAAGGACGACACGGACTCCGGGTTCATACCGGTCAGCTCGGCGAGCTGGGCCCGTGCGTTGCGGAGCACCTCCATCGGCCGGAGCCTCGACTCGGCGGTCTTCCGCTCTCGTGCGGGTTCCCGTTCCTCCGCGGGCTCCCGCTCTTCGGGTTCGTTCGGTGAATTCTGCGAATCTCGCGTGTTCTTTGTGTTCGCCATGGCCACCTCTCTCCTCCGTGTGGCCGCTCGTTCCATGGCCAAACCTTCACCGGGGCAGGCGCAAGCGGCGCGGGCCGTTCCGCTCGCACAGGGTGGCCGGTCAGCCGCGCAGCGCGTCGAGCCGGCGCCGGGCAGGCCCGAGCGCACGGCCCCGGCCCATCAGCCCGGCCCACGGGTTGGTACGGGCCTGGTCGACGGCGTCGGCGAGGGTCCAGCGGCGGGCGTCGACGCCGGGATCGTCCAGCTGGTCCCAGGTGACGGGCACGGCGACGGGCGCGCCGGGCAGGGCCCGCACGGTGAACGGGGCGACGGCGGTCTGCGCGTAGGCGTTGCGCTGGATGTCCAGGTAGAGCCGGTCGCCGCGGTCCTTCTTGCGGGCGGCGGTGGTGAGCCGGTCGGGGTGCTCGGCGGCGAGCAGCTCGGCGGCGTCGCGCGCGAACTGCCGTACGGTGTCGAAGTCCTGATGGGCCGCCAGGGGAACGACGACGTGTACCCCTGACGATCCGGTGGTCATCGGAGCCGACGGCAGGCGCAGCTCGTCGAGCAGCTCGCGCAGCCACCGGGCGGCGTCCCGGACGGCCGCGAAGCCGTCACCGGAAGGGTCGAGGTCGAAGACCATCCGGTCGGGCGTGTCGACACTGCCGGTGCGTGAGAGCCAGCGGTGAAAGGTGAGACAGGCCTGGTCAGCGAGGTAGACGAGAGTGGAGGTGTCGTCACACACGGTGTGACACACCGTGCCGTCCTCCTTCGCCAGCTCGACGCGGGTAATCCACTCCGGATAGTGCTCCGGGGTGTTCTTCTGCATGAATCGGGGTCCGTCGACGCCGTCGGGATGCCGCTCGAGCATCAGCGGCCGGCCGCGCAGATGCGGCAGCATGAACGCGGCGACGGACCGGTAGTAGTCGACGAGATCGCCCTTGGTGTACTCCTTGGCTCCAAAGCCGCCCGGGAAGAGGACCTTGCCGGACCGGTGCACCGCCACGCTGCGGCGCCCGGCCCGCACCGTCCGCGTGTCGTCGCGGTCGCTCACCGCACGACCGCCTCCCCCACCAGCAGCCGTCCGGCCGCCGCGATGGACTCGGCGTCGATGCCGGCGGCGTGCAGCTGCTCCTCGGGCGTGGCCGATCCCGGCATGTTCCGCACGCCGAGCCGGACCAGCCGCGGCACCGGACGCCCGTCGGAGAACGCCTCCGCCACGGCGTCGCCGAGACCGCCCTCGGGGTGGTGATCCTCGACCGTGAGCAGGCAGCCGGTCTCCTCGCCGGCCCGCCGCAGCGTCTCGACGTCGACGGGCTTGACCGAGTACAGATCGATCACCCGCACGGCGATGTCCTGCGCGGCCAGCGCGTCCGCGGCGGCGAGCGCCTCGGGCACGGTGACCCCGGCGGCGACGACCGTCAGCCGGTCACGGCCGGAGGAGCGCAGCACCTTGCTGCCGCCGACGGGGAACTCCTCCTCGGGCCCGTACAGCACCGGGCTCTTGCCGCGCGAGGTGCGCAGATAGCGGATGCCGTCCAGCCCCGCCATGGCGGCGACCAGCTTGGCCGTCTGGTTGGCGTCGCAGGGGTAGAGGACGGTGGAGCCGTGCACGGACCGCATCATCGCCAGGTCCTCCACACCCATCTGGGAGGGCCCGTCCTGCCCGATGGCCACCCCGGCGTGCGAGCCGACGAGATTGATGCCGGAGCCGCTGATGGCTGCCATGCGCACGAAGTCGTGGGCGCGGGTGAGGAAGGCGGCGAAGGTCGCGGCGTACGGCACCCAGCCGCGCGCGGCGAGCCCGACGGCGGCCGCGACCATCTGCTGCTCGGCGATGTAGCACTCGATGTACCGCTCGGGATGCTCCTTGCCGAACAGCTCCGCCCGCGTGGAGTCGCCGACCTCTCCGTCGAGCGCGACGACGTCGCCGCGTCCGTGCCCTAGGGCGGCGAGGGCCTTGCCGTAGGCGTCCCGCGTGGCGGCCTCCTCGCCCTTGTCCCAGCGGGGCAGCTCATAGGGCGAGGTGGTGGCCGAACGCAGCACCGTGACGGTCGGCGGTTCGTGCACCTGCACCCGCAGGTCGCGCACCCCGCCGAGCTGCTCGATGGCCTCCTCGGCCTCCGGCAGCGGCTTGCCGTGCAGCCCCTCCCGGTCCTGGACGCCTTCGACGCCCTTGCCCTTGAGGGTGCGGGCGATGATCGCGGTGGGCTGCCCGGCGGTGGACAGGGCTTCGCCGTAGGCGCGGTCGATGGCGTCCACGTCGTGGCCGTCGATCTCGACGGTGTGCCAGCCGAAGGCCTTGAAGCGGCGGGCGTAGGCGTCGAGGTCGTGACCGTGCCGGGTGGGTCCGCGCTGTCCGAGCCGGTTGACGTCGACGATCGTGATCAGGTTGTCGAGATGCTCGTGACCGGCGTGCTCGGCGGCCTCCCACACCGAGCCCTCGGCGAGTTCGCTGTCGCCGGTGAGGACCCATACGCGGTAGCCGTCGTGCTCCAGCCGCTTGCCGGACAGCGCGATGCCGACCCCGACGGGCAGGCCCTGCCCGAGCGAACCGGTGGCGGTCTCCACCCAGGGCAGCCGCTGCGGGGTCGGATGCCCCTCGAGCCGGCTGCCGAGCTTGCGGAAGGTCAGCAGTTCCTCGTCGTCGATCGCCCCGGCCGCCTTGTACGCGGCGTACAGCAGCGGTGAGGCGTGGCCCTTGGAGAGCACGAAACGGTCGTTGCCGGGGTGGTCGGGCCGGTCGAAGTCGTAGCGCAGATGGTTCGCGAGCAGGACGGCCATCAGATCGGCCGCGGACATCGAGGACGTCGGGTGCCCGGAGCCCGCGGCGGCGGCCGCGCGCACGCTGTCCACGCGCAGCTGCTGACCGAGTTCGACGAGTTCACCGGTGTTCATGAGTCTCCTTGGGCGTCGGAATCGGTTGCGTCGGTGCGGGTTTCATCGCTGCCGGTCTCGTCGGTGCGGGTGGCGTCGGTGCGCTTGACCGGCCCGGGGGCGGGATGGTCCGCGTCGAGGGCGTCGGGCCCGGGCCGCTGGGCGGGCGCGGGCTCCTGCCGTCCGGGGGCCCCGGGCGTCCGGGCCAGCTCCGGCGAGGCCGTGTCCAGGGGCACCGACCAGGACCGTACGAGTCCCAACTGGACGCCCTGGCGCGGCAGTACGGCGTCGAGCAGCCAGTCGGCGGCGACGCGCACCCGGTTGCCGGGCATCGCCGCGAGGTGGTAGCCGCGGGTGACCAGGCCGGCGACCGGCCCGGACAGCGGGACGCCCAGCGGGTTGGCGGAGGCCTGCGCGCCCCCGAGGTCGACGACGAACCCCAAGTCCCGGTGGCGGTAGGACCGCAGCGCGCCGCCGGTCAGCGAGGCGGCCACGTTCTGCGCGGCGACCTTCCCCTGCCGCCACGCGTGCTGCGCGGTCATCGGGGTGTACGACCCCGGCTCGTCCAGGTCCGGCACGGCGGCGGCGTCACCGCAGGCGAAGACCTCGGGACGCCCCGGAACCCGAAGGGTGGGCTCGACGAGGAGCCGGCCGCGCTCCAGCGGCAGCCCCAGCGACTCGGCGAGCGGATCGGGCCGCACACCGACGCACCACACCAGGGTCCTGGTCTCGACGAACTCTTCGTCGGTGAGCAGGACGCCCCGCTCGGTGGCCTCCTTGACGGAGGTCCCCATCCGCACGTCGACACCCCGCTCGCGCAGCACGCGGTCGGCGGTGCGCGACAGCCGCTCGTCCAGCTCGGGCAGGACGCGTTCGGCGACGTCGAGCAGCAGCCAGCGTGGGCGCATGCGGTCGCGCGGAGGGTGGTCGCGCACCAGCGCGTCGGTGAACAGCTGCCCCTGCGCGGCGACCTCGGTGCCGGTGTATCCGGCGCCGACGACGACGAAGGTGCAGCGGGCGGCGCAGGCGGCGGGGTCGTCACCGCCGGCGGCCAGCTCGACCTGCCGGATCACGTGATCACGCAGATAGAGCGCCTCGGGCAGCCCCCGGAAGCCGTGGGCGTGCTCGGCGATGCCCGGGACGGGCAACAGTTTGTTGACACTTCCGGCGGCCAGCACCAGCCGGTCGTAGGGCAGGGAGCCCGTGTCGCCCTCGGGGCCTGTGTAGTGCACGGTCCGCGCATCGAGATCGACCCGCCCGACCTCCCCCAGCACCAGCCGCACACCCCGCAGCGTCCCGGTCAGCGACACGGTCACCCGTCGCGCCTCGAGGATCCCGGCGGCGACCTGGGGCAGCAGCGGCAGGTACAGGAAGTAGTCGGTCGGGTTCACCAGGGTGATCTCGGCCCGCCCCCGAGCCATCCGCCCCAGCACCCGAGCGGCCCGGAACCCGGCGAACCCCCCACCGACAATCACCACCCGGGGTCGACCCACGACGTCCCTGCCCTCCACGTCCACCACAACGGCCCGCCTGACCGCGTTTCCCTCCGGGGGTACACCAAACGTGACCCTCCGGGGGCGAGCGGATTCGACCCACCGGGGCACGGAGGCCCCGCCGGGGTGCAGGGGGCGCAGCCCCGCCGGGGTGCAGTGGGCGCCGCCCCAAGGGGTGCAGGGGGCGCCGCCCCATAGGGCGGAGGGGGCGCAGCTCCCGCCGGGGTGCGGAGGACGCCACCCCGCAGGGGTGCAGGGGGCGCAGCCCCCGCCGGGGCGAGGGGCGGAGCCCCTCAGGGGGTCCGGGGCGCAGCCCCGTGGCGGCGCCTCCTGCGCAACCGAGACGGGCGGGCGGGCGGGTGGGCAGACACCCCCTGGGGGTCCGGCGCACAGCCCCGTGGCAGCGCCTCCTGCGCAACCGAGACGGGCGGGCGGGTGGGCAAGCACCCCTGCGGGTCCGGGCGGAGCCCCCGGCGCAACCGAGACGGGCGGCCGGGCAAACACCCCCGGGGGGCCCGGGCGGAGCCTCCGGCTCAACCGAGACGGGTGGGTGGGCAACCACAGCGACACCCCCGTTGCACCGGCGGAGCCCTGGGTACTCGCCGGCTCGACCGCCCACCCCACCCCCACCTCCGGAGGCGCCGCCCATGCCCCAGTACGGCTACTTCCTCTCCTGCGAGCAGTACGGGCCCGCGGAGCTGATCGAGCAGGCCCGGATGGCCGAGCAGGCCGGTTTCCAGGCGCTGTGGATCTCGGACCACTACCACCCGTGGAACGACGCGCAGGGCCAGAGTCCGTTCGTGTGGTCGGTGATCGGCGCCCTCTCCGAAGCCGTGTCACTGCCCGTCGAGACGGCGGTGACCTGTCCCACCGTCCGCATCCACCCCGCCGTCGTCGCACAGGCCGCCGCGACCAGCGCGGTCATGACGAACGGCCGCTTCCGTCTCGGCGTCGGCACCGGTGAGGCCCTCAACGAACACATCGTCGGCGGTCCGTGGCCCCCGGCCCACGTCCGGCTGGAGATGCTGGAGGAAGCCATCCAGGTGATGCGGCGCCTCTTCACCGGCGAGGAGGTCAACCACCACGGCACGCACTACACGGTGGAGAACGCCCGCCTGTACACGGTCCCCGACGAGCCCGTCCCGATCGACATCTCCGGCTTCGGCCCGGCCGCCGTCAAGCTGGCCTCCCGCGTGGGCGACGGCTACATCACGGTCGCCCCGGACGCCTCGATGGTGGAGCAGTACCGCAAGGGCGGCGGCGGAGCGAAGCTCGTCAGCGGCGGCACCAAGGTCTGCTACGACACCGACAGGGACGCCGCGGTGCGCACGGTCCACCGTCTGTGGGCGAACGAGCAGCTGCCCGGCGAACTCGCCCAGGTGCTCCCCTCGCCCAAGCACTTCGAGCAGGCCCAGCAGCTCGTCACCGAGGACATGGTGCGCGAGAACCGGGTGTGCGGCGACGACGTGGACGAGCACGTGGCCGAGCTGCGCCAGTTCGCCGACGCCGGCTTCGATGTCGTGTACGTCAACCAGATCGGCCCGGACGTGCGCGGCTTCTTCGACTTCTACCGCACGAAGGTGCTGCCGCAGCTGACCTGATGCTCGTCCGGCGTCTCCCCGACGGCGGGCCGCGCGCCACGCGGGGCGGCGCCGTCGGGGGTTCCCTGGTATGCCGCTTTGCAGCTGGGCCGTGGCCGTCGCGCAGTTCCCCGCGCCCCTGGGTCGGTCGCAGAACCGTTGGTGAGACGACCTTCAGGGACCGTCCGTGCGCCGTCAGGCCCGGTGGTGGGGCGAGGCGGAGTCGGCGTCGTCCGGGCGTGGCACGGCCGGCCCGGGCGCTCCGTCCGCCGGGGTGCCCACGCTGGGGGCGACGGGCGGCATCGGCGGGTAGGGAGGGGTCGCGCCGGCCTCGGGCGCCGTGGTGCCGGCGGCGTCCCCCGCCGCGCGCGCCCGTTCGGACCGCGCCGCGGACGGCCGGGCGGCGCCGCGCAGCACGAAGGCGGTGGCGCCCAGGATCGCGGCGGTGATCAGCGCGGCGGCCCAGCCGGGCAGGCCGAGGGCGAGCGCCAGGCCCACGGCGAGCGCGAGAGCCGCGCCCGCGTACAGCGCGGCCGCGCCGGACGCCGCGTACAGCAGGGCGGTGCGGCGCCGTTCACGCGTCTGCCGCCGCAGTTCGTCGCGCACGGTCTCGCGGGCCACCTGCGCCAGCTCGTCGACCAGATGCTTGTCCAGATGCTCCAGGTGATCCAGCGGTTTCATACCGTGCGGGTACCCGGCGCCACAGTGCCGTAACGGTGTGCAGCCGACCGCCGGCCGGGGGGATCGGGTGAAACGATCACCGGCGCCGCGCGGGCCCAACTAGGCTCTGCCGTATGGAGATCCAGGGTGCCACACTCCGTGTCTGCGTCGACGACCTCGAGTCCGCCATCCCCTTCTACGAGCGGCTCGCGGGCGGCAGCGCCCTCCGCTTCGAGCGGGGCGGCGTCCAGGTCGCCGCGATCGGCTGCTTCCTGCTCATGAGCGGCCCGGCCGCGGAGATCGAGGTGCTGCGCAAGGTGGCGGCGACGATCGCGGTCGCCGACGTGGACGAGGCGCACACCGTGCTGACCGAGCTGGGCGCGGAGATCGTGGCCGGCCCGGTACCGACACCGGTGGGCCGCAACCTGATCGCCCGCCACCCGGACGGCGCCGTGTACGAGTACGTGGACCGACGCCGCCCGTAGCCCGCGCCGCCGCCGGCCGGCCGCCTCACGACGGCCGCATCCGGAAGTCGTACCGCTCCGGGAGGGGTTCGTCGGTGAGCCGGGCCCACAGCCGCCCGATCACCTCGTCCCCCTCCCTGAGGTCGGCGACCTCGAAGCCCGCGTCGAACACGGCCCGCGCCTCGCTCGTCCTGCCCTCGGCGAGCAGCAGGGCCGCCTCGACCAGCCGGAACCGGCCGCGTTCCCGGGTCTCGGGGCGCAGCCGCTCCCATACGGCTCTCGCCGCCTGCGTACGCCCGGCGGCGAGGAGCGCCTCGATGGCCTCGCGACCGAGCGCGGCGGTGGCGGCCGCCCACTCCGGGCCGTCGCCGTGCGGCTCCCGGCACAGGTCGTCGAAGGCCTCGGCGTACCGCTCGGCCGCCCGTTCCCCGTGGCCGCCCTCGCGGTCGGCGACGGCGAGGCAGCGCAGCAGCGGCCACCGCGAGGGAGCGAGCGGCAGCGCCCGTTCCCAGCTGCGCACGGCCTGGGCGCGGTCGCCCGCGTGCCACTGGGCGACGCCGAGGTGGTACTCGCTGTGCGGACGGGCCGGCGCGGTCTCCAGCATGTCCCGCCAGTGCGGGGCGACGAGGCTCTCGCCGGGCGGACGCTCGCCGCTCGGTTCGGGCAGCGCCCCGGTGTGCAGCAGCGCCAGCCAGGGCTTCTGCTCCTCCCCGAGGGTGGCCTCCGCGAACGGGGTGCCGGGCAGCTTGAAGCCGCCGCGCAGGACCTCCAGCGCGCCCCAGCCGGAGCCGGCGGCGAGCGTCTCGGTGGGTTCGGTGTCGGCATGCCGCAGCCACGCGGAGTAGGCGGCGTCGACGTCGGCCGTCGGCAGTACGGCCGCGAGCCGGGCCTCGGCCCGGCCGACGACGGCGTCCCACTCCCCCTCGGGATCGGTGTCGAGGGGGCCGTACGCCTCCAGCCAGGCGACCTCGCTCTGCTCCTCCAGCCGCACATGCTCCAGCTGGGTGCGGGCGAGGCCGGCCTGGATCTCGCAGTAGCCGCCGGTCCCGGGTTCGGTGAGCCACTGCTGCCAGCGGCGGCCGCCGGGCAGGTGGCCCCACACGAACAGCTTGCGGCCGCGCAGGACGTCGGTGGAGGTCTGCACCAGCCCGTGGCCGCTCTCGTCCAGCGCGGCGATCCAGGGGCGGCGCCGCGCGGGCACGTCGTAGAAGTAGTCGGCGGCGTACGGGCTGCCGAGCGGGTAGGTGCGGTCGGCGCCGTCGTACGCCGGGACGGGGACCCGGCGCAGCCGGCGCTCGTAGCCGAAGTGGTAGGCCTCGCTCGCCGGCGCGAGGACGCGGCACTCCTCGGGGACGGCGATGTTGGACCACCAGTAGGCGGGCACCGGCCGCTCGTGCGGGTTGCGGACACGGACGCCGACGTACAGGAAGTCGGAGCCGTCCGGCAGCCACAGGTCGACCTGGAAGGGCAGGTCGCGCAGCCGCTCCCACTCCCACAGCCGCAGCATGTCGGTGCCGTCGGGGCCGGGCACGCGGGCGGCGTGCAGGGGCGCACAGGACAGGGTCGTGTGACCGGTGGCGCCGATGTTCCACTCGATGCCGCCGGAGTACCAGGCGCCGTTGAGGGCGAAGTTGGCGGGCCGGAACACCGGGTTGCGGTAGAGGAGTTCGCGCCCGGTCGGCTTGTGCAGCAGGGAGACGATCCGGCCGCCGAGGCCGGGCAGGACGGTGGCGCGCAGCCGGTCGTTCTCGATGACGAGCGTGTCGAGGCGGCGCGGTGCGCGGTCGCGTCCGTAGCCGTCGCGGACCCGCACGGGCAGCAGGCTGGTCAGTGGGGCGTAGCCGATCTGCCGGGCCATGTCGCGCGGCAGATCCTCCTTGTCCCGGTCGTCGATGTGGTGCATCTCGTCCAGGGGCCGCAGCGCGGGCAGCGGGTTGTCCGGACCGAGGTCCGCGGCGGGCAGGGTCAGTACCTCACGTCGGATCGTCGTCACGATGACCATGGAAGCGGTTGCCGGGTGATCCGGCCAGGGCCGCTGCGGGTCAGGGTTGCGCAAAGCCGCCGGTTTTATTCGGTGGGCGGGGCGGCGGGCGCGCCCGTACAGTCGGCTCTTCGACCGCGGTCACGAAGGAGCACGAGCGTCCCATGAGTGAGCAGCACACCTACCGGGTGATCGTCCGGGGCACCTGGGACGGGCTGAGTGAGGAGGCCCGGGAGCGGCTTCTCGCCGGGGCCGCCGATCACGGGCTGGCGAGCATGCGGTTCACCGAGGAGGGCACGCTGAGCTACGAGCCGCGGCCGCTGAAGCACTTCTCGATGCGGTTCGTGGTGGTGTCGGACGCCGGGGACGGTGAGGAGATGGCCGCGGCCATCGCGGAGGACCGTGCCGCGACCGTGCTGCGCTCTCTCGGGTACGGCTTCGGCGAGCTGAAGTCGTCGGTCACCGACCTCGACACCATGAAGATCAACTACAAGCCCGCATCTCGGCGGTGACCGCCCAGCGCTCGTGATCGCGCCACGCCCCGTCGATGAAGAGCATCTTCGGTGAGAACCCCTCGAGCCGGAAGCCGCAGGCGCGGGCGAGGCCGATGGAGGCAGCGTTGCCCGGCTGGACGTTGATCTCCAGCCGGTGCAGCCGCATCGGGCCGAAGGCGTGGCCGACGACGAGGCCGAGGCCCTCCTTCATCAGCCCGCGTCCGGCCGCGTGGGCGAAGGCGCCGTAGCCGAGGGCTCCGCTGAGGAAGGCGCCCTCGACGATGTTGTTGATGTTGATGAAGCCGGCGATGTCCCCGCCGTCCTTCTCGCAGACCAGGAATCCGGCTTTCGTCGGGTCCTCGATCAGCCGGGACGCGTACGCGGTGTAGGCGTCGGCGCTGTCCGGCGGAAACAGCCACGGGTGGTGCAGATCCTTGCTCTGCCGGGCCCGTGCGGCGAACTCGGGGCCGTCGTCGTAGGCGAAGTGGCGTATGCCCACGCGAGGCCCCTCGGCGAGCCAGCGGGATGCGGTGTGCGGCATTCGAACACCTTACGACGGGCCGGCAACGGCCGGCGGGTCCCAGGGGGCTCCTCGCCGAGCACGCCGCAGGCCCGGCGTGATCGGCGCGACGTCCGCTAGCGGCGCCGGTTGAGGAAGACCGCCCCGCACAGTGCGCCGATGACGCCGGTGGCCAGCAGTGCCACCCACAGGGGCATGGTGACCACCGGCACCAGCAACCGGATCTCGGTGTCCTGGGTGTTCTCGAAGACGAAGACCAGACCGAGCAGCGCGAGCACCAGCGCGATGATCCGCCGCGGTGTGAGCAGCGCGGACCAGCCGCCCCGCGTGTGGTCACCGACGGGAGTCTTCGTCTTCACCTTCATGATCCCAGGGTGCGGCCGAAACGGCGCCCGCGCACGGTGGGCCGCGCACGGTGGGCCGCGCCCTGCGGGCGACTCGACTGCCGGCTGCGGCCGCCCCGCCGGGGGGAGTGCACGGTGTCCCGGGGCGCGCGAACGGCGGTGACGGACGCTTCGGGCGGCGTGGTCGCGACGACGTCTTTGGTCCGGCGGCACGGCCGGTCAGCTCAGCGCGGGCTCCTCCAGCGTCAACGTGGCCGCCTGTGCGTCGAGTTCCGCCGGGACACCGAACGGGATGGTCAGCGCTCCCGCCCCGTGCCCGAATCCGAACTCCTCTGCGACGGGCACGCCGAGCCCGCCGAGCCGGTCGGCGAGCAGGGTCCGCACCCGCTCGTAGGGGCCGCACCGCTCCCACGAGCCGAGCAGCACCCCGCGCACGCCGTCCAGCCAGCCGGAGCGCAGGAGTTGGGTGAGGTAGCGGTCCAGGCGGTAGGTCTCCTCGCCGACGTCCTCCAGGCACAGCAGCCCGCCCCGCGCGGACGGCCGGGCGTGCGGGGTGCCCAGTTCGGCGGCGAGCAAGGACAGGCAACCGCCCAGCAGCACGCCCCGCGCCCGCCCGGCCACCAGGGCGCCGCCGCCGGAGGTGATCGTGCGGGCCGTGTCCGGGGCGAACAGTGTGGCCCGCAGGTGTTCCTGGGCGCGGGCGTTCTTCACGAAGTCGATCCCGGCGGCCATCGGGCCGTGCAGGGTGACCAGGCCGAGCCGGGTCGCGAACGCCTCGTGCAGCGCCGTGATGTCGCTGAAGCCGACGAACACCTTCGGCCCGGCGGCCGCCATCGCGTCCCAGTCGAGCAGGCCGGCGATGCGCTGCGCCCCGTAGCCGCCCCGCGCGCACAGCACGGCGTCGACGGCCGGATCGCACCAGGCGCTCTGGAGGTCGGCGGCCCGGTCCTCGTCGGTCCCGGCAAGGTAGTCGAAGTCGCGGTGCCGGTCGAGCACATGGGGCGCGACGACCGGGTCCAGGTCCCAGCCGCGCAGCACGTCGAGCCCGGCCTGCAGGCGCTCCTCGGGCACGGGTCCGCTGGGGGCGACGACGGCCACGCGGGCGCCGGGGGCGAGGCGGCGGGGCCGCAGCAGCGGCTTCACTTGGCCAGCTCCAGCCGCGGGACGTCCGTCACCGTCAGCCCGAACACCTGGGCGTACAGGGACAGTTCGGCCTCCAGGGCGTGGACCATGGTCTCGGCCCGCCGGAAGCCGTGGCCCTCTCCTTCGAAGGCGATGTAGGCGTGCGGCAGCCGCCGGCCCTCGATGCGGGCGAGGAACCGTTCGCACTGCTCGGGCGGGCAGATCACGTCGTCGAGCCCCTGGAGCAGCAGGAAGGGCGCGGTGATCCGGTCGGCGTGGGTCAGCGGCGAACGCTCGGCGTAGCGCTCCGGGCTGAACGGCCCGACCAGGGAGTCGAGGTAGCGCGACTCGAAGTCGTGGGTGCCGCCGCGGGCCCAGCCGACGAGGTCGAGCACGGGATAGATGATGGTGCCGCAGGCGTAGACGTCCGTCGTGGCCAGGGAGGCGGCCGCGGTCCAGCCGCCGGCGCTGCCGCCCCGGATCGCCAGCCGGGCCCGGTCGGCGGTGCCCTCCTCGGCGAGGGCCAGCGCGACGGCCGCGCAGTCCTCGACGTCGACCACGCCCCACTGCCCCCGCAGCCGCTCGCGGTAGGCGCGCCCGTACCCGGTGGAACCGCCGTAGTTGACCTCGGCCACTCCGATGCCGCGGGAGGTGAAGTAGGCGATCTCCAGGTCCAGCACGAGCGGGGAACGGCCGGTGGGCCCGCCGTGCGCCCATACGACGTACGGGGGCAGTTCGCGCTCCGGTGCCGCGCAGTGCGGGTGGTGGGGCGGGTACACATGGGCGTGGATCTCGCGTCCGCCGGGACCGGTGAAGGTCCGCACCTGCGGTTCGGGGCAGTAGGCGGGGTCGACGGCGTCCTGATGGGCGGCGCCGACCACCCGGGCGCGCCCGGTGCAGGTGTCCAGCTCGACGACCTCGCCCCCGGTCCGCGGGCTCGCGCCGACGGCGAGGACCCGGTCGCCGTGCACGGCGAGGGTGGCGGCGTACTCGGTCCACGGGCCGACGGCGTCGGCCAGGTCACCGGTCTCCGGGTCGAGTATGCCGAGAACGGCGGGTCCGCGCCCGTGCAGTACGGCGATCAGCCCGCTGTCCAGCGGCGCGAACCAGCGCTGCCCCAGCTTCCACAGCGGCCCGCCGAACTCCTCCTCGCGCGGGCACAGCGGCTCGCCGTCGCGGTAGAGGTTCCACCAGCCGGTGCGGTCGCTCGCGTACAGCAGCCGCCCGTCCGCCGACCAGTCGGCCTGCGCGACGGACTCCTGCGCACCGCCCGCGGCGACCCGCGGCTCGCCGAAGGTGCCGTCGGCGCCGACGTCGGCGACCAGCAGCTCGGTGCCGTCCCACGGCATCCGCGGATGGTCCCAGGCCAGCCATGCCACCTTGCGCCCGTCCGGCGCGAGCCGCGGCCCGGTGACGAACCGGTGCCGCTCACCGGCCAGTTCCCGCACCGCGCCCCGGTCCTCGGCGGCCGACCCGTCGAGCGGTACGGCGGCCAGGACGCGCCGTACGTCGGTGGGCGCCGGGCCGGTGAACTCCTCCAGCACGCACCACACCTCACCGCGGTCGAGCAGGATCTGCGGCTCGGCCCAGCGCGGGCCCCGCGGGGTGAGCGGGCGGGGCTCGCCGCCGGGTTCGTGCGCGTACAGCCGCTGGTCGGCGAAGTGCGTGAACACCACGAGCGGCCGCCCCTGGCGCAGCACTCCGGCCCAGGGCCGTCCGCCGTACTCGATGACCCGGCTGCGCACGTTCCACGGCGCGGGCAGCACCGGCTCCGCGCGGCCGTCGGCGTGCCGCCGCACCAGGGCACGCCGGCCGCCCTCGGCGGGGCGCGGCTCGGTCCACCAGGCCTCGTCGCCGACGAAGCCGACGTACTCGGGGAACCCGTCATGGGATGCGGCGAGCGCCGCGTCGACCGGCGACGGCCACGATCCGTACGGCAGGATCTGCACGGTGTGTCCCTCCTAGGCGGTGCGCAGGAAACGGTCGAGGACGCGGACGCCGAAGTGCAGGGCCTCGACGGGCACGCGCTCGTCGACGCCGTGGAAGAGGGCCTGGTAGTCGAAGCCCTCGGGCAGCTTCAGCGGGGCGAAACCGTAGCCGGTGATGCCGAGCCGGGAGAACTGCTTGGCGTCCGTGCCGCCCGACATGCAGTACGGCACCACGTGCCCCTCCGGCGCGAACTGCTCCACGGCCGCACGCATCTTGGCGTACGTCGGCGAGTCCACCGGTGCCTGGAGGGCGACCTCGTGGTGGTGGAAGTCCCAGTCGACGTCCGGCCCGGTCAGATCGTCGAGGGTGGCGCGGAACTCGTCCTCGTGGCCCGCGAGGTAGCGTCCGTCGACGTAGGCGAGGGCCTCGCCGGGGACGACGTTGACCTTGTAACCGGCGTCCAGCATGGTCGGGTTGGCGCTGTTGCGGATCGTGGCCTCGACCAGCTGGGCGGCCGGGCCGAGCTTGCCCAGCAGCGCGTCCACGTCCTCGAAGTCGGGCTCGACGCCGTACAACGCGGCGAGTTCGGTGAGCGCGGCCCGCACGGTGGGGGTCAGGCGCGTGGGCCAGCTGTGCTCGCCGATGCGGGTGACGGCGGCGGCGAGCCGGGTCACCGCGTTCTCGCGGTTGACCTTGGAGCCGTGTCCGGCCCGGCCGCGCGCGGTGAGCTTCAGCCAGCCGGTGCCCCGCTCGCCTGCAGCGATGGGGTAGATCTGCCGCCCGGAGCCGTCGTGGAAGGTGAAAGCGCCGGACTCGCTGACACCCTCGGTGCAGCCTTCGAACAGGTGCGGATGACGGTCGGCGAGGAAGCCGGAGCCGTCCTCGGCGCTGGCCTCCTCGTCGGCGGTGAACGCGACGACGATGTCCCGCCGGGGCCGGAAGCCCTCACGGGCCCAGGCCCGCACGACGGCGAGGATCATCGCGTCCATGTTCTTCATGTCGACGGCCCCGCGCCCCCATACGACGCCGTCGCGCACCTCCCCGGAGAAGGGGTGCACGCTCCAGTCCCGCGCCTCGGCCGGTACGACGTCCAGGTGGCCGTGGACCAGCAGCGCGTCGGCGGACGGGTCGGTGCCCTCGATACGGGCGACGACGTTGGTGCGGCCGGGCGTGCGCTCCAGCAGCACGGGTTCGAGACCGGCGCCGGCGAGCCGTTCGGCGGCGTACTCGGCGGCGGGCCGCTCCTGGCAGTCGCCGCCGCCACGGTTGGTGGTGTCGATGCGGATGAGACCGGAGGTGAAGTCGACGACCTCGTCCAGGGCCTGCTGGTCAGCCATACTGCTCCTCCACTGCGGCCGAGGCGATGGTGGTGACCGCCTTGAACGTGCGGATCCCCTCGTACATGGTGTCGCTGGTGTACGCGACCTTCCGCTCCCCGATCCGGCCGACCCCCGGCACGACGGTCGCGGCCATGGCCAGATGCTCGGCATCGAACTCGACGGCGACGGTGAACGGTCCTGTGTCTGCCGGTGGCTGACGGACCGCCAGCCGCGCGGCCTCTTTCGCGGCGGCGCGGATGTCGGCGGCGGTACGGGCCGGGGTGCGGCACACGGCGGCGTAACGCGACACGTGGTCCTTGACGGCGACCTTCAGCGCCTCGGGCGCGTAGCCGAGTGCGTCCTCGCAGGCGACGTCGTCGCCGGTCACGAGGATCACGGGGACGCCGTACTCGGCGACGACGTGCGCGTTCAGCAGTCCCTCGCTGGCCCTGACGTCGTTCAGCCAGACGCCGGTGATCTGGTTGGCGAGGTACGTGTGGGCGAGGACGCCCTCCATGCCGGCGCCCGCGTGATAGCCGACGAACGCGATGCCGTCGATGTCACCGTGCTGCACCCCCTCGACCATCGACAGGTCCTTGTGCCGCCCGGTGAGCATCTGCGCCCGCTCGTCCAGCCGCTCCAGCAGCAGGTTGCGCATGGTCCAGTGGGCCTCGTTGACGACCACCTCGTCGGCGCCGCCGTCGAAGAAGCCCCGCACGGCGGCGTCGACGTCGGAGGTGAACATCGCCCGGCACCGCTCCCACTGCGGCGTCCCCGGCAGCACGTCGGCCGGCCAGGTGACCCCCGTGGCCCCCTCCATGTCGGCACTGATGAGGATCTTCATGCTCCGCCACGTTACGCGCCGCCCGCCCCACCGGCCAGGCTCCCACCCGGGGTGTCCCGGGCACCGGCGGCGACGACTCCGGCTGCGGGAGGCCCCGGGGGCCACGCCGGGCCGTCGTCCCACCCGACCGGCGATCCACCCGGCGCAGGACAGCCGGGCGCTGCGGCGGCCCGGCTGTCCTCCGTGGCGTTCAGGCCGTCAGGCCCAGGATCAGGGACGCCACCGCCGGTGCCGCGTACACCAGGGGGAACGGCACGTGGGAGAACCAGCGGGCGCGGATCACGGTGATCGCCGCGCCGAGGAAGTACAGGATCAGGCCCGCTGCGGCCAGCCGCCCGATCACCGGTACCGCGAGGCCGACCAGCAGGCCCACCGCGCCGGCGGCCTTGGCCGCGCCCAGCCACGGCCACCACGCGCGCGGGACGCCGTAGTCGGCCAGCGGCTTGAGGGTCCATTCGGCGTGGAAGAAGACCGCGCCGGCGGAGAAGGCCGCCATGGCGGCCGCGAGGACGGTGACGATGACGTAGGCGGTGGACATGGCTGCGTCTCCTTGGCTGGGGGCGACCCTGCTGTGCTGTCACCGGTCTGACGAACCACCGGACGCGGATGTGACCGCTCCGGGGCCGCCCTGCGCCGTGACCTGGGTCACGCTGGCGTGCGGGCCAGCACGAACCAGTGCGCGGGCAGCTCCAGCAGGCTGCCGTCGGGCAGGTACTCGGTCTGCGCCAGCGCCGTGTCTCCCTCGGCGAGGATCTCCAGACCGGCCGCGCCGAGCAGCTGCCGGATCTCGTCGTCGGGCGCGTCGGCCGGCTTGAGCCCGTGCTCGAAGACCCGGCGCAGCTTGGGCCCTGGCCCGCCCGGCCCCTGCGCGGCCCGCTGCAGCACCTCGCGGGAGCCGGAGGTCAGCTCCACGACGAAGGCCCGGCCGCGTTCGCCCGTCAGCTCGGCGACGGCCGCCGCGACCGCGGGCCGTGCCTCCGGCTCGCTCTGGTGGATGACCGCCCGCATGTAGACGTTGGTGTCGCCGAGCCGTTCGTGCAGCGCGCGCACGGCGTCCGCGTCGGTCAGGTCGAGCTGGAGGAACTCCACCCCGTCGCCCTCTCCGCCGCGCCGCGCGTGCTCGACGGCCGCGTGCGACAGGTCGACGCCGACGGCCCGCGCGAACCGGGTCGCGAGATAGCGGGTCTGGGTGCCGTTGCCGCAGCCGAGGTCGACGACCGGCAGGCCCGCGTCGGCGTGGGGCAGCAGCAGCTCGGTGTGCGGCACGGCGGTCAGCTCCACCCCGGCGTCCCAGATCGCCTCGCCCGGCTCGTCGGAGGTCTTCTCCCAGTAACTCTCCCAAGCGCTGCGGTAGTTGTCCGAGACGTTCATGCGTGCTCCCCAGGTCGGCGTCGTGATCGACATATCGCGACGCGTCAGGGCACGGCAAGGGGTCGCGAGCAGGCTTTCACCCGATGTTCGACGAGAGGGTCAGGACGTCAACGCCTGTTCGAACCACACCGTCTTGCCGTTGCCCTGCACACTGGCGCCCCACTCCCGCGCCAGCCGGCTGACCACCCGCAGTCCGCGCCCGTGCTCCTCTTCCAGCCCGGCGGCGAGCAGTGCGGGCAGGTCGGCACCCTCGTCGGTGACCTCGACGAGCAGCGCGTCCGCCAGTACGAGCCGCAGCCCGATGCGCCGTCCACCGGTGTGGCGTACGGCGTTGGTGACGATCTCGCTGACGAGCAGCTGTGCCGTCTCCACCGCGTCGGCCAGGTCCCAGCGCAGCAACTGGTCGCGGACCAGCCGGCGGGCCCGGCCCACCTCGCGCGGGTCGTGGTCGAGCGGCCACTCGGCGATGTGACCGGCGGGGATGCCGTTGAGGCGGGCCATGAGGAGTGCGACGTCGTCCTTGCGTTCGCCGTGGGTGTTGAGCGCCCGGATGATGGTGTCGCAGGCGTCGTCCATGGAGGCCGCGGGATGGGCGGCGGACTCGCACAGCGCGGCCAGCCCGTCCCCGATGTCCGCGCCGCGCACCTCGACGAGCCCGTCGGTGCACAGCACGAGCCGGTCGCCGGGCGCCACCCGGACCACGGCGGTCTCGAAGGGCACCCCGCCGATGCCGATGGGCGCGCCGGTCGGCAGTTCGAGCAGCTCACTGCGGCCGTCCTCGGCGCGCACCAGCACCGGCGGGATGTGCCCGGCGTTGGCGATCCGCAGCTCGGCGTGGATCGGGTCGTACACCGCGTACAGGCAGGTGGCGAGGTAGGTCTCGCCGAGCCGCCGGGCCAGGTCGTCGAGGTGGCGCAGCAGCTGGGCGGGCGGCACCTCCATGGCGGCCATGGTCTGCACGGCCGTACGCAACTGGCCCATCATGGCAGCGGAGTTCAGGCCGTGGCCCATGACGTCGCCGACGACGAGGGCGGTGCGGGCGCCGGGCAGTTTGATGGTGTCGAACCAGTCGCCGCCGACCCGTCCGAGACGGGTGCCGGGCAGGTAGCGGGTGGCGGTGTCGCAGCCCGCCATACGCGGGGCGACCTGGGGCAGCATGCTGTCCTGGAGGGTCTCGGCGACGTTCTCCTGGTAGGTGTACATGCGGGCGTTGTCGAGCACCAGGCCAGCGCGGGCGGCGAGTTCGGCGCCGGTGGTGCGGTCCATGTCGTCGAAGGCGGCGCGGTCGGGGCGGCGCATGAGCACCATGAAGCCGAGGACGACGTTGCGCGCCTTGAGCGGCACGATCAGCAGGGAGCGGCCGGTGATCAGCGGACGCAGATCGCGTTTTTCGAACTCGCCGGAGATCCGCTCGCTCAACTCCGGGCTCACCCGCTCGATGAGGACCGGTTCGCCCGTGACCATGCACCGGTAGAAGGGCGTGTGTTCGGGGAAGGCGAATGTCTCGCCGACCGGGACGGTGTCGTCCCAGCGGCCCGGTGCGTCGTTGTGCTCGACCCAGACGCGGTGCATCACGGTCTGCGCGTCCGGCGGCCCGTCCGGGAACTCCTCACCGGCCAGGACGGCCGCGCGCAGATGGGTGCCGGCGAAGTCCGCGAAGCGGGGCACCGCGGCGCTGGTGACCTCGCGGATGGTCGCGTCGAGGTCGAGGGAGGAGCCGATGCCCCGGCTGACCTCGTTGAGGAACTCCAGCCGCTCGCGTACGGCCGCGTACTCCAGGTCCGACTCCGCGCCCGCGGGTACGGCCGCCGGCTGGAGCGCCGGTGTCCGTGCGAGGGTGGCCGCCGCACGCCGGTCGGCGCGGCGCGGCACACCCCAGTCCGGGGTGACGGGCACCCGGTCGAACTGGCTGAACTCCAGGACCGGGTAGCCCAGTTCGAGCACCTGCGAGATGATCCGGGCGCTGCGGCCGGGACCCATGTTGGGCAGGATCTCCGGCAGCCTGCGGGCGAGGCCCTCTGCGTCGGGCAGTTCGGTGTGGCGGGCGAAGCCGGGCGAGATCCGTTCGATCAGCTCGTCGTCGTAGCCGCGCTCGGCGTGCAGCCGGGCCGCGTCCGCGGCGAGCACCAGCAGCCGCGCGGAGCCGGGGCCGACCAGCGGGTAGGCCCACCACATCACGTCGAGACGATCGCCCTGACCGGGGTGGGCGACGCGTGCCCGGCCCGCCGCCGGGTAGGCCGTGCGGCCGCCGAGCGAGGCGCCCAGGCCGGGGCCGAGGCCGTCGTACACGTCGTACGCGTCCAGCGTCGGCCCGTCGTCCGGGTCCTCGGGCAGCGCGCCGGAGACCGGCAGCAGATCGACGGCCGCGCGGCCGACGGCGTCCTCGCGCGCGGTGCCGAACAGCCGCCGCGCGCCGGTGCTCCAGTGGGACACCAGGCCGTCCCGGTCGACGACGACCACGGCGAGCGGAATCCGCCCGGCGTCCGCCCGCGCACTCTCGCCGCCGGCCGCGCGGCCGAAGTGCACGCCCGTTTCGGTGCCATGGTCCATGACCCAGGCCCCTTCTCCCCCTCGACGTCACGTGGGTTCCCCGTGGGTGCCGCGCACTCAAGATCTGCGCCGCTCTCCCACGGTACGGTGACCGCGCACCGCGGTGTGCGGCAAACACAGGATTTAGAGCGGCCGGATGCGCCGGCCCTCACTCGTCGGCTCAGTCCTCGTGGCCGAGTTGCAGGTCCCGTTCGGTGCGGCCGCCACCGGCCACCTGCAGCACGGTGGCGACGGGCGGGTAGCCGGCGGCGATGACGGTGTACTCGCCGGACGACAGGTCGACGAAGCGGAAAGTCCCGTCCGCGCCGGTGGTGAGGGTGTCGACGACGTTGCCGGCCGCGTCGAGCAGCGTCACGCGCGCGTCCTCCACCGCCCGTCCTCCGCTCGCCCGCACGGTGCCGCGCAGCACGGCGCCGCCCGCGAGTTCGATGTCCTGCCGGGTCTCGCGGGAGGCCTGCACGGTGACCGGGAGGGCGGCGGGGCGGTAGGCGGGGGCGCTGGCGGCGAGGGTGTACTCGCCGGCGACGAGCTCGGTGATGACGTAGCCGCCCTCGCGGCCGCTGCGGGTGGTGGCGACGACCTCGCCGTGCACATTGGTGAGGGTGACGGTGGCGTCGCGCACCGGGGTGCCGTCGGCGGTGAGCACGCTGCCGGCGAGGCGTCCGGCGCCGCCGAGGACGACGTCGAGCTCGACGGGCCGCTCGCCGACGGTCACCGAGACGGCCTGCGGCTGGTGCCCGCCCGCGGCGGCGATCAGGACGTACGCCCCCGAGCCGGGCGTGGCCAGCGCGTACCGCCCGTCCTCGCCGCTGGCGCCCCGGCCGATCTGCTGCCCGGCGACGTCGATGAGGGTGAGCGCCGCGCGGGGCACGACGGTGCCGTCGGGGTGCTGCACGGTGCCGCAGACGGGGATGCCCGCGGTGTGGGGGGCGCGGGCCTGCGGGACGCTCGCGTGCACGCGCCCGGTCTCCGTCTCGGGGACGGGGGCGTTGTGGGACTCTGCAGTGGTCAACAGCGGGGTCTCCTTGAGGAAGAAGGCGATGAGCAGGCCGAGGACGAGCACCGGCACCAGGTAGAGGAAGATGCGCGGCATGGCGTCGGCGTACGCCTGGATGTAGGCGTCGCGCAGGGCGGGCGGCAGCCGGTGGACGAGCTGCGGGGTGATGGACTCGGCGTCGGGCAGGGCTCCCCCCGCGTGTGCCGGGAGGCGGTCCGCGAGGGCGTCGGTGAGGCGGTCGGCGAAGAGGGTGCCGAAGATCGCGGCGCCGACACTGCCGCCGATCTGCCGGAAGTAGTTGTTGGCGCTGGTGGCGGTGCCGAGGTCGGCGGGCCGTACGGAGTTCTGCACGGCGAGGACGAGGACGGGCATCACCAGGCCGATGCCGGCGCCGAGGACGGCCATCCAGATGCTGTAGTGCAGCCGGGGGGTGTCCACTTCGAGCCGGGACAGCAGCCACATGCCGAGCGCGGAGACGGCGCCGCCGAGCACCGGGTAGAGCTTGTAGCGGCCGGTGTGGCTGATGAGCTGGCCGGAGATGACGGAGGCGCCGACGATGCCGCCCATCATGGGCAGCATCAGCAGTCCGGACTCGGTGGCGGAGGCCCCGTCGACCATCTGCAGGAACGTCGGCAGATAGCTGGCGGCGCCGAACAGGGCGACGCCGATCACCAGGCCGACGAGCGCGGAGACGTTGAAGACGGAGTCGCGGAACAGCCGCAGCGGGACGATGGGTTCGGCCGCGCGGTGCTCGGTGAGCAGGAACAGCGCGGCCGCGACGAGCGCTCCGGCGCCGAGGCCGGCGATGACCCGCGAGTCCCAGGCGTATTCGGTGCCGCCCCAGCTGGTCAGCAGCACCAGGCAGGTGGAGGCGGCGGCGAGCAGCAGGGTGCCGAGGATGTCGAAGCGGGGGCGGGCGGTGGGCTTCGGCAGTTTCAGCACGACGGTGACGACGGCGAGGGTGACCAGTCCGAAGGGGACGTTGACGTAGAAGCACCAGCGCCAGGAGAGGTGGTCGGTGAAGTAGCCGCCGAGCAGGGGTCCGGCGACGGAGGCGAGGCCGAAGGCGGCGCCGATCAGGCCCATGAACCGGCCGCGCTGCCGCGGCGGCACGATGTCCGCGATGATCGCCTGGACGCCGATCATCAGGCCGCCCGCGCCGACACCCTGCACGGCCCGGAAGGCGATCAGCTGGTCCATGCTCTGCGCCCGTCCGGCGAGCGCGGAGCCGATGACGAAGACGACGATCGCGAACTGGAAGACGCTCTTGCGGCCGAGCAGGTCGCCGAGCTTGCCGTAGACGGGCAGTCCGACGGTGGAGGTGAGCAGGTAGGCGGTGATCGCCCAGGACATCCGCTCCAGGCCGTGCAGCTCGCCGACGATCTTCGGCAGGGCGGTGGCGACGATCATCTGCTCGAGCGCGGCGAGCAGCAGCGCGAGCATCAGGCCGAGGAAGACCAGGCGCACCCGGCGGGGGCTGAGCCCGGCCGGATCGCCGGGCTCGGGCGCGGGAGGTCCGGGCGGCGCCGCGACCGGCGCTTCCCGCAGCTCCTCCTGCGTCAGGGTGATCCCGCCCACGTGCCGCTCCCCTCGTCGCGTCTGCCACGCAATTCCCGCGTAAGGCGACAACTACGGGCAGGCGCGACGAGTTACGGCGAATCGGCGCGTCGAACGGAGATCCACTCGAACCGGTGACGGAGTCAAGACCCCTTCACCGGGGGCGACTTGTCACGTCCCGGACATCAACGACCGGCCCTCACTTCTCGACCTCGGCGGCGAGCTTGGCGAGCATCGCGTCGTAGATCCGGGCGAGCCCCTTGGGCGCGAAGGTCTTCTCGAAGAAGCCGCCGATGCCGCCGGCCCCCTTCCAGGTGGTGGTCACCTGCACCCGGGACCTGCCCTCCCCGGCCGGGGTGACGGTCCAGGTGGTGACCATGGAGGAGTTGCGGTCCTTCTCCACCAGCTGCCCGTCGGTGGGCTCGGTGACCTCCAGGAGGCAGTCGCGGATGCGCTTGCTGGTGGCCTGGAGCTTCCAGTGGACGAGGGTGCCCTCGCCGTCGCCGCCCTCGCGCACCTCGTACTCGCTGAAGTGCTCGGGCAGCAGCTTCTCGCGCGCGCCGCTGTAGTCGGCGAGGGTGTCGAACACCTTCTCCGGGTCCGCCGCGACGACCCGCTCGGTAGTGGCCTCGACCTGCGCCATCGGATCCCTCCAGGACCTCGTGTTCTCGGGTTGGGGCAAGCCAACCACCCCGCCGCGCGGCCGCCCAAATCGGGGTGCCGGAAGTGATCGATCGGGGGGCTTCGGATGACCGGAGATGACGTTCGCACGATCAAGGGAACAAATGTTCTATTCTGTCGCCGGAGGCACCGGGCCTTCGCCAGAGCTACCGAGGAGGCGTCATGCGCTGGGAGAACCTCACCGTGGACTCCGGCGAGCACGGCCGGGCCGAGGACAGCGCCCTGTTCGGGGCGGACGCGGTGGTCCGCCGCACGATCGACACGCCGGAGTTCCGCGGGATCACCTTCCACGAGATCCGGGCCCGCTCGATCATCAACCGCGTCCCCGGCGCCTCCCGCATGCCCTTCGAGTGGACGGTGAACCCCTACCGGGGCTGCTCGCACGCGTGCGTGTACTGCTTCGCCAGGAAGACGCACAGCTATCTGGACCTGGACACCGGTATCGGCTTCGACACCCAGATCGTGGTCAAGGTGAACGCGCCGGAGCTGCTGCGCCACCAGCTGGCCTCACCGCGCTGGCAGGGCGAGCACATCGCCATGGGCACGAACGTCGACTGCTACCAGCGCGCCGAGGGCCGCTACCGGCTCATGCCCGGCATCATCGGCGCCCTGCGCGACCGCGCGAACCCCTTCTCGATCCTCACCAAGGGCACGCTGATCCTGCGCGACCTGGAGCTGCTGAAGCAGGCGGCCGCGGTCACCGACGTCGGCATCTCCGTCTCGGTCGGCTTCACCGACGGCGAGCTGTGGCGCACCGTGGAGCCGGGCACCCCCGCCCCGGAGCGGCGCCTGGACGTCGTGCGCACCCTGGCCGAGCACGGCATCGGGTGCGGGGTGCTGATGGCACCGGTGATCCCGTTCCTCGGCGACCGGCCCGAGCAGCTGCGGGCGACCGTACGGGCCATCGCGGAGGCCGGGGCGACCTCGGTGACGCCGCTGACGCTGCACCTGCGGCCCGGGGCCCGGGAGTGGTACATGGCGTGGCTGCGGCAGCACCACCCGTACCTGGTGCCGCGGTACGAGCGGCTGTACGCCACGGGCGCCTACGCGCCCAAGTGGTACCAGCGCCGGATCACCCGTCAGGTGCACGAGCTGGCCCAGGAGTACGGCATCGGTCCGGCAGGCCCGGGCCTGCCCCGCCGGATCCGGCCCGCGCAGGCCACTGGCACACCGGCGTCCGAGCCGACCCAACTGTCGCTGATCTGAGAGCGTTCGAGGGCATCCGGCGGCCCATCCGGGTCAAGTATCGCCGGAACACGTTCTTCCGGGGTCCCTTGCCGGGACGATGCGGCGTGGACCGTGAATCTCGCGGCCCACCACCCTCCGTCCTGGGAGGACCCCCATGAGCAAACGCGCAGCCGCGCTGTGCGGCGCCGCCGCCGTGCTGGCCGGAGCCCTCACGGCCGCGCCCGCGCAGGCCCACGCCGCGCACGGCGCACCCGCCGCCCCTCTCACCTGGAAGAAGTGCGGCACCACCGACTACCCGACGCTCCAGTGCGCGTCCCTGACGGTGCCGCTGGACCACGCGGACCCGGACGGGCGGCAGATCACCCTGGCGCTCTCCCGCGTCCCGCACACCGCCCCGGCGTACCAGGGCCCGCTGCTGGTCAACCCCGGCGGTCCCGGCGGCAGCGGACTCAGCCTCGCCGGGTTCGTCGCCTCCTCCCTGCCCAAGGCGGTGGCAGCGCAGTACGACGTCATCGGCTTCGACCCCCGTGGCGTCGGCAGGTCCCGCCCCGCCCTGGACTGCGCGCCCGGCCACTTCAAGCCGGTGCGGCCCGACTCGGTGCCGGCGACCGGGGCCCTGGAGCAGGCGAACCTGCGCCGCGCCACGTCCTTCGCCGCGGACTGCGGCAGGAAGTACGCGGATCTGCTGCCCCATATGGACACCGTCAGCGCCGTGCGGGACATGGACGCCATCCGCGCGGCGGTCGGCGCGCAGAAGCTCAACTACTTCGGTTACTCCTACGGCACGTACCTGGGCGCCGTCTACGCCCGGCTGTTCCCTCAGCGGGTGCGCCGCCTCGTGCTGGACTCGATCGTCGACCCCACGGGTGTGTGGTACGACGACAACCTCACCCAGGACTACGCCTTCAACGACCGCCACCGCGCGCTGATGGCGTGGATCGCGAAGTACGACACCGCCTACCACCTGGGCACCGACCCGGAGAAGGTGGAGGCGAAGTGGTACGCGATGCGGGCGGCCCTCGCCGGGAAACCGGCCCAGGGGAAGGTGGGCGCCTCCGAGCTGGAGGACACCTTCATCCCCGGCGGCTACTACAACGGCTACTGGCCCTACCTCGCCGAGGCGTTCTCGGCGTACGTCACGAAGAAGGACACCGCGCCGCTGGTCGAGGCGTACGACAACTTCGGTGCGGTGAGCGCCTCCGGTGACAACGGCTACAGCGTCTACACCGCCGTGCAGTGCCGGGACGCCTCCTGGCCGCGCGACTGGCGGCAGTGGCGCAAGGACAACTGGGCGGTGTACGAGAAGGCGCCGTTCATGACGTGGAACAACGCCTGGTACAACGCGCCGTGCGCGTTCTGGCCGACGTCCGCGCGGCGGCCGGTGCACGTCGCCAACGCGAGCCTGCCGCCGGCGCTGCTGTTCCAGGCGACGAACGACGCGGCGACCCCGTACCGGGGCGGTGCGACCGTGCACCGGCTGCTGGGCCGTTCCAGCCTGGTCGTCGAGCAGGGGGGCGGCAACCACGGCATCACCCTGAGCGGCAACAGCTGCCTGGACCGGTATCTGTCGGCGTATCTGGCCGACGGCACGGTGCCGCGCGGTCGCGGGCCGGTCGACGCGGTGTGCGCGACGCTGCCCGACCCGAAACCGCTCGGCACCAAGGAGGCGTCCAGCGGCTCGCGCGGCTCGGCGCTGCACGGACTGCTCGGCTTCCGCAGCTGAGCCTGCCCTGCAGGTCTCTGACGTCCCGTCGGGGGCGGTCGTTGTCAGACCCGTGCTCCATGATGGACGCATGAGCGAGCTGACGAGGATCACCGCCCCCGACGGAGTCGCGCCCGCGACGCAGTACAGCCATGTGGTGATCGGCACGGGCCGCCTGGTCGCCGTCTCCGGGCAGCTGGCTCTGGCCGAGGACGGCAGCGTGGTCGGCGAGGGTGACGCGTCCGCGCAGGCCCGCCAGGTCTTCGACAACCTCCGCCGCTGCCTGGCCGCGGCCGGGGCGACCTTCGACGACGTCGTGAAACTGACCTACTTCGTCACGGACATGGCGCACATGCCGGCGATCCGCGCGGCCCGCGCCGCGCACCTGCCGGACGACCGTCTCCCGGCGTCCTCGGCCGTCCAGGTGGCGGCGCTGGTGCGCCCGGAGTTCCTGATGGAGATCGAGGCCCTGGCGGTCACTCGGGCCTGACGGCCACCGGCGTTCACTCCGGCCTGACGGCCACCGGCGATCGCCCCGGCTCGGCCCAGGGGCGACTCCCACCGCACGGGCACCGGACCGATCCCGGCACGACGGCCACGGGAGCTGACCACGGCTGACCGAGCCCGGCCGACCACCGGGGCTGCCCCCGGCCCCTACGGCCGCCGGGGACGGCCCCGGCGCAACGGCCGACGCGGCTGACCCCGGCACGACGGGCGCCCGGCGGTGAGTCCGGCCTGACGGGCCACCGGCGGTCGCCCGGCTCGACGCCTGGGGCGGTCCCACCGCACGGGCGCCGGAGCGATCCCGGCACGACTGCTCCGGGGACGGCCCCGGCGCAATGGCCGACGCGGCTGGCCCCGGCACGACGGGTGCCGGCGGTCAATCCGGCCTGACGGCCACCGGCGGTCGCCCCGGCTCGACGCCAGGGGTGACTCCCACCGCACGGGCGCCGGAGCGATCCCGGCACGACTGCTCCGGGGACGGCCCCGGCGCAACGGCCGACGCGGCTGGCCCCGGCGCAACGGCCGCGCGGCTGGCCCCGGCGTGACGGGTGCCGGCGGTCGCTCAGGCGACACGGCCACCGGTGGGTGCTCCGGGGCCGCGGCCGTTCACCGCTGCTTCGGGATGCGGGCCAGTGCGTGGACCGCCGCCTCGGCGAGGGCCGGGTGGGCCAGGGCCTCGGTGAGGACCTCCCGGGCGCGGGCGTCGGCCAGGGCGCCGAGGCCCTCCACACAGGCGAGGGCCACCCTGCGGTAGGGATCGTGGGGGCTGAGGCGGCGGCGCAGCGTGGTGATCAGGGCCGGCACGGACTCCGGAGCGTCCAGTGCGACCAGCAGGCGGACGGGGTGCAGGGCGTAGGCCACGCGCAGTTCGTTGGTGGCGAGGGCGGCCGCGGCGCGGGCGGTGCGCGGATCGCCGAGGCGGGCCAGGGCGTGCGCGGCGGCCGCGCAGCGCTCGGGGTCACGGTGGTTGAGCAGCAGGACGAGGGCCTCGAAGGCACGCCGGTCGCCGGCGCGGCCCAGCCGGAAGGCGGCCAGCTCGCGGGCCCACAGCGGCTCCGCGGGCGCGGTCAGTACCCGGGCCAGCGCATCGGCGTCCGCCGTGAGCAGCCGCTCGAAGTCCGGCCCGCCTCCCGACTCCCGCCGTAAGCGCTCCGTGAGCGCTCGCAACTCTTCGTCCATGCCTGAGAGGGTAGGACGCCCGCGGCGTCGAGGGACGTACATCACAAAGGCCGAGGGCTGGCGCGCTCGTTACCAGCCGGTTAAGCTCAAGCGAGCGGGTTACCCACTCGCACCCCTCCCCGTGGCGGTTTGGTGACGCAGCCTCACGGGAGCAGTCGGTTCGGTACTTCATGTACCGCAGTGCGACCCGGCCTCGGGACAGGGCCGGTCGATCCCTCGCCGTTCCACGGGCGTGTGCACGCCCGCCCCGCCCTCGGGTCCGCCCGAGCGGGGTACCGGCGACGGCACCGGGCGTGTGCGCTCAGCAGCCCGGACATCACACCCGCACTCCTGCACGCACCCGGTGCGCCCCCGCGGCGCACCCGGGCGCTCTCCTCGTCGTCACCCTCATTCCTGGAGTCCCGCGATGGCCACTCCCCTGTCCCACAGCTCTCCCTCCGCCCTGCAGAAGATCGCCGTCGTCGGTCTCGGCACCATGGGCACCGGCATCACCGAGGTCCTGGTCCGCGCCGGCCGCGAGGTGACCGGCATCGACATCAGCGAGGCGCAGGCGGCCGCTTGCCTCGCCGCCCTGGAGGCCTCCACCGCCCGCGCGGTCGAGCGCGGCCGGCTGACCGAGCAGGAGCGCGCCGACGCCCTCGCCCGCGTCCGCACCACCACCGAGCTGTCCGCCGCGGCCGACGCCGACCTCGTCATCGAGGTGGCGCCCGAGTCGTACGAGATCAAGCAGCAGATCTTCCGCGAGCTGGACGGGATCGTGCGTCCCGAGGCCATCCTCGCGACCGGCACCAACGCCCTGTCCGTGACCCGGCTGGCCGCCGACTCGGCCCGCCCGGAGCGGGTGCTGGGCCTGCACTTCTTCAACCCGGCGCCGGCCATGAAGCTCGTCGAGGTCGTCTCCTGCGTGCTGACCGCGCCGCAGGCCGTCGCCGCGGTCACCGACCTGGCGCTCGAGCTGGGCAAGGAGCCGGTCGCGGTCGGTGACCGTCCCGGGTTCGTGGCGGACGGGCTGCTGTTCGGCTACCTCAACCAGGCGGCCGCGATGTACGAGGCGAAGTACGCCTCCCGGGAGGACATCGACGCGGCGATGCGGCTCGGCTGCGGTCTGCCGATGGGTCCGCTGGCGCTGCTCGACCTGATCGGCATCGACACCGCGCGCACGGTCCTGGACGCCATGTACGCCGAGTCCCGCGACCGGCTGCACGCTCCGGCGCCGATCCTGAAGCAGCTCAGCGAGGCGGGCCTGACGGGCCGCAAGGCCGGCCGCGGCTTCTACACCTACGAGGCCCCGGGCAGCGCCACCGTCGTGCGGGACGCCCTGACCCCGCTGGAGGGTGCCGCTCTCACCCCCGGCCGCGCGGTGCGCTCGGTCGGCGTGGCGGGCTCCGGCACCATGGCCTCCGGCATCGCCGAGGTCTTCGCCAAGGCCGGTTACGAGGTCGTGCTCGCCGCCCGCAGCGAGGAGAAGGCGCAGACGGCGAAGGCCCGCATCGGCAAGTCGCTCGCGCGCTCGGTCGACAAGGGCCGGATGACCGCCGAGGCCGCGGCCCAGACCCTGGAGCGGATCACCCCGGCGGGCTCCTACGACGCGTTCGCGGACGTCGACCTGGCCGTCGAGGCCGTCGCGGAGGACCTGGAGGTCAAGCGGCAGCTGTTCGCGGCGCTGGACAAGGTCTGCAAGCCCGGCGCGGTCCTCGCGACGACGACGTCCTCACTGCCGGTCGTCGCCTGCGCCCGTGCCACCTCGCGCCCGCAGGACGTGATCGGCATGCACTTCTTCAACCCGGCGCCGGCGATGAAGCTGGTCGAGGTCGTCCGTACGGTGCTCACCGCCGACGATGTGCACGCCACCGTCCGGGAGGTCTGCGCCAAGATCAGGAAGCACGCCGTGGACTGCGGCGACCGGGCCGGGTTCATCGTCAACGCGCTGCTGTTCCCGTACCTGAACAATGCGATCAAGATGGTCCAGGAGCACTACGCCTCGCTCGACGACATCGACGCGGCGATGAAGCTGGGCGGCGGCTACCCGATGGGCCCCTTCGAGCTGCTGGACGTCGTCGGCCTGGACGTCTCGCTGGCCATCGAGAAGGTGCTGCACCGCGAGTTCCGCGACCCGGGCCTCGCCCCCGCGCCGCTCCTGGAGCACCTGGTGGCCGCGGGCTGCCTCGGCCGCAAGACGGGCCGCGGCTTCCGCGAATATGCCCGCCGCTGAGCATTCCGGCGAGTGGTCCGGGACGGATCCGGACCGCGCGGACTGGGGCGGGCTGCTGGATCCGGCCGCCCTTCCCCCGCCCTTCGAGGGCGGGGGAAGCCCCGGACCTGCACAGAGAGCCGCGCCCATGCAGTACGTTCGGGTCATGTCCCAGCCCGCCAAGTCCTCACGTACCTCCGCCACGCCCGACGCGCCGGAAACCGCCGCGGGTTCCCGCGCGGCTGCCCAGCGGCTGAAAATGCGCCGAGAACTGGCGGCCGCCGCGATGGAGCTCTTCGCGACGAAGGGGTACGAGGCGACCACCGTCGACGAGATCGCCGCAGCGGCCGGCGTCGCCCGCCGCACCTTCTTCCGCCACTTCCGCTCCAAGGAAGAGGCGATCTTCCCGGACCACGACGACACCCTGGTCCGCGCCGAGGCGGTGCTCAACGCGGCCCCCGCGCACGAGCACCCGCTGGACACGGTGTGCCGCGGCATCAAGGAAGTCATGAAGATGTACGCGGCCCGCCCGGAGATCTCCGTGGCCCGCTACAAGCTCACACGCGAGGTGCCCACCCTGCGCGAGGCCGAGATCGCCTCGGTGGCCCGCTACGAGCGTCTGTTCACCCGCTATCTGCTCGGCCACTTCGACGAGCACGCGCACGACGACGACGCCAACGACGACCCGCTGCTGGCCGAGGTCGCCGCTTCGGCGGTGGTCACCGCGCACAACCACGTGCTGCGGCGCTGGCTGCGGGCCGGCGGGCAGGGGGACGTGGAGGCGCAGCTCGACCACGCCTTCGCGATCGTGCGCAAGACGTTCGGCACGGGAATCATGGCGGGGCGTTCCGCGCCGCCCGCGCCCCCGACCGCCGCGACGACGTCCGCGCAGGGGGAGGTGCTGGTGACGGTCGCCCGCACCGACGCCCCGCTGGAGGAGGTCATGCGGACCATCGAGCAGGCGCTCAAGGAGCGCTGAGCACCTACCTCACCTCTGTGATGACGGCCACCCCCCGGGGTGGCCGTTTTGGCATGCCCCGAGCCGTTTTCGACCGGCTCTCCAGCGCCGTTCGATCGATCATCGCTCATTTGTTGCGTAAAGATTTCATCTGAGAGGAAGTTCTGGCACTCAGTGCCTTGTCACCTGACACGCTGTGCCATACGTTGAGAGTGTTCCGGGCGGCCGGCGCACAGCGAAACAGCACAGTGCCGGCTGTCCCCGCAAGCCACTGGTTTGCGCGCCCGGACGCCTGCGTCACAGGCACCCTCCCGCGCCACAAAGCGCTGCCGAACAGCACCACCCGCCGAACCGACGGCACACCCTCAAACCCCTCAGCAGCACCGACGTACCCATCGGCGCCCCTCCCTCAGGGCGCTCACCGCCGGAGGCAACACCGTGACCGTGAAGGACATCCTGGCCGCGATCCAGTCGCCCGAGACCACCTCGGCCGACTTCGCCAACCTGCCGCTCCCCGAGTCGTACCGCGCGATCACCGTCCACAAGGACGAGGCGGAGATGTTCGCGGGCCTGAACAGCCGCGACAAGGACCCGCGCAAGTCGATCCACCTCGACGACGTCCCGGTGCCCGAGCTCGGCCCGGGCGAGGCCCTGGTGGCCGTCATGGCCTCCTCGGTCAACTACAACTCCGTGTGGACGTCGATCTTCGAGCCGGTGTCGACCTTCGCGTTCCTGGAGCGCTACGGCAAGCTGTCCCCGCTGACCAAGCGGCACGACCTGCCGTACCACATCATCGGCTCCGACCTGGCCGGCGTCGTCCTTCGCACCGGTCCCGGCGTCAACGCCTGGCAGCCCGGCGACGAGGTCGTCGCCCACTGCCTCAGCGTCGAGCTGGAGTCGCCCGACGGCCACGACGACACCATGCTCGACCCGGAGCAGCGCATCTGGGGCTTCGAGACCAACTTCGGCGGCCTCGCCGAGATCGCGCTGGTGAAGAGCAACCAGCTGATGCCCAAGCCCAAGCACCTGAGCTGGGAGGAGGCCGCCGCCCCGGGCCTGGTGAACTCCACCGCCTACCGGCAGCTGGTCTCCCGCAACGGCGCGGCGATGAAGCAGGGCGACAACGTGCTGATCTGGGGCGCCTCCGGCGGCCTCGGCTCCTACGCCACCCAGTTCGCCCTGGCCGGCGGCGCCAACCCGGTCTGCGTCGTCTCCTCCCCGGAGAAGGCCGAGATCTGCCGCAAGATGGGCGCCACGGCGATCATCGACCGCAACGCCGAGGGCTACAAGTTCTGGAAGGACGAGCACACCCAGGACCCCAAGGAGTGGAAGCGCTTCGGCAAGCGCATCCGCGAACTCACCGGCGGCGAGGACATCGACATCGTCTTCGAGCACCCCGGCCGCGAGACCTTCGGCGCCTCGGTCTACGTCACCCGCAAGGGCGGCACCATCACCACCTGCGCCTCGACCTCGGGCTACATGCACGAGTACGACAACCGCTACCTGTGGATGTCGCTGAAGCGGATCATCGGCTCGCACTTCGCCAACTACCGCGAGGCCTACGAGGCCAACCGCCTCATCGCCAAGGGCAAGATCCACCCGACCCTGTCGAAGACGTACTCCCTGGAGGAGACCGGCCAGGCGGCCTACGACGTCCACCGCAACCTGCACCAGGGCAAGGTCGGCGTGCTGTGCCTGGCGCCCGAGGAGGGCCTCGGCGTGCGCGACCACGAGATGCGCGCGCAGCACATCGACGCCATCAACCGCTTCCGCAACGTCTGAGGAACGGGGCCCAGATGACTGAGCGTCAGCCCGCCGAGGCGAAGCGGGAGAAGGACCGGCCGTGGCTCATGCGCACCTACGCCGGTCACTCCACGGCCGAGGCGTCCAACGAGCTGTACCGGCGCAACCTCGCCAAGGGCCAGACGGGCCTGTCGGTGGCGTTCGACCTGCCGACGCAGACCGGCTACGACTCCGACCACATCCTCGCCCGCGGCGAGGTCGGCCGGGTGGGCGTGCCCGTCGCGCACCTCGGTGACATGCGCCGGCTGTTCCAGGACATCCCCCTGGAGCAGATGAACACCTCGATGACGATCAACGCCACCGCCATGTGGCTGCTGGCGCTCTACCAGGTCGTCGCGGAGGAGCAGGGCGCGGACATCACCAGGCTCCAGGGCACGACCCAGAACGACATCGTCAAGGAGTACCTGTCCCGGGGGACGCACGTCTTCCCGCCGGGCCCGAGCCTCCGCCTGACGACGGACATGATCGCGTACACGGTCTCCCACATCCCGAAGTGGAACCCGATCAACATCTGCAGCTACCACCTGCAGGAGGCCGGGGCCACGCCGGTGCAGGAGATCGCGTACGCGATGTCCACCGCGATCGCCGTGCTCGACGCCGTGCGCGACTCCGGCCAGGTGCCGCAGGAGCGCATGGGCGACGTGGTCGCCCGGATCTCCTTCTTCGTCAACGCGGGCGTCCGCTTCGTCGAGGAGATGTGCAAGATGCGCGCCTTCGGCCGCATCTGGGACAAGGTCACCCGCGAGCGGTACGGCATCGAGAACCCCAAGCAGCGCCGCTTCCGCTACGGCGTCCAGGTCAACTCGCTCGGGCTGACCGAGGCGCAGCCGGAGAACAACGTCCAGCGGATCGTGCTGGAGATGCTGGCGGTCACCCTCTCCAAGGACGCACGCGCGCGTGCCGTGCAGCTGCCGGCCTGGAACGAGGCGCTCGGCCTGCCCCGCCCCTGGGACCAGCAGTGGAGCCTGCGCATCCAGCAGGTCCTCGCCTACGAGAGCGACCTGCTGGAGTACGACGACATCTTCGAGGGCTCGAAGGTGATCGAGGCGAAGGTCGACGAGCTGGTCGAGGCCTCCCTCGCGGAGATCGAGCGGATCCAGGAGATGGGCGGCGCGATGGCCGCCGTGGAGTCCGGCTACCTGAAGTCGCAGCTGGTCTCCTCGCACGCCGAGCGCCGGGCCCGGATCGAGTCCGGGCAGGAGAAGATCGTCGGCGTCAACATCTTCGAGTCGACCGAGCCCAATCCGCTGACCGCCGACCTGGACACCGCGATCCAGACGGTCGACCCGGCGGTCGAGGCCCAGGTCATCGCCTCGCTCCAGCACTGGCGGGACACCCGCTACCAGCCGCCCTTCAACCACCCGCGCCCGTGCAAGGCGCTGGAGAAGCTGAAGGAGGCCGCGAAGGGCACCGACAACCTCATGGAGGCCACCCTGGAGTGCGCCCGCGCCGGCGTGACGACCGGCGAGTGGGCCGGGGCGCTGCGCGAGGTGTTCGGCGAGTTCCGCGCCCCGACGGGCGTGTCCTCCGCACCGGTGGCCGTTGCGGCCGAGGCGGGCTCGGCGCTCGCCGAGGTGCGCCGCAAGGTCGAGCTGACGGCTCAGGACCTGGGCGTGGGCAAGCTGCGCTTCCTGGTCGGCAAGCCGGGCCTGGACGGGCACTCCAACGGCGCCGAGCAGATCGCCGTGCGGGCCCGTGACGCCGGGTTCGAGGTGGTCTACCAGGGCATCCGGCTCACCCCGGAGCAGATCGTGGACGCCGCCCTGGCCGAGGACGTGCACGCGGTGGGTCTGTCCATCCTGTCCGGCTCGCACGCGCAGCTGGTGCCGGACGTGCTGGACCGGCTGCGTGTGGCCGGTGCCACAGATATACCCGTGATCGCGGGTGGCATCATCCCCAGCGGGGACGCCGCGCAGCTCAAGGCCGCCGGCGTGGCCGCCGTCTTCACCCCGAAGGACTTCGACATCACCGGAATCATCGGCCGCATCGTCGACGAGATCCGGACAGCGAACAAGCTCGACCCCCTGGAGGTCCCCGCATGACCACGGTCAACCGCCTTCGCCCCCGGCGTTCCTGCCTGGCGGTGCCGGGCTCGAACCCGCGCTTCCTGGAGAAGGCCCAGGGCCTCCCCGCCGACCAGGTCTTCCTCGACCTGGAAGACGCCTGCGCGCCGCTGGCCAAGCCCGAGGCGCGGCACACCATCGTGAAGTTCCTCAACGAGGGTGACTGGACCGGCAAGACCAGGGTCGTGCGGGTCAACGACTGGACGACCGAGTGGACGTACCGGGACGTCGTGACGGTCGTCGAGGGCGCGGGGCAGAACCTCGACTGCATCATGCTGCCGAAGGTGCAGAACGCCGAGCAGATCGTCGCCCTCGACCTGCTGCTGACGCAGATCGAGAAGACGATGGGCTTCGAGGTCGGCAAGATCGGCATCGAGGCGCAGATCGAGAACGCGCAGGGCCTCAACAACGTCAACGCGATCGCGCAGGCCTCCCCGCGCGTCGAGACGATCATCTTCGGCCCGGCCGACTTCATGGCGTCGATCAACATGAAGTCGCTCGTCGTGGGTGAGCAGCCGCCCGGCTACCCGGCGGACGCCTACCACTACATCCTGATGAAGATCCTGATGGCCGCCCGCGCCAACAACCTGCAGGCGATCGACGGCCCCTACCTGCAGATCCGCAACATCGACGGCTACCGCGAGGTCGCCCGGCGCGCCGCCGCCCTCGGCTTCGACGGCAAGTGGGTGCTGCACCCGGGCCAGGTCGAGGCGTCGAACGAGATCTTCTCGCCCTCCCAGGAGGACTACGACCACGCCGAGCTGATCCTGGACGCGTACGACTACTACACGTCCGAGGCGGGCGGCAAGAAGGGCTCCGCGATGCTCGGCGACGAGATGATCGACGAGGCCAGCCGCAAGATGGCCCTGGTCATCTCCGGCAAGGGCCGCGCCGCCGGCATGCAGCGCACCAGCAAGTTCGAGATTCCGGAGGCGTGAGCATGCAGTTCGGGCGCACCTACGAGGAGTTCGAGGTCGGGGCGACGTACAAGCACTGGCCGGGCAAGACGGTCACGGAGTACGACGACCACCTGTTCTGTCTCCTCACCATGAACCACCACCCGCTCCACATGGACACGAACTATGCGGAGAAGACGACGGACTTCGGCAAGAACGTCGTCGTCGGGAACTACATCTACTCCCTGCTGCTCGGCATGAGTGTGCCGGACATCTCCGGCAAGGCGATCGCCAACCTGGAGATCGAGTCGCTCAAGCACGTGGCGCCGACCTTCCACGGCGACACGATCTACGGCGAGACGACGGTCCTCGACAAGTGGCCGTCGAAGTCCAAGAACGACCGCGGCATCGTCTACGTCGAGACCAAGGGCTACAAGCAGGACGGCACCCTGGTGTGCGTCTTCCGCCGCAAGGTCATGGTGCCGACCGAGACGTACATCAAGGAGCGCGGCGGCGAGCAGCCGGGCCGCCCGGAGCTGAAGCAGCAGGAGAAGTAATGGCGCGCCTCGCCCAGACCGCCGGTCTGACCGACGTCCAGCAGGAGATCCTCTCCACCGTCCGGGACTTTGTCGACAAGGAGATCATCCCTGTCGCGACGGAGCTGGAGCACCGCGACGAGTATCCGCAAGCGATCGTCGACGGGCTGAAGGAACTCGGCCTGTTCGGCCTGATGATCCCCGAGGAGTACGGGGGCCTGGGCGAGTCGCTGCTCACCTACGCCCTGTGCGTGGAGGAGATCGCCCGCGGCTGGATGAGCGTGTCCGGCATCATCAACACGCACTTCATCGTCGCGTACATGCTCAAGCAGCACGGCACGCAGGAGCAGAAGGACCACTTCCTGCCGAGGATGGCGGCCGGCGACATCCGCGGCGCCTTCTCGATGTCGGAGCCGGCCCTGGGCTCCGACGTGTCGGCCATCACGTCGAAGGCGGTGAAGGACGGCGACGAGTACGTCCTGAACGGCCAGAAGATGTGGCTGACGAACGGCGGTACGTCCTCGCTCGTGGCGGTCCTCGTCCGCAGTGACGAAGGACACCCCGAGGGCACGGCCCCGCACAAGTCGATGACCACCTTCCTCGTCGAGAAGGAGCCCGGCTTCGGTGAGGTCCGCCCCGGCCTCACCATCCCGGGCAAGATCGACAAGATGGGCTACAAGGGCGTCGACACCACCGAGCTGATCATGGACGGCCTGCGGATTCCGGCCGACCGGGTGCTCGGCGGGGTCACCGGCCGAGGTTTTTACCAAATGATGGACGGCGTGGAGGTCGGCCGCGTCAATGTGGCGGCGCGTGGCTGCGGTGTCGCGCAGCGTGCCTTCGAGCTGGGCGTTCAGTACGCGCAGCAGCGGCACACGTTCGGCAAGCCGATCGCCCAGCACCAGGCGATCCAGTTCAAGCTCGCCGAGATGGCCACCAAGGTGGAGGCCGCGCATGCGATGATGGTGAACGCAGCGCGCAAAAAGGACTCCGGTGAACGAAACGACCTCGAGGCAGGGATGGCGAAGTACCTCGCCTCCGAGTACTGCAAGGAGGTCGTGGAGGATGCCTTCCGGATCCACGGCGGCTACGGCTTCTCCAAGGAGTACGAGATCGAGCGCCTCTACCGTGAGGCCCCGATGCTGCTCATCGGTGAAGGTACCGCCGAGATCCAGAAAATGATCATCGGGCGCAGGCTGCTCGAAGAGTATCGGTTCCAGGGCTGATTGTCCGGGTACGGGGTGTTATCTCCGGGAGGAAGATCACACCCCGTAGGCACTCTTCGGACGCCGACTCGGCTTCCTGGCTTACCCAGTTGTGCCCGTGAACCGCTACGATCGCGGAAAGCCGCCGTCCCCCTCCTGAAGCGCGGCATCATCCGCTACGAAGGTCATCCATGCCCCACAGCCAAACCTCTGCACCTCGCGACAGCCGAGCCGGCGTACGCCTCGCGCGCGGAGCATCGCCGTGGCTTCTCCCGACCGTCGCCACCGCAGCCCTCAGCCTGGCCCGGGCGCGCCGCTCCGGCGCCGCCAGGGCCGTCGCCGTTCCCGCCACCGCGCTCGCGGCGGGGATGCTGTGGTTCTTCCGCGACCCCGAGCGCGAGATCGCCCAGGGCCGGGTCATCTCCCCGGCCGACGGTGTGGTGCAGAGCATCATGCCGTGGAAGGACGGACGGACCCGGGTCGCGATCTTCATGAGCCCGCTCAACGTCCACGTGAACCGCGCCCCGCTGGCCGGCACCGTGACGTCGGTCGAGCACATCCCGGGCGGCTTTGTTCCGGCTTTCAACAAGGAGAGCGAGAACAACGAGCGCGTAGTCTGGCATTTCGACACCGAACTCGGCGACATCGAGATGATCCAGATCGCCGGCGCGGTGGCCCGTCGCATCGTGCCGTACATCCCGCAGGGGACGAAGGTCGAGCAGGGCGACCGGATCGGGCTGATCCGCTTCGGCTCGCGTGTCGATCTCTACCTGCCGGAGGGTGTGGAGGTCGCGGTCGAGGTCGGTCAGAAGACCGTGGCTGGGGTGACTCGCATTGACCGTGATTGATCCGCAGACTCAGTCGGGCTGGGTGCCGGAGGCGGCCGAGGAGGACGAGGAGGAGATGCCTCTCTCCCTCCGCCTCTCAATAGCGGACACCCTGACCCTCGGTAACGCCACGTGCGGCTTCATGGCGGTGTACTTCACCACCACCGGCATCCTGATCCCGCACCTGACCGGCAGCCAGGAGTCCGGCATGGCCCGCCACAGCGCGGCCACGGCGGTCATCCTGATGCTCTGCGCGGCGGTCTTCGACCTGTTCGACGGCCTGGTGGCGCGCAAGCTGCGCTCCTCGCCGATGGGCGCCGAGCTGGACAACCTGTCCGACCTGATCAGCTTCGGCCTGGCCCCGGCGTACTTCGTCCTGGTCTACGGCATGGTCGCCGACGACGCCCACCAGAGGGTGGCCGCGGTCGGCGCGATCGTGGTTCTGCTGGCGGTCGTGCTGCGCCTCGCGCGCTTCTCGTGCGTGACGGTGAAGGACGGGACCTTCCAGGGCATGCCGAGTCCCTTCGGGGCACTGACGGTCGTGGCGATCGTCCTGCTGGAGCTGCCGTTCGCGGCGACGCTGCTGGCGATCATCGGTACGGCGTGGCTGATGGTGAGCCGCGTGGAGTACCCCAAGCCGCGCGGGCGTCTCGCGGTGGCGATGCTCTCCTGGATCGTGCTCAGCATGGGCCTGCTGGCGGCGTGGGCCTTCGGCGCGCCGAGCGGGCAGCTGCTGCTGCAGACGGGTTGCGCGCTGCAGCTGGTGATGGGCGCGGTGATCCCGCTCTTCGCCACGGCTCGGCGGGTGAACAACTTCCGCGACAATCGGCGCGAGGCGCGGGCTGCGCAGTTGCCGTGACGGCGCCCTCGAAGGGCCCCGCACCTGTCGGGTGCGGGGCCCTTCGTCGTGTGCGCGGCCGGTGCGGGTGGGATCGCCGTGCCGACGGGCTGCGCCCCGGCACAGGAAAGCGACCCCGGGGACGTCGTCCGTGAAGACGGCGTCCCCGGGGTCGACGGGCCCGGCGCCCCCGAGGGGCTCAGGCCAGGTAGTCCCTCGCGATCTGTTCCGCCACCCGCTCCAGGATGGGGCCGGCGTCCGCGATGCACTTCGCCACGTCCGGCTCGATCTCCGTCAGGGGGTACGCGCGGCGGATGCCCGCGCGGCCCAGGGCCTCGTGCGGCAGGGCGAGGCGGCCGCAGACCGCCACGACCTCCTTGTCCGCCGCCCGCGCCGCCGCGGCGACGCCCGCCGGGGCCTTGCCGTGCAGGGTCTGCTCGTCCAGGGAGCCCTCGCCGGTGATCACCAGCGTGGCGCGCTCCAGGGCCGGGGCGAAGCCCAGCACGTCCAGCATCAGCTCGATGCCGGGGCGGAAGCTCGCGCCGAGCAGCAGGGCGCCGTAGCCGATGCCGCCCGCGCCGCCTGCGCCCGGGGACGCGGCGAGCTCAGCGGCCTTGGGGCCGATGGCCTTCTCCAGGACCTGCGCGTAGTGCGCGAGGGCCGCGTCGAGGGTCGCCACGTCCTCCTCGGAGGCGCCCTTCTGCGGTCCGTACACCGCCGCGCAGCCCTTCGGGCCGGTGAGCGGGTTGTCCACGTCGCTTGCGAGGACGAGGTCCACCTCGGCGAAGCGGGGGTCCACCCCCGACAGGTCGGCCGAGGCGAGGTCCGCCAGCGCGCCGCCGCCCGGGCCGACCGGCTCCCCGTCGGCGTCCAGGAACACCGCGCCGAGGGCGGCCAGCATGCCGGCGCCGCCGTCGGTGGTGGCGCTGCCGCCCACACCGAAGACGATGGTGCGGGCACCCGCGTCGAGCGCCGCCTTCAGCACCTCACCGGAGCCGTAGGTCGTGGCGGTCAGGGGGGCGAAGACGCCCGCCGGGAGCAGCTGGAGGCCCGAGGCCTCGGCCATCTCCACCACCGCGGTGCCGTCGCGCAGCGCGAAGGCAGCCGTGACCGGCTCGCCGAGCGGGCCGGTGACCCGGACCTCCCGGCGTTCGAAACCGGCCGCCACGGCAGCCGCGACCGTGCCGTCACCGCCGTCCGCGACGGGGAGCGTCTCGACCTCCACGCCGGGTACGACCCGGCGCAGCCCGGCCGTCACCCGCTGGGCGACCTCCACCGCCGTCAGCGAGCCCTTGAACTTGTCCGCGGCAACGAGCACCCGCCGGGTGCCCTCCACAGCAGCGTCCGCCACCTTGCTATCCCCTTGCTCTCCGGGCTCCCGACGCACGTCGGGGCCAGTCGCGCCGCTGCGACCATAACCGGAGGACACCCCTTACGTCATGCCCCGCCCGCTGGCTGGAACGCCCGCTCGCCTGCGCAGACCCGGCCGCGAGCGGGTACCCCTCCCCCATGACCGCTGTGGGCACGAGGCCGGAACTGGCCGACCGCATCCTCGGAGGCTGGCTGGGCCGGATCGCGGGGAACATGCTCGGCAAGCCGGTGGAACAGGGCGAGGTGTGGACCCGGGACCGCATCGACCGCTACCTGCGGCGAGCCGCCGCGCTGCCGCTGACCGACTACCTCCCCGAGCCCGTGGACGGCGGTGAGCACGACCCGCCGCTGCGCCCGGAGTGGCGTGACTGCGTGCGCGGCCGCATCCACGGCAGCTGCCGGGACGACGACATCGACTACGCGATCCTCGGTCTGCACCTGCTGGAGACGTACGGCTTCGCCTTCAGCACCGAGCAGGTCGGCGACCTGTGGCTGCTGAGGCTGCCGTATCTGCAGACCTTCACGGCGGAGCGGGCGGCGTACCGCAATCTCGCCAACGGGCTGAAGCCGCCGCTGACGGCGACCTTCGACAATCCCTACCAGGAGTGGATCGGCGCACTGATCCGCGCCGACGTCTTCGGCTGGACCTGTCCCGGCGCCCCGCGCCGCGCGGCGCTGCTGGCCCGCCGGGACGCGGTGCTGTCGCACACCGGCAACGGTGTGTACGGCGCCATGTTCGCGGCGGCGCTGATCTCCGCCGCGTTCGGCGCGGCCGGCGTGCGGGAGGCGCTGGAGAGCGCGCTTGCGGTCGTACCGGCGAGCAGCCGTCTGGCGCGGACCGTGCGCCGGGTGATGTCCCTGCACGAGACGCGGCTGCCCTGGGAGGACACCCTGGCCACGGTGGAGGAGGAGACCGCCGGGCTGGGCTGGATCCACACCGTGCCGAACGCCGCGGTGCTCACCGCGGGCCTGCTCTACGGCGACGGGGACTTCACCCGCACCATCGCGCTGACCGTGCGCGGGGGTCTGGACACCGACTCCAACGGGGCGACGGCGGGGTCGGTGGCCGGGGTGCTGGCCGGTGCCGCGGCGATCCCGGCGCAGTGGAAGGAGCCCTTGGAGGACACCGTGCGCAGTGCGGTGTTCGGCTTCGACGGGGTGCGGATCAGCGAGCTGGCCGAGCGGACGCTGCGGCTGGCCGGGACGGAGGGCTGAGACGCGGGCGGGCTGGTTACCCTTCCTGGATGACCACAGCTGACTTCGCGACCTACATCGCCTCCCTCCCGCGTGTGCTCGCCGGGGCCGCCGTGCTGTTCCGGGACGCCGGGGGCCGGGTGCTGCTGGTGGAGCCCAACTACCGCGAGGGCTGGGCGCTGCCGGGCGGCACGATCGAGTCCGACGACGGTGAGACGCCGCGGCAGGGCGCGCGGCGCGAGACGCTGGAGGAGATCGGTCTGGACCGGCCGCTGGGCCGGCTGCTCACCGTGGACTGGTCGCACGGCCCCGGCCGGCCGCCGCTGGTGGCGTATCTGTACGACGGCGGTGTGCTGACCGAGGACGACTTCAAGGCGATCCGGCTGCAGGAGGAGGAGCTGCTGTCCTGGCGGCTGGTGCCGCGCGAGGAGCTGACCGGCTACCTCCTCGACCCCCTGGGCAGTCGGGTCCTGGCCGCGCTCGACGTCCTGGCGGAGGACTCGGGCACGGCGGAACTGGAGAACGGGCACCGAGTCGCGTGAGCGCCGGCGTGCTCAGCCCTCGACGTCCCTCGGCTTGATGTCCACCTGGTGCAGCGCCTCGTCGCGGGTCGCCGTGCGGGCCTCGGTGCGGTGGCCGCGCTCGATGTAGTCGCGGACGACGAGTTCGACGGCGTCCTGGGGGCTGCCCACGCCCGCGAGGACCATGACCTCGACGACCAGTTCGGCGTCGAGGGAGACGGTGACCTTGGCCATGCGCGGACCCTAACACCGGGCGCCCGCCGGAGGAACGGGTTCGGGCACCGTCCTCAGCGGCGTGCGGAGGGGGCGCCGAGCCGGTACACGACGCTGCGGCGCAGCGGGCCGTCCGGCACGGCCGGGTCGTCGAAGTCGTCGGCCGGGTCGTGGGTCATGCCGAGCCGGCGCATGACGGCCTGCGAGCGGACGTTGGCGGCCGCCGTCACCGCGAGGATCTCCCGCAGCCGCAGACGCGTGAAGCCGAAGTCCAGCACCGCCCGGGCCGCCTCGGTGGCGTAGCCGTGCCCCCAGGCGGGGCGGGCCAGCCGCCACCCGGCCTCCACTCCGGTGAACGGCACGTCCTCTTCCACCGGGTCCAGCCCGGCGAACCCGATGAACGCGCCGGTGGCCCGCACCTCGACCGCCCACCAGCCCCAGCCGCGCCGGTCCAGGTCGGCCTGGAAACGCGCCACGGACGCGTCGCTCCGCTCCGGCGTGAGGACGTCGGGGAAGTACGCGCGCACCTCGGGGTCGGCGTTCATGGCCGCCCACGGGGCGAGGTCGGACTCGCGCCAGTGGCGCAGCAGAAGCCTGTCGGTCGTCAGCTCGGACACCGGGCCACCGTAGCGGGACCACGCCGCCCGGACGACCGCTTATCGCCGGCCCCCCGTCCGGGCCCTTTCCGGTCGGATACTCGCTCGCTCCGCGCGCACGGGCGTCCTACTCTCGGCCCCATGACCAGGCCCCTTGTAGCGATCCTCAGTGGCGCGGGCATCTCGACCGACTCCGGCATCCCCGACTACCGAGGCCCGCACGGGCTGTGGCGGCGCGATCCGGATGCCGAGAAGCTCGTGACGTACGCGTACTACATGGCGGATCCGGAGATCCGGCGGCGCTCCTGGCGGATGCGGCGCGAGAGCGGCGCGCTCCTGGCGCGGCCCAACGCCGCGCACCGGGCCGTCGCGGAGCTGGAGCGGACCGGGGTGCCGGTGCGGGTGATCACGCAGAACGTGGACGGGCTGCACCAGCTGGCCGGGATGCCCGCCCGCAAGGTGCTCGAACTGCACGGCAGTGCCCGCAGCGTGCTGTGTACCGCGTGTCATGCGCGCAGTTCGATGGAGGACGCCCTGTCCCGGGTCGACGCCGGTGAGGAGGATCCGTCCTGCCGGGACTGCGGCGGCATCCTGAAGCCGGCGACCGTCATGTTCGGCGAGCGGCTCGACCCGATGCTGCTCGGTGAGGCGGCCGCGGTCAGCAGGGCGTGCCAGGTGTTCATCGCCGTCGGCACCTCGCTCCAGGTGCATCCGGCGGCCGGGCTCGCGGGTGTCGCCGTCGACCACGGGGCGCGGCTGATCATCGTCAACGCCGAGCCGACTCCGTACGACGAGCTCGCGGACGAGGTGATCCGCGAGCCCATCGGCACGGCGCTGCCCGCACTGCTGCGCCGGATCGGCGGCGGCGAGGACGGGTGAGGTCCGCGGCCTTCAACCGCTCCTGCTGCCGGTGCAGTTGGCGGCCGCGGGCGTCAGGCCTCGGTCAGAGCGCGACCTCGACGCAGAGCTGGGCCTGCAGGCACGCCTCGCCGGTCCCCGCGGCGCCGACGGCGAGCCCGGCGCCGAGGCCCACACCGGCGTGCACGGCGAGACCACCGGCGACGTCGTCGAGTTCGGCCTCGGAGATCTCGGCGGTCTCGACCTGGTAAACGGAGTTCATGACTGTTCCCTTCGTACTGGCTGCCGGAAGATCCAAACACGCATACGGAGGGCAGTCGTCCGGTCCCGGTGCGTCTGCGGTGAATCTGCACAGCACGTGCGCACGGCGGTCAGAACAGCGCCGCACCGCCTTCGAAGTCCAGCAGTTGGCGCTTGCGGGACAGGCCGCCGCCGTAGCCGGTGAGGCCGCCGTCGGCGCCGACGACGCGGTGGCAGGGGACGATGATGCCGATCGGGTTCCTGCCGTTGGCGAGACCGACCGCGCGGGAGGCGCGCGGGGTGCCGAGGACGGCGGCCAGTTCGCCGTAGGTGCGCCGCTCGCCGTAGGGGATCGCCCGCAGCTGTTCCCACACCCTGCGCTGGAACGGGGTGCCGTCGAGGCGCAGTTCGAGGGTGAACTCCCGCAACTGGCCCGCGAAGTAGCCCTTCAGCTGCTCCTCCGCCTCGGCGAACGGGGTCGGGTCGCGGTCGCCGAAGGTCTCCTCGGGTGGGCGATGGCGCTGCGCGGTCATGTACAGCCCGCACAGGACGCCGTCGTCGGCGACGAGGGTCAGCGGGCCGCAGGGGCTGTCGATCACGGTGTGCTGCTTCATGAACGTCCTCACACGGGAAGGAAGTTGATGGGGTGGTCGTCGGTCGCCCAGAGGTACTGCACGGCGTAGGCCCGCCAGGGGCGCCAGGCCGTCGCGCGGGCGGTGAGGGCGGCCGGGGTGGCGGGCAGGCCCAGCTCGGCGGCCGCGCGCCGGATGCCGAGGTCGGTGGGGAGGAAGGCGTCGGGGTCGCCGAGGGCGCGCATCGCGATGACGTCGACGGTCCAGGGACCGAAGCCGGGCAGGTCCAGCAGCCGGGCGCGGGTCTGCGCCCAGTCGCTCTCGACGCCCAGGTGGAGCGAGCCGTCCGCCAGGTGACGGACCAGGGTGGTGAGCGTGGTGCGGCGGGTGCGGGGCATCGCCAGGGTTTCGGGGTCGACCGCCGCGAGGGCCTGCGGGGACGGGAAGAGGTGGGTGAGGCCGCCCTCCGGGTCGGTGACCGGCTCGCCGTGCGCCGTGGTGAGCCGGGCGGCGTGGGTGCGGGCGGCGGCCGTGGACACCTGCTGTCCGAGCACGGCCCGTACCGCGAACTCCGCCTCGTCGACGGTGCGCGGCACGCGCCGCCCGGGGGCCTTGTCGACCAGGGGGGCGAGCAGCGGGTCGGCGCGCAGCGCGTCGTCGACGGCGACCGGGTCGGCGTCCAGGTCGAGCAGCCGGCGGCAGCGGCTGATGGCGACGGTGAGGTCGCGCAGGTCGGTGAGGGTGAGGCGGCAGGCGATGTGGTCGGGCCGGGGCGTGAGGGCGACGATGCCGTGCCCGTACGGCAGCCGCAGCGTGCGCCGGTAGGAGCCGTCCCGCCACTCCTCGACGCCGGGTACGGCGGTCGCGGCGAGGTGGCCGAAGAGGTTGTCGGGGTTGAGCGGGGCCCGGAAGGGCAGGCGCAGTGACAGGGTGCCGGGGGCGGTCGGCGCGGCGCTGCGCGGGGCGCGGGCGCGCAGGTCGCTCGGGGCGAGGGCGAAGACCTCGCGGACGGTGTCGTTGAAGGCGCGGATGGAGGAGAAGCCGGCGGCGAAGGCGATGTCCGCCATCGGCAGCGGTGTCGTCTCGATGAGCAGGCGCGCGGTCTGGGCCCGCTGGGCGCGGGCCAGGGCCAGGGGTCCCGCGCCCAGCTCGGCGAGCAGTTGGCGCTCGACCTGGCGGGTGCTGTAGCCGAGGCGGGCGGCGAGGCCGGGCACGCCCTCGCGGTCCACGACGCCGTCGGCGATCAGCCGCATGGCGCGGGCGGTGAGGTCGGCGCGCTGGTTCCACTCGGGCGAGCCGGGGCTGGTGTCGGGGCGGCAGCGTTTGCAGGCGCGGAAGCCGGCCTGCTGGCAGGCGGCCGCGCTCGGATGGAAGGTCATGTTGTCGGGCTTCGGCGGCACGGCCGGGCAACTGGGCCGGCAGTAGATGCCGGTGGTCAGGACGGCGGTGAAGAACCAGCCGTCGAAGCGCGCGTCCTTGGACTGGACGGCGCGCACGCACCGCTCCCGGTCGGTGTGCATCCCGTTCTGCATGCCTCAAGCATCGGCCACGCGACGTGGGCCGGGCTGGCGGAAATCCGACATCAACGCGGCGCGGGCTGGGCGGCGACGGATCACCGCCGGGACGCGTTCACCGCCTGCCGTCGCGTCGTTACGATACGGCCATGGCCCACGGAGTCGTCACCGGCCGCCGGCCGGCACACGGAGTACCCCCGGCCGGGGCACGGTGACGCCGCCGGACGAGCCGGCGCCGCGCCGGGCGACGGGGCCGCTGTACGCGGCCGGTTTCACCACCGCCTTCGGGGCGCACGGCATCGCAGCCAACCTCGGCGCGGCCGACGCGGACGCCGTCACCTCGCTGCTGGTCCTCGGCGCTCTGCTCGCGCTGTACGACGGCGCGGAGGTGCTGCTCAAGCCGCTGTTCGGCACGCTGGCCGACCGGGTCGGGGCGCGTCCGGTGCTGCTCGGCGGGCTGGTCGCGTTCGCGGCCGCGTCCGCCCTGTACGTCGCCGTGGACCGGCCCGGCTGGCTGTGGGCGGCGCGGCTCGGGCAGGGTGCGGCGGCCTCCGCGTTCTCCCCGTCGGCCTCGGCGCTGGTGTCCCGGCTGAACCCGGCGGCTGGGCAGGGCCGTGCCTTCGGCAGCTACGGCTTCTTCAAGTCCGTCGGCTACACGCTGGGCCCGCTGCTGGGCGGGGTGCTGGTGTGGGCCGGGGGGCTGCGGCTGCTGTTCGGGGTGCTCGCGGTGCTCGGCGCCGCCGTCGCGCTCTGGGCGTGGGTGGCCGTGCCGGTCGTGCCGCCGCTGCCGAAGGAGCGGCAGACGGTGGTGGATCTGGCGCGGCGGCTGGCCGACCCGGTGTTCCTGGTGCCGACGGCAGCGCTGGCGGGGGCGACGGCCGCGCTGTCGGTGGGGGTGGGTTTCCTGCCGGTGTCCGGGCGGGCGGCCGGGCTCGGGCCCGTGGCGACGGGCGCGGCGGTGTCGGTGCTGGCGGCGTGCGCGGCGGCGGTGCAGCCGCGGGCCGGGCGGGCGCTGGACGCCGGGCGGCTGGGGACGGGGGCCGGGCTGGGCGCGGGGCTGCTGCTGGCGTCGGCCGGGGCGGGGTGCGCGATGCTGCCGGGCCTGGTGGGCGTTCTGTCGGCCGCCGTGCTGATCGGGACCGGCACCGGGCTGATCACGCCGCTGGGGTTCGCCGCGCTGGCCGCGGGGACGCCGAAGGAGCGGCTGGGGCAGACCATGGGGGCGGCGGAGCTGGGCCGGGAACTGGGCGACGCGGGCGGGCCGTTGCTGGTCGCGGGTGTGGCGTCGGCGGCGACCCTGACGTACGGGTACGCGGCGCTGGCGGTGCTGCTGGCGCTGGGGCCGCTGCTCGCCCGGTCCGGTGCCCGCCCGAGCGGGGCGAGCACCGGTGACCCGCGTTAGAAGTTGATCATGTGTCCGGCGAGTCCGTGGACGGCCTCCTTGACCGCCTCGCCCAGCGTCGGATGGGCGTGGACGTTGCGGGCGACCTCGTGGACGGTGAGGTCCCACTGCTGGGCCAGGGTCAGCTCGGGCAGCAGCTCGGTGACGTCGGGGCCGATGAGGTGGCCGCCGATCAGCTCGCCGTACTTGGCGTCGCTGATCAGCTTGACGAAGCCGGTGGAGTCGCCGAGGCCGTGCGCCTTGCCGTTGGCGGTGAAGGGGAACTTCGCGACCTTCACGTCGTAGCCGAGGTCGCGGGCCTGGGCCTCGGTGTAGCCGAAGCTGGCGATCTGCGGCTGGCAGTACGTGGCGCGCGGGATCATCGCGTACTCCAGCTCCATGGTCTCCGCGTCCGCGATGGTCTCGGCGGCGACCACGCCCATCGCCTCGGCGGCGTGCGCCAGCATCAGCTTCGCGGTGACGTCACCGATGGCGTAGATGTGCGGCACGGAGGTGCGGCAGCGGCCGTCGACGTCGATGGCGCCGCGGTCGGTGACCTTGACGCCGGTGTTTTCCAGGCCGTAGCCCTCGACGTTCGGGGCGAAGCCGATGGCCTGGAGCACCTTGTCGGCCTCCAGTACCTGCTGGGAGCCGTCCCCCGCGGTGACGGTGACGCGGACCTGCGGGCCGGACTCGTCGATGGCGTCGACCCGGGTGGAGGTGAGCACGTCGATGCCCAGCTTGCGGTACTGCTTGGCCAGCTCCGCGGAGACCTCGGCGTCCTCCAGCGGGGCGACGCGGTCCAGGAACTCGACGATGGTGACCTTCACGCCGTAGTTGTGCAGCACATAGGCGAACTCGATGCCGATCGCGCCGGCGCCCGCGATGACGATCGACTGCGGGAGGTCCTCGGCGAGGATCTGCTCCTCGTAGGTCACCACGCGCGCGCTGCGCTTGGTGCCGGGCAGCAGCTTGGGGGTGGCGCCGGTGGCGATGATGCAGTTGTCGAAGCCGATCGTGCGCGTGTTGCCGTCGTAGTCGGCGACCTGGAGGGTGTTCGCGTCGAGGAAGGTACCCCGGCCGTCGAACTCCGTGATCTTGTTCTTCTTCATCAGGTAGTGGACGCCCTTGACCCGGCCGTCGGCGACACGGCGGCTGCGGCGGAAGGCCTCGCCGTAGTCGAAGGAGATGGGGCTGTCCGACTTGATGCCGAAGGTCTTCGCCTCACGGGTGACGATGTGCGCGAGCTCGGCGTTGCGCAGCAGCGCCTTGGTGGGGATGCAGCCGACGTTCAGGCAGACGCCGCCCCAGTACTTCTCCTCGACGACGGCGACGCGCTTGCCCAGCTGGGCGGCGCGGATCGCGGCCACGTAGCCGCCGGGGCCCGCGCCGAGGACCACGACGTCGAAGCGCTCGTCCTGCTCGACCATGGGGACTTCCTTTTCGGGTGTGCCGTGAAGTGCTGACCCCCGGATTCTTTCTCCCCCACCGCCTCCCCGCCACGCCGATCACGGATCTCGCCCGCACGGGGGGTGTGATCTTGGTCCTTGCTCCGGGGTGACGAGCGAGTCCTCCGTCTCGCAGGCCGCCCGGGTCAGACGGTTCCGGTCGGCCGGCGGGACAGCGACGTGGCCCGGTCCACGTCCGTGAGAGGGCGCAGGCGGTAGGTGTACGTGTAGTCGCGGTCGGTGAAGAGTTTGTACTCGTCGTGGGTGTGGGCGCCCCAGCTGTTGTCGCCGCCGACGCCCATCTGGCGGTGGTTGACCCGCAGGACGACCTCCTTGCGCGGGGTGAGCTGGTAGTCGTGGCGGACGCCGAGGGAGAGGTCCTCGGGGGTGAAGTGAGAGGCGTTGACCTCGATCAGCGGCTCCCCGGCCACCAGCAGGCCGCGGCCGGCGGCGTCCGTGAGGGCGGCCCAGCGCACGTCGGTCTTGTTGCCGTTCTCCTGGGGGCGGATGTAGGAGGTCCACTGCTCGGAGACCGTCCCGGACCACAGGCCGACGTCGGTGCCGTCGTTGCGGTCCCAGTAGTTGTCCTCGGGCCCGCGCCCGTAGTAGTGCAGGTGCTCCAGCCGCTCCGGCAGGAACAGCATCGTGCCGACTTCCGGAAGGTACGGCAGGCTCGCGGCGCCCGGGTGCAGGCTGTGATCGACGCGGATCTCGGCGTTGCCGAACACCGTGTAGGTGGTGGAGTACGCCGACGCCACCGTGGTGGGCAGGGTGCCGGTCACCTTGATCTCGACGGCGCGGTCGCGCACGGGCCGCACGGTCACCCCGGTCACGGCGCGGCGCGCGCCCGCGTCGCGCCATGTCTGGTTGCGGGTGTGCTGGCCGTTGCCGCGGTCGTTGTCGGTGGGCGCACGCCAGTAGTTGGGCACGGGGCCCGAGGTGATCAGGCGCATCCCGGCGGCCTCGTAGGTGGTGATGAGGCCGGTGCGCTTGTCGACGGTGACGGTGAAGTCCGCGCCGGTGACGGTGACGGACGCGGCCGTGTCGGCGTACCGCAGCGCGGGCACGGAGCCGAGCGGGGCGGGGGTCACGGCCGGGCTGCCCGCGTCGAGCGGGATCTGCTGCCGGGCCACCTCGAAGCCGGCCTTCGCCCAGGGCGTGGCCTCCCGGGTGGTGAAGGACAGCTCGAGGAAGTGGTCCGTGCCGGGCGCGGGGCTGCCGGGCAGGGTCAGCGGCACGGTGACGTCCTTGCGGGTGAGCGGTGGGACGTCCAGCTGATCCCGGGTCAGCTTTCCCTTCTGCACGACGACGCCGTCGGCGACGAGCGACCAAGTTCCGTCGAATTCCCGGACGTTGGTGAACAGGTATTCGTTGGTGAGCGTCACCCGGCGCGGGTCCCGACCGGCAGGGGCGGCGTTGATCGCCTGGTAGATCCGCTTGACCTCGGCGGCCTTGCCGGTGTGACCGCGGTCGGCGGTGACGATGCCGTCGGCGGCGAAGGCGCCGTCGTTCGGGTTGTCGCCCCAGTCACCGCCGAACGCGAAGAACGTCTTCTCCTTCGGCTCGACCTCGGTGAGTCCCACCGTGGCCGCGTCGAACCAGAACCGCACCCCCGCGTCCCCCGGCCCGCGCCCCTCGGCGGCCAGCTCACCGGCGCCCAGCGCACGGGCGTGGACCCGTGCCCGCCGGATCGTGCCGCTGAACTCCCGGGTCGGGTTGTCGACATCGGTGGCGAGGGAGAGGGGCGCGGTGGTGCTGGTCGGCCGCAGGGGGGTCTTCCGTGTCGCCCTCACCGCGCCGTCGGCGTACAGCGTGACCGTGCCCGCGTCCGCGTCGAAGACGCCGGCGACATGGTGTTCGCGGCCGGCCCAGTCCGCGGGCAGTGCCCAGCTCGCGGTGACCCACTGACCGGCGCTGTGGATGGAGAACTCCAGGTTCCCGTTGGTCTGTTTGAGCGCGTACTGGGTGTCGCCCTTGGCGAGGATCGGCTGGTGGTAACCGGTGACGCGCGGCGTGATCCAGGCTTCCAGGGTGAGCGAACCGGTGAGGTCGAGGCGGTCGTCGCGGGCGAAGACGGTGCCGCCGCTGACGCCCTTGGCCCGGTCGAAGCGGCCGTGCGCCGGGAGGATCTCACCACGCAGCCTGCCCGGCCCGGTCTCGGTGAGGAGCGTGCGCGCGGGGGTCGGCCAGCTCAGCGACTGGTCGACGAAGTCCCAGATCCAGCCGCCCTGCAGCACGTCGTAGCGCCGGATCAGCTCCCAGTACTGCTTGAGGTTGCCGTTGGAGTTGCCCATCGCGTGGGCGTACTCGATCATGACGTACGGCCGGGTGTCGGTGGTGTCCTCGGCCCGCTGCTCCACGCGCGCCGGGGTGTCGTACATCTCCGAGCGGATGTCGCTGACGCCGGGGCGGTCGTCGCCCTCGTACTGGATGACGCGGGTGGGGTCGTAGGAGCGGATCCAGTCGTGCATGGCGGAGAACGTACTGCCGCCGCCGGCCTCGTTGCCGAGGGACCAGATGACCACCGAGGCGTGGTTCTTGTCGCGGTGGACCATGTTCTGCGCACGGGCGACGCAGGCGGCGGTCCACTCGGGGTGGCTGCCGGGGTACTGGCCGCGGACGCCGTGCGTCTCCAGGTTGGTCTCGTCGACGAGGTAGAGACCGTACTCGTCCGCGAGTTCCAGCCACTGCGGGTTGTTCGGGTAGTGGGAGGTGCGGACCGAGTTGATGTTCATCCGCTTGATGATCTCGATGTCGCGCACCAGGTCGGCGCGGGTGAGCGCGGTGCCGCGGTCGGGGTGCATCTCGTGGCGGTTGGTGCCGCGGAACGACACCGGCCGGCCGTTGATGCGCATCAGGCCGTCCTTGAGCGCGAACTCGCGCAGCCCGACCCGGTGCGAGAGCGTCTCGGTCACCCTCCCGGCCGGGTCGCGCAGTTGCAGGACGGCGGTGTAGAGATACGGCCGCTCGGCCGACCACAGCTTCGGATCGGGTACGGCCCTGGCGGCCTGCACGGTCAGCTCGCCGCCGGAGCCGAGGTCGGCGCTCAGCGGCAGGGGCCGCGGCCAGACCGGGTGGCCGTCGGCGTCGTACAGCGTGCACTCGACGGTGTGCCGGCCACCGCCCCCGCCGCCGTAGTCGCGCACGCTCGCGGTCACCTTCAGCTCCGCCGACCGGTAGCCGTCGCCGAGCGGGGTGTCCAGCTTGAAGTCGCGCAGGTGCACGCTCGGCGTGGAGTACAGGTAGACCGAGCGGAAGATGCCGCTCAGCCGGATCATGTCCTGGTCCTCCAGCCAGTCGCCGTCGGAGTAGCGGTAGACCTCGACGGCGATCTGGTTGGTGCCGGCCTTCAGGTGGTCGGTGATGTCGTACTCGGCCGGCGTGTAGGAGTCCTCGTGGTAGCCGACGAGCTGCCCGTTGATCCACACGTAGTGCGCGGACTTGACGCCCTCGAAGTGCAGGAAGGTGCGGCGGCCGGACCAGTCGCCGGGGACGGTGAACGTGCGCCGGTACTGGCCGACGGGGTTGTAGCGGGTCGGCGCGGTGGGCGGCTGCGGGTCCTCGCCGAGGCCGTTGGGACCCCAGTAGGGGTAGGTGATGTTGACGTAGATCGGGAAGTCGTGGCCGTGCAGTTGCCACACGGAGGGGACGGGGATGGTCTCCCAGTCCCGGTCGTCGAGGTCGGTACGGTGGAAGTCGGCGTCCCGGTCGTCGGGACGGTCGGCGTAGGCGAACTTCCAGGTCCCGTCGAGGCTCATCCGGTACGGCGAGGCGGTGCGGTCGGCCTTCAGCGCCTGGGCGAGGTTCGCGTACGGCATGAGGGTGGTGTGCGGGGGCTCGGTGCCCACCTGGAACAGGGCCATGTGTCCGTTCCACTCCGAGCGGTCGTCCGCCGCTTCCCGCGGGCCGTCGGCATGTGCGACGGTGGACGGACCGGACAGGGCGAGCGCGCCGAGCACGGCGACGGAGGACTCCAGGAGACGACGGCGGCTGACGACCGTGCGCTCGGGGCGGGCGGACGGGGACGCGTTCGGGTGCGGCATGACCGGGGCCTTCCTGACGACCGACACGCAACTCATGGTGACCGTGCGGCTACTGAGCCACCGTCACCCTAGAACCCGAACACTTTCCTATCAATGATGCTGTCGGAGTTTGTGTGATCCTGATGGGCGCACGTCGCCCATCAGGATCAGCGGCGCGGCAAAACCGGCTCACGTCGGCGCAAAACCGGCTCACGTCGGCGCGGAACCGGTGATGCCACGGCATGCGACCGGCGAGGCCGCGGCGCCCAAGCGGCGGTGCCCCGGCGGGGCCGGGTCGCGGGAGCGGCTACGCCTCGGCCTCGGCCTTCACGCCGGCGAGCGTCGCCTCGATACCGGTACGCAGCAGGGCGAGCCGGCCGTCGACGATCTGCTCCTCGCGCTCCGGGAACTTCTCCACGAAGTCGTTCAGCGGGCCGCGGCCGGGGCCGATGCGCATGCCGTGGCGCAGCCGGGTGGCGGACCCGTCGGCGACCGGCTCCAGGGTGTACGTCCACCGCGCGAGCGCCTCTTCGTCCCGGTCGCTGTGCCGGACGACCTCCCAGGCGTAGGTGTGCGGCTCATCGAGCACGGTGATGCGGCTGACGGTGCGCCACTCCCCTATGTGCTCGTTGTGGTTGCGGCCGGAGAAGCACGCCCCGACGGACGGCTCGCGCGCCCCGTCGAGCCACTCCACCTCCTGCAGCTCGGGGCTGTACTTCGCCGAGGTGGCGATGTCCGAAACGATCTTCCACACCTGTTCCGGCGCGGCCGCTATCTCGATCTCGCACTCCACCCCGGGTCCATCGGCAAGACGCATCGCTTCAACCTCCATACAGGGGAACGGCTCCATTCCGTGCACCGGTCGGTGATCACCGGCGCAGGGCGCGGCCAGGCTAGCGCGTGACTTTGACGCATCGTCAGCGACCCCGGCTCCGGAAGGGCCGCGACCCCAGGGGCCGCCGCGTCAGCCCAGCTGCCGGGCGAACGCGTCGTACGCGCGGTCGTCGAAGAGGACGAAGCGGACCTCTTCCACCGCGGTGGGGGTGGTGCGGACCGTCTCGACCGCGATGCGGGCCGCGTCGTCCATCGGCCAGCGGTAGACGCCCGTGGAGATCGCGGGGAAGGCGACGGTCCTCGCGCCGAGTTCGTCGGCCACGCGCAGGGACTCCCGGTAACAGGAGGCGAGCAGGTCGGAGCGGTCCTCGCTCGCGCTGTGGACCGGGCCGACCGTGTGGATCACCCAGCGGGCGTCCAGCTCGCCCGCGGTGGTGGCGACCGCCCGGCCGGTGGGCAGCCCCTTGCCGTACCGCGAGGCGCGCAGCTTGCGGCAGTCGTCAAGGATCGCCGGGCCGCCGCGGCGGTGGATCGCGCCGTCGACGCCTCCGCCGCCCAGCAGGGAGGAGTTGGCCGCGTTGACGAGGGCGTCGGCGCTCTGCCGGGTGATGTCGCCCTGGACCAGGGTGATGGTGGTCATTCCTGCCTCAGCCTCCTCCACACGGCCTTGGCCGCGTTGTGCCCCGACATGCCGTGCACGCCCGGGCCCGGCGGGGTGGCCGACGAGCAGATGAAGACGGCCGGATGCGGGGTGGCGTACGGGAACAGGGACAGTCTGGGGCGCAGCAGGGTCTGGAGCCCGGACACCGCGCCGGAGGCGATGTCACCGCCGACGTAGTTGGCGTTGCGGGCGGCCAGTTCGGGCGGGCCGGCGGTGGCGCGGGCGAGGACACGGTCGCGGAACCCCGGCGCGAAACGCTCCAGTTGACGTTCCAGGGCGTCGGTGAGGTCGCCGGTCCAGCCGTTCGGGACGTGGCCGTAGGCCCAGAAGACGTGGCGGCCTTCGGGCGCGCGGGTGGGGTCGACCACGCTCGGCTGCACGGTGATGAGGAACGGCCGGTCGGGGGCGCGGCCCTCGCGGGAGGCCGCGCGCAGCGCCGCGCCGATCTCCGCGCTGTTCGCGCCGATCTGCACGGTCCCGGCGGTGCGGGCCTGCGGCGCGGTCCACGGGACCGGGCCGTCCAGGGCGTAGTCGATCTTGAAGGCGCCGGGGCCGTGGCGGAAGCCGTCGTAGTGGCGACCGAAGCCCGCGATGCGGGCCAGGGCGGTGGGCGAGGTGTCGAAGACGTAGGCGCGGGCCGGGGGCAGGTCGTCGAGCCGCTTGACCTCGTAGTCGGTGTGGATGTCGCCGCCCAGGTCGGTCAGGTAGGCGGCGAGCGCGTCGGAGATCGCCTGGGAACCGCCTCGGGCGACGGGCCAGCCGCGGGCGTGCGCGGCGAGCGCGAAGACCAGGCCGATGGCGCTGGTGGCGACGCCGCCGAGCGGGGCCATGACATGCGCGACGAGACCGGCGAACAGTGTCCTCGCCTTCTCGTCGCGGAAGCGGCGCATCAGCCACGTGGACGGGGGCAGGCCGGCCAGGCCGAAGCGGGCGAGCGTCACCGGGTCGCGGGGCAGCGCGGTCAGCGGCAGGGACATGAAGTCCCGGACGAGGGTGTCCCAGCGGTACAGGAACGGCTCCACCAGCCGGCGGTAGGCCCCGGCGTCGCGCGGGCCGAAGGACGCGGCGGTCTCGGCGACCGAGCGGGCGAGCACGGCCGCGCTGCCGTCCGGGAAGGGGTGCGCCATGGGCAGCTCGGGGTGCAGCCACTGAAGGCCGTAGCGCTCCAGCGGCATGGCGCGGAACGCGGGCGAGTTGACGGCGAGGGGGTGGGCCGCGGCGCACGGGTCGTGGTGGAACCCGGGCAGGGTCAGCTCCTCGGTGCGGGAGCCGCCGCCGACGGTGTCGCGGGCCTCGAACAGGGCGACGGAGAAGCCGCGGCGGGCCAGCTCCACGGCTGCGGTCAGTCCGTTCGGCCCCGCACCCACCACGACCGCATCGAGCATCGACGGCACCTTCGGACCCCTTCGTCAGCCGACGGCCTGCCTGAGGGGATCAGGATATGCCGGGGCACCGACAGGCCCGGCGGCGCGGTCGGCCGCCGCCGGCCGGTCCGTGGGCTTCACCCCTGCCACAGCGGCGCCGCCCGTCCCTCACGCCCCCTGCGCCAGCAGCGCCTGTATCCGGCGCGCCGTGGCCGCGTCGCGGGCCGCGGTGAAGGGCAGGGCGTTGCCGCCGGCGATGCGGAACGGCTCACCGGTGACCGTCAGGTGGACACCGCCCGCCTCCTCGACGAGCAGCAGGCCCGCCGCGTGGTCCCATGCCGCCTCCCAGGAGAAGGCGACGGCGTCGGACTCGCCGCGGGCGACGGCCAGATACTCAAGCCCCGCCGAACCGCAGGCGCGCGGTGCGACTCCCGGCGTCCACAGGCCCAGCAGGGCCCGCTTCTGTTCGTCGGTGGTGTAGTCGGGGTGCGAGGTGGCGACCCGCAGGTCCTCGCCCGAGGCCGGCACTCCGGCGTACAGCCGCTGTCCGTCGAGGTGGGCGCCGCCGCCCCGCACGGCGGTGGCGAACTGGCCGCGGGCGGGTGCGAACGTCCACGATGCCAGCAGGACGCCGCCCTGGGCGAGCGCGACCAGGGTGCAGAAGCCGTCCTCGCCGTGCACGAACTGCCGTGTGCCGTCGACGGGGTCGACGATCCACACCGGGGCCGCGCCCCGTATCGCCTCGTACGTCGCCGGGTTGGCGTGCACGGCCTCCTCGCCGACCACCACGGAGCCCGGCAGCAGGGCGCGCAGGGTCTCGGTGAGATACAGCTCGGCCTTGCGGTCGGCGTCCGTCACCAGGTCGTGCGGCCCGCTCTTGACGTCCACCTCGTGATCGGCGAGCTGCCGCCAGCGGGGCATGATCTCGGCCGCGGCGGCCTCGCGGACCGCCTCCTCCACGTCGGCCGAGTGGCGGGCGAGAAACTCCTCGATGGTTCCCGTTTCTTGGATCATGCCTCCATCACAGCATGCGGCACTGACATTCCTCACGCGGCCCGTGCACACCGGGTTGAATCGGGATGAACGTGCGGCTCCGCTCATCCTGCCCAAGGCCGGGTGCGGCTCCGCTCATCCTGCCCAAGGCCGGATGCGGCTCCGCTCATCCTGCCCAGGGCTCCGGGTTCAGCGGCCCACCGCGTATCCCTGCATCCCCCGCGGGTTGGCCGCCGCCGACAGCACGCCGGTGCGCGGGTCGCGGGCGACCGCGCACAGCCGGCCCTCGGACCAGGCCGGGCCGACGGTCACGTCATGACCGCGGCGGCGCAGCTCGGCGACGACGTCGGGGTCCGTGCGCGACTCGACGGTGAGGGCGCCCGGCCGCATGGCGCGCGGGTAGAAGGAGCCGGGGAAGCTGTCGTTGTGCCAGTTCGGGGCGTCGATCGCGCCCTGCAGGTCGAGCCCGCCGCGCACCGGGGAGCGCAGGGCCGCGGCCAGGAAGAAGTGCAGCTGCCACTGGTCCTGCTGGTCGCCGCCGGGGGTGCCGAAGGCGAGGACGGGCACGCCGTCGCGCAGGGCGAGCGACGGTGTGAGCGTGGTGCGGGGGCGGCGGCCGGGCGTCAGGGAGTTCGGCAGGCCCTCCTCCAGCCATGTCATCTGCAGCCGGGTGCCGAGCGGGAACCCCAGCTCGGGCACGACGGGGTTGGACTGGAGCCAGCCGCCGCTGGGCGTGGCGGAGACCATGTTGCCCCAGCGGTCGACGACATCGAGATGGCAGGTGTCCCCGCGTGTGACACCGTCGGCGCCGACCATCGGCTCACCCGGCACCGGGGAGGTGACCGGCCCCGCGACGGTGGGCTCGCCGACGCCGAGCGCGGCCAGCGGATCGGGACCGTCCGCCACGGTGGCGGCCACGCGTGCGTGGGCGCTCAGCCGCGGGGTGCGGCCGCCCGGGCTGCCGGGCCGCAGCTCGGTGGCGGCCGTGTCGCCGATCAGGGCCCGGCGTGCCGCGTTGTAGTCCTCGGACAGCAGCTCGTCGACGGGCACCTCGGCGGCGTCGCCGTACCAGGCCTCGCGGTCGGCCATGGCGAGCTTGCAGCCCTCGACGAGCAGGTGGACGTAGTCCGCTGAGCCGTACGGCGGCAGCTGCGGCGGGAGCAGGGCGAGTTGCTGGAGCAGGACGGGGCCCTGACTCCAGGGGCCGGCCTTGCACAGGGTCCAGCCGTTCCAGTCGTACGTCACCGGCGTCTCGTAGGCCGCGGACCAGGCGGCGAGGTCGGTGAGCGTGAGGGTGCCGGTGTGGCGCTCGCCGCTGGTGTCCAGCGTGGGCCGCCCGGACTGCCGTACCAGCGCCTCGGCGATGAAGCCGGCACGCCACACCTCGCGCGCGGCGTCGATCCGGGCTTCCCGTTCTCCCGCCCCGGCGACCTCGGCCAGCAGCCGCTTCCAGGTGGCGGCGAGCGCGGGGTTGCGCAGCAGCTCACCGGTCCGGGGCGCGCGGCCGCCGGGCAGATAGACCTCCGCCGAGGAGGTCCACTCGGTCTCGAACAGCTCCCGTACGGTCTCCACGGTCGCGCCGACGTTCTCCACGGGCGCGTGCCCGTGTTCGGCGTACCCGACGGCGTACTTCAGGACGTCGGCGAGGGACTTGGTGCCGTGGTCGCGCAGCAGCAGCATCCACGCGTCGAAGGCGCCGGGCACGGCGGCGGCGAGCGGGCCGGTGCCGGGGACGAGGTCCAGGCCGAGGCCGCGGTAGTGCGCGACGCTCGCGCCCGCCGGCGCCACGCCCTGTCCACACAGCACCCGCACCTCGCCGCCGGCGGGGGCGAGGAGGATCGGCACCTCGCCCGCCGGCCCGTTCAGATGCGGCTCCACCACCTGCAGCACGAACGCCCCGGCCACGGCGGCGTCGAAGGCGTTGCCGCCGTCCTCCAGAACCGCCATGGCCGACTGGGAGGCCAGCCAGTGGGTGGAGGACACCATGCCGAAGGTGCCCTGCAGGGTGGGCCGGGTGGTGAACACGGGCGCCTCCTGGGCTCGGGTGTGTCTCCCGGGTGGATCGTACGAGCGTGATCACGCTCCGGGGAACACGGCGGTCGCCCGCGGCGTTGATCCCGTAGGCAGGAGGGGAGGCCCCGTGCACGGTGAGTACAAGGTCCCCGGCGGCAAGCTCGTCGTCGTGGACGTGGACGTCGAGGACGGCGTGCTGCGGCACGTGCGCGTGGCTGGCGACTTCTTCCTGGAGCCGGACGAGGCTCTGGACGCGGTGAACGGCGCGCTGGAGGGCGCCCCGGCGGACACCGACGCGGCGGGGCTCGCGGCCCGCGTCGACGCGGCGCTCCCCGAGGGCACCGTGATGTACGGGCTCACCTCGGAAGGCGTCGGGATCGCGGTGCGCCGCGCCCTCGCGCACGCGACGGACTGGACGGACTACGACTGGCAGCTGATCCACGAGGGTCCCCAGTCACCGGCGCTGCACATGGCGCTGGACGAGGTGCTGACCGCCGAGGTGGCGGCCGGACGGCGCCCGCCGACGCTGCGCGTGTGGGAATGGGGCGCCCCCGCCGTGATCATCGGCAGCTTCCAGTCCCTGCGCAACGAGGTCGACGCCGAGGGAGCCGCACGCCACGGCGTGCAGGTCGTGCGCCGGATCTCCGGCGGCGGCGCGATGTTCGTGGAGCCGGGCAACACCATCACCTACTCCCTGTCGGTGCCGGAGGCGCTGGTGCAGGGCCTGTCCTTCCAGGACAGCTACGCCTACCTCGACGACTGGGTGCTCGGCGCGCTCGGCGACATGGGCATCCGGGCCTGGTACCAGCCGCTGAACGACATCGCCACCGACCAGGGCAAGATCGCGGGTGCCGCGCAGAAGCGGCTCGTGGCCCCGCACGGCGGGCCGGGGGCCGTACTGCACCACGTGACCATGTCGTACGACATCGACGCCGGCAAGATGGTCGAGGTGCTGCGCATCGGGCGGGAGAAGCTGTCCGACAAGGGGACCAAGAGCGCGAAGAAGCGGGTGGACCCGCTGCGCCGGCAGACCGGACTGCCCCGCGAGGCGGTCATCGAGCGCATGATCGACTCCTTCCGCACGCGGTACGGCGTGACCGAGGGCAAGATCACGGACGAGGAGCTGGCCCGCGCCGAGGGACTGGCCCGCACCAAGTTCTCCTCGCCGCAGTGGACCGCCCGGGTGCCCTGAGCATCCCGGCAGGAGAGGCTTTTCGTACAAGTCCGGCGCCCGTCGGCACGCCAGCGTCACCGCACCGGCACGGAGCGAGTTCGCCCTTCCGCCCCACAGGGAGTCATGTGACACTGTCGTCCCGTCCGCACTTCGGACGCCCCTCACAGCCTCCCCCATGAGATGTGCGCCGTGCGTTTGCTTCCTCTGCCGCTCGCCCTGACCGCGCGCCTGTCCCCGGTGGCCGTGCTGGCCACGGCCGGCTGGGCCCTGTCGTCCGGCCCGCTCGCCCCGGCCCCGGCCGCCGGGCACGAAGTCGCGCAGAACAAGACGGCCACCCAGTCGGCCACCGCCCCCTCCGCGACGACGGAGTCGAAGTCGTACGCCACGGCCCCCGCGCCCTGCACGAGCATCGGCACGAAGACGATCACCTCGCTGGTGCCCGGCGCCAAGACGGGCGGCAAGGAGATCCCCTCCACGGACGTGAAGCTGCGCCGCACATGCTCCTGGAACGCCCTCAAGGGCTACGACTACCGCTGGCTCGACGTCTCGTTCGAGATCATGGGCTCCGGGGAGCAGGCGCAGAAGTCGTACCAGGAGCGCACGGCGGAGAAGGGCGGCGGCGGTGCCGTGCCCGGTCTCGGTGACGAGGCCTACTCGGTGGTGAACCTGACCACCGAGGACAAACAGCAGACCCGGGAGGGCGAGGTGATCGCCCGCGCGGACAACGCCGTGGTGGTGGTCACCTACAACGGCAGCGACTTCGAGACGAAGAAGGCGCCGAGCACCGACGAGATCAACAAGGGCGCGATCAAGGCGGCCAAGGAGGCGATGGCGGCGCTGAAGGGCGGCCAGGCCGGCTGACCGCCCCTGCGCATGCTCACGCGTCGGCGTACGAGCGGCACCACCGCCGCGCTCACACCTCGGCGTATGCGCGCCGGTGGCGTGGCAGCATCAGCGCCAGATACACCACCAGCGACGTCGCGAGCCCCACGGCCCAGCCGTAGTCGGCGAGAGCGGCCAGCGCCGGGACGGGGCGGCCGTCGATCAGCGGGTGGAAGTCGGCGCCGCCGACGGCCAGCACTCCGCCCGCCGCGAAGGCGGCCACGGCCCGCCAGTTCCAGCCGCGCGCGTACCAGTAGCGTCCGCCCGCCCGGTACAGGTCGGCGAGGTCGAGCCGGGCGCGGCGCAGGATCCAGTAGTCGGCGACGAGGATGCCGGCGACCGTGCCGAGCAGTCCGCCGACCAGCCCGAGCCAGGTGAAGATGTAGCCCTGCGGGTCGGCGTAGAGCTTCCACGGGCAGATCAGCACGGCGAGCACGCAGGTGATCAGCGCACCGGTGCGGAAACCGACCCTGCGCGGCGCGACGTTGGAGAAGTCGAACGCCGGGGAGACGAGGTTCGCCGCGATGTTCACGGACAGGGTCGCCACCAGGACCGTGACGAGGGCGTACAGCAGGCCGACCGTGCTGTCCGTCTTCGCCGCGAGCTGCACCGGGTCCCAGACCGGCTCGCCGTACACCGCCTGAGAGCCGGAGGTGACCAGCACGGACAGGAACGCGAACAGGGTCATCGTGGTGGGCAGTCCGAGCGCCTGACCCCACGTCTGCGCCTTCTGGCTGCGGCCGTAGCGGGTGAAGTCGGGGATGTTCAGCGACAGCGTGGACCAGAAGCCGATCATGCCCATGAGCGAGGGCGCGAAGAGTTTCCAGAAGTCGGCGCCCCAGCCCAGCCGGGACGGCTGGTCGAAGAGGGGGCCGAGACCGCCGGCCTTGTCGCTCATCCACCACAGCATCACGAACGCGCCGACCAGCACGAAGGGCGCCGCCCAGTTCTCGAAGCGGCGGATCGTCTCCATGCCCCGGTGGATGATGGCGACCTGGAGCACCCAGAACAGTGCGAACGACAGCCACATGGTCCAGGCGTAGCCGGCGATGTGGGACGCCTGCGACCAGCCGGAACCGATCAGTTTCCCGGCCAGGAAGTAGATCGCCTCGCCACCGATCCAGGTCTGGATGCCGAACCAGCCGCAGGCCACCAACGCCCGCACCACGGCGGGCAGGTTCGCGCCGCGCAGGCCGAAGGAGGCGCGCGCGAACACCGGGAAGGGGATGCCGTACTTGGGTCCGGCGTGCCCGGTGAGCAGCATCGGCACGAGCACGATCACATTGGCCAGGGCGATGGTGAACACCGCCTGCTTCCAGTCCATCCCGACGGCGATCAGCCCGGAGGCCAGCGTCCAGGAGGCGGTGTTGTGGGCCATGCCGACCCACAGCGCGCAGAAGTTGTACGTGGTCCAGGTGCGCCGCGCCGCCGGGACCGGCAGCAGGTCCTCGTTGGCGTACCGGCTGCCGGGCGGCGCGGAGTCCGGCGCGAGCTCCACCCGGCCGTCGGGCAGGGTGACCTGGCCGGTCGGGGGTATGGCGGTGGGAGCGGTCTCGGTCATGGCAGCCCCATGGGGTGAGGTGGGTCGGGGTGTGTGCGGGCACCGGCCCCTCCCCCCACGCGGTGGGGAGGGGCGACCAAGGGCTTGAGGGAGAGGGGGCGGGCGGTCAGGCGGTCAGCGCGGGGATGATGTGCCGGCCGTAGGCGTCGATGACGGCTTCCTGCGCGTCGTGCATGTCGTAGACGGCGAACTGGTCGACGCCCAGCGCGCGCAGCGCCCGCAGCTTCTCGATGTGCCGCTCGACCGGTCCGATCAGGCAGAACCGGTCGACGATCTCGTCGGGGACGAAGGCGGTGTCGGGGTTGCCGCTGCGTCCGTGATGGGCGTAGTCGTAGCCCTGGCGGGCCTTGATGTAGTCGGTGAGTTCGTCGGGGACGGCCGCCGAGTGCTCGCCGTACTTGCTCACCAGGTCGGCGACGTGGTTGCCGACCATGCCGCCGAACCAGCGGCACTGCTCGCGGGCGTGGGCGAGGGCCTCGGGCGAGTCGTCGGCGGTGACGTAGGCGGGGGCGGCGACGCAGACGGTCACCTCGGACGGGTCGCGTCCGGCGGCGGTGGCGGCGTCACGGACGGCCTTGACCATGTACTCGGTCAGATAGAGGTCGGCGAGCTGGAGGATGAAGCCGTCGGCCTCCTCGCCGGCCATCTTCAGCGCCTTGGGCCCGTAGGCGGCCATCCACACGGGCAGTTCGGCGCCCGGTTTGATCCAGGGGAACCGCACGACCGTGCCGCCGCCGAGGTCGGCCTCCCGGCCGCTGCCGAGGGCCCGGATGACCTTCATCGCCTCGCTGATCCGGGCGAGCGTGTTGGGTTTGCGGCCGGCGACGCGCATGGCGGAGTCGCCGCGGCCGATACCGCACACCGTGCGGTTGCCGAACATGTCGTTCAGGGTGGCGAAGGTGGAGGCGGTGACCTCCCAGGTGCGCGTCCCCGGGTTCGTCACCATCGGGCCGACGGTCAGCGTCTTGGTCTGGGCCAGGATCTGGCTGTAGATCACGAACGGTTCCTGCCACAGCACGGCGGAGTCGAAGGTCCAGCCGTGGCTGAAGCCGTTGTGTTCGGCCCGTTTCATCAGGTCGATGACCCGGGAGGCGGGCGGGTCTGTCTGCAGGACGAGCCCGAAGTCCATGGGCGCCACTCCTCGTTCGGCTAGTTCAGGTACTGACAGGTGGAGCGGGGGAGGTAGACGCCGTGACCGGCGTGCCCGGTGTACTCCCGCTGGTCGATGACGAGCTCACCGCGCGAGAGCACGGTCTCGACACGGCCGGTGACCCGTTTGCCCTCGTACGCCGAGTAGTCGACGTTCATGTGGTGCGTCTGCGCGGAGATCACCTGCTCGGCGTGCGGGTCGTAGATCACGACGTCGGCGTCGGCGCCGGGCGCGATGGTGCCCTTCTTCGGGTACAGGCCGAACATCCGGGCCGGGGTGGCGCAGGCGATCTCGATCCAGCGGCGCCGCGAGATGTGCCCGTCGACGACGGCCTGGTGCAGCAGGTCCATACGGTTCTCGACGCCCGGCAGGCCGTTGGGAATCTTGGAGAAGTCGCCCAGGCCCAGTTCCTTCTGGCCCTTGAAGCAGAACGGGCAGTGGTCGGTGGAGACGACCTGGAGGTCGTTGGTGCGCAGGCCCTTCCACAGCTGGGCCTGGTGCTCCTTCGGCCGCAGCGGAGTGGAGCAGACGTACTTGGCGCCCTCGAAGCCGGGCTCGGCGAGGTTGTCGGTGGACAGGAAGAGGTACTGCGGGCAGGTCTCCCCGAACACCGGCAGTCCCTCGTCGCGGGCCCGGGCCAGCTCGGCCACCGCCTCCGTCGCCGAGACGTGCACGACGTACAGGGGCGCCCCGGCGACCTGTGCGAGCCGGATCGCGCGATGGGTGGCCTCGGCCTCCAGCAGCGCCTTGCGGACCTCACCGTGGAAACGCGGGTCCCGCTCGCCGCGCTCCAGGGCCTGCTGGACGAGGACGTCGATAGCGATGCCGTTCTCGGCGTGCATCATGATCAGCCCGCCGTTGTCGGCGGAGCGCTGCATGGCGCGCAGGATCTGGCCGTCGTCGGAGTAGAACACTCCCGGGTAGGCCATGAACTGCTTGAAGGAGGTCACGCCCTCCTCCACCAGCAGGTCCATCTCCTTCAGCGTCTCGTCGTTGACGTCCGAGACGATCATGTGGAAGCCGTAGTCGATCGCGCAGTTGCCTTCCGCCTTGGCGTGCCAGGCGTCCAGGCCCTCGCGCAGGCTGTGTCCGACGCTCTGCACCGCGAAGTCGACGATCGTGGTCGTCCCGCCCCAGGCGGCGGCCCGGGTGCCGGTCTCGAAGGTGTCGGAGGCGAAGGTGCCGCCGAACGGCAGCTCCATGTGGGTGTGCGCGTCGACGCCGCCCGGCAGGACGTACTTCCCGGTGGCGTCGATCGTCCGCTCGGCCGTCCACGCCCCGGCGGCCGGGGTGCCGGAGGCGGCGAGGGCGGCGATACGGCCGTCCTCGATCAGGACGTCGGCGTGGATCTCGTCGGACGCGGTGACGACCAGGCCCCCACGGATGACGGTTCGGGTGCTCATGTCTGTGTCGCTCCTCCCGGTGGATGTGTGCCGGTCGTGGGTGGCTGGTCGCGCCCGCGCGGCGGTACCCGCAGATCGGACCCGGCCCCGCGCCCGGGGTGTCTACGGTGCCGTCAGCGGTTCGTACGCCCCGGGGGCGCGGTCCCGGTAGAACTGCCAGCGGTCGCGCACCTCACGCAGCTTCGCCAGGTCAAGGTCGCGCACGACCAGTTCCGTCTCCTTGTCGCTCGCGACCTCGCCGACGAACTGCGCCTCGGGGTCGACGAAGTAGCTCGTGCCGTAGAAGTCGTTGTCACCGAGGTCCTCGACGCCGACCCGGTTGATCGCGCCGACGAAGTACTCGTTGGCCACGGCCGCCGCCGGCTGCTCCAGCTGCCACAGGTAGCGGGACAGACCGCGCGAGGTCGCCGACGGGTTGAAGACGATCTCGGCGCCCGCGAGACCGAGGGCCCGCCAGCCCTCCGGGAAGTGCCGGTCGTAGCAGATGTAGACGCCGATGCGGCCGGCGGCGGTGTCGAAGACGGGCCATCCGCCGTTGCCGGGACGGAAGTAGAACTTCTCCCAGAACCCCTTGACCTGCGGGATGTGCGTCTTGCGGTACTTGCCGAGGTAGGAGCCGTCGGCGTCGATCACGGCGGCGGTGTTGTACAGGACGCCGGGCTGCTCCTCCTCGTACATCGGCAGGACGAGGACAATGCCCGCCTCCCGCGCGAGTGCCTGGAAGCGCTGCACGATCGGGCCGTCCGGGATCTGCTCGGCGTACGCGTAGAAGGCGGGGTCCTGGACCTGGCAGAAGTACGGCCCGTAGAACAGCTCCTGGAAGCACAGCACCTGGGCGCCCTGCGCGGCGGCGTCGCGCACCGCCTGCTCATGGACCTGGATCATGGACTCCTTGTCGCCCGTCCACGCGGTCTGGAAGAGGGCGGCGCGGATCACTCGGCTCATCACGTTCCTCCGCTCGGTCGGTGTGCGGCGAGCGTAGAAAGTCCGGGGGCGCGCGGTGAGGTACACCGTGTCACGTCCACAGGGGTGCGGCGTGCCACCGTGTCACCCTTCGTCTGGCGCATGTTTCACCGCCGTTTTCGCAGGTGGTCGTCTGTGTCAGGGATGTTGCGCGTCGTGCGCGAGGAGGGCTATGTGCACCGAGGCGGCCTGTTCGAAGTCGTCCAGGTCCACCCCCAGGCGGGTCTGTATCGCTTCCAGGCGGCGGTACAGGGCGGGCCGGGAGACATGGTGGAGCTGGGCGGTGCGGGACTTGTTGCGGCCGGTGGCGAGGTAGGTGCGCAGGACGGCGAGCAGGTCGTCGTCGGCGGTGCCGAGCAGCCCGTCCAGCTCCCGCTCCGCGAAGGACTGCACATGCGGGTCGTCCCGCAGCAGCCGGATCAGGCCGCGCAGATGGACGTCCCGGAGACGGACCACGGGCGGCAGGTCGAGGGCGGCCGCGGAGTCGGCGACGGCGTCGGCGACGTGCCGCGCCTCGCGCAGCCCGGCCGGTACGTCGTCCCAGGCGGTGCGCGGGTCGGCGGCGGCGACCACGGCCGGGGCGTGGTCGTCCGGCCGGCCCGCGGGGTGCGCGGCGCGCAGCCGGGCCGCGAAGTGGGCGGTGAGCGCGTCGGCGTCCTGGTCGCGGGCGAGACTGAGCAGGACGGCGGTGGTGTCGCCGGCGAGTTCGGCCACCAGCCCGGGCAGCCCCAGCAGCCGCAGGACGCGGTCCAGTTGTGCGGCGTCACGGTCGCGGACGACGAGCGGGACGAAGGTGCGCCGGTTGACCGGCAGCCCCGCGGCGCGGGCGCGGGGCAGCAGTTGCCGGGCCGGTACGACGCCGGAGACCAGGTCGGTGAGCAGGCTCTGCGCGGACTGCTCCTCCCAGGTGCGGGCGGCCGGTCCGGCGAGCATGCGGTGCAGGACGAGGGCCTCGGCGGCCCGCTCGGCGAGGAGGCGGCCGACGGCCGGGTCTCCTCGGTGGCCGCACAGCACGAGGCGGCCCCAGCGCTCGCCGCGCCCGCCGAGTTCGGCGCGGATCCAGCCGTCGGCGTCGGCGGCGCCGGCCTGGCGTGCGATGCGGTCCCAGTCGCGCAGCACGTCGTCCACCGCGGGCCGCTCCCCCGCCGTGGCCAGCACCCGGTGGGCGAGGTTGGTGACGACGACGGGGCAGCCGCAGTGCCGGGCGATCTCGTCGAGGAGGCGTTGCAGCGGGGCGCCGGAGGTGATCAGCGCGGTCAGCGCGGTGCGTACGGACTCCGACAGGCTGACCGCGGCGAACTCGCGTCGCACCAGCCGCGCCTGCACCTCTTCGGTCAGCTGGGCGAAGGGGAACGGCCGGTGCAGCACGACCAGCGGCAGCCCGCACCGCTCGGCCGCCCTGCGCATCACCTCCGGCGCGGCCGGGAACGCCCGCCCGAGGCCCAGGACGACCGCGGCCGCCTCGGCGCGGTGCAGGGAGCGGATGTAGTCGGCCTGCTTGTCCTCGTCGCCGGCGAGGAGCACGCCGGTGGTGAGCACGAGTTCGCCGCCGCTGAGCATCACGCCGACGTCGGGCGCCTCGGCGACGTGCACCCAGCGCACGGGACGGTCCAGCCGGCCGGCGCCGGCCACCACCTCGGGCTGCCCGGCGAGCACCCGCTCGAGGGTGAGGATCTGCCGTACGGACAGGGCCGGTTCCACGGGTTCCCAGGTGATGGTCATGGCGCCTTCCTCGATGCTGCCGCTCGGCTCACCGCTCACCGAGCCGCTACTGGAGGCTTCTCAGGGCGTCCTCGAGGATCGCGGCGCCCTCCTCGGCCTCCGCGACGGTCAGGGACAGCGGCGGAGCGATGCGCAGCGCGGAGGTGTTGTGCCCGCCGCCCTTGCCGATGAGCAGCCCTTGGGTGCGGCACGCCTCCAGGACGGCCGCGGCGGCCTGCGGATCGGCGTCGTCGGTGCCGGGCCGCACCAGCTCGACGCCGATCATCAGCCCGCGCCCGCGCACCTCCCGTACGGCCGGGACCTGGGCGGCGATCCCGCGCAGCCGCTCGATGAGCAGGCCGCCGACGCGCCGGGCGTTGCCCTGAAGGTCGTGCTCCAGCAGATAGCCCAGGTTGGCGAGGCCCGCGGCCATGGTGACCTGGGTGCCGCCGAAGGTGGAGATGCTATTGGCGTCCAGGCAGTTCATGATCTCGGCGCGGGCGATCACACCGCCGATGGACATGCCGTTGCCGATGCCCTTGGCGAAGGTGACGATGTCCGGCGGGCCGCTGCGGGCGTGAGCCTGCCAGCCCCAGAAGTGGTCGCCGGTGCGGCCCCAGCCGGTCTGCACCTCGTCGGCGATCCACAGCACGCCCCGCTCGGCGAGCACCTCGCGGAAGGCGGCGTACAGACCGTCCGGCGGGGAGGTGAAGCCGCCGACGCCCTGGATGGGCTCGGCGATCAGCGCGGCGGGCGGGCGGGTGTGGCCGAGGAGGTCCTTCAGGTCGTCCACGCAGGCCGCGATGAAGTCCTCGTCGCTCAGGGAGGCGTACGGGCCGCGGGTACGCACCCCGCCGTGCACGTACAGCGTCTGCAGCGGGGAGAGCGAGGTCGGCGACCAGCTGCGGTTGCCGGTGATGCCGACGGCGCTGAACGAGCGGCCGTGGTAGCTGTTGCGCATGGCGAGGATCGTGTTGCTGCGCCGGTGCGTCGTCGCGAGCAGCAGGGCCGTGTCGTTGGCCTCGGTGCCGGAGGTGGTGAAGAAGACGCGGGCGTCGGGGATGCCGCTGAGGTGGGCGACGCGCTCGGCCAGCTCGACCATCGGGCGGTTGAGGTAGAGGGTGGAGGAGTGGATGATCCGCCCGGCCTGCTCGCTGACGGCCTTGGTCACCTCCGGCAGGGCGTGGGCGGTCATCGTCGTCAGGATGCCGCCGAAGAAGTCCAGGTAGCGGCGGCCGTCGGAGTCCCAGACATGGCGTCCCTCGCCGTGCGTGATCTCGATCGGGTCGTCGTAGTACAGCGCGAGCCAGTCCGGCATGACACTGCGGTGGCGGGCGTACAGGTCGCTCACGGCTGCACCAGTCCTTCGTAGGCGTCGGGGCGGCGGTCGCGGTAGAAGGCCCACTGCTGCCGCACCTGGTCGATCAGGTCGAAGTCGAGGTCGCGGACGACGAGTTCCTCCTTGGAGTCGGAGGCGGCTCCGCCGACGAACTGCCCGCGCGGATCCACGAAGTAGCTCGTGCCGTAGAAGTCGTTGTCGCCGTAGGGCTCCTGCCCGACGCGGTTGATCGCGGCGACGAAGTACTCGTTGGCGACCGCGGCGGCGGGCTGCTCCAGCTGCCACAGATAGGCCGACAGGCCGCGGTGGGTGGCGGAGGGGTTGTAGACCAACTGCGCGCCGTTGAGCCCGAGTTGCCGCCAGCCTTCCGGGAAGTGCCGGTCGTAGCAGATGTACACGCCGACCTTGCCGACGGCCGTGTCGAAGACGGGCCAGCCGAGGTTGCCGGGCTTGAAGTAGTACTTCTCCCAGAAGCCCCGCACCTGCGGGATGTGGTGCTTTCTGTACTTCCCCAGATAGCTGCCGTCGGCGTCGATCACGGCGGCGGTGTTGTAGTAGAAGCCGGACTGCTCGACCTCGAACACCGGGACGACGATCACCATGCCGGTCTCGCGGGCGAGCTCCTGCATACGGCGCACGGTCGGGCCGTCGGGGACGGGCTCGGCCCAGCGGTAGTGCTCGGGCTCCTGGACCTGGCAGAAGTACGGGGCGTTGAACACCTCCTGGAAGCCGATCACCTTGGCTCCCTGGCGGGCTGCCTCGCGGGCGTGCTCCTCGTGCTTCGCCACCATGGACTCGGTGTCGCCGGTCCAGGTGGCCTGGACCAGGGCGGCACGGACGACGTTCGCCATGAGCTGCTCCTTCGACGCGACGTCAGAGCCTCTACGCCCGTAGAAGCAGGCCGTAGAGGGACGAACGTAAGCCTCCCGGACGGGCTTGCCAAGACCATCGTCGCCAACCCGCTGAGTCGAGGGCGATTGACACTCCTGTGGGTGATCCGTGGGGCTGGTGGGGTGGGTGGGGCGGCGTTTTCGGTGCGCGGGGTGCGCGTGGGTCGCTTCTGGGCGAGTGGTCTCGGTGCGGGCGGATGGCCTCGGGTGCCTGTGGGGGCATCCGGTGCGGGCGGTGGTCTCGGGTGCCCGTGGCGGGCATCGGCCGGGGGGTGGTCTCGGTGCGGGCGGGTCTCGGGTGCGCGTGGGCGGCATCGGCGCGGGCGGGTGGCCACGGGGGCGGGTGTCGGTGGCTTCGGGTGCGCTCAGTGGGCGAGACCGGCGACACGCAGGGCGTGCAGGAGGTCCCAGTGGCGTTCGTCGGTGACGCCCCGGGCGGCCTCGAGCAGCAGCGGCACGAGGAGCCGGGGGTCGGGGGCGGCGCTGCGGGCGGCCTCCTCGGGGGTGCGGACGCGGACGTAGGCGCCGAGCAGCGCGCGCACCTCGCGGTGGCGGCCGGCCGTGTGCAGCGCGAGCACGGCAGCGCCGATCTCCTCGGCGGGCCGTGCGACGCCCTGCCGCAGGATGTGCTCGCCGTCGGCGTCCCGGCCTGCCGCGACGAGCGCGTCCGCGGCGGCGACGAGCCGCTCGGCGGGCAGCGAGGCGGCCTCCCACAGCAGCGTCGCCCAGTCCGCGCCGAGCCCGGCCCGGTGCAGCTCGGCGGCGAGCAGCGGGAAGCGGGCGGCGGGCCAGTGGGCGAGCTCGATGAGCAGCACGTGTGCGTCACCGGTACGACCGTCGGCGCGCAGCCGCGCGAGCCGGTCCACGGCGTCCTCGACCGCCCGGCGATCGGCCCCGTCCACCGGCTCGGCCCCGTCCACCGGCTCGGCCGCGGGCACCGCCTCGGCGCCCTCCCCGGCCCCGGCGAACCGGGCCCCCCGCGGGCCACGGCCGGCGTCGGCAACCGGCACCGGCTCCGCGAGAAGCGCGGCGTCGCCCTCGTCGACGGCACCGGCGAAGCGAGCCCCGCCACGACGCCGCTTACGCGGCTTGGAGCCGGGGGGTACCGGGCGCGCGGCAGCCTGGGCATCGGCTGGAGGACCGGTGGGGGGCGCCACGGGGTCGGACAGGGCGGAGGCGAGGGCGTGTGATCCCGGCCGGGCAGGGGGGACGCCAGGCTGTGCGGGCGGGACGCCGGGCTGGGCAGGTCGGCCGTCGGCCTGCGAGCGGGGATCGGCGACCCGGTGCGGTGCGGGCGCGGTACCGGCGGGCGGGCGCGTGACGGTCCCGGTACGGGCGGCCGGGGACGCGACGGGCCCGGGCGGGAGCGCGGGGTCAGGCAGGGACCTGAAGGGCGCGGGGCGAGCCTCCTGCACCGGCCGGGAGGCCGCACCCCCCACCGCCTCCGGCGCGGCACCGACGGCGGCCGTGGCACCCCGACCGCCAAAGTACGGCTCGGCATGCGAAGGAGAGGCGATGACCGGCTCGCCCTGCCCAGCCCCCGCCACCGCGGCCGGGCCGAGGAAG